>JAFECR010000009.1:24747-104248 GCA_018242045.1 Pseudomonadota bacterium | reverse complement strand
GCGCCCCTACAAAGATTAAAAATATCCAGGTTGGCAGGCCCTTACGAATTCCTCAAAATCCGCTGCAAACTCTCAATAATCTTTTCCATCCCTGGCTTTTCTTTTAATGAATCTATCAAAGCTTGAATTTGCTCTACATTGCCCCCAGATAAAGTAAGAGGGGGTTCCTTGGGATTATTACTCTCAAGAGCAGGTTGGGGTAATTGCCAATTTTTTTGGACCTTCACTTGAATAGAGCACAACCCGGCCCAAGTAGGGTATGCTCGTAATTGGCTTGTTAAAGTAGGGATCTCAAAGCGTAGTCGGGTTGCAATGGCAGCATTGGGGGTAAACAACGTTAATACCCCCGACTCATAGCAACCGACGCGGCAATATGGTATGAGTTCAGTATTGAGTAGTGAAATAAATAGTTGTTGTAATGCTTCTATCGCTTGCGCTTGAGAAACTAACTGACTAAGTTTTGAGTCAGGTTTTTTAAGCAATTCTTGTATAGGTGGACTTAGGTGTGACATTAATAAACCATGAAATTAAATACACTTTCTAAAGCATTCGCAACAAAGGGAAGTTTTGAGCTCAGTTATAACGTTGCAACGCTGTTACTGCTTGCAACGATTGCTGCGTTAGCCCTTGCTTTCTTTGGTGGCTATAGAATTGCCCATTCGGCCTACTTTAGCAAGCAAAGCTTTTTGAATTATGCAAGTTACGAGAAAAACCAGCCTTTTTCAAAAGAGTTCCATACAGAGCAGAATTTACAGGTATTAACAGAGCACATTGGGCGTATTCAGGCGAACTTAATGCGAATTAATGCATTAGGGGAGCGTTTAGTAGCGTCTTCTGGGCTTGATCCGCAAGAGTTTAATTTTCAAGAAGCAGTTCCCCAGGGTGGGCCTTTGATAAGTGATATCAAAGCCTTAGAAAATCTAACCCAAAAACGTGTAACGCAATTGAGTGCTTTGCATCAAGCGCTACAGACCCGTTTAGGTCATCAAGAATTGTCTTTATTTGGCCAAGGCAAATCAGCTGCCGAAGGGTGGGTATCATCATTTTTTGGCTTAAGACAGGATCCCTTTACTGGGCGTAAAGCCTGGCATGCTGGCGTTGATATCGTCGGTAAAGAAGGCGCGCAAGTGAAAGCGTTGGCTGGGGGGATAGTTAGTTACGCTGCCACTAAAGGGGGCTATGGCCATTTAGTAGAAATTCAACATGCCAATGGTTTAGCAACCCGTTATGGACACAATAAAGAAATTTTAGTGGCACCCGGTGAGTTGGTTAAAAAGGGACAAACGATTGCCTTGTTGGGTTCAAGTGGACGCTCTACCGGGCCGCACTTGCATCTGGAAGTCCATCGTAATGGGGAAGCTGTTGATCCTGGAGAGTATTTTCCTGATCTCCGCAGAAAGTAAGTTAATTTTCTTAATGCTATGGTATTTTTCCCCAGAATGGGGTTTTTCATGATATTATTCACCACAATATAAACCCATAAGGAAGTTGCTAAACGCTTATGTTTTCTGGACTCATCAAGACCGTATTTGGAAGCCGTAATCAACGTTTGCTAAAGCGCTATCGCAAGACGGTAGAAAAAATTAATGCTTTAGAACCCACTTATGAAAAATTAAGCGATGAGGCGCTCTTTGAAAAAACCAGCGAATTCAAAGCACGCTTTAAAAAAGGCGAAACGCTAGATCACTTATTACCGGAAGCATTTGCGGCCGTTAGAGAAGCAAGCAAGCGTACCTTAGGGATGCGTCACTTTGATGTGCAACTTATCGGCGGCATGGTGCTCCATCATGGCAAAATCGCCGAAATGTCCACCGGTGAAGGTAAAACATTAGTAGCAACCTTGCCTGTGTACTTGAATACACTTTCTGGTAAATCAGTACATGTGGTCACCGTTAATGACTACTTAGCACGACGTGACGCCAATTGGATGTTGCCCTTGTATCGTGCTTTAGGACTCACAGTAGGCATCGTTGTGCCCAGAATGCGTCAAGAAGTAAAACGCGAAAGCTACCTGTGTGATGTGATATATGCCACCAATAATGAGTTAGGGTTTGATTACCTGCGCAATAAAATGGCGCATTCTCAAGAAGAGTGTTTACAACAAGAATTAAATTTTGCCATCGTCGATGAAGTCGATTCCATTTTAATTGATGAAGCCAGAACACCGTTAATTATCTCAGGGGCTGCTGAAGATAGTTCTGAACTTTATATCAAAATGAATGAAATTGTACCTTCACTGAACCCACAAAAAGTGAAAGATGGCCCTGGCGATTACACCATTGATGAAAAATCGAAACAGATTTACCTTTCTGAGGAAGGACATCTTAAAGTTGAAGCTTTGCTGGTTAAAGAAGGCCTCTTAACCTCTGGTAAGAGTTTGTACGATCCCATGAATATTGGGTTGCTACATCATTTGAATGCCAGCCTTCGCGCGCATGCGCTTTTTAAACGCGATGTAGATTATCTTGTTCATAACAATGAAGTGGTGATTGTTGACGAACATACTGGCCGTACTATGCCAGGGCGACGTTGGTCTGATGGTTTACATCAAGCGGTTGAAGCCAAAGAACGCGTTCCCATTCAAAGTGAAAATCAAACGTTGGCCTCCATTACATTCCAAAATTTCTTCCGCCTTTATAACAAATTGGCAGGGATGACAGGAACGGCAGATACAGAAGCTTATGAATTCCAACAAATTTATAACTTAGAAGTGGTGGTGATCCCCACTAATAAGCCTTGTGTTCGTAAAGATAAAGCAGACATCATCTACTTATCCAAGCAAGAAAAATTTGAAGCCATCGTTGAAGAAATAAAAACATGTGTGGCGGCAAATCAACCTGTTTTAGTGGGCACGATTTCCATCGAAAATTCTGAGTTGCTCTCAAACATTCTCAAGCAACATAAAATCAAACATCAAGTATTAAATGCCAAGTTCCATGAACAAGAAGCTCAAATTGTTGCTGAAGCAGGGCGCCCTGGCACGGTCACCATTGCCACCAATATGGCAGGTCGAGGAACCGATATTGTGCTGGGTGGTTCATTAGATGCTGAGATTCGCGCTTTAGAAGAGCCCACACAAGAGCAAGTTGCGCAAATTCGTGAGCAATGGAAACAACGTAACGAAGTGGTTGTTAAGGCCGGTGGTTTGCACATTATTGGTACCGAGCGTCATGAATCACGACGTATTGATAACCAGTTACGAGGTCGTGCTGGCCGTCAAGGCGATCCTGGCTCTTCGTGTTTTTATCTTTCCTTAGATGACAACCTGATGCGGATCTTTGGCTCTGATAAAATGGCAGGGTTAATGCGACGTTTAGGTGTTGAAAAAGGCGAGGCTATTACTCACCCTTGGGTAACCCGCGCAATAGAAAATGCGCAAAGAAAAGTAGAAGGGCATAACTTTGATATCCGCAAACAATTGCTGGAATATGATAATGTTGCCAACGATCAACGGCGGGTGATTTATGATCAACGCGATGCGTTGATGTTATCGACCGACATTTCAGAAAATGTTAAGAGCATCAGAGGATCTGTTCTTAACACGGTTATTTCTGAATTTATTCCCCCGCAAAGTGTAGAAGATATGTGGGATATTGATGGCTTGGAGAAAACCATCAGCGCTGAGTTTGCACTCAAGTTGCCCATTAAACAGTGGTTAGAAGAGTCTAATGTCCATGAAGAGGTGATTAGAGAGCGCATCATCAATGAAGCGGCTAAAGAATACGAAGCCAAAGAAGCGGTCATTGGTAATGAGGCGATGCGCCGTTTTGAAAAATCAGTGATGTTGCATTCTTTAGACATGCATTGGCGTGATCATTTATCGCAAATGGAATATTTGCGTCAAAGTATTTTCTTGCGTGGCTATGCGCAAAAAGATCCGCGTCAAGAATATAAGCGTGAAGCCTTTAACTTATTTACCTCCATGCTCGATAGCATTAAACGTCAAGTCATTAGCTTATTGTCAGTTGTTGAAGTGCAAGCAGCATCGGATATTGATGCGGTTGAAGCACAAGAAGAACAACGACGCATTGCCAACAATGAATCTATGGTGTTTCGTCATGCCTCGGCAAGTGCCTTAGAGGGCAATGAAGAAGAAGGGCTAGAAAACGAAAAAATTAGCGCCATGGGTGGGGCGACAATGTCGCGTGCAGCCCCTAAAGTTGGCCGTAATGATTTATGTCCTTGTGGCTCGGGCAAAAAGTACAAGCATTGTCATGGACGTTTAGCTTAGTGCCACACCGCATTAATGTTGCCGTGGGGGTGGTTTTTAACGAGCTGGGTCAAGTGCTCGTTGCTAAAAGGCAAACTCATCAACATCAAGCCAATAGTTGGGAATTCCCTGGGGGAAAAATTGAACCCGGGGAAGACTTATCCTCTGCGCTTAAACGAGAACTCTTAGAAGAAGTAGGCATTGAAGTGCTTGCGCACTCGCCCTTGCTTGAAATCGAACATGACTACCCAGACAAAGCGGTGCGTTTATGGGTGCATAAAGTCACCGACTTTAAGGGACAAGCCAAAGGGTGTGAAGGGCAAGAAATTGCTTGGTATTATCCGGATAAACTTACTGAGTTAGTATTGCCTAAAGCCAATGAGGGGATTGTAAAAGCTTTGAATAATCCCATTCAGTAAAACAGTAGATTTTACTCGTTATGATTATTCTCTTCCCACGTTTTAGCATTTTCTTGTGGGTTAACAGGAATTTTGTAATCTTCAGCCGCCCAAGCCCCTAAATCAATTAATTTGCACCTATCAGAACAAAAGGGCCTAAAGGGGTTAGATCCCGCGAAAGAAGTTACTTTTTCGCAGGTCGGGCATTTTACTTCGGTTGTTTTCATAAAATCATCGAGCAGGTAAGTTCAAAAGGAATATCATGTGATGAAAGCGCCGGTTTTCCTTGCTCAAAATTAGCAAACAAAAAGCGAATATTAACGCGGTGCTTATTGGCGCTGATTTCAGGAAATACGCCAATATCCGAGCGCACACGCACACGAATTAATTGGCATGTGGATTGTTGGCTTAATGTTTTTTGAAAGGTGCCCGCATGTGCTGTTTCCTTGGTGGGAACACTGCTTTGTCTTGTCAGTTCAAGCACCAGGTTTAACGCTTTATCTAAAGGATCTAAAATTTCCATCCATTGATTCAAGCTTGATTGACGTGTTTTAGGCGGCAAATTAAGCCAATAATGAAAAGCTGGCAAATCAAAGCTACAGGTGCCGCCTGGGATCATTAAACGTTGTCTGACGCCGTTAAGCAATTCACTGTGTTGGGGAAAAATGCCTTGTTTGGCAGAATAGCTTTTAACCACGTCGGCAGATTTTTCAAGATCTCTTAACACTTTATCTAATGCTTTATGATCTACCGAAGGCGTCTTGGCTAAGCGTTGTAAACCGTTGGTATGTCTTTCTAGCTCTTTCGATAATTCGCTTCTGAATTCAGTTCGCTCAACAAGGTTATAAACCTCAATTATATTGGCAACACAGTCTCTGGCATCCCAGATACTAGTTAAATTGCTAAACCTGTATTTAGCCACCTGAAACAAATATTCCGCTCTTAAAAATGTTCTTAATCTTTCAGTGAGCGGGTGTTCATAGGTTAAAGTTTGTTGTGTCACCAGCTTTTTCCTCTAAACGTGTGTTTTACCCTAGAAGGGGAGTGTCTTTTATGAACTATAACAAAGAGTGGGGGAAACATAAATTGTTCAAGAGATTACATTACCCCTCATCCGGCCGTTGGCCACCTTCTCCCTCAAGGGGAGAAGGACAGAAACCAAATTTTGGATCTGATCCCCTCTCCCCTTGTGGGAGAGGGTTAGGGTGAGGGGGATGAGGGGTAATTTCTTGAATAAAATTGGGATGAGGGTTAGGGTGAGGGGGATGAAGGTTCTGCCAAAAACTTCCTATGCACCTCTTCAACCTTCTTTTTTAGCTCCTCAAGGCTGCCTGCGTTCACAATAACGGTGTCGGCAATCTTGAGCCGCTCTTCTCTAGAAGCTTGAGCATGGATCATTTTTTTAATGAGTTCAGGTTCGATATTATCGCGCATAGCAGTCCAAGCGATTTGCTGTGCTTCTTTGGCATCAACAACCAAGATATGATCAAGAAAGTCTTTGTATTTAGCAATTCGCTCTGCCAGTAAAGGCACCACCACAACACAATAAGGCCCTTTAAGGCTACTTACTTGTTCTTTGATACTATGAAAAATGATTGGGTGCAGTAAATTTTCAAGCCACAATTTATCTTCGGCATTGTTAAAAATTTTTTCACGCATCAATGGACGGTTTAGCTCACCCTCAGGGGTTAAAATGGCCTTTCCAAAGCGAGAAACAATTTGCGTTAGCGCAGGCTCGCCCTTTTTGACTAAAGCTTTGGCAATTTCATCTGCATCAATCACGCCAATGCCAAGGGATTTAAAGAAATCCGCTACGGTGCTTTTTCCTGAGCCAAGACCACCGGTTAATCCTACAATCAGAGTCATGCTAATCCAGCAAAAGATAGATAAAGATGAGATAGCTTATCACCCCAAATCAGGGTTATCCATCCTGCCAGCGCAAGAAAGGGGCCAAAAGGGATAGGTTGTGAACGTTCATGACGTTTGAGGGCAACCAGACTTATCCCCACCAACGCGCCACAAAAAGAGGATAATAAGATGATGATGGGTAAGGCTTGCCAGCCAACCCAGGCTCCTAACATCGCTAATAATTTAAAATCACCATACCCCATGCCTTCTTTGTGGGTGATGAGTTTAAATATCCAATAAATAGACCACAAAAATAAATAACCGCCCACCACCCCCAACAGAGCAGAATTTAAAGAAGTAAATAGTTCTTGGCTATTGACCAATAATCCTAACCACAACAGTGGTAAAGTAATATCATCCGGTAGGATTTGATGTTCTAAATCAATAGCTGCCAGCACAATCAGCGACCAGGTTAAAAATAAAGCCCCAATAGTTTGCCAAGAGACACCAAATTTATAAGCGACAATAAGGGAAAAAAGCGCCGTGGTTATTTCAAATAAAGGATAACGCCAAGAAATGGGTTTATGACAGGCGCTACAACGACCGCGTTGAAATACAAAGCTTAATACAGGAATGTTTTCAAAGGCACTAATTTCGTGTTGACAATGCGGGCATCTGGAACGTGGTGTAATGAGGTTGAATGCTTCGGTGGTGTTTGAAATAAGGTTCTTAGGGACAAATTGTGCATGCTCTTGCAAATAGTCAACACATTGGTTGGCCCATTCGCGATGTAGCATTTTGGGTAGTCGAAAAATAACCACATTTAAAAAACTGCCAATGATTAAACCCAGCACAGCGACACAGCCAAGAAAAGCGCCTTGCGACATTTTGAAGAAAGTTAACCATTCCATGGTGGTCCTTAAATAACTGAGCCCATCTTGAATATTGGTAAATACATTGCAATCACTAAACCACCGACCAGCACACCAAGAATAGCCATAATGAGCGGTTCAAGTAAACTGCTTAAACCATCGACTGCGGCATCGACTTCTTCTTCATAGATAGACGCAATTTTTGCTAACATGGAGTCTAAAGAACCGGATTCTTCACCGATAGCAACCATTTGTATCACCATGTTAGGAAAAATGCCAGTATTGCGCATAGAGAGCTGCATTTGCGAACCTGTTGAGACTTCATCTTTAATGCGAAGCACAGCATTGGCATAGATGATATTACCTGTTGCTCCCGCAACGGATTCTAATGCTTCCACAAGCGGCACACCAGCGGCAAAGGTGGTTGATAATGTTCTGGCAAATCGAGCGATGGCGGCTTTGTGTAAAATGCCACCAATGACGGGGATCTTAAGTACCATTTTATCAATCGTGTTTTGCACGCCAGGGTATTTTTTCTTGGCATAAGAAAGCACCCAGACACTGGTAATAATAAGCCCTAGGATAATCCACCACCATTTTTGTACAATAGCAGAAAGCCCAATTACCATTTTGGTAAAAGCAGGGAGATCTGCACCGAAGCCTTTAAATAGTTGTTCAAATTGAGGAACCACGAAAATCAATAGAATAGCAGTTACAATAATAGCAACCACTAAAACAGCCGTAGGATAAAATAAGGCTTTTTTAATTTTCTTTTTTAAAGTTTCTGTTTTTTCTTTGTAGGTGGCAATTCTATCTAACATAATTTCTAAAGAGCCTGAAGCTTCACCAGCACCGACTAAGTTACAAAACAATTGATCAAAATATAATGGGTGCTGCTTTAAGGCTTCAGAAAAGGAACGTCCTGCTTCAACATCTGCTTTAACCGATAGTACTAAATCGCGCATGGATTCGTTATCAAGGCCTTTGGCGACAATATCAAAAGATTGCACCAGCGGCACCCCGGCAGACATCATGGTTGCCATTTGGCGGCTAAAGTAACATATTTCAGCAGCTGTAATTTTTTTCTTACGCTTGGTAAAAAGGGAAGAGGTTCTTTTTTTTACTTTTACAGGGTTTAAACCTTGACGGCGCAAATCAGCTTTTGCCAATGTGAGATTGGGCGCGGTTATTTCGCCTTTTACTTTTACACCTTGGTTATTGGTGCATTCATAAGAAAAAGTCGAAACTGATGTGGCGCGTTTAGGAGCTGGCATGGTTTATTCCTTGGTTACTCTATACACTTCTTCCAAACTAGTTAATCCCAATTTTACTTTGTTTAGGCCCGAGCGACGTAAATTTAAACATCCTTCCTTTAGCATTTGCGCCTCAATATCAAATGCATTACCGCCAGCCATAATGATTTTGCCAATTTCTTCAGAAACAGGCATCACTTCATACAGCCCAACACGACCTTTAAACCCTTTGTTACATTGTGGACATTCTGTTGGTTCATAGAGGGTAAATTTTTCTTTGAGCTCTTCTTCAGTAAACCCAGCTTCTATCATCGCTTCATGGGGTAGATTCACCGCTTTTTTGCAATGAATACATAAACGTCTTGCCAGGCGTTGCGCAATGACCAAGGACACTGACGTTGCTAAATTAAAGGATTCCACACCCATGTTAATCAAACGCGTCAGTGTTTCTGGCGCACTATTGGTATGTAATGTAGACAGTACCATGTGCCCAGTTTGAGCCGCTTTGACGGCAATTTCAGCTGTTTCTAAATCTCGAATTTCGCCCACCATGATAATATCTGGATCTTGACGTAAAAAAGCACGCAAAGCAGATGAAAAAGTTAACCCTGCTTTAGGATTTACATTCACTTGGTTTATACCAGGCAAGTTTATTTCCACCGGATCTTCAGCTGTGGAAATGTTTACTTCAGCTACATTGAGAATGTTAAGTGCTGTGTACAGAGAAACCGTTTTACCACTACCGGTGGGCCCTGTTACCAGTACCATGCCTTGTGGACGGTGTATCGCATTTAGAAATAATTCTTTTTGATAATCTTCATACCCTAATGCATCAATCCCCATTTTGGCACTGGAGGGATCTAAAATACGCATCACAATTTTTTCGCCAAAAAGGGTTGGGCAGGTGCTTACGCGAAAATCAATCGCCCGATTTCGGGAAAGTTTCATTTTGAAGCGACCATCTTGAGGGATACGCCTTTCAGAAATATCCAGGCGTGACATTACTTTCAAACGAGCCGCCAATCTGGGGGCAAGATTAACCGGTGGAGAGGCGAATTCACTTAAAATACCATCTTGACGCAAACGTACACGATAGGTTTTTTCATAAGGCTCGAAGTGAATATCAGACGCGCCACGGTTAATGGCATCCAGTAATACTTTGTTAACAAACCGAACAATGGGCGCATCATCTACATCAGAATCAGCATCCTCTTCAGTTTTTTCAATATCTTCCATACCGGAGATATCTAAATCGTCTAGATCAGTATCTTGCAGATCAGACAGCGCCGAACTTTCTTTGTCGCTTAGAACTTTCTCAATGGTTTCAACAAGCTTTCTTTCTTCCACCAAGATGGCTTCTGTGGTGATGCCGGTATGAAACTTAAATTCATCAAGGGCTTCCAAATTAGTCGGATCAGAGACAGCAACATACAGTCGATTACCACGCTTAAATAAAGGTAAAGCATGATGTTTGCGGATCAATTTTTCGCTGACAATTTCTTTGGGAATAATTTCAAGATCAATGGCATTTAAATCAAATAAGGGATCGCCAAAGGCTGTAGAGGCAGTTTGCGCAATAAGTTCATCTGGAATAAGATTTTTTTCAACAAGATAAGCAACAAAAGGGATCTTTTTCTTTGAGGCAACATCAAGCGCTAGAGATGCAGTTTGTGCATCAATCAATTCTGCCTGTACTAGCTTTTTAGCCAGGCCGCTTATAGAAACAGATTTTTGTTCATTCATCGAATAGGTACTTCACACACTTAATAATACGCAATGGATATGCATTAAGTTTAGTCAACAGTCTGTCTTGGTCCAAGCTGTAACGGCTTGAATTTTGGGATAAGTGAACCAACAAGAAATAAGCTAAAACCTGTGCCTAATAGCATGGAGGGTAGCCATTGGCTTGCTCTAAACAGCGCGGTGACGCCAAACCCCAGACTAAAATCATGATATAGCGCTTGGGTGAGGGTCCCAACGAGAGTCTCAAGCACGCCAATATTCCCTGGTGTAATGGGAATTATCATGGCCAGTACAACAATGCCTACCAGGAAAAAACAATCACCTAAAGGTAATGGTGATCCTGTAGACATGAAGACAAAATAAAATATAGCTGCTGTAAAAAGATTCACACATAAAAGAGAAAGCGTTGCCCCTAAAAGGGCTGCTGGGTTATTAATCAGCGTAAAAAATGCATGCATCAGTTTTGCAGCAAGGGATTGTTCTTGCGTTTTATGCATTGATGCATTAATTAAAAATTTTTGTTTTTTTAATAAGATAAAGGCCACAATCATTCCCAGGCTAAATCCCAGGGCGCACAATACCATAATATTGAAATTGTTGGGAATATCTGTCATTAACCAACCAAAGAGGGTGAATAAACAACTTACTAATAAAGTGAGTAAGAGATAAATAAACATCACATGAAAAAATTGTGATGTTTTCATATGATAATGTTGACGCATATAAAGGTAACGAAAGCCAACGCCGGGTCGATACGGTAACAGCTGATTTAGAAAATTGGCAATAAAACTTAATCCAGCCCAATCTTGCCATCTTATCTCAATACCTAAAGCTGTGCATAAAATTTTGAAAGCAAGCCCACCACAGGCAATCATCGGGATCTGCAAAAGCATACTTATACCAATGAGTACAATGTTAACTTTCTTGAAAAGCGCAATAATATCTTTACCATTGTAAAGCAAAATGCCCGTTATAAGAGCAAATAATAACAGGTAACTAATGATCTTTGCGCAGATCTTTAGGTGCTTTGACATTGAGTTTACGCACTTTTTTATAGGTTGATTTGCCTAAAGGATGTTTAGCAGGTTGATTATACTGCTTTTGTGAATACAGCAAGGTTGTGATTTGTTCAGACACAAGACCAATCAAAAAAATGATAACAGAGGCAGATAACAAGACGGCACTCATATTGGTGAACCGCCCTTGGGTGGTATAGGTATAAGCATAGTTACCTAAGCCTGCGATAAAATGTAAGAAGGCGAACGGCAAAAATATCTTAATAGGTGAGTAAAGAACAGTCATTTTGTAGATAATCAGTAAAAATCTGATCCCATCTGTAAAAGGTTTTAAATGGCTTTTTCCAATACGCTTTTTGACATCAATGGGAACATAAGCAACTGAGTAACCCGTTCTAAAAAACGCCATGGTAATGGTTGTTGGGGATGAAAAACCATTGGGTAACAAAGGCAAAAATTCTTTAAATTTCTCTGCATTCACCACCCGACAACCAGAAGTTAAATCAGCAATAGGTTGACCGACAATCTTACTGGCAAGGAAATTATAAAACGAATTACCCATCAGCCGTAGAACACTGGCTTGAGAAGAGGCATCTCTTGCACCCACAACCATATCGTAGCCTTGCTTGAATTTTTCTAATAAAGGCAAAATGTGCTCTATTTGATGTTGACCGTCGGCATCCATAAAAATAAGAATATCACCGGTAGCCTTTCTTGCCCCTGTTTTGATGGCGCCGCCATTACCTATGCTGTATGGATGTGAGTATACGGTAGCGCCCAATGAGCGCGCCAAAGAGGCTGTATTATCCGTTGAGCCATCATCAACGACAATAATTTCAAATGAAGGGAAGGCTTGCTTCAATTTTAACAGTATGCTTTTTAGCCCTTCTTCTTCATTTTTGGCAGGAATTATAATACTCACGGTCTTGGGTATGTTTTTCATTCAGTCTTACCCTTTTCATTGCTAAGCAAGTTCATCGTCTTTATAAGTTTAGCAACTTTGTCAGAAGGTGTTTTAAGTGAACTTGAATGTGCATTGATGATACTGATGGTTTGTTTGGCTTCTTTTAGCATCCCATGTTGTAACTCAAGATAAGCTTTTTGGATCAATGGATCGATTCTGTTAGGATAAACTTCAAATGATTTATTTAATAAATAACGGCTTTGGTCAACGTTTTTTTGCAACAACGCCAGGCCACCTTCAAGATGAAAAAGCACGGCTTTATAAAGCGGTTTATACCAAAGAAAAGGGTTATTTTGCGCTTCGTGGATAATATCTTGTAATTTATTTTTATCGATAGCATCACAATTATTTTTAAACATATTATCTACCATTTGATCAAGCACTAATATGACATAGGGGGAGATAGTCCCTTGCCTTATTTTGATTGATGCTTCATCGTAAAGTTCATTCGGTACATTTTTGCCATGACAATAAATTAATATTTTATGTAGGGTGATGCCTGCATTGAATGGTTCTAGACTTTGGGCAATGTCCAATTCTTTAAAGGCACTATCATAAAGCCCTTTGGTTAAAAACCAATTGGCCAGTTCGATATGAACACGAGCCGAGTAAGGGTGATGATAGAGTTCTTTGGTTAAAAAACGTTGTGGCGTTGACCAAGCATAGCTTCGCTGATAAGTGACAAAGGCCAGTAAAGACATCATTGTTACCAATAAAATGGCGAGCGTGTTTTTAAAGCGAATCGTCGCTTTTTGATAATAATAAACAAAATAAAAGCTGGGAATAACTAATAACCCAATGGAGGCTAAATAGTTGCGGTGCTCAAAAACGATTTCAAGCGGGATAATGGTTGATTCTATCGCTTGAGAAACAAAAAACCAGGACAAGCCAAAGGAAATGACTTTGGCGCGATGGCGGCAACTGTAAATTAACCATCCGCAAAAAAATAAAATGAATATGCTGATAATAACTTGTACATCAAATGAATGAGAAATCGGAAAATCATCATGATATAGACCAAGATCTGAAATTTGCGGTACCAGTATCAATTTTAAATATAAAATCATTACCTTGGTTTCGGTGAGCAGGCGCTCAAAAATAGAAAGATTCTTTTCCGCAAAAATACTGAGATATTTTGTTAAATTAAACCAATAATAAATCAGCGCGGCCAATACCAAGCTAAGGCTGAGGGTATAATGGAAGCGTCTTAAATAGAGTGAAGTATGCGCCTTGGGTGCTTTAAAATCTAAAATAAAATATTCGATACAAAATAAATACCAAATAAATAAAATGCCTGTTTCTTTGCTAAAAATACTTAACGGGAAAAATAGCGCGAAACTTAACCCCATAAACCAATAGGCGCGTGGTTTTTGGCTGATGAGTTGCGCCCTGCCCACAAGATAAGTTGTTAAGCCCATCAGCGTAAATAAATGACACAATTGTGTCATGCGTTGTACAGGGTACAGTACTGTACTGACATTTAACGGGTGTAACAGCCACCAAAAAGAAACAATCAGGGCTGTGGGTAGTGCTAAGCGTTTTCCTTTAGGCAACAGTTTAATTAACCAATAGATAAAAAAACCAACGGCTAAGCCAACGATTAGGTGCAAGCCAAGATTAACAGCCTTAAAGCCAAAGGGAGAGTCGCCGAAAAAATAACTATTTAAAGCAAAAGTAGCGACAGAAAGCGGGCGACCTAAAGGACCGGTATCATTTTGCAGGCTGATTGCGAGCAAGGATCTTAATGAGAACGTGTCCATTTTAGCAGGCGTAATGCTTTGCAAATCATCTAAAAAAAATGGTCCATATAACCCGGGCCAATAAGCTGCGAGGCATAAAAAAGCCACCATGGATGTGGTGAATGTAATCAGTAGCGTGCGCTGAGTTGTCATTTAATTACAAGTTGCAGGGACATATTGTGTAGCACCACTAGCGCTACAAACCCATGTTACCACACCATTTGAAAAAGTAGGCGTTAAAACGATGGATAGTGCCCCACCTGTCCCCAGTGCCGTTTGATTACCGGTTACTGTGATAATGCCGTTAGCTCCAACTGTAACTGAGTTAATATAATTAGTGGAAACATTTGTTAGGCCAATTTGTGCATTTGAGGTAGGCATCACACCTTTGGAAATACGATATTCGATAATAGCCACTTTAGCATAAGAGCTTGCATTGAGAAGCTCAGTAACGCGAGATCGTACAAGATAAAAATTATAAGAAGGGATTGCGATTGCAGCTAAAATGCCAATGATGGCTATAACAGACATTAATTCAATTAAGGTGAAGCCAGTGGCTGCTTTAAGCATCAACTATCTCCACCTTATGAATTAATCCTCCCGCAAGATTATCGGCAAGATGCAGGTGCAAATTGGGTTGCGCCAGTTGAGGTGCAAGTCCATTTTACTGCGCCGTTAGCGAAAGTAGGGGTTAGAACTATACCGATTGCAGCCCCCGTGCCCAAGTTGGTTTGGTTACCTGTAATAGTAATGACACCATTAGCGCCAACTGCAAGGCCGGAAACATAGTTTGTAACAATACTGGTAACACCAGCAGCAGTGTTGGTGCCAGGCATGCTACCTTTAGAAATTCTGTATTCAGAAACAGATGTTTTGGCGTTAGAGCCAACGTTAATTAATTCAGAGACACGAGCTCTGACCATGTAATCGTTATAGGCAGGTATCGCAATGGCTGCCAAGATACCAATAATGGCGACGACGATCATTAATTCGATTAAGGTAAAACCACTTTGTTTAGTACGAGTTGTGTTCATAGAGACCTCCGCTGAGTAACGAGTTATAAACTCTATTGAGCAGTATTCATGCCAATTATCATTTAAGCAAAGAAACAGTCTAATTTCAAAGGCTTAATGACTAGTCGCTTAGAAAATATACACCTCAACATAGTGAATTAGCTTACCATTTGGGGCATAAGTATGCGCAAACTGGTCACATAGGGTCATATAAAGCTATATCGGCTGTATTTTTTTACAATTTATTGCTAAGTCTTGAGCTGGAGCACCTGCTTACGTATACTCGCTTTTCCTTGCCGGAGTAGCTCAGTTGGTAGAGCAGCGCATTCGTAATGCGAAGGTCGGAGGTTCGACTCCTCTCTTCGGCAATCTCGCCGTTACCTATTACATATCCAGTATGAAGTTTTTTTTTAAGTAAAATTGCATATTAGTACAGCATTCCCTTAATTAGTTGGAATACATTCTTTATTTGGGTGGTCTAATAAAATTAAGGAGAATGGAGTAACGGTATGACTTTGAAGAACATTAAGCAAACTGGAGAAAGGTCAAAGATCCCTTTTAAGCCTGTAGAACAATCGGTAAGTGGCGACAAATTGAGAAATAATGAATTTCTAAGTGAAATTCCTTTTCTTATCGAAAAAAAGGAATGCAAGTCATCTAACGTTGTTGCTATTAAAGTAGTCATTACCTTTTTATTATTAAGCATGGGGTTAGGTCTACTGTTTTCAGAGGCAGTTGGTTTAAAGTTAATACTATCCAGCCCATTTTACCCATTTAAATATTGGATAATCATTTTATTTATTGCTCTTTGTTTATTTTGGCAAATAAAAATTGTCACAAATTCATTGCATCATCGTTATGAATTACTTGAAAAAAATGAATCCCGGTTAGCTCGTTTAAATCGAGGCTATGTTATTCTAAGACATATTGATCAAATTCTTTTACAAAAGCAGGATCCTGAACAGCTATTACTTGAAGTGTGTAATATCATTTACAAATTTGGAGATTATGCGTTCGTTTGGGCTGGTCTTTGTGAGCCAAACGAAAATCTACCAAGTATTTTAGCAAGCCAGGGATCTGCAAAAAAATATTTGCAAGATCTCTTTAATAGCTATGCATCACCTAGCTTAAAAGAACGACAAGAGCCCTCACTTTCTGCACTAAGAAACAAACAAACCGTTATTATTAATGATGTTAGTACTTTCTCTAAAAAACAATTGAACTGGCAAAAAAGAATGCTCGAAAATGGATTCCTCTCTATAGCCGCGTTTGTGCTAAGCACGAATAAAGGTAGAGATGGCGTGTTAGTTTTATATTCAAAGCAAGTAAATGCATTTGCACAGGAAGAGGTAAAATTATTTAGTGCTATGGTCCAAGATATTAATATTGGCTTGTCTGCAGTAGAACAAAAAGATCAAAGATATTATTTAGCCAGTTATGATGTCGATGTTGATTTACCTAACCTTGCCTTATTTAAGGATAGGCTATCTCAAGCTATAGCACGTGCCCAAAAAGAAAATGAATATTTATGTGTTGCCGTTGTAAAAATTACTAATCTGTCAGGAATTGTTGAGCAATTTGGGCAAGAAGCAGGAAGTAATGTAGTAAGAGAAACAGGTTCTCATTTAATGCGTCTTATCAGTTCAAGTGATACAGTTGCATCTATTGGAAAAAATAACATTGCGCTTATGTTGACGGATATTACAAGTAAAAATGATCTGCCATTTATGTTAAATAGACTGCTAAATTCTTTTATATTTCACAATGAAAAAAATGAAGTAGAAATTTCGATGCATGCTGGTATTTCAGTTTATCCAGATGATGCTCAAGATGCGCTCTTGTTAATTGAGTATGCAAATAAGGCATTAGAGTCATCTACTTTTTTGGGTGAATTAAATTGCAACTTTTATTCTAAAAAAAGAACGCTTGAAATTCGAAATAGAGAGAGAATAAGAAGTGAGTTGCCAAAAGCAGTAGAGAAAGGGGAATTTGTTTTGTATTATCAACCTATTCATGAGCTGGTTTCAAAAGAGGTAGTTGGGATTGAAGTGCTAACACGCTGGCCACATCAGAAATTAGGAGAAGTTTCGCCAATTCAATTTTTCCCAATTGCTCGGGAATTGGGCTTAAGCAGCTTTCTTGAAAATTGGATAGTAAAAACAGCATGTTTGCAAATGATGCAATGGCATCAAATGGGCGTTAAATTATTTTTGTCAATTAACATTTCCATTTATCAATTAGAGGATCCTCAATTTGCCGAGAAATTAACCAAATTACTTAATGAAATTCATTTTAGTCTAAAAGAAATGCAACTTTGCCTTGAAGTCTCAGAAAGAGTGTTGGTCAAAGAACATGAACACGTTCGAGCAAATTTTATCAAACTGCGAAAAATGGGGATAAAAATTAGCATTGATGATTATGGTGCCCAATCATCATCGATCAGTGATTTGCTTAAATTGCCATTTGATACCATTAAAATAGATACTATGCTAATTAGGGCAATAGGTAAAAACGAGAACTCAGATTTAATCATAAAAGGCATGATCGCCTTGTTAAAAGGACTAAACGTGCAGTTGATTGCAGAAGGTGTTGAAACTGAAGATCAACAAGAACTTTTAAAACAATATGGTTGTACTTTAGCCCAAGGTTATTTGTTTAGTTCACCTCAGATTGCCAAAAATGTCGTTACGTTATTTAACAATCCAACTGAAAGCTCAGGCTGATAATTTATTTCGCTAACAAAAAATTGACTAGAAATTAATGGTTGTAAGTTATTATTGATTTTTCTATAGTGCTATAAAGGACTTTGTCATAAGCCGGGCGAATGGATTTGTGAATATTTCCCTTCAAAAGAAACCTTACTTGTTAATTTTTTTTAGTTTTTACTTTTTTTCTCCCATAACATTTGCATATGACTTTACAACCAAATCTACGCTGGTAGCCATATCTATTCCTGCTATCGCAGGTGTTTATTCGCTTACAAGTGGTGATTATGAGGGCGTAAAAGAACTGACTTTGGAAACCTTATTGACAGCCCAAGTGACGGTGCTTTTAAAGAATTCAGTTCAACGCACGCGGCCTAACGGCGAAAACGATCAATCTTTCCCTTCTGGCCATACTGCTGCTGCATTTGTTGGGGCAAGTTACTTGCATCATCGATATGGATTACGTTGGGGGGTGCCAATGTATGCCATAGCCGCAGTCATCGGTTATGAACGTGTGAATGTAAAAGATCATTATTGGTCAGATGTTATTGCTGGAGCAGCGATAGGCTATGCTGCAGGCGCTTTTTTTACTGCAAAGTACCCCCATGTTTGGTTTGAGCCGCATGTTGATCCTGAAAATAAGGCATATGGCATAACAGTAAAAGCTCGCTACTAATGCTTTTCTCAGTTTAAATTTAGGCATTGTTGCCTGCGCTTACTCACCCAAGTCATGTACCAAAGCGTACACTCCTGAGGGTTCGCTCACACGCCTGGGAATTAATACTAACATTCATTGAATCTTTTTTGACCAAATTAAGTGTATTCTGATATTTTCAGTGAATTTATTGTTATTCACAGGAAGCTCATACTATTTTTCCCCAGGAATTGTTAATTATTTCCAAACAATGAGTTGTTTGGTTAATTAATTATCAGGAAGGGAAAGTTAAGAGCGTTCAATTTTTGAACAAATTAGTTTTTGCTGGCAAAGTGAGGGAAAATAGATTTATACACAATCTTCCCACAACTGTACCCCCAAAAATTGTTAATTAATCACAGAAGCTTGTTGTTTAACAAAGCCTAAACGAAGATTCAAAGCAGGAGCGCCAAAAGCAATCCAAAAACCGAGTAAAAAATATTGAATATATTCGATAGTAACTGTGAAATGGCTTGAAACTTGATCTGTTAACCAATTTCCCCCTTTCCAGAATAGTAAGATCCCTGAGCAACCAATAAAAAGCTGACTCAACACTGACAAGGGACGTTTTACTGGTTGGAACTGGAGTTTGGTCTCATATTGACACCCCAGCCAAAAACCAAAGGCTGAAGCAATGGTAGCCACATCATTTCCCCTGGGATCATAAACCATTAATTCGTAACAGCTTAAAATAGCAAGCAAGATAAAAACTTGTTGCCACAAAGAAAACTTACTTAAAAGTTGGAAATCCTTTTTTTCACACCACAAGATAAGTAATAACACCCCAAAGCCTAGTAATGCGCCTGCAATAATGTCTTGTGGATAATGAACCCCAAGATATACTCTTGAAATTGAAATCATGATCCCAATAGCGAGACAAAGCGGTGATAACCAAGACTTTCTAAGGTAGTAAGCTAATCCAAGCCAGAGGTATACGCCAATTTGAGCATGGCCACTGGGAAATGAATAGCTTTCAACGTCTTCTAGCCAAAATTGAGATGGTGGACGGCATTCTCTTACCAAGCCTTTGAGCCATAGATTAATTAATATTGCGGTGAATAACCCGTAACAGAGATATTTACCGTAACGCTTATTCCATAACCAGTAAATAAGTGAAATAGTAAATAAAATACCGCCTACTTCACCTAATTCAGATATAAATCTCATCACAGGCGTTAATAAATCATAACGAAGATGCGTCGCAACCCACGCAATACAAGTGTCACCTCCAGAAAACAAAGAGGTACGACATTCTGTTATCATGATGATTCTAACCCCACTTTTGCAATTATAATGAAACTATACATGACTTTTAACTCACTATACATAATAAGTTAATAACCCTATGTCTTTGACAATTTTTACTCATCAGGATTGCTTAAAACATGATATGGGACCAATGCATCCAGAAAGTCCGGCACGCTTAAAAACAATAAATCAAGCTTTACAGCAAGCACCATTTTCGCAAAGCCTAGTGTGGCAAGAAGCGCCGATGGCCACCAAGGCTGATCTATTACGGGTTCATCATGCAGATTACATTGAAAAAATCTTTAACCAAGCCCCCAGCGAAGGTTATTTACAATTAGATCCCGACACCATTATGAACAAATATTCACTAACGGCAGCTTTGCGAGCTGCAGGAGCGTTAAAAGCTGCCGTGGATAGTGTTTTTATGCAAGGACCACCTAAAGCCTTTTGTGCTGTTAGGCCACCTGGGCATCATGCTGAACCTCATGCTGCAATGGGTTTTTGCTTTTTTAACAATATTGCAATCGGGGTAAGTTACGCTTTAGAAAAATATCATTGTGAACGTCTAGCAATTGTTGATTTTGATGTTCATCATGGGAATGGTACAGAAACTATGTTTTTAAAAGAGCCCCGAGTATGTTTTTGGTCAAGCTTTCAACATCCATTTTACCCGGGCACTGAAATGGCTGGAAAGCCTGCGCATATTCATCTTTGCCCGATGCGTGCTGGAGAAGGGAGTCAATCCTTTCGAGATAAGGTGGATAAAGAATTGATCCCTCTACTCGACAATTTTAAGCCGCAATGCCTATTTATTTCAGCTGGATTTGATGCACACCAGCTGGATCCATTAGCTAATCTTAATTTAACAACGGCAGATTATGCTTATGTAACCCAAAAGATATGCCAAATTGCTGATATGCATGCTCATAAACGAGTGATTTCTACGCTAGAAGGCGGGTATAACTTAGACGTTTTAGCTGAAGCTGTTACTGCGCATGTACAAGCAATGCTAGCTATTCAGGCATTGTGACAAGACCACTATAGTAAAACCCAAGTCCCACGATTGTGCCAATGCAATTACCAAGGCCGAGTCCAGCCACAATTGCAATTGGTATAGTAATTAAGGGGTAGCCATCGGTTACTGCGGTAACTGCAATAATGCTTGGGTGTCTTGGGTAACTTAAAAGCCAGGAGACAAATGCACCCGCACCTGCCAAACCGAAAAGCCAAGAAAAACCAACGCTAGTAAGTAAACCATCTTTAAAATTTTGCTCAATGCCACCGTATATTTGATAAGATTCATATTCAGTTAAAATGTGCATTTAGATACCTAATTGTTATTAAAATGACTATATTTACAGCTTGCGGAATCTAAACTATTTTAAGGCCGAATTCAATAGAGAAACTTATTTCTAACGAGGGGTAATATATTCGACAAGCCTATCTAGGATTTCTTCGGTGATATTGATGTTAAAAGCAGCTTCTATCTCACAGATCCCAGTTGGACTTGTCACATTAATCTCAGTAATGTAATCGCCAATCACATCTAAACCAACAAAAAAGAGACCTTTCTTTTTTAAAGTTTCTCCAACTTGTTCACATAAATAAAGATCTCTTGGCGAAAGCTCACAACCAATTCCTTTTGCTCGTTTTGCTAAATTTCCTCGAAAATCATCAGGAGCAGGGATGCGTGCAAGCGCATAAGGATAAGGTTTACCATCAATCATTAATATTCTTTTGTCGCCTTGAGAAATTTGAGGGATATAGCGTTGAGCCATAATTTGTATGGTTTCTTGTTGCGTAAGCAACTCCAATGTTACATTGACATTGGGATCTTTGTCGGTTAAAAGAAAAACACTTTGTCCAGCCATTCCATGCAAAGGTTTTACAACTATTTTCTTTTGTTTATGTAAAAAGCTCAGTAACAATTCATGATTTGCACTAACTAACAGTTCAGGGCAACATTGAGGAAACCAAGTGGCAAATAACTTTTCATTAGCATCTCTCATGGAACGAGGATCGTTTACCACAAAACATCCTTCATGTTGTGCCATTTCTAAAAGATAAGTTGCATACAAATAATGATTGTCAACGGGTGGATCTTTTCTCATAAAAATAATATCAAACGCAGCTAATGAAATTAATTGCGGTGGTGTTTGAAAGGTATGCCAATTTTCTGGATCATCATTGATAGTCATTTTGCGGCATAAAGCCTGGACTTTCTGTTGATAAATCATCAGATCTTTTGGTTGAATATAATAGATTTCCCAACGTCTTTTTTGAGCAGCTTTTAACAAAGCGATAGTACTATCCTTTTTTAGGATAATTTTTTCAACAGGATCCATGATAACAAGTAATTTAATCATATATACTCTTCCCAGTTTAAATTTATGCTTTGTTGCCTATGTCCGCTTTGTGTATCCCAGAGCTCTTTGTAAAAGCCGTTCGCTTGTATCAATTGCTGATGTGTGCCTGTTTCAATAATTTTACCTTTATCCATAAATAAAAGTGTTATCCATTGATAAGATAGTTGTAAGCCTATGAGCGATTACAATAACCGTTCTATTTTGCATTGCAATTTGCAATGACTCTTGAATAAATTTTTCTGTCAATGAATCTAACGAGCTAGCTGCCTCGTCTAATATTAAAACCGGCGCATTCTTTAATATGGCTCTGGCTATAGCGAAGCTATGAAGGAGTCTCTTAAAAGAGGGACCTTTTATGCGCTTGAAGTAAATGCAAAAAAATCAGAGGGAGATAAATTAATAAAATATTATATGGAATTTGGCTTTGTTCCTCTTTTAAATGATAAAAATCATCTTATTATGTCTCGTGATGAAATAGTAAAAGCTACTACTGAAAGGGCTATTCGCTAAATATAATAAAAACCATTATTAATGATCCGCCTTTACCTTCCAATCGCCGTATAATGGTTTAAAAATGCACCCATATAACAAGTTGGATTTATTAAATTAGAACAGGGTTTCATCGAAAGATGAAACTCATACAACGGCGAGCTTATGGGTTTAGGAATTTTGAAAATTACAGATTGAGAGTTAAAGTATTGTGCTCTTAGTTTGTAAACTGAAGCGCCCCCTTAATGGGATAGAGCCATTTGATCTAGTTGCCAAATTAATGGCGTCCCTAAGGGGATTCGAACCCCTGTTACCGCTGTGAAAGAGTCATACCCTGTGCATTGGCGAACATCCATGAACAAATTAACCCATTGATTTACTTATTACTTTACACCAGCGCACACACAAGTATACTACTGTGTTTGCGCATGCGGGTTACCTAAAAGTTACCCGAGTTTTTCAACTTAGTTTCCCAAGGAGATTTCGTGGCAAGGCAAGTCAAAGATGCTAGGCTGGAAACCCGTGAATCACGCCTTAGGCTAAAGGTATCCAATGAGCCCTATTGGCGTCTTATATGCACTGGCTTCTATTTGGGGTATCGAAAAGGGGCTCGTGGTGGCACATGGATTCTGCGTCAAAAGAAGAATGGCGTAAAACAATACGTTAAAAGAACCCTAGGCATCGTTGATGACACTTTAGACAGCAATTCCGATGACATTCTGAGCTTTAGGGAGGCACAGCTTAAAGCGCATGCGTTGATTGATACCCTACTCAATGAACACCACAAGGCAACGGTTGCAGATGCAGTCAACCACTATATGAAATGGTTTAAAGACAACCGCAAATCAGCCAAAGAAACTCAAACAACCATTAACGCGCATATCTTACCTCACTTTGGCCATAAGCTAATTACTGAGTTAACCACCAAAGAGATAAAGTCCTGGCATCAAAAGCTTGCTACCAATGCTGCTCGCAAACGCTCATCAAGATTCACTGGTCAACAATATTCCAGAATTGCTGAAACGGAGAATGAAAAGCGTTCCAGAAGGTCGACCGCAAACCGGATCCTCACGGTACTAAAGGCTATCCTCAATAAAGCTTTCCAGGATGAAATGATTGATGACGATCTCCCTTGGCGTCGCGTTAAGCCTTTTGAAAAAGTAGATGAACCAAAAATTCGTTTTTTAACAGAGAGTGAAGCCAAAAACTTAATTGATGCTTGCGATCCCTATCTACAAAAATTAGTACAAGCAGCCCTTTACACCGGAGCACGATATAACGAACTCTCTAGTTTAAGAGTTGCCGACGTTCAACTTGAAGTTAATTCAAGCATTTTCATTCAACCATCTAAAAGCGGGAAAGGAAGGCATGTGCCGCTGAATGAAGCTGGGGATGCTTTTTTTAGACATATTCTCACTGGAAAGCTTGGAAGTGAACATGTTTTTACAAAGCAAGATAATACACGTTGGGGTAAAAATCATCATGTAAGGCTTTTGAAAGAAGCTTGTCTCCGTGCAAAAATCGAGCCCGCAATCAATTTTCATGAACTACGTCATACATATGCTTCTCTATTAGCACAAGCAGGTGTTGACTTATTAAGTATATCAAAACTGCTTGGACATGCAGATACTCGAGTAACTTCAAGGCATTATGCACATTTATGTGACAAAACGTTAAGTGAAAAAATTAATTTACATTTACCAAATTTTGCAGGAATTAAAAAATACGAGATGGAATTAATCTGATGTTAATAGAATCTTTAATACAACAAGAAGAAAATGAATATCTTGATTACAAAGAGCAATATTTTGAGAATTTTGATCACATCTTACATGACTTACTGTGCTTGCTGAATAGTGAGAATGAAGGAAATCGATATATTATTTTTGGAGTCAAAGACAAAACGAAAGAAATCGTTGGCATCGAAAATGATATTTACCGATATAAATGGCAAGATGATAATTTACAAGATTGGTTACAGCATATTGCTTTTAACCGAAAACCACATATTAAATTTGAAGAGGTAGAATATTGTGGAAATCACCTAGGGCTCATGACAATAAAAAATAGATATGACAAACCCTTTTATTTGAAAAAGAGCAGAGGTGGCGCAAGAGCTGGTGTGGTTTATACTAGAAATGGATCTAGTAACACCCCTAAAGACGAAACTGCAAGCGATGTTGATATTGAACGAATGTGGAGAGAACGTTTTGGTATCAATCTGGGTTCTATTGATAGACTTTCTTTGCTCATGAGCAATAAAGTTAACTGGGTACAAAATGAAAAAGGTATCATTCATCATAAACAGCATCCTGAATTTTACATAAGGTCTTCAGACGAAGAACAGAGATTTGATGAAAAGAATGTTTATAGAGAAGCAATCAAAATTCCATCCGCTAGCAAAGGTGATTATATTAAGGAATTTGAAATTTATTATTTTAGCACACACATAGCAAGTGTAAGGCTGATTACAATAGACGAATCAAGATATATCATGCCTAATTTTGACCTGAGTTTTCCTGACAAAGATAGCTTTCAAATGTTTGTGTTAAAGAAATCTCTTGATTATAGATTTTTTAGAATATACCAACATTTAAATAACCATGTTCGTTCATTTGAAATTTTTTATAACTCATTCACTGAAGAGGAAAACCAATATTTATTTTATCCCTTATGATCCGATTATTAAGCTATGGTTTTACTTTATCTTTTACGTAAACTAGTGAATCTGCAGCAACAACCAACTATTACGTATCTATATTTAAAGGGTGGCGCTTATTATTCTTGGAGATCAATGGGACTACTGACAACTGATAGTTACTATTGAGCTATCGAGCACTGAACTTTCATTCAGTAATTGATAAAGGAGAACTCTTATGAGTTATACTTTTCAAGTTGGCAGAGATGCAAAGACTGGCAGATTTATATCTGTTAGTGAAGCTCAACGCCGTAAAAATACTGCGGTTGTGGAAACAATCAAAGTAGAAAAGAAATAGCAACTAGCTAGTTCGATGATGAGCGCCACCCTCTATTTTAATAACGCCCATTTAACTACCAAACTTCAAGAATAATCAGTTCATAACAATCTTTTTAAAAACTTCAGCAAAAAAACTTGGGTAGCTTGATAATTTTTTACTAAAGATATTTGCATTTTCAGTCATAAAAAATCGCATTTGATCATACCTTTCAAAAGGTTCTGAAATATTTGCTAGGTCCTGAGCTAAAACTCTATCCCTAAAGCCAGCCTCAAAATAAATAATACTTTCTTTGTTAATCAATCCGTATTTTAGCTTGCTTTGTAATAATTCTAATAAATCCAACACGTCATGTTCAATATGGACTTTAGAGATCAGATCAAAAAATGCACTAACTAGTATTGTGGCTTCAAAAGAAAAAGCATTGTCGCAAATTTCAATTATATTATCAATTGTTAGCTTTTTGTTTCTACTACTCTGAATTAGATTAGAGTCTTTAAATTCTTCATAAATTAAAAAATATGACTTACCCGACAACCATGCCTCAGCAATCTGATATTTCACCTCATTACTATCCAGTTTGTTAAAAGTATTGTTTGAAATATTGCTTAACAGAAAAGGCCAAATATATTTAAAAAGATCTTTCTCGTTATCACAATCTAATAGTATATTTAAATTTTTCCCGATAAATTCATCCAGCGCAATTACATCATTCATTCCCAACATGGTTTTACTATAAAGGGTCCTTTGATTAGGATCTGGTATTTTTTTCATCATGTTGTTTGAAATTATGTTAAATATAGCGATTAAATCCTCTTTTTCTTTAGCATTACCTAGTTCATATGCAAGTGTTCCTTTTGCAATATCGCTTACGTTATCTTCATTTTTGCCCACATACATAAATAGAAAATTTTCAATAGACTTAAGGATTGAAGTTTTATTTTGAATTTGAAAGCTAATTTTATTTTTCGAGAAGCCTTCTATAGCGGCTACTTTTTCAATAAAATCATTAATATTACTTTTTTCAGCCATATACAAATCAGTCAAAATAGAAAGAGGATCATAGTTAAAACTTAGTGTTCCTTTATCATTTGTTAACGGATCAAAAATAGATAACAAAGAACTAGTACAAGGCTCTGAATTATGTTTGTTTAGCATAATTCTAATTTGCTCCCATTGCCATTTACCCGCTTTATTGTTTTTCAAATCATAAATATCCGGATCGGAAAATAAAATACTTCCTTCGGTGTAAATTCCTGCTCTTCCCGTCCTACCAATTAAGTTATGAAAATCTCGGACCTTTAATCTTTCACCGCCCTGGTAAATACTCGTAAAAATTATATAACGAATTGGCAGATTAACACCTTGAGCAAGTGTTGATGTACATATAACAAAATGTACCATTTTATTTCTTATTGCATATTCAGCAGATAGCTTCATTCCATGCGGCACCAAGCCGTGATGAGATACAACCCCCAGTAGAATTGCTTTACTTATAGAATGATTCTCACCAAGATTCTTAGTGCTCTGGTAGTGTAACTTAATTAATTCCTCCTTATCACTGATCGACGATGGAGGATCATATTTATAATTTCTAGAATATAGTTCTGTTAATTTTTCTGCCAGTTTTATTGCTGTTGATTTCTGTCCACTAAAAATTGCTACACCGCCATTTTTCACCAGTTTTAAACCCAAATAAACTGCTACGCTTATTTTGTCTTCTTTTTCAGGGAAGATTCTTTGTTTTCGCTCCTTAGGTTTTTTATCTAGGATTTCTGTCTCAATTATTCTCGGTACGAAATATTCCTCTTTCTCTGTATTTGATTCACTATAAAATTTTATTTGTGTATTTTTGTCTTTCCAGCTTACAAATCCTACGTTTTTATAAGTAGGGACTAATTTATCACCCTCTACGACTACACCTTCTGCCTTATTTAGCCACTCATTAATTGCACTTGCATTACTAATGACTGCGGAAATTAATATTTTTTGACAATTTTCCGGAAGATATTTTTTTAAATCAGTTAATAGTAATTCATATGTTACCCCTCTTTTGCCGGAATCAAATAAATGTCCTTCATCGAATATAATCAATCCAATACGCTTAGATAGGTCTGCGTTTTGTTTCAGAAGATACAAAAATTTCTCAGGAGTAAAAATCAAAACATGTTTATCTGCTGAGGATGTAATATTTAAATCTATCAAATCATTTTTTAAAACATCAGAGATTTCACTGATCCTGGTATTTTCTCCTTGGAAAGCAGATTCCATTTCCATTTTTATCTCATGACACAAAGCTCTAAATGGGGTAATAATAACAGAAACCGTGCTTCTTTCTGATAGAATGGCGCTTCTAATTATAATTTCAACTGATTTAGTCTTTCCTGCACTAGTTGGCATTTGTATAACTGCTGAATTACCTTTAAATATATTTGCCTTTGCAAGTGCTAATTGAGAGGGCCACATTTCTTTAATAAAATTTGTTTTTGTCAATATGGGATACCATATTTCACTTGATAAATTACTCGCCATAGGAATATTATTCCAAACAGAATGACTTATTTTCATTGCCACAATTGCGTATATAATATCAGCCAGCAATAACTCTCTATATGTGCCATTTTTATAAGCATTCTCTCTGAGTTTTGTAATAGATTCAATTACGTTATCCACTCCTCTACCCTCTGAAAGATACTTTTTAAATACCTCAAAACTCTTCATAATATTTTTATTGGAGAATTCTATGTCACTATTTCGATTTAACAAAATAAGTTTTAGTAATAAGATGAACTCTTGCTCGTATAAAATATCCAAATCATTAAATTCACATTGGTTTGCAACCACAATAGAGTTTCCAGGTAATCCAGCAAGATAATACGCCGCAGAAGAAAGCAAAAGAAGATAATTACTATTTGTTGCATCTAATCTCGTTTTAACAAATGACTCAAAAAATTGAGCTGCAAAAACTAAATTTTCACTTTCTTTTATATTACTGTCTTCTGTTATATTTATTCTCGCGCTAACATCTCCTAATATTGAAACACATAATGCAAACAATCTTTTTGGATCACGGGATAAATCAATGTGACTCTTTTCAGGAATTGAATATTCAAACATCTTCGCTTTAGATTTAGTAATGCTTAAAAGATTTTGGGAATTGAATTCAGGCTTCATCTGCAGCTCTTTGATACAATTCGTTAACAAGTGACATTAGATCATCACCTTGAATTAATACAAGAACCAAGTTTTTTCCGTCATGATGCTTGTCTAGATTTAATGACAAAGAACTTAAATTATTGTCGAGAGGCGAGATAACCGCCGCAGCACCCCATTTTTGAGTAAAAGGATTATCTTCAATATTTTGAAATCTACTTATTTTTAAGGCAGCTTGATTATCATCACGATTTAACAATCTTTGTTTAGTAGCATTTAAAGTTTCTGCATGTCTTAGCAAATCTTTTCCAGAGTCATTTATTGCATCCTGTAATCTATTACCATTTCCTTTTGTCAAACCTGCCTTAACTTCAAAAAAAATTAATTCATCCGAAGAGATAGGATTGTTTTCATCCTCAAGTTTAAAACCAATTATATCAACACCTTTAACGGATTCATTCCTAACAGCTTTATCTTGATATTTTTGTCGTGGGATCCAATACCCCATGAGAAACTCTAAATAATCTGAAACTAATATCTCTGCAAAATCACCAGATCTTATACTTGGGCCTGGACTTTCAGTTGCACTTGGAAATTTGTAGGTAAGTAAATATTCTTTTCTTGAAAGACTAGTACCTTTTATCAAAGCTTCAATTTGGCTATCTTCGCAATATTGTTCTTTAAAATGCGTTGCCCACGTAGATATGTGGTTAACCGCTTCTTTTGTATCTATTGTATATACGCTTATTTTAATGTCTTTCTGTAAATTTATATTATGAGGAGTCTTTAATAAATTTATGTGCGCAGGTTGATTCATTAACATTAACCATCAGCTTTCCTTGATCATTATTTATCGGCTGTTGATTATATTTTTATACCCTATTTAAAGATCCAGTAGCTACTTACCTACTAAATTTTCCATTTATGTCTACACGAGAAGATTTTATGTATCCAAATGCATTAAAAATAAGGTTGAAGATAGGAGAAACAATTTCATTCATATCGTAATTAGCTTTCTCAATGAAGATAGGCGGTAAAAATATATCTTTTCTGTCTAATACATGATTCACTCCATGGGTATCATCCTCATCTTTTTCCATATTTAACTGATATTTATCGACATTTAAAATACTCACATAGATTAAAAAAGGCATCTCGATATTATATTTCAACAATAAAGACAGGTATTTTTCTATTACGTCATAAATATTATTCTCATATGTGACAGAATTTATTATCATACTTCCGTGCTCTTCACGAGCATTAAGTTCCAAAAAAGATTCAACGATCCCATTTCTAAAAATTTGAGCAAATGCTCTTGTTGGAATCTGATTTGCATACCAAACAAATCCATCAAGATTGCGTCTCATACGTGGGCCATGTGTCTCTGGAGGCGTAAATTCAAGTTGTTGTGTTGAATTAAGGTCTAAATTGTTAATCTCAGAAATGATTGCTGAAACGGGGACTATGTGAACAATTAATTTTCCTAGCTGTTGATTAATTGGTATAGGAGTTTCTCCAACCTCAAATTTGCTTAGTCTGTCAATAATAAAACTTCTTGCTTTTTCATTTATAGAATTTTCTTCTCCTAAAGCTTTCCGCAATTCTCCTACATCTAAGGGGTAATTACCTGCAGAATTTCTTGCGTAAAAATGTCCGTGATTTTTATACTTAATCCTATGCGGGGATCTATAACTTTTTCTAATTTTAATAGCTAAAACGCTTTTTTCATTCTCCATAGGGATATAATGAAATGATAGATTTGTTGTAAGTGGCGGTTCCAGACCATCACGGCAAAGATTTTCAACACGAAGCTTAATTTCATCCTGATTTTCAATCTTCAGGCCACTAATTTTTTTCGGTATACCTTTTTCTTCTTCAATTCCATAAAGGATAAACCCTCCATTTGTATTCGCAAACGCACTAATGGATTTCAAAATTTTTAGTGAACCACCATCATCCTTAGAAGGTATTTCTTGCTTATATTCGATATTCTTTCCTTCAGGCACTAAGTTTGAGATTAATTGATTTAAGTCTGCTAATGTTTCAAATTTATACTCTGCCACTTTTAACCTCACTTATCAAAAAAGTTATAAAACTTCCATAATCCGAAAGCCACTGCAGTTTCCCTGATACTTACGTGCTTAACAGGCAAATATCATGGTTTTAGCAATTGCTTGAGTGGTGGGATAAGCTCCCCTACTTCTACTTTGAGAGTAAGTGCTATTTGAATTAGGTTTTGAATAGAGACATTTTGTTCACCCCGTTCAATTCTACCCATATAGGTACGTCCTAATTGGGCTTCCGCGGCAAAAGCTTCTTGCGAAAATCCTTTTTGCTTACGGATTTCCCGAATTTTTTTGCCGATTTTGATAAGGTTTGGGTGCTTTTTTTCCATCTAAAAAGTAAATACATATACACCCTATAAGGCCACACCCAATAAGTGGCATTTTGTACAAATGTATGGTATATTTTCAAACCGTTAAATAGCAATAATCCTAACTAATAAGAGAGTTGTATGAAGTCAAACCAGCGCACACAGAAAAAATCCGAAGCAATGAATCTAAAAACTGATAAGCCAAAAATACGACGCATTGGTTTTGACTTACCTGATAGCTTGTTGAAGGACTTTAAATCCGCAGTAAGCCTTAATGAAACGACAATGACCGCTAAGTTAACAGAGTGGATGGAAGACTATTGCTGCAAAATAAAACGTGAACGTGGCATGGATAAGCTAACAAAATAAGAGATGCGATTTATGAAGCCTCTGGCTCTTTGAGTGCACGCGTTACGGGATCCATGTCTCTTTCAATGCCATCCTCTCCAATGATACTGATCCGAATGTGTCTAAGTATATCTTCGTCATTTTCTGGTTGAGGGAGATTTTCCTTGATAACAGCAATACGCGCTAATTGCCCTATAGAAGCAACCATCTGCGCACCAATATCTGGAGGTAAAAGACCTTCAGCAGAGGCCTTAATTAACGCTTCAGCAATCTGCGTAAAATCACTACCAGGTGGCAAAGATATAACTACAGGAGCCGCTTGAGGCTTAAATGGTGGACATATTCGATCAAGGATCATTTTACACGCCTGCATGTCACCCCCAAGTGCAGCATTTTTAACAACTTGAATAATTGCTTTAGAATGAGCAGCAAGTTCTTTGCGGATTGCGGTAATCTCAGTGCTTGGTCTGCCACTTGGATTACCGCTTTTACCTGCCATAAATTGTCCGTTTTCTTTTCGTTGAACCATTATATACTCACCTAGAACTGAGCTTCGTCTTTAACTGAGCTATTAGATCTGAGCTCTATCTTCAATTGCGCTAAAAGTTCTTTAATTTTAGGATTTATGGGGAGAGATTCTATACGCGTTGGTGGTGGCAGTGGCGGTGGTTCGTGAGATTTCAGAAATTGATCATACTCCTCTCGATAATTTTCAGATGGATAAGGATTTTCCTTGCTACGCGTATACTCCTCGTATCTCCTAATAAAATGATAGCGCATAGGAATACGCACAAAAGTTCTAAAATCAGAAACCCATTTCTGCCATCCGCCACTTTCGGTAATAATCTTAATTGTAATTGGATCATTATTTAATAGCGATTCATCTCCTAACATTAAAGCCTTAAATGCTATGTCCCATGCCCATCTTGCTTTTTCTTCTATTGGCGCATCAAGGATTTTTTTTATGGATGCAGGTTTAGGGGCAAATTCCTTTTGGCCCATATAACGTAGAAAAGCACTTTGAATATCCTGAATATCGTATTGCTTTAAGATCTCCCAAAATGCAGATATTGTAAACTCATCTAGAACCTTGTCATAAAATCGCATCACGTTTTCAAGTGTTTGCACGAAACTTTTTTGATCACTGGATTTCATAATCTTTTTTCCTTTCCCTGGAATTAAGCCAATTCTCAGCAACATGACCATTGTCTATCGCAAGCTTTTCTTTAACAGTGATTTTCTTAGGTGGAGAATGAAAGTGAGCAATAAACCGATCAATCTGATCAGCATCTTTCAATATTGTATGCAATCCAACATATTTTTCTCCTCGATCATTAATGCCCATGTTATAAGGCGTAACAGCACAACCACTGATGGCTTGACATAGCTGCTCCTCACTATAACCAAGGTCCAATGAGTTTTTAATTAGCTCCTTACGATTTTTATCCATCTTAGCATCATGTTGGTTCATAACGCTCTTCCAATGAGAAAAAACTTTATCTACCGTTGACATGTTCCAGCATGGATCTGAATGTGTAATCTTTGTTGTATTCTTTGAAGTATTCTCATGTGTAATCTTATATATAATAGAATGAGGTGAAGGATTTTGTTCATGATGGTCAACTTCGTCGATTTTTATTAGTTCAGTTTGTGCATCATTAGTTGGAAGTTTTTCATCTTCATTTTTTAAGTTGTTTTCATTATTGTTGTGAAGTTCCTGCACTTCTTGTTGAACAATATTTTGATCTTCTAATCCATCATCAATATCAACTTTGATTCTAAAGTATATTTTTCTCGGCAATCCTGCACATTTCTCTTCAATTAAATTTGCCTCACGTAATATTTTTCGTGCTCGACGTTGTTGATATGGAGTTAAAAACACTTCCTCTTGGAGTTCTTCTTGTGTTTTATACACCCATCCATCAAGATCTTTCGTTTTCTTGAACCAATAATCTAGCTGGCTCATAAGCAAAGCAGCCTGCAAATCATTTGTACGCTTATAAAACTCCTTCCTTAGAGTGATTGTTGGCTTTAATTCTTCTTGTGTGGGATATTTCATGGCGACTCCTTGTAGAAATAATCATTAACATTTACTTACGTAGTCGCCATTTTTTTCTCTAACCTTGTTTCGCCAGCGTTCAGCAGCTTCAATGCTTATAAGAGTTTTGCGTCCGATTTTCATTGTTTCAGGCCCATTCCCTTCTTTTATGAGAGTATAAAACGTTGTCCTACTGATATCGTGAGCAAAACAAAATTCATTTATTGAGTATGCGCATTTAGGTGTCATTTAGTGCTCCTGCGTGTTCAAAAAGTCCATAACAAACAAGATAGCGCGGTGCGAATTTAAATCCACACGACGAAAATAAGCAAAAAACGTAGCTTTTGGTCGAGTAAAATCCAGACTAAGCAAGGCAACTTAATAGGTGGGAATTAAAAAACTACAGGCAACACTTAGGAGAGAGGAACTTCATAAAAAAATCATTTCTTAAGGCTCAATTTTTAGCCCATCATAGAAACCCCATATTTTGAAACGTCTACGATGATATCCCAACAAGGTGTTAATATTTGAAAGGTCTTTCATTTTTGCTATTTCACCCAATACGCGGATCACAAAATTATTATCATCCCAATTCCCTTCAAGCTCTGCTCCTTGAATACTGGCTTCAATGCTTTCTTTTGCAAGCTCATAATTATCTTGAGTGCTGTCCGGCAAATGACCATTATATTTTTCTTTAATCTCTGCTTTTAATTCCTGAGATTTTTGCCTCACCATAGGTATGAAGTACTTTGATGCTAACATCTTACAGAATTCATCATAAAGCTTGTTCCAAACCTTATTGTCGTAGGGTAAAACGATAGTATTAGGTTCAATTTCATGTCGTTGAGCAAAATCGGTACAAGCTGCCAGATATGTCGCATAAAATGGTTTTGATAGAAAATGTGATGATCTGTATGGCCTATTTAAACGAGCGTAAAAGAGCATGATAAATTGTGCTCGCATTCTTACTTTTACATCATTTGAGCATGCCGCTAGAATGACCGAATCCGCACGTTCGATTTCACCAGCTAACTCTAAATGTTCAAGGTTTAAATCTTTGGATTTCTTGGAGGATTTTCGGACTTTTAACTCCATGGAAGTTACCTAAAAGTTACCCGAATTTTGACGTAAATTTCATAAGCCATTGATTTTAATGGCGTCCCCAAGGGGATTCGAACCCCTGTTACCGCCGTGAAAGGGCGATGTCCTAGGCCTCTAGACGATGGGGACCTAGATAAAATTATATCCGTCTGGTGGAGCTAGGCGGGATCGAACCGCCGACCTCTTGCATGCCATGCAAGCGCTCTCCCAGCTGAGCTATAGCCCCGGGGATATAGAGGCGACGATTCTACGGCTCCTGCTCGTGAGAGTCAACCCTCTTTGAATATAATTCATTTTTAAGTTCAATTGCTTGTGCTAGTCGATTCAAAGACTTTTCTTTTCCTAACAAGAAAAGTGTTGCATCAATCGATGGAGAAACGGTGGACCCTGTTACAGCGATTCGAATCGGTTGAGCAATCAGTCCTAGTTTCATACTTAACTGTTCTGCCACCTCTTTTACAGTCTGATTTATAAGCTCTGGTTGCCAATTAGCCAATGCAGTTAGTTTTTCAATCAAGAGTGCTAAGGCTTGAAAAACTTCTTGAGTAAAATACTTGTTCAAAAAACTTTCATCAACATTAACTTCATCTTGAAAAAGAAATTCACTTTTCTGAGCCATTTCAACTAACGTTTTACAACGTTCTCTTTGCACTAAAACAATTTCTTCAAGCGAAGGCCCTTTGCTAAGCTCAATGCCGCTTTTCTCTAAATGCCAAGCCAATTCTCGAGCAATTTCGGCTGGCGGCTTTGTTTTTAAATAATGCTGATTCAACCACAACAACTTTTCTGGGTTAATAGCAGAAGCGGCACTATTAATATCAAGGACATTAAATAATTTGATCATCTCATCTTGAGAAAATATTTCTTGATCGCCATAAGACCACCCCAGGCGCACCAAATAGTTCACTAATGCCTCAGGTAAAATTCCTTGGGCACGATATTCCAATACGCTTGCAGCTCCTTCGCGCTTTGATAACTTTTTCCCATCTGGCCCTAATAGCATAGGCATATGGCCATATTGCGGAATCTTAGCTCCTAATGCCTGCAAAATATGAATTTGTCGTGGTGTGTTATTAATGTGATCATCCCCACGCAATACATGAGTAATATTCATTTCCCAATCATCAACAACCACCGTAAAATTGTAGGTGGGTGTCCCATCACTTCTAACAAGAATTAGGTCATCTAGTTCTGAATTTTGAACCTCAATTGGACCTTTAACTAAATCATTAAAAGACAAAGAACCGGTTTGAGGCGTTTTAAAACGAATAACATAAGGCATGTCATCATGTGGCGGATGAGGAAAACGTAAACAGTATCGGTCATAACGCGGCTTTTCTTTCGCTGCAATTTGCTTATCTCGTAACACCTCTAATCTTTCTTTTGTGCAATAACAACGATAAGCATGGCCATCGGCGAGCAATTGTTTCGCCACTTCTTTATAACGGGAAAACCGTTGCGTTTGAAAAATAGGGCCCTCATCCCACTTTAAGCCAAGCCAAGTTAACCCATCTAGAATCACTTGCACGGCTTGCTCGGTGGAACGCTCCCTATCAGTATCTTCAACGCGTAAAATAAACTTCCCCCCTTGATTTTTTGCCCATAACCAACAAAACAAGGCGGTGCGAGCACTGCCGATATGTAAATCTCCAGTTGGACTAGGTGCAAATCGTGTAATCACCATGGGTAGACGATCTCATATTTAATTAAGGAGGTTATTTTAACAAAAATTTTCTTTAGTCCCACTATTTATTGTGAATGACATAAAAATGACTGTCCTCAATATAAATTTGTTGTTCATCAAACTTTTAATATGGTACATTATTTTCTTTTATAATCTTTAGATGTTACAAATGGCTTACATAGATGATTTTATCGCATTAGGGATCATAGGATTGCTAGGCGCTATCAGTCCAGGACCTGACTTTATTGTGGTCACACAATCTAGCCTAACCTATGGCAAAAGGGCTGGCATGTTTACCTCCCTTGGTGTCGCTTGCGGATGCCTCATACACACCACTTATTGTATTTTGGGTATTGGCGTTATCGTAAGTGAGTCCATCATTCTATTTAATGTTTTAAAGTACTTGGGAGCAGGGTATTTAATTTATCTCGGCGTTAAAGCCATTGTTTCCTCTCCCTCAAAAATGGGGTTTACCACTCACTATGGCAATGAAAGTATCTCTTCGTTTCGTGCTTTTAGAAAAGGGCTTTTGGTAAATTTACTAAACCCAAAAGTGACACTATTTATTTTAAGTATTTTTACTCAAGTTATAGATCCCACCACACCTTTTTTTGTACAAGCAATGCTTGGTCTTGAATTTGGCTTAATTGCGTTGGGATGGTTTAGTCTATTATCTTTCATTTTAAATAACCCATACTTAAAACCAAAATTACAAAAAGTACAGCATGTTGTAGATAAAATTCTTGGTGGATTTTTAATTTTATTGGGTATTAAAGTTGCGATCTCTTTTAATGAATAGACGAGTGAACAAATGTTAGAAATTATTGCTAAAACAGGATTGTTTTTCAGCCAATCTTACGTGATGGCTAGCATTATCATCGTAGGGTTTATACGTAAAGAAGCCATTTTTGGCCGCACCCTATTTTTATTAGCCTTCACTTTAATGTATAACGTCTTTTTAAAATCCATATGGCAAGCACCTCTACCCCCCCCGCTTGAGGGATGGGCCTTTCCCAGCGGCCACATGCATTGTGCCGTGGTATTTTGGGGTTGGCTTGCTTATGAATTTCATAAAGTTTGGTTTTATGAAATAGCGATTTTCATTTTATGTTTGGTTGGCTATGGCCTCCTCTATCATGGCTTTCATTACCCTGTAGATATTCTTGGCGCCTTTGCTTTTGGGACATTGTCCATTGCTATTTACGCCCTTTTACAGCGCCTTGCTTATTTTAAAGAAAAGCCCTATCGCCTTGGTTTTTTACTCGCCTTTTTTGGCTTAACCTTGCTCCTACTCTTACCCCCTGAAGGCAGAAAACCTCATATGTGGTGGGCCTATGGAACATTAATAGGTTTCACGCTTGGCTGGCGTTTCTCTTTTAAACCTAACCTGGCTTCTTTATCTAATAAACAGATGATACTACAACTTGGTTTCACTGTTGCTGGCATATTATTACTTGTGCTTATCACGAATCAATTCAAACAATTTGATATCTCAACCAATAGCTTCAATTTTATTAAATTCTTATTGATAAGCTTTTGGTTGGCTGCCAGCAAAGCGATATTTTGTAAATTTCAGAAAAGAGGCTTTAGGCAACCTTCTGTTGCTCAACAAGCCCTTGAGAAGTAAATACAAATACACGATCAGCAGAACGGATGGTTTCAGGTCTGTGCGCAATAATGATCCGAGTAATATTTAAGTGCTTAATTGCCTGATTGACTGCTTGTTCCAAAGCAACATCAAGGTGGCTGGTCGCCTCATCTAAAAACATGATCCTTGGGTTTTTATAAAGCGCGCGGGCTAATACTACTCTTTGTTTTTGTCCCCCAGAAAGCGTCATTCCCATATCACCAATTAAGGTATTATATCCCATGGGCATTGCTGCAATATCCTGAGCGATAACTGCAAATTGAGCACATTTTTCCACCAGTTGTTGATCAAATAGGGGATCGAAAAAGCTGATATTTTCACTAATAGAGCCAGAAAGTAACTGATCATTTTGCATCACAGCTGCAACTTGCTCTCTGAAATTTTTGATGCCCAACTTACTTATTTCCATGTCATCGATGTAAACTTTACCTGATTCTGGAGTAAAAAGACCCATCATGATTTTCATTAAAGTGGTCTTACCACAACCGGATGGTCCCACAATGGCAACCGATTCTCCAGGTTGTATTATTAAATTAACATTATTAATGACATAGGGTTCATTTTCATTGTAACGAAATTTAATATTTTCAAGCCTCAAAGCGCCCTTGAGCACTGGTGGGTTCAATAACCCACTTTCTTGGATCTCGGGTTGTTCTAATGCAATATCCCCTAACCGCTCTAAATAAAGGCCTAACATTTTTAATTCAATAAAATTCTCAAGCAGCGCAACGGCTTTGCTGATAAATTGAGATTTATAAGACATATAGGCATATAACATCCCCACCGAAAAGGAGCCTGCAAGCACCAATTTAGCAGCGAAAAATATAACTAATATATTTTCAATCCCAAATAATAACGAATTCAATGAGGTAAACCCAATTTTCAATTTACCCATACGAATGCCAGCATTAATTTTCGCAGCATAACGGTTTTGCCATAAAACTTGCCGCTGATTTTCTTTGCCGAAAATTTTAATACTTTGCGTCCCACGAATGGTTTCTATGAAATTGGTATTTTCTTTGGCAGCAGCAATAATTGTTTCTTCTGTCAATCCTTTTAAAGGTCTATACCACAACAAGCGAATCAAACCATAAAGCGCAAGCGCAATTAAAACAATAGCAGACAATAAAGGGGAATAATAAAAAAGCATCACTAAGGTTGCTATGGCCATCATGCCATCCACAATGGCTTGCACAATGCCAGTGGTAAGCAATTTTTCAATCTGGCTAAGTGAGCCAAAGCGCGAAACGATGTCACCAATATGGCGTTTTTCAAAATAAGGTAAGGGCAACCTTATCAAATGACGAAATAAATTGGTCGTCATTTGTATGCTCAGCATGCTGCTAAAACTCATGACTAATAAAGAACGCAGCGCTGTTGTGCCTACATCAATTACCATTAATAATAAGAAACCAAGCGCAAGTACTTTCAAAAAGTGAATATCATGGCTTTGCAATACGCCATCGACCACAAACTGCATAAATTGTGGGCTAATTAAAGAAAAAATTTGCAAGGCAACAGAAAGCAAAAAGACTTGAATCATCGAGCGCTTTAACCCAACCATGCGCTGCCAAAACATGGAAAGCGGGATTTTTCTTACTTCATCTTTTGGCGTAAATTTTGGTGTTGGTGTAAGCTCTAACGCAACGCCAGTAAAGTGTTTAGAAACTTCTGCGATGCTCAGTTTTCTGACCCCTTGCGCTGGATCATGGATCACAATAAATTTTTTGCTAACACTTTTTAATACCACAAAGTGATTAAGATCCCAATGCAATATAGTTGGTGTGCGTAATTGATCTAATTCTTCAAGCTCAAGCCTAAGTGGCCTGCAAGCAAAATCCATTTTATCTGCTGTTTGCATCAATGAATGCAGTGTCGTACCGCGTAACGAGATAGGATATTGACGGCGCAAAGTATTTAAGTCAACTTCATGTCCATGATAACTTGCCACCATCGCAAGACACGCTAAACCGCATTCAGCAATTTCTGTTTGCAGAATAACAGGTAACCGATGATGACCAGAAAATTTTAACAAGTCTAAAGGATTTTGCATTAAAACCTACCTCTTAAGCTAATCAGCGGATCAAGGATCCATCTGAATAAGGTCTGCTTTTCTAAAATAATATCGGCGTCTAATGACATCCCTGCTTGCAAAGGAAAATCTTTGCCATAAGCCATGACATACTGGTGTTTTAAATCAACAGTCACGCGATACACCGGCTCTTTTAAGTCAAGTGGGATTGGCAATTCTTGTGGTATTAACACATGCCTTGAAATGACGGCAACAGTGCCTTCATAAATCCCAAACCGTTGATACGGGAAAGCATCAAAACGAATACGCACAACTTGCCCTTGTGTAACAAAGCCTATCGCACGTGAAGGAACAAATAATTCAGCCTGCATTAGAGCATCTTTAGGAATAATGGCAATCAATGGGGTATTACTGGTTGCCGTTTGCCCTTCTCTTGCTGAAACAGAAGAAATTGTCCCGTTAATAGGTGCTCTTATTTCAACGCCATGACGACCTTTAACTTCAGCGTGGCGTTGTTTCAACTCAGACATGTTACTTTCAATTTCATTGATGCGAGATTTAAGCTTAATCGGCAATTGCTCCAATTCAGATTTAGCTTGCACTAAAGAATTTTGCTTGCCATCTTTGCTACTAAGTAAATCCTGATAACGTTGTTTTTGATTGATAAGTTCTTCGACTATCTTTTGATATTCCTGATAAGACATGTACTTCTGTTCATATAACTTCTTTCCAGAAGCAACTCTGTCTTCTATGATTTTTAGTTTCTCTTGTTGGGTTTTTAAATTTTGCTCAACTTGACCAATATCTCTTTTTAATCCTGCAATTTGTTTCTCTAATTGCGTTGCTTGAGCGATCATTAAAGATTTTTCCCCTTGAATACGCTCTGCTTGCTGTGCCAATGAGGCTTCTATTTCTTGCAACTGAAGCGTATCAATATCGCTACCGCCTTGAATGGAGCGCTCAGAAAGTAAGTTTATTAAAACTTGTCCTTCGGTGATCTCATCTCCCTCACGTACGGATACTTTTGAAATGGTGATACCAACTTGAGATTGTGGCGGGTAGATTTTTACAATCCCTTTATTGGGTAAAAGATAACCATGCACAGTCTCTTTACGTGCATAGGTGCCCCAAAAAAGAATGCTAAGTACAAGCAAAGAGATAACAACAACAGCGCTCACAAGCAATGTCATTGAAAAAGGCTGAAGTAAAATTACTTCGCCATAAAGCCTATCTTTACGATGCTCTAGGGCTTCTTTTCTAAACAAAGAGGATGTCATTTTATAGGTGCAACTTCACACTTTGAAATAATGATCTTATTATATCTTGCTAAAAGGATTGGAGATATAAAAACCCGATAGCCGCAAAATAAATGCTGCTCACCGCAAAATTATGCATACTATCCTAATGGCAAAGTCGCTTATCGGGCAGATTTGTCTAAAGGTTTGCAATAAGTTTCCTTTAAAAACAAGCTTAGTAGAAACGCTAAAAACGTCGCTGCGGGCAAAATAAGCATTGCTGTTTGGTAACTTGATGGGCCATAGACTTTCACTTGATCAACTATTTGTCCATTCCATGTCCAATCTATAATTTTGCCAACCAGAACTTGGGTCACAGCAAAAGCGCTCACTAAAAAGTTAGTAACAGCAACGACGGTGCCTGCTAAACTTTGTGAACAGTTTTCTCTACCCACTGCAAAGCAAATGACTTCGACGCTGGATATAGCCCCAATTAAAAATAGCAAAATTTTAATTTGGATCAGTGTGAGTCCAGGAAAATATAAAAATAGCAATAACAGCACTGTTGCCATCAGGGCGCCAAAGATAAGTGGCGTACGTCGGCGTTGAATTTTATCAGAAAGGTAACCTGCAAAAGGTGCTCCTATTGCAATGCCTAATAATATCATTGTGACTGCACGCGCCGATTCTGCTGCGCTAAAGTTATGAATAGTTTGTAAGTAAAGCTTTCCCCATAACTCTGGGAATACCATGGTAGGTGTCCATAATAAGCCGCCAATAACACCGTTAATCCAAATCTGAGGATTCGTCATTGACGTTTTAATTTCTCGCCACAGTTGCCCATAACTACCCACCGTGTCTTTTTTACTCATTTGCGTTGGAGTCGCATTTTGCAAATGAGAGGGTGAATTTCGAACGACTAACCAGATGACCGGCACTAAGATGAAGCCAATATAACTTGAATAAAGGATAGTATCTCGCCAACCAATTTGATGAATTAAGTCTCCTAATATGATATCGCCTTGCATGGCGCCTATCATACCCAAAGAAGTTGTTAAACCTGAGATCATGGCAAAGCGGTTGGGTGGTAACCAACTAGAAGCCAACTTCAGCACACCTACAAAAGCAAATGCAGAACCAAATCCAATGGCAAACCGCCCTATTGCGGCCACCCACCAAGTTTCCGTTGTACCAAAAAACACCGTTCCCGCAGCGCAGCAAAAAACTGCCAGCGTTAAAATCCACCTTGGACCATAGCGATCCATAAGTAGCCCAACCGGCAATTGCATGGGCGTATAAGCATAATAATAAAAGGCACTGAGATGTCCCACCATCGTTGCATCCAGGTATTGCCCATTGACACTAAAGGCACGTTGCAATTCAGGGACCATCAAACCGGGTGTTATGCGCAATAGGTATTCATAGCAATAAAAAGCAGCGCCTAAGCCACAAATGACCCACGGCAATACGCTTGCAACGAAACCTGAACCGGTGGTTGATGTGTTTTGCGTCTTCAAATTTGCTAGGGGAATTTTCCCAGTCATTTAACTATTTAATAACCTTTTATTTACCAAATTGAAAACCCTACGGCATTAGCAAGCTATTATCAAGTGCTGTTTTTGAAAATTAAATACTTAGTTCTGTTGGTTTGCCAACAAAATATCCTTGCACACCATCCACTTTTAATTGTAGTAAAGTTTTATGCTCATCTTCGGTTTCAACCGCCTCAGCAATAACAATTATTTCCAAGCTATGGGCAATATCTACCAAAGAACGTATAAACGCTTGATGCTTTTCATTCTCATGAATGTTTTTTATAAAACTACCATCTATTTTAAGATAATTTAATTTCAAATTATACAAATAGGTAAATGAACTAAAGTTTTTACCATAATGATCAATAGATGTTTTTCCACCTAACGCAGTAAACATTAAGAAAAATTCTCTCACTGTATCAGCTTGATTGACTACGTAATATTCTGGCAATTCCACTACCAATTGTTTCGTTTTTTTGGCAAGTGGCTTAACGGCCAAGAAAAACCATTTTTTGAAATCATCGTTGCCTAAAGATCTTGGTGATAAATTAACAGAATATTCCGTGTTATCATCTGAGCCCAATATTTTCTGAATCACATTCTCAAGTACCAATTTATCTAACGATTGAACCTGGTTTAACATTTCTGCCATCGGCATAAAGACACCTGCAGAAATAATATTGTTATCATCCAGTTTAATTCTCATTAACATTTCATATAGATTATAATTTTGCGTTTGAATGAATGCGATTTGTTGTGCAAAGAGCATCACGGTATTTTCACGGATGACTTTTGCAAATATATTACCCCATTCATGTGCGCTATGTATTTCTTGTACCTTTAATCCTTCAACAAATGCCCATTGATTTGGGCCTTGACTTTGTGCTTTTCTTAATGCCATATCCACTTGAGACATAATATCTTTTTTAGAATCACTTAAGGTAAAAAATACAATACCTATTGAACCCACATCAGGTTCTTTGCTTAACCCCTTAGACTGAAATTCATTAAATTGCTGACAAATGGATTGTGCAATTTCATTAATCATTTCTTTTGATTTTTCTGGTAAAACAATAAAAATGCTGGCCCCTTTAGCCTGCGCTATGATTGCATTATCTATCCCTTGACAACTTCGCGTGATGATATCTGCTGTGTGTTGAAGCAAATAATCGCCTTCTTGATAGCCATGCTTATCGTTATATTCTTTAAAGTTTTTTAATTCAACAATCATTAAAGCAGCATTTGAATATTTTTCCTTTTCTTGTAATAAATAATCAAATTGTAAATCAAAATATCGCCTATTTCCGAGTTTAGTGACAGGATCTTTAAATGCTTGTTCACGCAGTTGTTCTGAAGTTTGGATCTGATCTTCAAACAAATGCTGTAACCTTTTGGACATATTGTTCATTGCCTCAACAACAAGTCTTAAATCAATTGTCCAAGGTAATGTTTCTTGAATAGCAAATTGTTTATTACAAATCGCTATTGCTTGTGCTGTAATAGCACGCAATGGTCTTAAAATGATAAACAAGAGCATGCTTCCAAGCACCGCAGCAATGAGTGTTGTAATCACCAACCACTGCAGTGAATCAATAAAAGTTAACCATACTTGTTGATAAGCAAAACCAGGATTACTGATTATTTTTACTTTACCAACTTTACTCCATCCATCCATGATTAAAGATTCTTTTTCAGGCGAGTCCAGATGTAAAAGATTAATAAACCAGCTAGGCACACCATAGAATTTTACTTTTTGATTTCTCTCTACAATGACTTTACCGTCTTTAGATTCGACGATAATGGTTTGATAATAACCTCTGTCCCACACTGCATCGACCACTCTGTTGGCAGTTGCTGCATCATCATTTTTCATAATGGTGGTTAACGTAAGCCCTAAAGCTGTCGCTGTATCTTGGGAATGAGACGCAAGCTGTTGATTTAGAAAAGACTGCGTATTAATCACAACAAAAGTTATCATACCTGTAAAAAGGCATAACAAGACTATCAATCCTGATAACAATAATTGGCGACTTAACGTCATATTACATATCCTTCCATTTTCCAATCTTGCCAGATTTCATTCTTTCCGTTAAATTCGACCATCTTTTCAGATCGCTGGCCTGACCAATTTGATGACCTTTACCTAATTCTTTTGCTTGCCAAAGACCTTTACCGTTAAAGCCATAAATAGGAATTAAATCCGTTCTTTTGTCTGCTGGTAGTATTTCTTTGTTGATATTATCTAAAACAAGCGGAACGCTGTCTGGTGTTTCATAGTAAAGGAGCACCATATGTGCCTGCGCATAAAACGTATCATTTCCCGTAAATTTAACATACATGATTAATAACTTATCATCTGGAACACCCATATCCAATAAGGTAAAGTATTTTGCAACAGCAAAATCCTCGCAATCTCCAGCGCCTGAAACAACTAATTCCAAAGGCGTTGCCCAATAATCATCAACACCCCAATGAGAACTATCCCTTTGGTATTGTAGTAAATTAAAAAAGAGATTAACTTCCTCTAATTTTTTGCGTTCACTGGCATTTTTATTGTTCTGAACAATTTTTTGCCAGGTATTCAATCGACGGCTTGCATAATCACCATAATTCTTAGCTATTTCATTTAAATATTCTTTAGAAAATTCTAGCGACCATGCAGCACTAAAAAAGGCTATTAGCCCTAACATTATAAAAATGCCACCAGCTTTGTTCACATGAAAAAACTTTAGGCTAAAGATAAATTTCATAAGAAAGAAATTTTCCAAAAAAAAGAGGGGCAAGGCCCCTCTATACTTAAACTCATACTCTTTTAGTCAAAGAGTGTCGTTGAATGGTCAAAGAATCTCGAGCTACCATCCAAAAGCGCAGTAGGTTTAGGAATTGCCTGTCTTGGTAATTCCATGCCAATAGCTTCTGAAAGACATCCGGTCGCGTTTAACACCCGATAAGTACCCAGCAGCTCTGTATACTTACCAGTAACGTAGGCAATTCTTGCACCAAAAAGTTCATTTTCTGCATCTAATAAATCTAATAAGGTACGTTGACCAATATTAAATTGCTTGGCATAAGCACCTGCTGTTCTTTCACTGGCATCAACGTGCAATTTAAAATCTTTTAATTGCCGTTTTGCAGTAACATAGGTACTCCAAGCTAATCTTACGCTTTCAACAACTTGACGAAATGCTCGATTTTGAACTTCTTGTGCTTCTTGCATTTTATAAGCTGTTCTGCAGAGGTTTGCGAGATCTTTACCGCCTCTGAATAAATTCCATTGAACGCGTAGCATTGCAGAATTATCGTCAGAATCCCCTGGAGAACCATCGAGGTTATGGTTTCGGGTCATGCCCAATTGTAGATCAAGTCTTGGCACGAAAGGTGCTCTTGCGCCTTTATGTTCTGCACGAACAACATTTACATCTTCAACAGAAGCACGCAGTATTGGGTGATGTTGAATACCCATTTCTACTGCATCATGCTCTGATGCTGGAAAGTGCGGTGCAAAATCTGGTTTAACAAGATAGTTTGGAACTGGTATGCCGATTTTACGCAAAAACTCAGTTTCTGCGTCTGCCAATCTAGCTTCTTCGGCCATTAAATTAGTGCGTGCTAAAGCAACTCGACCTTCAGCCTGATCTAAATCTGCTTTACGACCAATGCCACCTTCGCTGCGCTTTTCGATTTGTCCAAAAATAGATTCGTGTTTAGCGACGTTTTCTCTGTTGACATTAACTAATTCTCTTTCAAGTAGCACATCTAAAAATGCTTTGACTGCATCTAATGCAACATCTTGAGCAGTACCATTTACTCTCCAAGATTCTGCTCGTACTCTTGCTTTGTGCCCTTCAACGTCATGATAAACTGCTAATCCATCAAACAACATTTGCGAAGCAATAATACTAAATTCTGTACGAGTTAAAGTTGCGGTGCCTTCCTGAGATAAGCTAGTGCCTCCAAGTAAAGGATTGGCTGCTCTTGTTGTGGGATTGTTTGTGTATTGTTCTCCCCAACCAGTCGCTAAATCAACTGTTGGAAGATAACCCGCATACGATTCTCGTAATTCCTTATCGACTGTATCTCTAGTATTAGTTTCGATTAAGAGATCTGGAGAGGTTGCAAGCGTATGAGCTACTGCTTCTTGAACCGTATACGCATGTGCTTGACTTCCAAAAGTAAATGCGATTGAAGGTAAGAGTATTTTTAAAAATCTATTTTTTGACATGTCTTTGTCCGCTCTTCCGTCTATCCTTATACGCCCGCAGGACATATTAAATAAGCGCCATCTATACTCTTTCCAGTTTAAATTTATGCTTTGTTGCCTAAATCAAAACTGGTTCGAGTATGTACTCTTTCCATTTTGAATTTAGTTTTTGTTGACTAAATTCAAATTGACGCGAGTATACTCATTGGCCTGAGCAAAGTTGGTTACTTACTTATCTACTAACAGATTAGCTAGTTTGTCCATCAGGAGTAATATACCCTTCAAAGGGAAGAAAGGGAATTTTTTCAGCGCACATATGTAAATATTATTTTAACAAGAAAAAGTTACTAACTAATTTATTGCTCTGCACAATTTATTGATGCTTATCTTGTTCTTGTGGATCTAGCGAGCTAGTAGCTGACATGGCATTGTTTTCTTTACCGCCATGCCAAATAGCAGATAATTGTTGGTGTCGATTCATATAAAGGGCTAATTGCAATCGATCAGTAATACCAATTTTACGGAAAATAACGCCAAGGTGTGCTTTTACAGTTCTTTCTGAAATATTAAGCTGCTCCGCAATTCTACGATTACTTGACCCTGTAGCCACTAAACTGGCAATTTCATTTTCGCGTGGGGTCATCGCAGCTATCCCTTTATCCAATTTCTTGGCATCCGCATGTTTCACTTTAGTAATATCTTCAATTTCCGACAACAGTCGAGTTACAAACTTTCTATCAACCCATAATTCATTAGTTAGAACCGTTTTCACCACTTTAGGCAACAATTCTAAGTTCATATCAAAACTACAGTAAGCTTTTGCCCCAAAAAGCACTGCTGAAATTTCTTCTCGTTGTTCCGGCGATTTAGCCATAATAACGATATGTAGCTTGGGCTGGATCTCAATCAATGCAGATATTTCATTAACGCCTGCTTCTCCAAATAAGGTTAGATCAAGAATTAATACATCAAAAGCCACTTTTTTTAAACACATATCTAAAGTGTGTCTATCATGGACATCGACTTCATAAAGCTGATAATGCGGTGCTAAAACCTGATGCCAAGCAATAGCACGTTCTGCATCAGTGGACGCTATCAATATCATTTACTTTACCTTTCTCTCATCGCATTCTTTTTGGCTTTAATGATTGGTTTAAGCAAATATTCAAGCACTGTTTTTTGACCAGTTAAAATATCAACCGTAGCACTCATCCCCGGTATAATTTCTAAACGTTCACCATGCTTCCCAATTAAATAATTACGTTCGGTTGTGCGAACTCTAATTTGGTAAAAAGGGTTTCCTTTGTCATCGGTAATGGTGTCGGCACTAATATGCTCTACTATGGCTTTTAAGCCGCCATATATGGAAAAATCATATGCAGAAATTTTGACGGTGGCTGGGAGCCCTGGTCGCAAAAAGCCAATATCAGCAGGACGAATATTTGCTTCTATAAGTAACGTATCGTTTAAAGGAACGATAGTCATCAATTCCTGACCAGGTTGCACGATACCGCCAAGGGTGGTGACTTTAATTTGGTTAATTGTACCGTGTACAGGGGAACGAATTGTAGTGCGGCGCACTCTATCTTCTGCGGCCGTATTTGTTTCTATCAACTTGTTATACTCTGCTTTAGCCGTATTGAGATCACTCAGTGCTTCTGTTTTAAAAGAAATAAGCAATTCATCTATTTTCTTTTGAGCACCAGCCAAATTTGCTTCTAATTTGGGAATAGATAAATTAGTTTGCTCTAATTCGCCGGCTAAATCATTGACTGTTCTTTCTAGTCTTAATACTTCAACTTCAGACACTGCCCCTTGACTAACCAAGGGTTTTGTCAGCGTTAACTCTTTTTGCACCAATTCTAAACTGCGTTGAACCTGATCTTTCTTTTGCTTTGCGCCCATCAACTCTTGTTTGCGTTGTTCTGCATCATCTTTGAGAATATTTAATTTAACTTGAAGTTCATTTTTACGAGAATCGTATAAATTTTTCTCTGAATTTGCATACTGAGGAAATTTTTCTTCTAGCTCAACAGGAAATACTAATTCTTCTCCGCTTGTTTCAGCCGATAAACGAATGATTTTTGCATTAAGTGATGCCAATTGTGTTTCATTTTCCCTTACAGAAGAAATAAATCGAGTAGGATCAATTATCATAAGGATTTGATCTTTATTAACAATCTCACCTATTTTTACTTGTATTTCTTTAACTATTCCGCCTTCTAAATTCTGAATAACCTGCATGTTACTGGATGGGATAACTTTTCCTTGGCCAACAGTGACTACATCTAAAACCGCAAAATTAGCCCATATCAGCGCGACCGCCATAAAAACAACAGAAGCAATAAGAATGATATGATAACGTATAGGAACACCCTCTAACGTCGCGGCGCTAGAGTCAGTCATGAATTCAATATCAACTTCCTTGATATCTTCTTGCCTTTTAAGCTCATTAAGCTCTTTAATCACCGCTGGCAAGTTTTGAACTTTTTTGAGAGCTTTTGACATTTTATCGCGCATGAGAATGTAATTTCCCCTCTGCTAAAGCTTTTAAAACCAAATCTCTTGGGCCATCTGCGATTATCCTGCCACCATCCATTAAAATCAAACGATCTACCAGTGAAAGTAAAGATCCTTTATGCGTAACCAAAATCAATGTTTTATTTTTAGAGGTTTCTAATAATTGATTTTTAAACATCTCTTCTGTTCGGTTATCCATCATGTTGGTAGGCTCATCTAATACTAAAATGGGAGGATCTAAAATTAATGCCCTGGCTATCGCAATAGCTTGGCGTTGTCCACCGGATAACTTCTCTCCTCTTTCACCAACTGGCATATCAAACCCTTGGGGGTGTCTTGCCACAAAATCCATCACCCCGGAAATCTTAGCCGCTCTAATCACTGATTGATCATCTGCAAAAGGTGCGCCATAGGTAATATTGTCTTTTACAGAACCATAAAAAAGAACAAGATCTTGAGGAACATAACCGATATTTCTACGCATTGAAGCAGGATCCAGTTGGCTAATTTCTGTGCCATCCATTAAAACACTGCCTTCTTGTGATTGATAAAGACCTAATATCAATTTTTCAATGGTGGTTTTACCTGAACCAATTCGACCAATAATGCCGACTTTCTCACCAGCAGAAATATGAAAAGTAACATTACTGAGCGCTGGAATGGCTTGACGGGGGTATTTAAATCCAACATCTCTAAATTCAATATCTCCGGTTAATATGGGTCGATGTAAAGGAGTGCGGCCCCGTAATCGATCGGTTGGCATCTTCATAACGTTGTCTAAAGATTGTAATGCTGCCATGGATTGGTGATACCTTGTTAATAATCCTGCAATTTGAGCCAATGGTGCCAAAGCCCGTCCTGTTAAAATAGTGCAAGCAATCAGGGCACCCATTGTCATTTCACCATCCGAAATTTTATTAACACCTAAAATAACCACAATAACCCCAGCCACTTGTTGAATAAAAGCAGAAAAGCTAATGGCTGTCAGTGATAAACCTCGAACTTTTGTGCCTATCTTAGCTGCCATCCCAACTGCATGTTCCCACTTTCTTTGTAGCGAACTTTCAGCCGATAGCCCTTTGATCGTTTCAACCCCTGCAAGGGATTCAATCAACATGGCGTGTTTCTGCCCAGCATAGCGATAAGATTCTTTAACATATTTATTTAAAGGCTTTTGTATCATCAAACCCGCTAAAATCACTAAGGGCACCGCTAAAATAGGGACAATGACAACATATCCCCCGATAACAAAAATAATAATAATAAAAAATAAAACAAAGGGTAAATCAATTAAAGCACTGATTGTGGTTGACGTTAAAAAATCTCGAAAAGAATCAAATTGTTGCATATTGTTGGCAAAGTTCCCAACAGATTCGGGCCGAGCCTCCATGCGGATCCCCATCATTTGTTCAAATATATTTGCAGATAAAATGACATCTGTCTTTTTAGAGGCAATATCAATAAAATATCCTCGTAACATTTTCATTAAAAAGTCAAAACAAAATACCACTAATACACCAATAGCAAGCACCGTTAAGGTATCAATTGCATTATTAGGAACAACCCTGTCATACACATTCATCACAAATAATGAGGATGCAATTGCAAAAAGATTAATAAAAAAGGAAGCAAGAAGTACTTCCGAATATAATGACCATGTTGTTTTAATAACTCCCCAAAACCAGGATTTTGGACGTTCTTTAAAACCTTCGTCTGTTCTTTTATCAAAGTGAAAACTCGGACGAGTAAATATGGCATAACCGGTATATTGTTTGTTTAAACTCTCCAACGAAACAGTTACTTCACCTTCTCCAGATTCAGGTTGAATGATAGTTGCAGTGCCTTTATCGTTATTTTTTTCAACTAAAATACAAGCTTGTCGGTTATGTAATAAAAGTACGGTTGGTAAAACTAATGGAGAGATATCGATTAAGGTTCTTCTAACAATTTGAGCTGAAAGATTAGCACGTGCAGCCGCTCTGACAAATAATTCAGGCGTTAATTTATTATCGAGTAAGGGTAAGCCCGCAATTAACGTTTCTGGAGAAAAGGGGTTGTGCTCTAGTCGTGTTAAAACAACCAGACATGCTAACAAAGGATCATAAGCTATTCGATGGGCTGGCCCAACAACCCATTCGTCTTCAGGATTGACATTTATTGTAAGTTCAGGTTCATCAGGAATGGATTGAATTTCATTAGATAATGTAGGATCATCTGGTGATTCAGGTATCTGGGAACCAGAAGTCTTCTTACCTTTCTTTGGATCTTTTGGTTTATCCATGGTAATTCAATTTCTCCCACCAATAAATATTTAAGATTAACAATTCTATAATCTTTGGCAATAGTATTCAATCATATATTTGCTCAAGGACAGCTCCCCGATTCATCAATAATAAAGTAATATCATCTGGCCCACTGTTTTCATTTTTCAAACCTAATGGGGTTAATATTTCTTCTACTTTTAATTGTGATTTATTGATAAGCGCGAGTAATTTATTTTCTTTTTCCTGTAAATTTCTGCCTTCCATTATCTCAAATATGCCATCAGAGAACATGGCTAAAGAAAATTGAGAGGGTAAATCGTATCTATATGATTGGAATTTTGCATTTTCATATACTCCAACCGCAAAACCATCACCTTTTAAATAAGAAGTGGTATCTCCATCCCAAATCACAGGATTAGGATAATGCCCTCCAATACTATAATGCAAGCTATTATCATCCAAATCTAAAATGCAATAAATCATCGTCAAATACTTACCAAGCTTTGCATTTAAAATTTCATCATTGATATGCTTTAGCACTAATTCTGGTTTTAAGATAACTTTATTTTGTCTTATTTGATAATTAGTTAAGAGACGACCCATCAAACTTTTTAGCAGCACAGTTACAAATGCAGATGAAGCACCGTGACCTGAAACATCGGCGATATAAAACCCAATTTTATTTTCGGTAATTTGAAAATAATCAACAAAATCACCACTTAAATAGAGAGAGGGTATTACTTTGTGCGAAAAAGAATAATCTCTGAACTTAAAATGAGGTTGTGGAAAGAGCTTTTGTTGTACACTCTTTCCTGCATCTTGATCTTCTTTGAGCTGACTTAAGCTTTGCGTTAACTGTGCGTTTTTTTTCTCAAGTTCAATACGATATTTTTTATTTTCAGCAACTAATCTACCCCTTTCTAATGCTTTACATACAATATGTTCCAAAACTGCCATATTGCTGATTGGTTTAACCATAAAATCTGATGCCCCAAGATGTAATGCTGATATAACTTCGCTCATAAATTCGACACCAGACATGATAATAAACAGAGTACCAGGCGATTCTTTTTGTATATGTTCTAATAATGTTAATCCATCCATTTCTGGCATTTGCAAATCACATAACACTAAATCTGGTTTCCTTTTGTAAAATACTTCCAATGCTTCCTTACCATTATTCGCCTCATAGACATCAAATCCACTATCTTCCAAATAAGTAACGATTTTCTCACGTAGTTTTATATCATCATCTACAGCCAAAATACGACCATAAGAGTTAGCCATTTTCCTCTCTCCACTCTTATTAAATCACCCTCTTTATAACCAGATAATTATGCTACTTATTCCATTTATATAAGACTCTATTTCTTAGAGTTTCGTTCCATGTATTTACTCATCGGTAAGATTAACGAAGGGTTTTAGAAATGGACGCCCAAAAGTGGAAAATTTAACAAATAGATTAATTGCACGAAAAAAAGAAAATGTAGATTTTTGTTAGGCTGGCTCAGCTCGGTTCTTCTTTGTTCACCTTTTTTTCTTCCTTTGGCGAATGCTTGTCATCCCAATCAAGACTACTATCTATATCATCATTATTACCCTCATCGGTGGATCCATTAAATAAATACTGACGATGTTGAAAATACGCATCTCTCATAAATACATATTCATCAACTGCCAATACATCTAAAACGCTTTCCTTTTTCAGTAAGCCAGCGCGAATATCAAGATAATCAACGCCTATCAATGCATATTTTTTCCAATCATTTTCAATCCAAGGCCAGAGACTTAATGCATAATAATCAACGCCTGTACCAATAATATCGCGAAAGGTGCTTGGACCTAAGAAAGGAATAACAATATAAGCAGAATTATGGTAACCCCAATGATAGAGAGTTTGTCCAAAATCTTCTTTGCGATGCTCAAGCCCTAAAGCATTGGCAACATCAAATATTCCTACGATGCCTATCGTTGAATTAATTAATAATCTACTTAAATCATAGGCAGCATATCCAAATTCTAGTTGTAACACATCATTAGCAATATTAGTCACTTCGCGCATATTATCAAAAAAATTACCTATCCCAAGTTGAAAAGGTTGAGGTAAATATTTTATGTAAACATAAGCTATTGGTTTAATGAACACAGCGTCCATTTTTTTATTAAAGCCAAACGCAGCTCTATTAAACACTTCGTACGGATCCCTGACATCAGAAGGCTTTTGAGTTGCACATCCAGTCATGACAAATCCAGCTATGCTCAATAATGCACAAGCAACCGTGCGACGCAACATATTATGTCCCAATTTATTAAAACGCTTTCTTTAGTTTAGTCTTTGAATGAGTAAGTACAATTGGCAAAAAAAAGCCCTGCGAACAGGGCTTTTATAAAACGGTATTATTACCAAGCAACTTGGCCTCTAAAACCTAAGATATCAACGTCTTGATCGCTAGGCAATGACACATGAATATAGTTAGTCAAAAATCTAACGTTGTCGTTAACCCACCAGGTTAAGCCAACGGTTGTACTATGAGCTGAACCAGCAAGATCATTACCATCTACACCGGTAAGAATATTATTACCAGCGGTCGGAGCAGGATTGCCTTCAGAATCAACAGCGTTAGAAGGCACAAAATCAACAAAGTAGAAACGTCGATTTGTAGGCAATGCTGTGTTATCAACTAAGTCGATAAAACTATGACGCACGCCAAGTTCCCACGCACCTTTGCGAGAATGGGGATGAACACCACCGAATGTTCCGCTATCAAAGTCATAACTTCTAGTTTCACCTGTTAAGACATAAGACGCTTGAACATAGTAGCCGTAGTAGTCTAAATCACCACCTGGGTTACGAAGATCAAAGGGTGGGAAGGTTTCATCACGATCAACATCCGCAATCATGTATTCACCTTGTACGAGCAATGGTCCCCAACGACCTGCTAACTCAAAGCCCCATACATGGTGATCTTTAGATGAGTTTGGCGGAATATTGGTAAACAAATTGGGAGATTGACGTGCAAAAGCTTCTAAATTTGCTACGTAATCGAAATCATTTGCATTATCATGTAACGATTCATAACGCGCTGCAACACCAAAGTGATAAACTGTGTAATCATCATGAATTGGTGCAAAAGTAAGACGCGCTGTAAAACCTACATCGTCACTACCGGGATCGCTGTCAAAAGGACCGGTGCCAGCAATAGGTGGGAATGCCGGATTGTTATTCAAGAATACGGGCTGAGAAAGTACATCACCTGTTTGCAATGAGCCTGCAACTTGAGGATGGTACAACGCAGCAGCAGCGGTCATCATATTGCCATGCCATTCAGCATACAAGCCTAAACCTTTATCTGGTGCAAAGGCGCTCGTTGGCATTGAGACTTCCATAAACACGGTGTCATTTGAACTTTGCCAGTTTTCCAAACCAAACGGAAGGCTCACTTGACCAAGTGCAAACCAAAAATTCTTGCAACCACTATATCCAAGGAATGCTTCGCCAAACCTAATTCTGGTCTGACCTGGTCTGTCTTTTACGTCAAATTCAAATTTATAGACCCAGTTATATCCAACACCACCTTTGAGGGTTAAACGTGCAGCTCTGATATGGGCACCACTTGGAAAAGCACCGACGTTCACGTTGTTAACAATAAAGACATCATCTCCGTTGTCGTCATCAAAAAAGACTTGATCAAAAAATAATCTTCCACCAAGTTTAAACCAATAATTGCTTTCATCTAATTCAAAAACTTCGATGCCCCCTTTAGTATCAACCGTCATACCAGCAGCAAATGCAGGTCCCGAAACAGCAGCGCCAAGGCCGGCTAACGCTAATATAGCCAATTTATTTTTTGTCATTTTACTCATCTACAATCTCTCCCACTTGGAATGCATAACGGATGAATGCGAGAAGACCACTTAATAGCGCGATGGTATTGAGAATCTTCAAGGTATAAATCTAAAAGAGCCATACTATAACGCTATTTGAGTTAACGCTTCAATACGCGAGGGCACTATAACATTTAAAATTTACAAAGTCGCATCATCTGAAAAAAACAAAAATGATCTACTCATCATATAAAGGTAAGGAAACTACCAAAGTTCAATTACAAGTTTTCAAGCAGCTTAAGTAGTCTGATTTTTGAAACCGTTTCAATTGTTTTTAACTCTTGGGCAAAAATTGAAACACGTAGTTCTTCAATTTTCCAACGAAAACAAATTAAAGGATCAAATGGTGAGCAGTATAAAAGATCTTTTGCAGAAAGCTTACTTTCGTATGCTTTGTTTACTGTTTCAATAACAAGCCTTCCTTGATCATCTCGAGGTAATTCTCTTGGTAATTTGGCAAGCCGCTGCTCTATGGCTTTGAGATAGATCGGATATCGATTTAACCAAACCATGGGCACTGATTTAATAAAATGTTTTTCAAATAAGCGCTGCAATTGTTTGCTGACGTCGTGATATACCTTATTATAAAGATGCTTTTCTTTAAGCCGAACCAGCTCTGAGTTGAGCAACTGATAACTAGTTAAGCTTTGCAACAATACTTTAAGCAATTGGTTCCCGCTATTGACAAACAAGGTACGATACCTTGCTAAGTTGTCTACAAACTGAGCTTGGGTACGGATATTTTCTTTTTCATCAATAAATAAAAAAAGCGCACAAGCTAAAAGCAACTCGTCCAAAAATTGTTCATATTCGCCAAAAGGCGCATAAAGCTTAATGATGATTTTCTTATCCTGTTGGGTGATATTTTTTTTAATACTTTTTATTGCTTCAGATAAATGTAATAAAAATAGTCTGGCCAAACCATAACGATGCTTATATTCTGCTTCAAAATGATTCTCAAACAGCTGTACACTCACCGAACTTTGCTTATCAACAATGCTAGGATAATAGGTAAAATCTAAGTTTTGTTTTTTAATGACACAGCTAAGCGGTAAATCGTTAAAATGCCACTGCGAGAAATTGCTTTGTTCGACAGGTTGTTCGTTTGCATAAAGCGCTAAGTACTTATCTTGCAACTGAGTGTATATTGCTTGTAGATCATCGCCTGATGTTAATATATTGTTTTTATGAGTTACCTTGAAATGCATCTTTAAGTGTGCTGGCAAAACTATTTTATCGAATATATTTAACACAACTGTTTGTTTTAATTGCGCTTGTAAAAAATCAACCAGCCCTTTTGTTAAAATATTTTTTGTTGAAAGACATAATTTGGCTTTCTCAATATAAACTGGTAATGGTACCAATTGCGCACGGATGCTTTTAGGTAAGGATTTTAAATAAAAACTAATTTTTTCTGCCACAAGACCAGGAATCAGCCAAGAAAAATCTTCATCCTTGATGTACTTTAACAACTCAAACGGTACAGTTAAGGTAACGCCATCAAAAGGACTTGTTAGATCAAATTCATAATCTAATGCAAAATTTTGTCCCTTTATGGACAAATTTAAAGGAAATTGCGCCAACAGATTTTCTGGTACATCCTCAAGACAAATATCTTTTTCAGAAAAGATTAAATGTGTATCACTTTGTTCATTAATGTGTTTTTCAAGGCTAATGACAGAACAAACATTCAAGGGAAGTCTTTCGTCATAAAATTGATAAATGCGAATTTCATCAAATAAAATTTTTTGTCTTCGAATTCTATTTTCTAGTTGTTCTACTTTTTTTCTTGTTTCTTTATTTTGATAGTAAAAAGGAATTTCCTTTAACATTTGTTCCTGCACGAGTGCTTGCTCAATAAAAATTTGACGTGCTTGTGATATGGCATAATTTTCATAATTTATTTTACGTTTACTATAAATTTCAAGCCCAAATAACAATCCTTTTTCTAAAGCAACCACGTTTCCCCATTTTGGATCAAAATGGGGCTCATCATATTGCTTTTTGAGTAGCTTACTTGCAACTTCTTCAATCCATTTTGCCTCAATGTATGCACAAGTTCTAGCATAAGATTTCGTCGTGTGCACAATTTCACTTGCAACCATCCATGTTGGTGTTTTTTTAAATAACACTGAAGAGGGGTGAATATAGAATTTAATGCCTCTGGCTCCTAGATATTCTTGTTTTTCTTGTTTTAAGCCAATTGTATCGATAAAGCCTTGCAGTAAGGATTTATGAATTTGACTATATTCACCAACTATTTGATTTTTTTTAAAGCCTAATTCTTCGCTAATTTGTGTTAATTGGCTGTGCACGTCTATCCATTCACATACTCTTAAATAGGAAAGAAAATTTTCTTTGCACAATTTTCTAAATTTGTTGTGTGATAAAGACTTTTGGTGTTGCAATAGAAAATCCCAAAGATTCAGCAATGTCATAAAATCTGAGTTTTCATGAGAAAACTGCACATGTTTACTTTGAGCTTGTGCTTTATATTCTTGTGGATTTTCCCTCACATCCACAATGCTTAACGCACTGACAATAACAAGAATTTCATTCAAAGCGCCCATTTGATTTGCTTTGATGATAACAGCACCAAGCTTTGGTTCAATCGGGATCTTGGCTAGCATTCTCCCTATAGGGGTAATTTGCTGCTTTTCATTCACAGCCATTAAGCGTTCTAATAAAGTAAAACCATCCTTTATATGTCGGTTATCTGGTGCATCTAAAAACGGAAATGAACCAATATTGGTTAAATTAAGAGAGAGCATTTTTAAAATAACGCTGGCTAAACTTGTTCTTAAAATTTCTGGCTCTGTGTAAAGCGCTCGATTCTGAAAATCTTCTTCGGTATAAAGTCGATAACAAATGCCTGGGCCTATCCTACCGCAACGTCCTTTTCTTTGATTAGCACTTGCTTGAGAAATAGGTTCAATCGGTAAACGTTGCAATTTAGTACGATAATTATAACGACTAATACGTGCAAAACCAGAATCAATAACATATCTAATATTGGGTACCGTTAACGAAGTTTCGGCAACATTCGTCGTTACAATAATTTTCCGTTTACTCATTCTTTGAAATATTTTTTGTTGCTCTTGCTGGCTTTGGCGAGAAAACAAAGGTAATAAGATGACATCCTCAATCCTTAAGGTGCTAAGCACCTCAATCACCTCTCTAATTTCTTTTTCGCCACTTTGAAAAATTAAAATATCTCCTGGTCCTTGCTGACAAGCTAAAGTGACTGCGCTAGCCACTTGCAATATGGGATCATCAGATTCAACATGAAAGTCTTTGTTAAGAAAATAGGTTTTGACAGGATAAGACCTACCCTGCACCTCAATGATTGGCGCATCATAAAAATATTGAGAAAAACGTTCAACATTAATCGTTGCCGAGGTAATAACAATTTTAAGATCGCTTCTTTTTGCTATCAGATTACGAATATATCCTAATAAAAAATCGATATTAAGACTGCGTTCATGGGCTTCATCAATAATTAAACAATCATATTGCATTAACCATTTATCTGTTAAAGTTTCGCTCAACAAAATACCGTCCGTCATGACTTTAATATAATTACCAGCTTGGGTTTTATCAGAAAACCGCACTTTGTAGCCAACAAATTTGCCGATGGGGCTCATCAATTCTGCAGCAATTCGCAGCGCCATTGTTCTTGCGGCAATTCTTCTTGGTTGGGTATGACCAATCAAACCCTTAATTCCTAAACCCGCTTCTAAACAGATTTTTCCAAGTTGTGTGGTTTTACCTGAACCAGTTTCACCCGCAACAATAACAACTTGATTATTTATAAGTGCGTTTAAAATATTTTCCTTTTCTAAAGTAATAGGTAATTCTGGATAAGTAATGACTGGTTTATTTATAAGCCTATTTTGTCTTTGCTGAATAGATTTTTGAACAGTTTCATGCCATTTTACAAATTGTTTTTCTTGTGCTTCTTTTGGCATTCTTATAATTTTTTGCTGCCACTTTTTCAATCTAAATTGTGAAGCAAGCATACATTCTGAAAGTAAGTGATCGATTTGCATGAAGGAACTTATGCTTGAAAATAAGCTAACAATTGTTTTTGGCTTTCAGTCAGCGTTTCCATGACCGTTATTTGTGCTGTATCCAAAGGAGGTGATTGTAAAGTGAGTGTTTTCTCCAATAAAATATCTTGGCGAAAAATATGAATTTTGATTTGTTGATCCTGTTTTAGTCGTTTGCTAATTTTCTCATAACTATCAGGATCAATGCGTAAATCATTGATAGCCACAATTTCATCTTGTGCCCAAATACCAGCCTGCATTGCCGCAGAACCCGTGAATACTTGAGAAACAATAATTTTGTTTAGATTTTTACTTATCGTAAAGCCAAAGTAACCTGGCTTAAAATTCAATAAATCTTTTTCTTGCTGTGGCCTTTTACCACCCATATCTTCACTGTTGAGTGCTGCTCTTAAAGTTAGTTTTAACCCAAATGTTTGAAGCATTAACGCCAAAGGTAGATCCTCGGTTGTTGAAAGGGCTTGTTTCAACAGTTGCTTCATTGATGCACCGCCTTCTTCCTCCAAAATTGTTTCGATTCTGCCTTCAGGCACACCAATATTTTTCTTACCATATTCATGCCATAATTTTCTCATGACATTATCAAGCCGATTTTCACCAGATGTTTGTGCTATTAAGTTAAGATCGATAAGCAGCGCAAGTAAGCTGCCTTTAAGGTAGTAACTTACTAGTGCATTTACTGAGTTTTCATTTGGCTGATAAAATTTAATCCAGGCATCAAAACTTGCTTGCAACAGTGTTTGCTTTGTCCGGCCAGGGTTTCGCAGCAACCGAGTGATGGCAATTGCGAGTAAATCAAGATATTGTTCAAAGGAAATTAACTTTGCTTTTAATAATGCCAACTCATCATAGTAAGAAGTGATCCCTTCAAATGCCCATAATTGCTCGGTATAATTTTTTTGATTTAAATTATACGGCATAAATGCAGCAGGTTTAATTCGCTTAACATGCCAAGCATGCAAATATTCATGACTAAACAATGCCAATAAATTGATATAACTGCGATTCATATTTATATCTTTGCTTAAAGGTAATGCTTCTCGCTGACAAATCATCGCAGCGCAAGAACGATGTTCAAGGCCACCATAACCCTCTTTAAGCACTGTTAATAAGAATAAATATTCCTTAAAGGGCGGTGCATTATCAAATAATTCAATTTGCCACTGACAAATTTTACTCACATCCGCGGCAAGACGATTGAGACAGCCATCATGAATACCCGTGACAGCAATGTAATGCTTCACCTTGGCAACCTCAAACTCAACTATCTCAAAAGTACCCATCTCTATAGGATGATCGATAAGATCATCGTAAGAATCTGCCGTATAATCGCCAAAACCCCACTTTAGCGCGTTGTGCACGGGTAAAGTAGTTGCCACTTTCCATTGAAGTGCGTTTGGGCAATTTGGTGGTATAAGAGACAATAGGCATTGACTATCTTCTTGTCCACAAACTTGCACTAATACAGCACAAGGATTGATAAAAGCATGACACTCATCAAGATGAGCCCCTCGAACGGAAAGATCCCAAGCATAAACAGTGTATTTCAATAAAATACTGCCTTGAGTTTGTTCGCATTGCCAAGTATTGCTATCAATTTTCTCAATACTAAGCGCAGACAGAGTATCCCGCTGATATGCGTGCATGGTTATCACATGACGCGCATAGTCTCTTATCAAATAGCTACCGGGGATCCAATTAGGTAAACAAACCTTTTGTCCTTGAGGATCAGCAGCAGGAATAATCAGTTCAACATTAAAAAGATGTGCTGTTGGCTGCGCTGAGCTTAGTTTGTAATGAATCATATAAGATCCTCTATGTGTTTGTTGGTATACAAACAAAGAATTTAATATTCACCAATTATATATTATGCTGAGTTTATACTCGATAACCAGGAGCATGTCATTGACACAAATAAAGACCTCTGAACCATACGATGTTATGGTAATAGGCGGGGGCATCAATGGCGTTGGGGTAGCCGCCGATGCCGCAGGTCGGGGGCTTTCGGTATTATTGTGCGATCAAGGCGATCTGGCGGGTGGTACTTCTTCTGCAAGCAGTAAATTAATTCACGGTGGTTTAAGGTATTTAGAATATTATGATTTTGCCTTAGTTAAAAGCGCCTTGCATGAAAGAGCCATTCTCTTAAAATCCGCGCCTCATCTTATTAAACCCTTGCAATTTATTATGCCGATCCATCAATCTCCAAGATCTATTTGGCTGCTCAGAGCTGGACTATTTTTATATGATTTTCTCGGCGCAGGCGCCTTGCCACATTCGAAAGTAATCCATTTTACGAGTCCTCATCCCTTAAAATCATCTATTCATAAAGGATTTATTTACTCAGATTGTTTTACAGATGATGCCAGATTGGTGATCAGTAATGCCCAAAGAGCGCAACAATATGGCGCAACACTAATCACTCGAATGCGATGCCTTAAAGCGCAACGAACCCAGCAATTTTGGCAAGTCATGCTTGAAGATGCAATAACTCATCAAAGGCATACCGTTTATGCAAGATCCCTCATTAATGCAGCGGGCCCCTGGGTGGAGCAAGTTATCAATCAAGTGATCCAGATCCCAAGTCGTAACCGCATTCGCTTAGTAAAAGGCAGTCATATACTGGTGCCAAAGTTATATGAAGGCGAACAAGCTTATATTTTACAACATACAGACGGTAGAGTTATTTTTGTTATCCCTTATTTGCAACAATATTCTCTTATTGGCACCACTGATCTGAACTATGAGGGCGCATTAGACAATGTACAAATTGATCTTAGTGAAAAAGAATATCTTTGCAGCATTGTTAACGAATATTTTCATCATCCGTTAACGTTACGGCAAATTTTAAGTTCTTGGTCTGGGTTAAGACCGCTTGTGGATGATAAGAACACAACTTTAGCCGCAATCAATAGAGGATACAAACTTGAATTACAAGTTGATGAACACAATAAATTGCCGCTTGTGCATGTTTTTGGAGGCAAACTCACCACTTATCGTTTGGTGGCAGAGAAAGTAGTTAACAGCTTAGCTCCTTTCTTTGCACATATTGGCAAAGCCTGGACAGCGCAATGCACTTTACCTGGTGGCGACATACCAAAAAAGGATCTACCATTATTTACACAAAACCTAATACAAGAATTTAACTGGTTACCCCCAACCCTATGCCAGCGTTATGCTCAAAACTATGGTACCTTTACTTACACCTTACTAGAAAATGCGAAAGCCCTAAATGATCTTGGCAAAGATTTAGGGCATGGTTTGTATGAAAAAGAAGTTATATATTTAATCCAAAAGGAATGGGCAAAAACCGCTGACGATATCTTGCAACGGCGAACAAAATTAAGCTACGTTTTTTCTGAACAACAATCCTACCAATTAAGCGACTACATTGTAAATTTAAACAATAGCAGGCTACCTATTTGATAGGTTACCGTCCGCACCATAGTAACAGTCCCTCCATGGGATGTACTTAATTTAGGCTTTGTCGCCTGCTTAACGAGTGAATTGTTTTTTGATTATAGTCTCACGATAGATATACGGAAGTATATAGGTTTTGCAAACTCTCATCGCTGCATTAAGTATACTTTCTCCATTCAAGTTCTTCACATCATGATTAGCGCCATTTTCTACTAAAAGCTTTACGAGTTCCAGATTCTTTTCCTCAATTGCTTTATGCAAAGGAGAATCCAGTGTTAATGGATCTTGCAAATTGATCCCTGTTCTTAAATGATCAATAAATTTTCTCGCATTAACATTTTTAACACAAGGATGCTTATTTTTGAGCTTTTCGATAGATTGTTGTAAAACTTCCTGTTGTAATATTTTATTTTTCAGACATTGAGCAAGATATTCATTACATTTAATCCAAGCCAAATCATCCGTAATTTTTGTTTGGCACAAACTCAACAAGGGAAGTAAAAAATCATTATTTGTATTTTGCTTTATCACCACATCGATAGCATTAAATTCTTCATTGGTAAGTTGAAGAAACTGATTATTTAACGCTTTCTCTGCTAACACTTTAAGATGTTGATCTTTCGCGGCGATTTCACTAAGGTTCTGCTTGGTCATTTGCGTTAATACGTTTAGCATTTCTTGCTGTATGGCTTTTACTTCAGAAACATTTCGCACCAATACTTGATTTGTCTTAAAAAACATTTTGTAAATAGCTTGCGGATCTGAAGTATCAATGTTTCTTGCTTCATTTTGCAACATGACACTCATTTCTTTAGATTTTTCTCTTGCTGTTTTAGCAAGGCACAACCAAGCACGTTGCGTTATTTTTTTTCCTTGCATAATTCTATTTTCAAATGCAGTTCTAAATATGGGCTCTTCTTGCTCTAATCTTTGTACACTCCACGCTTTACTCTTTTCAATTGGCATTACAAGGGATGGATTGCTGAATAATAAACTTTCCAGAAGAAAGCTTTTGTAAAAAGATTCCGTATAAGTGCAATTTAACAATTTTTCTTCAAATGCCTCTAATATATAGGGATTTTCGGTAATTTCTTCTAGTGAAATTTCATCATATTTATTAAGTTCGCGATAAAGTTGCCTAAAAGCACCAGCATGTTCATTTATAGCATTTTTAAGCACTTGCTTGGTGAGTAAATGATTGTCTTGAATATATTGCAAATACTGGTTTAAATAGACAGGATTATCACAAAGTGTTTCTATCTCTCGCAATGCAACAACGAGCGGTTTATACTGCGTTGTCCATATGTCATTCCAACTCGGTGTGTTTAGCTGAGTTTTTTGGTGTTGTGCATTATTATAATATTGCTTACATGCCAAAGAAACAAACCTATCTGAATCAAAGTAACGGCGAGAAAACTGATCTACCATGCGAGCTTGCATCTCATAGGCATGCTCTTGGATTTCTGGTAAATAGCTTGTACCTTCTATAAAAGCACGAATAACATCCATGTACCTATCGATATCTTTGGGGAAAAAATGGCCTTTATTGTGTAATTCCGTTTTGGCTTTTCCAGGTGTACCATTGCCCTCTTCAAAAAAAACTAATCTTGCTAAATTTTCTTTGCCTTGTTTTTTTAATGCTTCATAAAAGCCTAAAGTGGTTTCAATATTAACATTATTATCGTCACGATTTTGCAATATTAGCATGGGGTCTTTACAGTCTTGGATATTTGAAAGAGGTGCCAAAACATCTAAAAATTTAAATTCGCGCCATTCCCCATTGTAGCCTGGCACAATAGGCATATCATTAAAATGTCCAAAATTACCTTCTTGAGAAATATATCCTTTAAAAGTACCAGGATACATTTGACTATGTCTTATTGACGTTCTACCACCAAAACTTCCTCCATATAAAAAATAAGCAGCATTGGCAAATCCAACGTCTTTAAAGTCATGATGAAGCATTTCAGGTTCTGTGCTTATTCTTTTGAAAAATTCATTTATTGCGCCGTGGATAAGCTTATGTAGTTTTTTGCTCATCTTCCACGGGCACTCATCTTTCAATGAATCCGGTAACACAAGATCAACGACTGGATAGCCAAGGTGATAAAATAATTTTTGCTCCTTTGAAATAACATTCAGTTGCTGATTCAGATTTTTACTTGTATTACCACCATAGGCGATTATGATCACTTTATCGATTTTCTTCATTTGCGGTGGAATAAGTATTTTATATCCAATGGGATAATTCTCTCCTTTGTATGTCAGCGTCAATGCATCACCCTTTTTACCCCATTCAACTTTATGATCTTTGCTATAACCTTCAAAATTTGAATAGTTTAGATTTAGTTTTAAGTTTTTTAAATGCTTAAAACTAGGCTCTGCATCTATGCCAAGAATAATCATTTTTGACATATTTTTTAAGTTATGTTGATATTTATTCGCAAGATCAAGTTGACGTATTTGCTTTACATCTTCAAGACGCATGGCATAGGTAAAAAGCTTTATTTGTAGCGCTAAGTGTTTATTTTCTGCAGCCAGCATTAGCGGTGTTTTTTTAGATTTATCCATCATAAAAGGATTGGCACCATGAGCCAAGAGTGTTTCAACAATTTTCATATTGCCTTTTGTGCAAGCAATATGTAAGGCTGTCTCACCATTCACATTTGCATAATTCACTTGGCATTTTTTAGCCAGAATATCATTGACCATTTTTACGTCATTTGAACGACAAAATTCTATCAGCGGTGGCTCGTAAGATTGATCACAAATAGTACCCGCCGTTATATCCATGATTTTTTTATAAAATTCAAAGTGATTTTTTTTCAGCGCTATCTGCGCAGGTGGTTCTTTGAATTTATTTAAGATAGTAAGATCTGCGTTATTTTTTGCGAGACATTCCAGTAAATCTAAATTTCCTAATTTTGCGGCCTTATGAACTAATGTCTGTTCTTCATACCCCATCGTTTTATCAATATCAATTTGATTCACGAGTTTCTCTAAATAGTAAGAATTATCAACAGCAAATAACTCACATGCCATGTCAGTTGCTCTGTCTAAGATATCCTCAGGGATCTCTTTAAACTTTGTTATTAAAGCATCGAAAATATCCTGATTTTTATCCTTAATTGTCTGGCGAACTAAACGCGTCTCTTTAAGCTCAATGTCGTGTTTAAGTAGGGTTAGAACAATATCATACTTACCCATCGTATAAGCATATTCAAAAGCTCTCTCGGAAATAGAAAACATTTCTCCGAAGCATTTGTTAAGATCAATTCCTTTATCAATGAGTATTTTAACAAATTCTAGATCATTGGAATCTATTGCCATTTTTAAAATTTCACTTTCTTTTGGAATTTCGGCTCCCTTTTCAACAGCGACTTTGATTAAATCGTAATTTTGCTTTTCTTCTAAATTTTCAAAAAAAGTTTTGCCATTATTATCGGTAAAATTAACATTGGCATTAGCCTTTATCAGTAACTTAATGATTTGAGTTCTATCTAAAGCCAATGCTAAAGACAATGGTCTTTGACCATTGTCTTCGTGGCTGTCAACATTAATGTCTTTTTTTAATAAAGCGCAAATTTCTTCAAGATCATTCTTTTGAATTGCTTCAAGCACCTTTTTTCTCCCATATTAGCTAAATTCTTTTCAATTTATAAAAGCGTGAACATACATCTAAGCGTTGTAAATATTTTTCCGATTGGGAGACTAAACTAACATAGAAAGCTAAGTAACACAACAACTGCTGCATGTTTTTTGCGCTTTTTTCATCTATACTGCTGGGTTTGTTTTTATCTAATGGAAAAGCATGTCGCAGCAAAAACAAACTTCCTTTCTCACCCCTTGGTTCATTTGGGGCTTAGCTGCTTTTTTCTTTTTCTCTCACTATGTGGTCAGGGTGACTCCAGGACACATCAGTGAAGAGCTGCAGATTGTTTTTGAGACAACCAAATTTGAGCTTGGCTTGCTTGGGACATCTTTTTATATTCCTTATGTTTTGATGCAGATGCCTGTGGGATATTTAGTAGATCGCTTTGGCTCAAGGTTATTACTCACTATTGCCGTATTAATTTGTAGTGTCAGTAGTTTCATCTTTGCAAACAGTGAAGTTATTGGCTCTGCGATGATATCTCGGATCCTACTTGGATTTTGTTCTGCCACTGCCTTTATTGGCGCCTTAAAGCTTATCACCGTGTGGTTTGAGGCAAGAAAACTGGCTTTACTCGTAGGTATTACGCAAGCACTAGGCATGGTAGGTGCAGCCCTTGGTGGTCACTTAGTACCATTTCTCAACGATGAAATTGGTTGGCAAGACACCTTTAGATTATATGGTGTTGTGTTTTTTGTGCTTTCTCTTCTTATTTATAGTGTGGTAAGAAATAGCCCTAAAGGAAATCAAGTAACAGCCACTACCCCAGTCAAAAGCACCATTTCCCTTTCTCAATTAAAAAAAGTGATCTTCAGTAAATTCACTTGGATCAATGCACTTTACGCCGGATTAATTTATGCGCCTACCGATGTTCTTGGTGAATTTTGGGGCAAAGAATTCTTAAAAAATATTCACCAGCTTGATACCTATCAAGCCTCAAGCGCGGTCTCTTATCTTTTCTTTGGTTGGGCAATAGGCGGGCCACTTGCAGGCTGGCTGGCAGATCATGTGGGCCGACGCCCTGTTATGATTGGATCGGCGTTATTTGGTTTTATATTATTACCTATTGTGTTTTATGTACCTTCACTTCCTTTATACTTAATTTCAATTATTATGTTTATTTATGGCTTAACTAACACAGGACTTATAGCAAGCTACACTGCCGCAGGGGAACTGCATGATAAATCATTAGGTGGCTTTTCAATGGCCATTGCTAATATGTTCTCGGTGTTGTTGGGGGCAGCTTTAATGCCAATATTAGGCATGTTGCTCGATTGGAGTGCACAAAAACATCCTACTTTTACCGCAGTAGGCGATTTGCTGCATAACGCGCAAGATTACAAAAATGCGACCTATATCATCAGCCTTTGTTTATTCTTAGCGGTAGTGAGTTCTTTATTTACGAAAGAAACACTGACAGCGCAAAAAGAAACCTTATGAAAAAATCTTTTACCCAATCTTGGCTTGTTGGTGCTATTTCCATTGGCACTGTTTTAGAATGGGCTGAATATACCTTTTATGGCTATATGGCCGTTGCACTCTCGGCCCTATTTTTTCCAGAGAATAACCCTGAAATAGCGATCCTCAAAACATTTGGGATCTTTGCCATGGGTTATCTGATGAGGCCACTTGGGGCGATCCTTTTTGGTCATATCGGCGATTGCTATGGTCGAAAACTCGCCTTAATTTGCTCACTCTCTATGATGGGAGCTGCGACATTTTGTATTGGTTGTTTACCAACTTATTATCAAATTGGAATGAGTGCACCACTCTTGTTACTTTTAATGAGAATGCTTCAAGGTATTGCTATCAGCGGTGAATATAATGGTGCCGGAATATATCTTGTTGAAAAAATAGGAACGAGCAATCCCTCACTTGCTGGCAGTTGGATAAGCGCTTCTGCAGCAGCCGGTATGGTTATTGGCGGCATTGCTGCGTTTGTCACCAATTTACCGCAAGCACCAGTTTGGGCATGGCGCGTTCCTTTTCTACTCGGGGGGCTCAGTTGTTTTTTAGGGTTTTGGTTAAGAAGAGGCATGACGGAAACTCAAAAAAGAACAGTCGTAAACTTACCCATCCCTTTAATACAAGTATTAAAGCAACATAAGCGCGCTTTTCTTAGTGTGGCGGCGATTGCTGCTTTTACGGGCATTTTCGTTTATATTGGCAACATTTATATCGTGGTTTTTCTTAAGCAGCAGGTAAAGTTACCAACACACCACGCCAGTTTTTTTGCTATCTTTGGCGAAGTTATTGTTTGTCTTTTGATCCCAATCCTTGGTTACATAGCCGATAAAACTTGCCCCTATCGCCAATATCGTTGGGGTTTATTACTCATTATAGTTGGTGCACCTTGCATTTTTCTGCTTTGTTTAACGGGCAACTATTTCTACATTCTGCTGGCAATGGTGTTGTATGGCATTTTCAATGCCATTGTTTGTGGCCCCATGGTTAAAATCATGTGCGATCAATTTCCACAAGGATTACGCTATACAGGGATCTCTTTAGCTTGGAGTGTCTCTGCGGCTATATTTTCTGGCACAGGCCCTTTAGTTGCACAATGGCTTGTTACTCGATATGACTGGCTTTTAGGCCCGAGCTTTTATGTCTCTATGATCGCACTGATTGTTTACGTTATTCTAGGCATTACGTTACGATCAACGTCTTTCGTCTATGGTTATCACCTTAAAGAGTTGACAGACTAAATTTGTTAGTGCCACATTACCTCATTTAAGCACCAATATATGATAATGATAAATGAAATGTTGAAGCCCGTTCTCGCAGCCTTGCCAAGCATTCTCATTGCTTTTATCATTTTCTTAATATTTTGGATCTTAGCTAAATTTGCTGTAAAGCTTATTCACCGTATTAGAGATAAAAACCCTGCGCAAAAACAACCTGTGTTTCTCGTTTTTGAAACTATTACAAAAATAACTATATTGTTACTTGGCCTCATCACCGCACTTGGTTCTGCAGGTGTCAATGTTTCTGCTTTAGTGGCAAGCCTTGGTGTCTCAGGTATCGCAATCACCTTGGCAAGTAAGGATGCGTTTGCCAACTTATTTGCTGGCATATTGGTTCTACTATTTCAGCCATTTCATATCGGCGATACAATAGAAATTCAGAATATCAAAGGTGTTGTTACTAAAATGAGTTTACGTTATACACATCTTTTAACGAATTCCAAAGAAATTCTTGTGCCAAATTCTGCTTTATTAACTCAATTTGTCATTATTGATAGGCCTGGATCATGAATAAACATACCTTATGCTTTTTCCTGACTTCACTCATGCTAAGCTCATCTTTACAAGCTCAAGACCAAAAATTCGCCGAAAAATTTGACAAACTGATAAAGCAATATTTACCCAATACCGCCATTGGGTTAATTATCCAAGATCCCAAATCAGGAAACATACTTTTCGAATATCATGGGGAAGATAATTTTTATCCAGCAAGTAATACAAAACTATTTACTGCTGCTGCTGCATTGAAATTTTTTGGACCTAATTTTCAATATCAAACAACCATACATGCTTTAACAAATAAAATAGCCCAAGGAACCCTAAACGATAACCTCTATTTCGTTTTTAGAGGAGATCCTTCCTTAAGTGCAAATGATTTAACTTCTCTTATTAAACAAGTGAAAGACAAAGGCATTAATCAAATTAAAGGCCAAGTGATCATCGACGATAAGTCTTTCGACGATGTTCCTTATGCCCCAGGCTGGACATGGGATTCCATTCCCTGGGCATATTCTGCGCCGGTGACTTCGATTATTTTAAACACCAATAAAATGAGAGTAAAACTCAACAAAGCTGAAGCGCTCAATGAAAAAATTAAAATGGAACGAACAGAGGATAGCCCTCCTTTTAATTTAACCACCAATGTCACGGCTGTCACTTTAGATGAATCTGAGCACAGTTGCCAATTGAACGTTAAAGTAAAAAACAATGATGTCAAAATAACAGGTTGTTGGCCTATCAATAAAACACCCACTGTTTTTGAATTAGCGATGGATAACCCTAAGTTGATGGCTAAAAATCTTATCCTGCAATCTTTAAAAGAAAATCAAATTGAATTTGCAGGCGAAGTGGTTTTTATGAAAACGCCTAAAGAGATCCCTGCCTTAGTCACAAAACGTTCTTTGCCGTTAAAAAACATATTACGGCAAGTATTATCCGAATCAAATAACCTTTACACCGAAAGCTTAACAAAAGCCTTAGGGCTCGCATTTTTGGGGCAAGGTTCTTTTCAAGTCGGCATCCAGGCTATTGAAGAAATTTTAGCACAAGACCTTCAAATGGATTTTTCCAATATCAATTTAAGCGATGGCTCTGGTCAATCGCGCTATAATTTATTTTCCCCTTCGCACGTCAGTCAATTGCTTTATCATATGTATCATGATCCACAGTTTTCTTTTTTTTATGAAGCTTTAAGCACCGCAGGAAAATCTGGTACCTTAGCTGAACGCATGAAAAATAAGAATATGGTGGGCAAGGTTGTTGCTAAAACGGGCAGTGCCTTAGGGACCTCTGCTCTGTCCGGCTACTTTACTGCCAATAATGGTACGCAATATTTGTTTTCAATCATGATAAATCAATCATTAAACGATAATGCTGCATTAAAATCTTTTGAGGATAAAATATGTCAATTAATGGTTGAAACGTCTTGGAACGAAATGCCTCGCACACGCTCATTAAAGCAATCTACTCAACCGGTTTCTAAATTAACGCCCATTCCTTTTTAAGACTTTAGCTTATTTAAATGATTGGGCAATTTTGCTTCTTTTGCTTGTGGTAAAGCAACTTGGATTTCCTTGTCTTGTTGTCTTTGAGTATCAAAATTTCGGTTTTATTCTAGGTCAAAAACGATTGTTTTATTGCCATCGACAATAATTCTGTCTTCGACATGAGATTTAATAGCACGCGCTAGAACTGTTCTTTCTACATATTGCCCAAGCACCCGTATTTTTTGCGCACTTAAACGATGAGAAACGCGCACGACATCTTGAGCGATAATTGGCCCCATATCTAAATCTTTGGTGACATAATGTGCAGTGGCGCCAATTAATTTCACACCTTTGTCATAAGCTTGTTGATAAGGATTAGCCCCGACAAAAGCAGGTAAAAAAGAATGATGAATATTGATAATTCTGTTGGGAAAATGATTCACAAAATCTTCTGATAAAATTTGCATATAGCGAGCCAAAATAATCCCATCGATGTCTTGGCATAAAGCAAGCATTTGAGATTCTGCTTGTGCTTTGTCTGTGACTGGAATGTAATGAAATGGCACTTTAAAATGATCCGCTGCTTGTTGTAGATCCGGATGATTAGAAATAATAAAGGGGATCTTAATTGCTAACTCATGGCGAGACCAACGCCATAATATTTCTAATAGGGCATGATCATACTTTGAAACAAAAATAGCCATCTTCTTTAAATTTGCAGCGTAATGAATACGCCAGTCCATTTTAAAAGGTTTGCCGACATCTTCGTTGAATTTTTGCTCTAGCCGCTTACTCGATAAATCTAATTGAGGTGTTTGAAATTCAAGGCGCATAAAAAAAGTCCCGCCTAGGGGATCGGTTGAATGTTGATCCAAATCGGTAATGTTTGCGCCATGATCTTTTAAAAAAGTTGCCACTGCCGCAACAATACCTGGACCATCCGGACAAGTAATCAATAATCTGGCGACAGTTGAGATATCTGCTTTATTCATGAAAAACACCAATCATATTTTTTAGTTTGTTTTCTTTATAAGAATAAACTAACCTAAAGCTTTAATAAAGACTATACTTTATACGAAAAGTTTACACAGCGCTAAATAATATGGCCCTATTTCCGTTAAAAGAACCTTTAAACACTGATAGTTTGATTAAAACAAGCTTTGATTTATATCGTATCAGTGTATTGAAAACACTTGGTCTGAGTATCATCCTGGTGCTTCTATATAATTTCATTTTACATGGCGCCTATTTATTTCCCCCAAGCCATGTACATTTACATTCGCAGCTTGCTATTTTTAGTATTATTATCTTCTTTGCATTGACGGGCACCTTCTTTTCCCTAATTGATGCTATCGGAAAAAACCAAACTTATTCTTTCAAGAATTTACTGTTATTTACCTTAAGCCGCTTTATCAGTTTAACCGGTTGTTTCTTTTTAATGCTTTTTTTGCCTGTACTGATACTTGGATTTTGCATTGCTGTTTATATTGGTATGGGTACTGCCAATATGCCGCCTATATTATTATTTCTTTGGTTTAGCTTTTCATTCTTCTTGATTCTTGCTGCTTTAATTTCAAAAATTTTCGCGCCGATATTGGTTTTTACTGATAACCAAAATGCCAATGAAGCTAACGATTTGAGTGTCAAATTGGTCAATGGATATTACTTTAAAACTTATGTGTTAACCTTACTTGCGGGTTTAATTATCTTATTCTTTGTTAAATTAGGATTAATTTTCACTATTCTCTTTGGTGCTAAAAGCTTATCTCCTTTGTGGGCAGAATGCACTGCTCAAATATTGTTGATTTTGGCAGCTCCTTGGTCTTTTGCACTGCTTCTCACTCTCAAGTATGATCTGCAAGTTCGACAAGAAAAAACCATCGCTGTTAAAGCAGCACAATCTGCAAAATAAGTTACCCTTTAATTTGAAGATTTTTTTTGATGTGTTTTTCTCAAAGGAAGCTTCGCACCATAAGACTCCAGTAGGTGGATACCGTTGTGACCGTAGTAAGTCTGATAAGCCTGCGCTAAATTTAAAATGTGTGTCCCTTTATGACGAAAATTAGGATCTGCGCCAAGTTCAAGGGTGAGTTTCATACCTTCTTCATCGCCCATCATCACTTGGATCCAAAGAATTTGATCGATTCCCAGTGTTGATTTAGTTTTGGGTAATGAAGGTTCTGAAATAATGCTACCCTGACAAGCTAATTCTTCGGCCATTTCAGTCAGCGCCTCTATATAAGGTATTCTTGAAGAAGGATGAAATGGCTTGGTCATTTTTATTCCTATTTGATAGACAAATGCTCACTCAAATATACTAACAGAATTTAGTTATTTAATAAACATTAGATTGAATTATCGAGTACTTGCACATATTATCAGTCCTTGATAACCTTCAGCGCGCCCTAATGTTATGTACTTTGCGTATTTTTAGCCTTCAAACGTGGTTCTGGTCAACCTTTCCAGGATAAACGGTAGTTATGACGCGATATTAACCAAATAGGTGCATATACACTATAATAGACGCCTACTGATAAACCAATAATAATAAAACAAGATAGGTATACAACTATGGGAGATGACCATCATTCCAACATTATTAAGAGATCCTTACTACGTGAATTACAACAAACCTTTCAAAAAGACGTAGTGGAGTTGATTGATATTTACTTGCATGATGCAAAAAGAAAAATTGCCAATCTATACAAAGCACTACAAGAGAAACATTTAGCTAATTTTGTAGGCGCAGCAAGAGAGTTACGTTTACGTAGTATTGACATCGGCGCCGTTCGCTTCTCTTATTTTTGTTTAAGATTAGAAATCGCTGCACAAGAGGCTCGTTTTGAATGTTTGCATCCGTTAACATCTGCTTTAGAAGGCGAATTTACAACGGTCCGTGAAGCATTAGAAGATTTAAAACAAAATTAGATCTTTTTTATTTGAAAATATGTAGTTATGTAACTTTTTATTACCACATATTATCCTAACGACTCGCTTGCGTTATAATTTGTCCAGTTTTTAAAAAAACCTATATTCTACTCGAACAACGAATCCCCAGGAGTGCACGCTTTGGTACATGACTGGGGTGAGTAAGCACGGGTTTTAAGCCTAAGCTTGCCACCTACTTTATACGGGATTCAAACTGGAAAGCGTATTTCCTCAGACTATTTTGAAAACCGTCACTATACGAGATCAAAATAGTAAGAGATCAAAGGAGTTTATAATGATTGCGGAAGTTGTAATTACAGGAACGGGATTATATGTCCCTCCTTATGGAATTTCAAATGATGAATTAGTGCAAAGTTTTAACACTTATGTTGATACTTATAACAATGAACACAAACTTGCGATTTCAAATGGTGAAAAAGCAGCACTTGAGTATTCTAGTGTTAATTTTATAGAAAAAGCTTCGGGGATCCTTAACCGCTATGTCGTAGATAAAAAAGGAATTTTAGATCCTAAAAGAATGCGGCCGTACATACAAGCACGCTGTGATGATGAACCCTCTTTGCAATGTGAAATGGCTTGTCAGGCCATACATCAAGCGCTTGATTACGCCCAAAAAACACCACAAGAAGTGGACGGGATCATTGTTTCTTGTGTTAACATGCAACGTGCCTATCCTGGCATGGCCATGGAAATTCAGAATGTTTTAGGGATCCAAGGTTTTGGTTATGACATGAATGTGGCTTGTTCCTCAACAACTTTTGCGCTTGCCAATGCTTATGCTGCCATTGTGGCCAATCAAAACAAATGCATTGTGGTTGTTAACCCAGAAATTACTTCTGGCCATGTTAATTTTCGCGATCGAGATTCACACTTTATTTTCGGCGATATCTGCACTGCAACCGTAATTGAAAATGCCCAACTTGCCAAATCTTCAGGGTTCGAAATTCTGAGTTCAAAATTAACAACTCGCTTTTCCAATAACATCCGGAACAATAGTGGCTTTTTAAATCATGCTGAAATTGAGGATGAAAAATCTATTCCTCGCTTTTGCTTCACACAAAATGGACGCAAAGTCTTTAAAGAAGTGGTACCAATGGTGGAAGAACATATTTTAATGCATCTACAGTCACTTGGATTAAAATGTGATGATATTTCCCGTTATTGGTTGCACCAAGCCAATATTAATATGAATGAATTAATTATGAAAAAAATTCTAGGCCACAATCCAACCCCACAAGAAGCTCCTATTATCCTGCAAGAATATGCCAATACTGCCTCCTGTGGATCTCTGGTTGCTTTTCATCTGCACCATCAAGATCTTAAGCCTGGTAATTTGGGTTTGATCTGCTCTTTTGGCGCGGGATATTCGATTGGCAGCATTGTTATTAAAAAGAGATAATTTTATGAATCTCTATTTACGATTAATATGGCTATTGTTAAGACTGCCTTGGATGAAAAAGCAAACTAATCCTTTACAGCCGACGACTTTAACTATGCGGGTTTGTCTTAATGATCTTGATTTAAATCTACATGTTAACAACGGCAGGATATTAACACTGATGGATCTAGGCAGGATCCATTTAATGGCAAAAACAGGTTTATTAAAACCAATATTTAAATACCGATGGATGCCAGTATTGGGCAGCGCCAAAGTGCATTTTATTCGTCCTTTAGGTCCATTCAAAAAATTTACCATGTTAACTCAAGTTATCTTTTGGGATGAAAAATGGATCTATATGGAACAGAAAATTATAGTAAACGATGAGCTTTGTGTGGTTGCGCTTTTTAAAACGCTTTTTATTCATAAGCAAGGTAAGCTTCCACCAGATGAATTGATACGTCATTTACCTTCTACTATCAACAAACCACCAATGCCGCATCATCTCAAAAACTGGCTGGATGCTGAAAGAAAACCCTCAGACTAATTTTTCCAATAGGGTCACCAAAGCCTGCGAATTGGAATAAAAAGGCGAATGATCAGAGTTTAAGCTATATCGTTGGCAATCATACTGCATATTTCGCTGGGTTTGAAGTAACACAGCTTTATCTTCAAGGCATTCTATGTAAATTCGAGATATTTTGCCAAATCTCGCACTGAGTTGCACAGCCGTTGTTAAAGGTAACAATGGTTCAACACAAAATCGCGGTTGCAATTTTTCGACAAGAGCAAGACTGGATTGATGATAAGCAAAATCTTTCATTGCACTAAAAGGAAATTGAAAAGCATTTTCTTCAGGCAAAGGTTTCATCATTTTCACAAATCGTGTGATTGGTTGTTTATTTGCTATTTGAAACATGGATTCTCCGTTTTTAGGGAGAAAGGCAGCCAAATAAACCAAACATTTAATACTATCAGGAAACAATTCTGCCACTTGTGAAATAATGATCCCTGCCATACTATGCCCAACCAAAATAATAGGCTCATCCGGTTTTAATAATTTACCAATACAATCTATGTAGCTTTGTAAGGTTATTTGTTTGATCGGTGTTTTATCTTGGCCATGTCCTGGCAAATCTGGTGTGATAACAGTGTGCCCACCTGCTTGTAATAAAGGCACAACTTGCTCCCAACACCATGCACCATGCCAAGCACCGTGAACCAACATATAGGTTGACATGTTATCCTTATAAAAAACCAAAATGACTAAAGATCGAATGTAAAAATTGTTTATGCATAATCATGCTATTTAACATTTTTTGCGTGAATTTACACTGTTTTTTTTATTGCTATTTTAAAACGTTTCATTAGAATACATTAATTTTATGTGGGTATTATTATGCTAACAAACATCACCACCTTGCAAGAACAAATCCAAAACGGCGAAATTAACATTAACCATTTAAAACCGATTTGTGGTTCATTCAAAATGGTTGCACACTTAACAGAGAATATGGCTCTCGCTTGGAATCGAGAATCATCAGGTAATGCGCTTGATATGTTTCAAAAAGAAAACAAATTATTATCTTTCTTGAACAACATTAATTTGCCTGCTATGCAAGTTTATAGCAACCCATTTAAAATTCCTAATGAAAAATATGGGGCTTTAGTCGAATGGATCCCCAATAGTACGCTGTTTGACGTTAAAGATAGCCCTAACGTGCATAACAAATTAACCGCATTAGTAACTGGCGTTGTCATTCCAACCCATGAAGGTTGGGTGCTGCAAAAAGAAAAAATTGAAGCTACCATAAAACAAAAAATCCTAGCTGATAAAGAACTGTTTGCGAATGCCAAAATATTTGCTAAAAAGTTACTCAATGAATTTTCAAATATTCAAAACATTTTAATCGCAAAACGTTGCTTAATTGCAGACTTACAGATTTTGGTGACTCCAAGTGGCATAGTTAAAATCATTGATCCCATTGATGTTGTCACTGTCAAAGACACAGATATACCCAATCAATTTGAATATCTGAGTATCTTAGATAATTCAAATCAACAAAATCGCGATTTTATAAAGCTTTTACATGACGGCAAAACGATGATTAACCAAGTAGTCACTTGGTGCACAACTGTATCAAATATGGCATCACAAGCTGATTGGATTAAATTTTTACTTCCACAGGCTAAAGAGCTTAAGAACGAGCGAAATCTTTCAAACCCATTGCTGAGAACCAATAGGGGACATGATAGCAAAAGAGGCACCAAGACTCCGCCTTCTATGGCGATCACTTCTCACAAGAAGATGCAAGGTTTTGTACAAACTGCAGCTAAACCTAAATCCGATATCGGTCCTGCGGCAAGCCTTTCTGGCAGAATGCATCAATCCCCAGAAAAAAAGATGCGAAGCCCAAGCAAGACGGCGAATTCCTCTGCGCTGCAATCCCCACTTACCCCCCCTGAGAATTTGCTAAAGACACAAGCTAAGAAGTTACGCCGACTATCTCCTGGCAAATTTGAAAAGAAATCGCCTATACAACAACCACCCTCACCTGAGAAGTTGTTAAAAGCATCATCTAGAAAATCACCTCCATCATCTCCTGAGAAGAAGAAAATAACTCCGAACACCTCCCCTAAAAAAATCGATTCATTATCAGCAGATTTATTAGGGTTTGTTAATGAGAAAAATAGCGGTTACATGCTCCCGCAGGGCGAGTCTGTTAGCCCTAGCAAAGCGCTATCATTTCAGTTTTCCAATTTCACTATGGAAAATAATTCATCTCGCTCAAGCGCAAAACGAGTTTTGAATTTCTCAGATCCGCTAACAACAACTACTACCACTACGTCAATGACAACGACGACAACGACGACAACGACGACAACGATTGCAAGAAAGAAAAGCCAGTAAATTGACTTATTTAAAATTGAAGCATTCCTCACGTTATCTAATTAACGCTTGAGGATTGCTTCAGCGTTCCCGCATCCAACCACATCTTGCCGTAAATGCTTAATTCTTTGCCACTTGTCTGGAAATGCTTTTCAAATCACTAACATTAGGCAATTATCTCACTATTAACTTACATTAAAAATTAAGAGAGATTTTGCCATGGCTATTTATATCTATCTTCAGATCCCTCAGTACATTGCTCCAATAGAATTTAGCTGTGACGATTCGTCGGCGAATTTGAGTACTCCGCATAGCATGCTTAATCAAGACTTATCCTTTTCATGTCCTCGTAGTTCCCTAGGCTTCGCAGTACTAAATTTACCATATCTGTTAGGGAATAATGGTAACTATATAAAAAATGATCGGCTTGTATTAACCCTCGATCAAATTTTAAGCCTCAGCAGTCACAATGTAAGTCTCATTTTCTCATCAGAATCATCATTAATGCAGCTGCCACAATTTAAAGAATTTTTTCAAAAAGCAAGCGGATTTTATAAATTTAATAATACAACAAAATTGTTTAATCATATCACGACCCTCAAGAGCAGTAGCAACAACCGAATAAGTATATTAGATGTAACAAGCAACACTCCGCTGCCCCAGCCATTTTTATCAAATAACAATGTGCAACCTCTGCAGCAACCCACTTTAAATAACAACTTGCAGCCTAACCAGCCGCAGTTTCTGCAGCAGCCATTTAATAATATGCAGCCTCTGCAGCAACCCACTTTAAATAACAACTTGCAGCCTAACCAGTTGCAGCTTCGGCCAATGCAATTAAATAACAATATGCAACCTAACC
>JAFECR010000009.1:10707-24672 GCA_018242045.1 Pseudomonadota bacterium | reverse complement strand
AATATGCAACCTAACCAGTCGCAGTTTCGGCCAATGCAATCAAATAACAATATGCAACCTCTGCAGCTTTTACCTCAACAATTTCCAATAAATAACAACAATACAAATCAAAATTCATCTGTCGGCACATCAACTAATCCAATTAACATTAACAGCTCGGTTAGTAATACAACGACGAAACAGCTATTTTCATTTCTACCCTTGCCTATGCAAACTCAAGTAAGCACAGCTTGGAATCAATTAAGTTCTCACCCACATGGTTATGAAGTGGTATTTACAGATAAATCACGTTGGTTCATTAGTAATCAATCGCCTAAATTTTCTAGAATTCAAGCGTTTTCAGATAAAACAAAGGAATCACTTATTAATAAAATTACGACTTCTAATACAATATCAAGTGAAGCCAAACAAAATTATTGCTTAATATTAATTGATCTCGATAACCTTCAGTCTTTTCAGATGGATTACCCAGATTTTAATGCCATCTATCCAATGATGGAAATCGATTTGGTCGCGACTGGTCTTACAGCAACAAATTCTGCTCAGACTCAGACTCAAACTCAAACTCAAACTCAAACCTTACCCCAAACTGAGAGAAAAAGGCTTAATAGAATTTTAAGAGATAGCAAAGATACTATTAACGAAATATTAACTGATTGCTTAGAAATGATTGAAAGAACCGCTCAAGACAACGACCGATTCAAACAGATATTGGATGAATTAAGAGAAATTTGCCCAGGGGCTGAAGTTGAGGTTATAAGAAAAAATATTGTTAACCTACTTCTTAACGGACAAAATGTAGAACTCAGCACAGCTATTTCTGATGCATTAGACGGTTTTATTGATGGGCTTAGCGGTGGACACAATCAAAAAATCTTAGAGAAAACTTTTAACATTAACCTGAGTAAGCATTCATATCAAATTTATGCAATATATTATAATTTTATAGAAAATGAATATGTCAACTATCTTGAGCGAATGGTTGAAAAAGGACCAAAATTAAAAATAAAAGAAAATGAAAAAAATGAAACACCGTCAGTTGATGATGAAAAAACGATATCGCTTGATGAGGAAGAAGCGGCTGAAAATGAAGGTAATTTAACGCCACATTATTCTTATAAGCGCAAAAGAGCGGGTGATGCTGATAGCGAAGAGCGTGATTCCAAACGAGCGCGTAAAAATACTGATATGCAAGAAAAAACAGAAAAAGAATCAAACAAGGCAAAAAAAATAAGTAACGGTTAGGCGTACCCTTATCTTCGATAAGGGCCGCTTTGGCTAGACTGAATAAAATGTATAAATTCTAAATGCTGCCAGTATAGTGGTAATTATCATATAGGTAGAAAGCATTACTCCATTTCCATTTACTATCCCTTACATCTGATGCTTAGTCTCGTTATTTTGTATCAGATGTATAACTTTCGTTTTTTTGCTAGCTTTTTATGCCATTCGTCTGAAAATACTTTTCAATTTACTCATCTTTGGTAAATATCTCACTATTAATGTATTTACACGAAACTTAAGAGACCAAGAGGCTTTACCATGGCTTATATTTACATATATCTTTACAATCCTCACGCCTCACTTCCAATAGAATTTAGGAGTGATAGTTCTTCGTTGGTAGATTTGGATAATACACCATATATCATACTTGATGTAAACCTCACCTTTTCATGCCCTCGTTCATTGCTGGAAAATAGGGTAGAGGAAGATTTAAAAACTAATTCGGGCAATAATGGTAATTATGTAAAAAATGATCGCTTTGTATTAAGTCTCGATCAACTTTTTATTCTCCTAAAAAAAAATGTAAAATTAATTTTCTCATCAGTACCAGCTCTCTCTCTGCAGCAATGCCAGGATTTTTTTAAGAATGCATATGGAAAAATTTATAAATTTAATGATATGACAAAATTGTTTAGCTACATCAAAACCGTGGACTACGACGGATCTAAAGTAAGTATATTCTATGAGGAGTGCAAAGAACCGCTGCCTCAGCCATTTATATCTAATAATATGCAACCTTGGCAGCAACCTCTTTTAAATACAAATCAAAATTCATCTGCCGGCACATCAACTAATCCAATTAATATTAATAGCTCGGTTAATACGACAACCATAGAAAGCGAGAAATTGGAATTTTCACATCTACCTTTATCTATGCAAGCTCAAGCAAGGACAGCTTTAAGTAAATTAATTTCTAATCCCGTTGGTTTTGAAATAGTACATACAGATGGAACACGCTGGGTTATTAGCAAACCAGCAAATGTTTCTAAAGTTAAAGCATTTTCAGATAATACAAAGGCATTAATTATTAATAAAATTATAAATTCTAAAATGTCAAATGAAGCTAAAAAAAATTATTGCTTTGCATTGATTGAACTTAATAATCTTACGTTTTTTCAGATGCAGCTCGAAGATTTTAAAACCACGTATACAAAGAGCGATATCGATTTTATAGCAAGTGGTCTTATAGCACCAGATGCTGCTCAGACTAAAACCCAAACTCAGGTAGATACTCAAACTCAAATCTCAACCCAAACTCAGAAGGCAAGGATTTGTAAAGCTTTAAGAGATGGCAAAGATACTATTAACAAAATATTAACTGATTGCTTAGAAATGGTTGAAAGGACCGCTCAAGACAACGACCGATTCAAACAGATATTGGGTGAATTAAGGGAAATTTGCCCAGGAGCAGAGGTTGAGGTCATAAGAAAAAATATTGTTAACCTACTTCTTAACGGAAAAAATGAACAACTCAGCGCAGCTATTTCTGATGTACTAGACGATCTTATTGATGGGCTTAGCGGCGGACACAATCAAAAAGTCTTAGAGAAAGCTTTTAACATTAAACTGAGCGAACATTCATATGAAATTTATGCAATATATTCTAATTTTATAGAGAATCAATATACCAATCATCCTAAGCCAATGACGGAAAAAGGCCCAAAATTAAAAATAAAAGAAAATAAAAAAGATGAAATACCGTCAGTTGATGACAATAAAGTGGCTCAAAATGAACCTAATTTAATGAGAAATCCTCCACCAATCCTTCATTCTCTTAAACTCAAAACAAACAATAATACGGATAATGGCAAAGAGCAAAATTTAAAACAGCCACCTGAAGATACTGATAAGAATAAAGAAAAGAAAAAGAAAAAGAAGCAAAAATTAAAACACTCTAGTCATTGATAAGACCGCGATAACAAACAAAACCGGTTCGTATTTTAATTAAATACCCTTGATATTTAGGCTTTAAATGCTGCTTTGAGGGGCTAGGAAGCATGAAAGGCGTTAGTAAAACGCTCGCCAAGGTTTTACTAACGAATTTGCCAGAACTACGGTCTCCTAATAAAAAGCAGATAGCAGCGTTTGTGGGCGTAGTTGCGATTCAAAGCAAAACGGTAATTGGGCATGGTGTTGCTCCTGCAAACTACAGCAAGTAGCAGCAAAGAAGATTTTATTGTAATTGCACTTGTTGCCAGCTAGCATAATCATAAGAGGCGCCAATTTTATGACCATTTGGTAAAAATGGTAAAAAAAAGTAGCCCAGCAGGCTGGTTTACCACGTTCCTTCACTTGTGCAAAGAGAAATCGAAACACATCTTACCGTAGATGCTTAATTTAGCGTCACTCGTCTAAAAATACTGTCCATTTTAATAAATTTAGACAATTATATAACTATTTGACTGCTTGCGTTAAAATTCAGAGGACTTCGTCATGGCTATTTATGTTTATCTTTATTATCACCACAACGCTAATTTAATAGAATTTAGCTGTGATGATCCGTCGGCGAATTTGAGTAATTCACATAGCACGCTCAATGAAAACTTATCCTTTTCATGCTCTCGTAGGTTCCTAGCAAGTTACGTAGAACAAGATTTAAAAACTATATTAGGGAATGGTAACTATATAAAAAATGATCGCTTTGTATTAACTCTCGGTCAAATTTTAAGCCTTTACAATCACAACCTAAGTCTCATTTTCTCATCAGAATCGTCATTAATGTCTCTGCAGCAAAGTAAAGCTCTTTTTCAAAAAGCTGGAATATATAAATTTAATAATACAACAAAATTTCTTGGTGACATCACGATCCTCAAGAGTAGCAACAACCTGATAACTATATTAGAGGTGACGAGCAGCAATCCGCCACCTCAGCCATTTTTACCAAATAACAATATGCAACCTAACCCGTCGCAGTTTTGGCCAATGCAATCATATATCAATATGCCACCTAACCAGCCGCAGTTTTGGCCAATGCAATCATATATCAATATGCCACCTAACCAGCCGCCGTTTTGGCCAATGGAATCATATATCAATATGCAACCTAATCAGCCGCCGTTTTGGCCAATGCAATCAAATAACAGCATGCAGTTTCTGCAGCAGCCTCCTGTAAATAACAATATGCAGTTTCTGCAGCAGCCTCCTGTAAATAACAATATGCAGTTTCTGCAGCAGCCTCCCATAAATAACAATATGTGTCTCCAACAAACATCAACAAGTAACAATAATTCAAATCAGAATTCATCTGTCGGTACATCTGCCAATCCAATTGTGATAAGTAGTTCCGCGCCTTTACCGACAAGTCTCCAAGCTCAAATAAGCTCAGCTTGGCAAAAATTAATTACTAAACCCGGTGGTTATGAAGTAGCATGTAAAGATGGAACTCGTTGGTTCTTTAATGCTAGCGTATCGCCTGTTAAACTTGTAGCATTTAATAATAACAACGCAAAACAAATACTTATTGATAAAATTAACAACTCAAATAAAATATTAAGTGAAACTAAAAAAAATTATTGTTCAAGATTGAATGTTATAAACGATCCTAAGGATTTCCAAATCGCCCCCCAAGATTTTCAATCGATCTATACGTTAAAAGATATTGATGCCGAAGCGACCGGTCTTATAGCACCAGCCGGTCAAACTCAAACTCATTTACCTCAGCAAACTCAAAGAAACAACAATACGGGCCCACAACAAACATCGACAAGCAACAATAATTCAACTCAAAATTCTTCTATCAACACATCAGCCAATCCGGTTATGAGCAGTAGTGCCACATCTTTGCTAACATGTTCCCAAGTTCAAATAGACATAGTTTGGAAAAAATTATTTTCTAACCCCATTGGTTGCAAGGTGATATGTAAAGATGGAACTCGTTGGTCAATTAATCGTAAAGTATCACCTAATATTGTTAAAATTGTGGCGTTTAATAACAACTCAAAGCCATCACTTATTGATAAAATTAACAACTCAAATAAAATATCAAGTGTGGTTAAAAAAAGATATTGCTCCGTACTTAACCGACTCAACGATCTTAAAGATTTTACAATCGATCCCAAAGATTTTGAATCGATCTATACAATTGATGATATTGATGCCAAAGCGACTGGTCTTACAATAATCATGAATACTAGAGCTTCTCTCGCTGGTGAAACTATTGAAAGTGCTTTAAATGCTTGTTTAGCCTCGATTGAAATAAGGATTGGCGAAGATAAGTTTCAAAAAATATTGCTTAAATTATTTAAAATTGATCCAGAGTTAAAATCGGCTGATGTTAAAAACATAAGAAAGGATATTGCTGACATTATAATTGGTGATAGAGACTTACAACAAGTACTAGATTTCTTTATCGAAGGTGCAAATGGTAAGGACGCAGGAAACTTCTTGGCAAACACTTTTGATTTTGCAGGAAACAATCCATATCAATTTTATAAAATATATAATAAAATTATAATAAATAAAATTGTAGAAATTGCGCAAAGAAATAAAAAACAGCCAGAAACACAAGAAAATAAAAAAGATAAAAACGCAGTTGCAACACAGTTAATTGATGTCGATGCAACAATGTCTGATGATCAAGTAGCTCAAGAAGCCGAAAGAATTATCCCAGCTCAAATTAACGCTTATTCTCTTAAACGTAAAAGAAACCGTGATTCTGATAGTGAAGAGGGAAATGGGCCTAAACAACCGCATCAAGACTACGATACAGAAGAAGAACAAGATACTGATACAGAAGAAGAAATACAAAATGAAAACACCAAGCAAAGAAAACTCCAATAATGTCGAGGTCACACCTTGAGTATTATAAGCTAAGGCAACATTGTGTTTACCGTGCTTCTTTTAATATTGGAGTAAATGCCTGTGAAATCTTCAATGCGGCTAAAGCCGCCCCTTTTGCAGTATAGTGATAATTATCGTATAAGTAGGAAGTCTTACTCGGAATAGATTTTGCTAAATCTATTACTAGTACATTTTGTTGAGCACCTATTTCACGAATAACCTCATTAAAGCGATGATAGAGTGCGTCATTTTTAATACGATTGGCTTGAGTCATTAAAACTGGCCTAATGTCTCTGATTCTACAAATAGCGATAAAGGTTACAAGATTACGTCTGAATTCTTCCTCAAACTGTTTGTCATCGGCTTGATGCTGTTGCTTTGGAAATTCATATCGCGTAAAAACATTCTTGGAAGTTTGCACATGACTTTTTAACGAATACGGGTACCAATAAGAGCCTTGCGAGCGTAAAATCACAAGATCATTAATGTTATGCATTAAAACCACCACTTGTGGCTTTAAAGGTAGCACTTTATTTAAGAGAATATTTAACGAATGCATAGATTCATTTGCAGAAACGCCACCATTGTAAGTATTTATTTTCTTATTTAAAACCTTTTCTAGCTGTCGTCCTACTAAATAGGGAAAGCGCTCGGTTTCTTCCATATACAAGCATTCGGTGGTAGAGCCGCCTAGAAACACAATTTTATAGTCTGGAGTTTGATGCACTTCAGATGGACCAATAAACCCATGGCTGTCTGTAGCAATGCGATAATATTTGCGTTCGATTGAATTGGGCGCAATATGCTTAAGATAATTTTTTGTTGGCCTTTCAAATTTTACTTGATTGGGACGATATTCTCGTAATTTAATAAACCTCCCTATATTATTATCTATAATTTTTCCAACATAATATTGTTGCAGTATCGTTTTTATATTTTTGGTTTCGTATTCAGTGTAAGCATTATTGATAAACCGTATAGAAAAAATGCCATAAAGCATGAGTAATAATAATAAAAATATCATTGCAGTGGTTTTTTTAGGGTGCTTTTCAAACAAATTTGTTTTATTTTTTTTGTCCATATTTTCACCTAAGGTCCCTATGTTTAAAAAACTAAGCCCAGCTCAAATAACAGGCAATAAAGGAGAAGACTTAGCATTACATTTTTTGCAATCCCAAGGGCTTTTGCTTATTACCAGGCAATATCGCGTTTTGATGGGCGAAATCGATCTCATTATGAAGGATAAGCAAATGCTTGTCTTTATTGAGGTCCGTTACCGAAAAAATGCGGATTTTGGACAGCCATTTGAATCTATTACAATGAGCAAACGAAAAAAGCTTGTCCGCACGGCGTCTTATTTTTTAAAATGTCATCCTAATTTAGCTGATTATTCTTGTAGATTTGACGTTGTGTCTATATTAGAAAGCCAAGCAACACCCAAAATTACCTGGATCCCAAATGCTTTTGGAGTAGAATGATAATTCTCTAAATTAAAAAAAACGAATAAAAAAATAAGTTTTATGAATAAACAAGATAAAGTTAGACAGCTTTTCAATGATAGTATTGATACTAAATTAGCTGCATTAGATACGCTTCCCCCAGACATTGTGAACGCGTGCGAGTGCATTGTTCAAGCACTGCAAAACCAGCATAAAGTCTTGGTTTGTGGTAATGGTGGCTCTGCTGCCGATGCTCAACATTTTGCATCCGAATTATTAAATCGATTTGAAAAAGAAAGAATAGGCTTACCGGCTTTTGCGCTCACCACCGACTCTTCAACGCTCACTTCCATCGCCAATGACTACAATTACGATGAAATATTCTCAAAACAAATTAAAGGATTAGGTAATAGCGGTGATGTGTTAATGGTGATTAGCACCAGTGGTAAATCCCAGAATATCGTCAATGCTGTTTATGCTGCGCATAGTAAGGGAATGAAAGTAGTGGCTTTAACCGGTAAGGATGGCGGTCCGCTAGCACGCGTGATGCAAGCGCAAGATATAGAATTAAGAGTTCCTTCTCAATCAACAGCCAGAATTCAAGAAGTTCACATTCTCATTATTCATTGTATTTGTGATTATATCGATACCGAGTTTGGATCACCGACATGCAGATAAAACTTCGAACTTGCACCATTTTACCCTTCCTACTGAGCACTTTAGTTTTGCAAGGTTGCGCGGCGGTGATTGTTGGTTCAGCAGCGACTGGGGCAATCATGACAGCGCAAGATAGGCGCACTACTGGGACAATGGTTGAGGATAAAAGTATCCAACTTAAAGCCATCCAAGAAATCCAAACCATTGCCAACGATGATCCCAACATTCATGTCAGTGCCATATGCTATAACGGTCATGTCTTGCTTATTGGGCAAGTACCTTCCAGAAGCATTCGCGCAGATATCGAAAGCGCCATCAGAAATATTGCCAAAGTTGAACAGCTCCATAATGAAATAATCTTAAAAGAACCTAGCACCGTATTACAGCGTTCCACCGACAGCTGGATCACCGCAAAGATTAAAAGCCAGATCGCCGTTACTAAAGACATGAACCCTACTCGCGTTAAAGTTACCACTGAAGATGGTATTGTTTATCTGATGGGCATTGTCCAACCACTTGAAGAAGAAATAACCGTTGATATTGCAAGACACACCAAAGGTGTGAAAAAAGTCGTCAAGATTTTTGAATATGCTTGATGCGTTTATTACAAAACTAAAACAAAGTTTTGCGCCCAATCAATTTTATACCGATCCAGCCGATTGCTGGGTTTATGGCTATGATAATAGTCGTCGTCATGCCTTGGCAGATGCTGTGGTATTTGCTTTATCACATGAAGATATTGTCAAAGCAGTCAAGCTTTGTTATGAATTTGGCATTCCGCTGACGGCAAGAGGAAGAGCAAGCGGCACAACTGGCGCTGCCATTCCTATTCAAGGCGGATTAGTCCTTTCGCTAGAGCGTATGCAAAAAATCATTGCTCTTGATGTTGCTAACCGTGTGATGGTAGTAGAGCCTGGCGTCTTGAACTCACACGTTCAAGCGATTGCCAAGCAAGCAGGCTTTTTCTGGCCACCTGATCCCACCAGCTCTGCCTATTGCTCCATTGGCGGTAATCTCAGTTGTAATGCCGCAGGCCCACGTTCACTCAAATATGGCACCACCCGAGAAAACACCTTAGGACTCACCGCCGTGATAGGCAATGGCGACACCATTGAATGTGGTGTTTATACCACAAAAGGGGTAGTCGGTTATGATTTAACGCGCTTATTGATAGGCTCTGAGGGCACTTTAGGCATTATTTCCAAAGCCATTCTCAAATTAACGCCGCTACCTCATACCAAACGTACCATGCGGGCTTTTTATCGCGATATTGAAGCAGCCGCCCAAGCTATTACTCAAATAATGTCTCAACCTATTACCCCTTGTGGGTGCGAATTTATTGATGGCAATGCAATTCACATGATAAGAAAGCATGCCAATGCCGATTTACCCGAAGAGGCAGGCAGCATGATCATGATTGAAGTAGATGGTTCAAGCGAAGACTTATCAGCGGATATTGCTTTAATGCAAAAGGCCTGCCAAAACGATGGCTTAATTTCATGGGCTTGTGCTCATACTGCAGCAGAAACCGATAAATTATGGGCTATTCGAAAATCATTATCACAAGCCTTGCGCAGTCTTTCACCTTATAAGATCAATGAAGATGTCGTTGTTCCCTTATCACATATTCCTGCTTTATTAAATTACACTCAAGAGCTTGCTAAAACTTACGACATCACTATTGTTAATTTTGGCCACGCTGGCAATGGCAATATCCATGTGAATCTGTTGATTGATCCTTTTGATCCAACACTTGGCTCAAAAGCTAAAGCTTGTCTTAATCAATTATTTGATAAAGTGATTGCACTGCAAGGCAGTCTCTCTGGAGAACATGGGGTTGGTATTGAAAAACGCGATTTTGTAAGCAAAGAAATATCGCCCGCAAGCATGAAGTTGATGCAACAAATTAAAGCCCAATTTGATCCAAAGCATATCCTAAACCCTGGAAAGTTTTTTCCCAATAAAGATATTATCACCTAAAATATTTGTTTTTAGTGTCAATTTTTAATTTATTTAAGTTTATTCGATCCAACGGAGGGTGGTTCACTGGGTTGTATCGCTGATGGTTTGTTAAGAGGCTGTACTTTGGCATCACTAAATACTTTATTTATTATTTCTCTTTCTTTAGCATTATTATCAGGATACTTTTTTTGAAGCTCAACTAAAAGAACATTTAATTTCTTTTGTGTATCAAAACACTTAATATCACTCTCAATTTTCACTAAATTATTCAAAAAATTTGTCTTATGTTCTGGGGGAAGCATTTCGGCTTTCTCACGAAGTGATTTTAAGACTTTCCCCAAATTTGGTCCATTTGCCAAATCCGTATGGATAATCGTGGGAGGTTCTAAAGCAAAAGTTACTTTTGGTTTATGCTCCTTTTGTGTTTTCAGTTTTGTTAGATCGAAGTTGCGAGGATTTGGATGTTTGGCTTCTCGAAACCTGCGCGCTCCAACATATTCTATATTAAACTTTTTCATTTCTGGATCAATCCGTTTGATTTGATTGTCCAGTAATTTTTCATCGTTGTTTGAATACGCATTGATATAAACATCGACATTGCTACCCTTAACTATTTTCATTACTTCTTCTATTGCCTTGCCCATCACACTTTCAGGATTTTTAAAGGCACTTTGTCCGACCATCGTAAGGTGTAGCGGTTCTCTTTTACCTGTTTTTAAACTGGTTGCGCGTGCCATATGTGCAATTGCTTTATATTGTGCTACTACTAAATCTTCACATATTTTCAACACACTTGCATTTGAATGAATATTCTCAAGATTACCCGTATAATTTTGAAACGAAGGCGCTGCAGCAAAAACCTGAATTTGAGTTGCACCATTTGAGCAAATCACGTGTTGGGCAAGGACGGGAAGCTTATCTATATTTTCTCCAATATATTTTGATAGCGCATCTAAGGCTTTCATATGCTCTTGTTGTGTTGCCTCATTTTCTTTCGGCCTGAAAAACACAGAAAGATCTAAGTAACCATCTTTATATAATTTGGGATACTTTTTTAAAATATTTTGAGGTGGTTGCCCCACTTTTAAATCTAGAAAGTTAACAAGGGTATGATCTAACGTTTTTCTTTGGTCAGAAGCAAACTTATTTGCTTTTCTTTGCATACAAGCAGAAGGTGCTTGAACTGCAACAAAAGGGCCTTGCGTACTATCATGAGGATAGTCCGAAACTGCAGTATCGTAAGGCCCCATAGACTCTTGAAGATCAAACTGACTTGCAACTTGAACAAAACAATTATTTCCAAGCGGAACCTTTGCTAAATCCTGAGCAGGAAAACCGCCAGTAACGATTTTTAAAGTCGGATTTTTCGCTTTCTTATTAACTTCATATTTTTCTTGCAATTTCTGGATTGTTTCTAAAGTAAATGTTGGTGGTGGCGCTACATTTTCCAGTATTTTCCTCAATTTATTTTCATTACTACCCAATTCATATTTCATCCAATCTTCATGTTCCACACGAAATTTATGGATGTCAAAATTTGGATCTTCGGCTATCTTGCGTTTATAAAATTCATTTCCTTTAATCGCTAAATCAAGAATAATGGGTGGGATCACTTTGTCTAAGCTTTTTGGTGTTAAATAGTTCATCAAACTATCAACATCAATAAGCTGTTTAGGGGTAATTGTTGTTTCTTTTGATAATCCTAATTCATTATCTTTTTGCTCAACCGCTGTCGGCGATCCAGTCACCTGCTGAGTTATTGGCTTAACCACCGAAGTGACCCTAATAGGCGATGAGGCTTCTTTGTTTCCAAGCGATGCTAGCCAATTAGTAGCCGCTATCTTAAAGTTTGTTATTTGATTTTTTAAAGCTTGATCGTTTGTTGAATTCAACGAGAGTTTATTTAATTTCATTAAAAAATCACTTAACCTAGCGGCCTTCTTTTCTTGTCCTTGCATAAGGCCTGATTTAAAATCTAACACAATTTGAGACCATAGCGCATCGAGATTATTATCGTAGAAAAAATTGTACACTTTTTCACTAAGTACATCATTTTCATTAAGCCCTTTAAATTGCTGCTCAAGTTCAAAGGGGGCAAGCTCTTTTAAGCTATCTTTAATTTTTTCATGTAATTTATTTGCAATATCAACTGTTACATTGCTAGCATAAAGTATGAAATTATTTCCTTCTATCTCATAGGCAATTTTCAAATCATTCAAGTTTTTCAACAAAATTGTGTATTTACTTACATCGTTTATATGCGATACCGTCATGGTAATCCTATCTTTATTTATTCTTATTAGTTCTTCTTTTTGCGACATGTCATTGGCTATCAATTTTTTGAAGTCGTCTGAAATATCTTTTAGAAGCTTATCCATTTTAATTTGGTTTCTCTTATTCGACTCCTCCTGCTTGAGTTTAATATCATCACTTTTAATAAGAGTAAAATTTTTTCCTTTATTTTTATTTGATATCTCACTATACGCTATTTCGTCTAAGAATGGCGTGGTATTTAATCTAGAAACAAGATCTGTTTTAAGCGGCTTCGCATCTTCTTTAAAAGCTATTTGCTGTGCAGCATATAACACTTTAATAACTGCCGCTTCCTTATGTAACTTTTTTTCATTGATCTTATTATTAGTCTTATCAACGTCAGGATTACCATCATCTATAAAGGTTAAATCACTTTGTAACATCGGAATAAATGGAATAAACACCTTATTTTCGCCTTTAATCATCTCTATGTCTTCTCGAAGTTTTTTTCTATTTGAATTTATTGAAAAAAGCTCATTCATTTTATTAAGTATTTTTTTATTAGCATCTGTTGCAAAATCTATTTTTACAATATTTGAAATACTTGTATGCTGTAGTGCACCTAAAATCGCTTGAGCCGATAAATAGTCTCTATTGTTTAAACAATTATTCATTACTTCGATATAAAAGTTATAAATTTCCTTTTGATGCGCTTGATTTTTTCCTGTTAAAATATCAATCATTACCTGTCCTATTATTTTATTATAATTAGAGGTCATTTGTGTAATTGGAAGGTTTAAATGTTTCTTTTTAGCAAAATTTTGGTTGTGCAACTGGGACAACTCAATCTGTTTAAGATAACCTAATTGCACTTGCATTAAATCATCTGCTAACTCTTTAGCTTTATTTTCTCTAGTGCGAGCTCTTATAAATAAAAGTGAAATGCCCTTTTTGGGCTCTAAAAATTTGAAATGATCAGCAATCTTACTTTTGCCAGGCTCTTGGTTAATTCTGTTCTTTATATTTTTCTGTTGATCGACGATTGAGCGAAGATCAGCAAGTTCTAAATTCAGTTCTTGTGCAAAATCTTTAAATTTATTTTGATCAATTTTTTCAGCCAATGGCTTTAATTCGTTTATAAATTTATCCATTTCACTTTTGGTTTTTTCAAAATATCTTGAATTAAGATTTGCGCGAAGGAGAGCTTTGATAAAAATTAAAGCATTATGCAAATAAATTTGTTTATCTGCCGAGCTTCTAAGATCATCATAGCTCTCTAGCATGTGTTTAAATAAATCTTGAGGTGAAGTATGTGCATAGATTGATAGTGCAATTAAATTATAATCTGCAATTTCATAAGTTGTTTTTTTTTCATTTATAGCACTTGGATCTAAGTATCCTGACATCAGCTGAGCAATTAAAGTGGTTTTAGACTCAACTTTCTGCGCTTGAAGGATTTTATCCTTATTTTCCTGGCCAATCATAATTTTGTCCACACTCAATCTCACTAATAAGTGAGACAGTCGTAGATGTAATTATGTTCATTAAAATTAGTTTGTCGTAGAGCGTATATACTCGAACCACTTTAAAA
>JAFECR010000009.1:0-10660 GCA_018242045.1 Pseudomonadota bacterium | reverse complement strand
TCGCAATGACGGAACTCCTAAATTTAAAGTGGAAGCAGTACATACTCGCGCCAGTTTTTAATAGACGAGACAAATCCGGTATCAAGTGGGTGTCAAGCTTAAATTCAAAATAGAAAAAGCATATACACTGAATTTGCTGAGTTTTTTCATTAACGTAGCTTTTTTTTATTTTCTGGCCTCTGATCAGAATGGCTTTTTTTCTCTTGTTTATCTTTTTTATTTCTTTTGGTTGTCTCAAGCATCTTTGTATAAGCAGCATTATCTTGCAAACTCATTTTGCTAAAAGCTAAATGTAACTCATCTGCTTGAGCTCGTGTGAACGGCATTGAATGACGAGCCGGATTTACTGAAATGGGAGCCTTTTTTTCTATTTGAAATTTTGTTTGTGATAACTGTCTTTTTAAAATAGGTCTTGGATCCGAATTTGAAGGGAGTACTAAATGTTGCGTTTGAGGTTCGCTCTGGTTTGCATTCAATTTTTTAGCTGGCCTTTTAAGTTTTAAATCAATTTTTGGCTTATCAACTACATTAGTTTGCCCAAGGATTTTTTGTAAATTTTTTTCTGGCGATCGTTTTGTTAGTATCTTGTGATTTTTTAGAGATTTATTTTGATTCTGGTGTGTTTGAGTCTCGGTCTGTGTTTTGGTCTGAGTCTGAGTCTGAGTCTGAACCTGGCAGCTATACTCATTTAATCTCTTTTCAATCATATTCCAAGAATTCTCGCGGGATAGGAAAACTTTAGACTGAGCCTGGCAGCTATACTCATTTAATTTATCTTCAATCATATTCCAAGAATCCTCGCGGGATAGGAAAACTTTAGACTTCTTCTTTTTAGAATGTTCCTGCGGGGTAGTATCTTCCATCTTATTCTCAGAAAGCTGCTTTAATGTGTTAGTCGTTAATTCTAAATACATTTTTAGTTCATCAACAGAAACTGCACTCTTTTGTGCAATTGCTGTTTCAATTACAACAAGATTTTTTATATCAATTTGTTTTAGCAGTTCAAGAATATCATACAAAAATTGTTGGTATTCTTCTTCACTAAATGGTGTTGTTATTAAGGTATTAAGACAGTTTATTAAATATTGACAAGTTACATTTTTATAATATTTATTAGTGTTTGATTCAACTACTGCGCCATCCTTCACTATCGATCTCCCTTCAAATATGAAAATAATTTCGTTAATTTAAGGATGTTAAAGTTTTTTTTATTATTGTGCCACTGATAAAAATTTTAGCGCAGTAAGTTGAAAAATAATCCAGTAAATTTCTTAAAATTAATGCACCGAATCGGCTACTTTAATACCAGGATGATGCGACAAAACAACTTCTGTGATTTCTTTTTCCTTTTCTGGTACTGCCGTATCAATCATCATGATATAATGCCCTTCCTCCAAAAAGGCCTGGTATTTTTCCAAAACCGGATTTTTAACGCCCAAACCAATCAACCCTGTCGCCCATATGCCAAACCCAATGCCAAAAACTAAAATGGCAAGGTAACCAAGCGCATGTATTTTGATATTCGCTGGGAAAAAAAACGCACATAAGGCAATGATAAGCACTACAAAACCAAGGCCCAATAAAGGACCAAACTTTATTGCATATCCTAAATTGGTTGTTTGAAAAATGTTCGCTGGATATAAGTGTTCTGCTTTGATGTCTTCAGAGATACCACCACAGATGTGAATTTGATTATCTTTAATGCCAAGCGACCGTAGTTCTTGTGCAACCTCTGTGGTTTCTTTCATATCTTGGATAAGAATAAATAATCGTTTCATAACGCTCTCCTTGAAGAAGATCGTCTTCCCTATTTATCATATCCGAAATTAACAAGTTGAGTATCTTAACTACACCAGTGTAGTTAAGAAGATAGCTATAAGCCTCTACTTTACAATGGTAAGCTTGGGTCGACCATTGCCACCTTTTTTGCCTTTGCCACCGCTTCCCTGTGAAGATTCATCTTCTTGCGGTGCATCTGGGGGCAAATCATTATCCTCATCTTCTTTGAAAACCATACCACGGCCATTTTCCTTAGCGTAAATGGCACTCACAGCGCGCATAGGAACATAAATATCATGCGCAATGCCAGCAAATCTGGCATTAAATTCCACATGATCGTTGGCAATTAATAAAGCACGTACTGCGCCAGGCGAGATATTTAATACGATCCGCCCATTCTCGACATATTCCCGTGGCACACTTACTTGAGGAAAATCGGCATTGACAACAATATAAGGTGTTGCATTGTTGTCCACGATCCATTCATAAAACGCTCGTAACAAGTAAGGTCGGCTTGAATTCATTTACTACTCACCCATGGCGCGTTCAGCATTAGTCAAACTTACTTGAAATGCTTCTCTATCAAATAGCCGTTTTGCATAATCCAAAATGGGTTTGGCTTCCGGTGGCAAAATAATTCCCATCATGCGCAAACGCCACAACATGGGCGCAATCGCGCAATCCACTAAAGAAAACTCTTCACTTAAAAAGTACGGCATTTCCTTAAACATGGGAGATACAGCGATAATGCTTTCGAAAAGCGCCTTACGAGATTCTTGCAATTCAGTGGGATTAACATTTTTGGCTAAAATCTTATTCATCAAAGTATACCAGTCTCGGTTTACCCGATGCAGCATTAATCGGCTGCGCGCTCTGGCAACAGGGTATACCGGCATCAAGGGAGGATGCGGAAACCGCTCATCTAAATATTCCATGATGATTTCAGATTCATAAAGAACCAGATCTCTATCTACTAACGTAGGCACGGTGTTGTAAGGATTAATTTCACTTAAGGCTTCTGCTTGAGAATCAACATCGATTTCGTAGAGATCAAAAGTGACGCCCTTTTCAGCCAATACGATTCGCGCACGATGACTATATGGATCTGTCGAGCCAGAATACAATGTCATGACCGAGCGTTTATTTGCTACTACTGCCATCTTTTGCTCCTTTAATGGACGTCTTTCCAATATTCACGCTTAAGTAAATACGCAAATAAAGTAAACACCACTAAAAATAATAATACCCAAACCCCAAGGCGCTTGCGCTCTAACTTATGAGGTTCACCTACATAATCTAAAAAATTTACCAAATCTGTCATTGCTTTATCATATTCTTCTTTACTCAATAAGCCTGGCGTTTTCAATTCAAGATGTGAAATCACTTGTTTTTGATAAGGCTTACCTTCTTCATCTTCCATTGTTTGCGTTTCATAAACAGGCACTTGTTCGCCTTGCAACCTCAGTAAAATATGAGGCATACCCACATCTGGAAAAGTTAAATTATTAACGCCCCAGGGCCTTTTAGGATCGACATAAAAAGTTCTTAGATAAGTATACAACCAATCTTTACCACGAGATCGACCTACCAACGAAAGATCAGGTGGTGCAACCCCAAACCATTTCATGGCTTCTTCCTGGGGCGTTGCCACCAAAATAGGCGCCGTTACCTTATCACCGATAAAATTAAGATTATCATTGACCAGCTTTTCTAATACATTGCCTTTTTTATCAACTATCCCAAGATCTTTAGCTAAATCTTTAAAACGCACATACTGTAGCGAATGACATCCGGCGCAATAATTCATATATAAACTGGCACCACGTTGCAATGAAGCCTTATCACATAAATTATTTTTAACTTTATCCAAGTGAACACCTGCTTCACTTGCATGTGCTAAGTTAAGCAAAGCGACTAATATTAACCCAATACTTGCTTTAATTGCTTTCATGAATAAGTTAGCCTCTCGGGAACAGGTTTTGTCTTATCGAGTTTTGAATAAATTGGCATCAATAAGAAAAAGGCAAAATACAATGCAGAGCAGATCTGTGCTAACACCATTCTCGACGGACTGGGTGGTTTTAATCCAAGATAGCCTAAGCTAATAAAGCTGATTACAAAAATGGTCAGCATTGTTTTATAAATGGCTCCACGATAACGAATGGATTTAACCGGGCTTCTATCTAACCAAGGTAAAAAGCCAATAATCAATACTGCTGCAAACATGGCTATCACACCGGTTAGCTTATCAGGAATAGCACGCAAAATAGCGTAAAAAGGCGTCATATACCACACAGGTGCAATATGTTCTGGTGTCTTCATGGGGTTCGCAGGTTCAAAATTTGGCGCCTCTAAGAAAAACCCACCAAAATCAGGGGCAAAAAACAACACACTGCAAAAGAAAATTAAAAATACCCCAACGCCAAAAAAGTCCTTAACTGTGTAGTAAGGATGAAACCGGATCCCATCGACAGGATGACCGTCAGGCCCTTTGTTTTCTTTAATTTCAATACCATCCGGATTGTTAGAACCCACTTCATGCAAAGCAATAATATGCATCCAGACTAACAATAGAAATATTAACGGGATCCCAACCACATGCAAGGCAAAAAATCGATTTAAGGTCGCGTCTGAAACATTAAAGTCCCCACGCATCCATTCAACCAAGGTGGGCCCTATCCCAGGTATCGCTTCAAAAAGAGAGGTAATAACCTTGCCTCCCCAAAAAGACATTTGTCCCCAAGGCAAGAGATACCCCATAAATGCTTCTGCTAATAAACAAATGTAGATAGCTGTACCTATTAACCAAAGTAGTTCTCTGGGTTTTTTGTATGATCCATACAATAAGCCACGAAACATGTGCAAATAAACAACAATAAAGAAAAAGGAAGCACCCGTTGAGTGAAGATAACGCAGGATCCACCCTTGAGGGACATCACGCATAATATATTCAACGGAGCCAAACGCCTCAACAGCCGTTGGCTTGTAAAACATGGCTAACCAAATACCTGAAAGCAGCTGATTAACAAGCACGAGTAAAGATAATGCTCCAAAAAAATACCAAAAATTGAAATTTTTTGGGGCATAATATTGTCCAGCATGTTCATTCCACATCTTGGTTGCTGGAAAGCGCTCATCAATCCATCCCATAATCCCTGATGATGTCATCTTTTTCATTAGGCGGCCTTTTTATCTTCTCCAACAATGATAACGGTATCACTTGCATAATGATAAGGCGGCACAACCAAATTTAAAGGCGCAGGCACACCTTTAAATACTCTTCCCGCCAAATCAAATCTAGAACCATGACAAGGGCAAAAAAACCCTCCTTGCCAACTGGGTTCAACACTTCCAAGATCAGGTTTATACATTGGTACGCAACCCAAATGCGTACAGATCCCGATTAGCACAAGGAATTCGGGTTTGATAGAGCGGTATTCATTATGGGCATATTGGGGTTGTTGATCTTGCTCAGAAGTTGGATCACGTAATAAGCTGTCTAGCTGCGGTAATTTTTCAAGCATCGATTTAGTTCTATGGATAACCCATACTGGTTGTCCGCGCCATGCAACTGTTAATTGAGCACCAGGCTCTAATTTACTGACATCTATGCTGACAGGCGCACCCATCGCCTGAGCTTTAGCACTTGGAAACCAAGAAGCAACAAATGGGGAGGCAGCATAAGCAGCGCCTACGGTGCTGATAACGGCTGTGGCAGCTGTTAGAAAACGCCGTCGACCGGTATCTATGATTTCTTCACTCATTCAAACGCCTCCCGACGGAAATATCCTTGAGTGTTTCCAGTGGTTGAGATGCAACTCTACATAAAGTGGCGGCAAATACTACCACAAAACTCCATCTTGCTATACTGCAATGAGCACAAACTAATGAGCACAAACTTAAAGCTTGGCGCTAGTGTACACGATATCAGGCAAAAAATTATAGGGTGTCAAGCAACTGATTAATTTACTGTTTTTGAAATTTGTTGTTTTCTTGAATGTTAAGCATTAAAATATTTTGTGATTTTTATAGCTTAAGTTCTAGGATCCCTATTACGAGATAACGCTTATGTTTACCGGCATTGTCCAAGCTGCCGTTCTAGTTTCTTTTATGAAACAATCCAACGATCTGATGCGTTACGCACTTCAACTTCCCCAAGCCTTGCGCATCGATTTAAAGATTGGCGCCAGTATGAGCGTCTGGGGTGTTTGTCAAACGGTAGTTGCCATTGAAGCTGAGCAGGTTTTTTTTGAGGCTATCGCAGAAACTTTAAGGTGCACCAACTTAAAATTTTTGAAGCTTAATCAAACGGTCAATATTGAACGTGCCGCTAGAATGGGGGATGAAATCGGTGGTCATTTATTATCTGGCCATGTGATAGGCACTGGGATTATTCATAAAATCGAAAAAAATTTAGCAGATCAATATAGGCTAACCATTGCCTGTGAAAGCGCTTGGATGAAATATATTTTGCATAAAGGTTTTATTGCGCTCAATGGCGTAAGCTTAACTGTGCAAGCAATCGATCCAAGTGGTTATTTTACCGTACACTTAATCCCAGAAACACTGCGCGTCACCACTTTTAATACTGCCAAGGTGGGAGAAAGTATTAATATTGAAATTGATACACAAACGCAAGCAATTGTTGATACAGTAGAACGAATTTTGGCAACAAAGCATGCTTAAACTAAAGAGAGCTTGCGCTCTCTTTATGTTAAGCTAAGAATTTAAGCTTTAACTCTCGCTTTTTGTCTATTTTGTGACTCTGCCTCTAATTTCATCTCTTCTTCAAAAGATGGTTTTTTACCTTGAACATTGAGTATTTCATCCAAAGTGTTTATATTATATTGCAGCTTCTTTGCCTCAGCCATTCTATCAAATGCCGTCATACCAAATCGACGGTTCTTATTTTCTGACGATATTATTTTTTCGAGATTATTTCCTTTAACTGCGGCAAGAATATCGTCCTCTGAAGGTCGGTTTCCAACATTAGCTTCGGCTGTTCGCTGAGCATGAATTTGAGATTTCAGTTCACTCTTTAATTGAGTAAAATTAGCAAGCGCTTTTTGATATTCTTCTTTTGCACCTTCGTGCTCGAGCAACTCATTTTTGTGCTGATCTTGCGCTTTTTGATCATCAACTAGATTTACTTGATATGTACTCAATTGGTTTTCATAATTTTCTTGCTCTAATTTATGCTTTTCTAAGGCGGTATTGTAAATCTTCAACTGCGCTTCATATTCAGCATTTTTAGCTTTCACCGTTTGACGATGCTCGCTTTCTTTTCCAGTCCATGCCTCAGCAATATAGCTCATACCCATCCACGTCTGAGGATCTTCTACTGGCTTCTCAGGCGCGATGGGTGCCACAGGAGGCATTGGTTGAGTAGTCGCTTTTGCTAAAGGTGCTGTAGGGTACGTTGGTGGCGTCGGTTGAGTTAACTTTAAAGCTTTTAACTTTTCATTTAATTCATCAAGTACTGGTATCACCTTAAATTCTAAATCAACGGTGTTATCTATATCATCAGTGATAAAAGAGGTAGAGCCATTTAAAGACATATCAATCTCCTTGTTTTAACAAATCATGCCATGATTAAGAGATCCATACAGCGATACGATTTTCTTCGTAACGACCTAAACATGCCACAAGATTCGTTCTATGTCAGCAAAAAGATGTTTTGCACCACAACGAAAATATCTTGATATTTACAGAGATATTGGGAAAGTACATTGAAAGCAAGGAGTTAAGCAATGTTTAGAAATTTAATCTAGATCATTAGTTTTTATACTAACATCATTTAATTGTTATTTTTTCGTTTTACTTGCTAAAAAATCCACATCTAAGTAGTCTTCTTGATAATACTTTAAATATTCCTGATAACTGCCTTTAAAATCTTTAATGCCTTTTTTGGTTAAGGCAATCACACGCGTGGCCACTTGATTAACAAAATGCCTATCGTGGCTTACTAAAATTAATGTTCCAGCATAAGCCCGCAGCGCATTAGCAAGTGCCTCGATACTTTCTACATCCAAATGGTTGGTAGGTTCGTCCATAATCAGCACATTTGGTTTTTGCAACATAATATTTGCTAACAAAAGACGCGCCGCCTCACCCCCACTGATTTGCAAAACACTTTTTTCCACTTCATCTTTCACAAATAACACTTGCCCTAACATTTGTCTGATTTTAACACTGCTTTCGCTGGAGGCTTCATGTTGTAACCAATCCAATACACTGATATTTTCTTTTAAGGCTTCATGGTGATCTTGTGCAAAATACGAAGTATGCGTTTCATAACCCCATTCAATCGTTCCGGTATCTTCTTTTAGTAAATGTAAAATAATTTTTAAAAAGGTAGATTTGCCAATACCATTTGGCCCAATAATCGCTATTTTTTCGCCGCGCTTAATATCCACTTTAATGTCTTTTAATACCACCTTTTCGCCAAAAGCTTTTGAAAGATGAGACACTTTAAGCACTTGTTTACCAGATGGCCTTTTGCATTGAAAATCAAGATGAGGAGAAACTCTGGAAGTATTTTTAATATCTGGCAATTCAATTTTTTCAATCATTTTTGCTTTAGATTTGGCTTGCCTTGCTTTGGATGCTTTGGCTTTAAATCTGTCAACAAATTTTTGCAAATTAGCAATTTTGTCTTCCAAGTTTTTCTTTTCTTGCAGTTTTTGCGCCATGATTAATTTTTTATTTTCTAAAAAGTACTGATAATTGCCGGGATATTCTCGAATTTCACCATAATCGATATCTAAAATATTAGTGGCCACATTATTTAAAAACTTAATATCGTGTGAAACAAAAACAAGCAAGCCTTTAAAATTTGTAATTAAATATTCTTCTAGCCAGCAAATGGTGATCAAATCTAAGTGGTTGGTGGGTTCATCGAGTAATAAAATATCAGGTGCACCAAATAATGCTTGAGCGAGTAACACTCGCATTTTAAAACCACCTGAAAGGAAAGAAAGGGGTAAATCGTGATTTTCAAGCGGGATCCCTAACCCCTTTAATAAAGTATGCGCTTGGCCTTGCGCCATATAACCGTCAAAGTGTGCAATCGTTTCCTCAAGTTGGATAAAACGCATTGCTGCTCTATCTGTCCATTCCCCTGCTAATAGCGTTTCTTTTTCTTGTAAGGCTTGCCAAAGTTCGGCTTTGCCTTGAATCACCACATCTAAAACACGCGTGTCTTCAAAGCGAAAATGATCTTGATTCACCCAACCAATATTTTTACCTTTTGGTATCGCAATTTCACCTAAACTGGGGGTTTCTTGCATCATCATTAAACGCAGTAAAGTACTTTTACCACAACCATTGGCACCAACAATGGCGTAACGTTTGCCACCCAAAAGCAACAAATTCACTTCATCAAAAAGTAGCTTTGCACCATAGTGCATGGATAATTCAATTAAAGAAATCATAAACTTTTCTGCCCCTGAAAAAAAAGGCGGCCCAAGGGCCGCCTCTTACTAAAAGAAAAACAATTACCGTTTGGAGTATTGCTCCACCTTACGTGCTTTACGGTGACCCACTTTCTTACGCTCTACGCTGCGTGAATCACGAGTAACATAGCCTGCTTTACGAAGAATACGCCTAAAGGATTGCGCACCTTCACTGCCTTCTTCACTTTCAACTGGCACAGCATCTTCCTCATCATATTGAAGTAGGGCGCGCGTAATGCCATGACGGATAGCGCCGGCTTGCCCCATTGGGCCGCTGCCTTTCACATTCACAGTAATGTCAAAGTTGTTTTCCAACCCCAATAGTACTAAAGGTTGCTTTACAATCATATGTGCCGTAATACGACCGCCGAAATATTCTTCTAATGTATGATCATTAATCGTAATATTTCCTGAACCCTTTTTAAGATAGACACGAGCTTGACAAGTTTTACGTCTACCAGTGCCATAATATTGTTGTTTTGCCATGTTGTATTGCGCCAATTTTAATTAAATGATAGTTCTTTAGGTTGCTGTGCTTGATGTGGATGTTCAGTACCAGCATATACCCATAATTTCTTAAACATCTTTCTGCCCAAAGGTCCTCGAGGAAGCATACGTTTAATAGCTAACTGAAGAATTCTCTCAGGATGGGATTCTCTCATTTTCTCCAAGGTAACAGACTTAATTCCGCCCATATATCCTGAATGACGATGATACATCTTTGTTTTTTCTTTTTTACCAGTTGACTGAACCTGCGCGGCATTAATGATAACTACCGCATCCCCTGTATCTTCGTGAGGGGTAAAGGTTGTTTTGTGCTTACCGCGTAAAACAGCAGCAACACGAGACGCTAAACGGCCAATTGTCATGGTTTTAGCATCCACAATGAACCAATCGCGTTTAATATCTTGTGGTTTCGCGACGTAGGTTTTCATATAGCAACAGCTCCCTTGGAGTTCTCAAAGTTGGCGAATTATACAAAACCACTCACCCAGTGACAATGGATCTTCACGCTTTTCTCATCATCAATGCTAAATTTCTCTTTCTGGCATACTCGGAGGTTCACTTGGCAATAGCAATCGCGTGACGATTTTGTCTTGTAGGAGATGTTGTTCAATAATTTCATCTATATCTTCTTCAGTTTCGTAATGATACCATATGCCATCTGGGTAAATAACTAATAATGGCCCTTCGTCACAGCGCCCCAAACAGCTTGAAGTGTTAGTACGACATTCGCCAGCCCTGTGTAAGCCCAGCTTTTTTAAACGTTTTTTCGCATAATCGCGCAATGATTCAGCATTGCCCATAGCACAACATTGTTTGCCACTGGCACGCAAATTAATGCAAAAGAAGAGTTGATATCGATAATAAGCCATCTGGCCCCCATGACAATGTATGTTAAAGTAATATACTGCTTCCACTTTGAA
>JAFECR010000008.1:45291-70865 GCA_018242045.1 Pseudomonadota bacterium | reverse complement strand
GTCATTACGAGGAGTCTACGACGAAGCAATCCAGATTACATCTTGATATTTTCTGGATTGCTTCGCTAAAAGCTCGCAATGACGGAACTTCTAAATTCAAAGTGGAAGCAGTATATAAGCAAACTAGCATGAGATTTGGGTAGTGACAATAATTTTAGTCTACTTGCTTTAAAGACTTTTACACTTTAGGTGTCTTTACTTTGGTTTCGGGAGCAACATTATTTTCTTGCGAAAGCGTATTTGCATCAGTCGATTTAGGTCGTTGATTTTTATAATTACCAAAGCTATGTAACATCATGGGCGTCGTATGTGAGACGATTGATGTTGGTTGAGACATTACCTTTGGGGGGAGATTGGAGATAGTCGTGGGTGGCATCTCAGATACAGACTGGGTTTGTGTTTGATTTTGTGCTTGACTTACTTGATTTATTTTTTCTGTTTCTTTTTGGGACTCTTTAACGATGTCTGCTATTTTCACAAAATTCAAATCACTCTTTTGAACTTCCTTAGTGTATTTTTGGCTTTTATTCTGTTCTTTCTCCAATTCTTTTAGTTTTTTTTCTTTTTGTGCAATCGCTTCTATATTTTTTAAATATCCGAGCTTATTCGATTTTTTTAGTTCCGGTGTCTTTAATTTCTCAAGTTCTTTTATCTCAGCTGTCAGGTTTTCTATATTTTTAGAAAGACTGCTTTGAGCTTCAAGCTCAATGATAAATGCACCTACTTTTGCATCCCCTGCAATTAACATATCCTTTTTTCGTTGCAAGGCAGATGGTTTTTGAGTGCGCGCTTTAATTTCATCTTGACTTAATTTAGGCTCACTTTGTCTTTGCATAAAATTCGTATTGAGTGGTTTTGGTGTTTCTGCAAATGTTTTTGTTTGAATTTCCATAATACTATTTAGAACTTTACCGCCTACCTCGAATTTGTCAGCGTTATCTAACCCACGTTTATCTTTATCTGAATTTCCATCTTCAGTTAATACAATTTGATTTGTAAAATCGGTAATATGCGCAACTGTCACAACGCCTTTTGACTCAAGATTTTTTTGATGTTCTTTTCTATTAGTAAAAGGTGGCATTAACGTGTTTTCTACCTCATTAATGATCTCAGCAAGCTGTGGCTGCTCATGAGTTAAATATTTTAAATTTCCCAAAACAGATGACGTTAATCCTCCATAAACAGCATAAGCCGATAGATAGTCTCCAACTTTTAAACTTTCTTGCAAAACATAGGTATAGAATTCGAAAACTTGCTTTTGGTGTTCACTATTTTTATGGAAAAGAATATCATTGATGACCATGGCTGTGATATTATTAAAGCTCTTACTAATTTTGGTAAGAGACGACCCTTCTTGATATTCCTTACGCTCCCAATTCTTATCATAAAAATCTGTCAAGTTAAGATCTCTGATAAGTTGTAAATTGGTTTCCTTTATATCATGTGCTAAAGTAATTGCCGTTGATTTGACTTGTTTTAGATCTTTTTTATCCGGTCTTGTGCTAAGATCATTTTGCACATATTGACTCATATTTATGAGTGTCGTTCTTGCTTCAACCGAATTTTTAACTTTTACTCGCTTCTCATGAAGTTGGTTAATATGTTTTAAATCCTTGTTAATGGATGTATTAATTTTGTCAAATTGTTTGTTTACGTTTTTACTTGTTTCAACTTTGGCGATGTTTAAAAATTCATCCAGCTTTTCTTTCACACCAATACCGCCTTCGGCTACGCTTAACAGTTTTGTATCACTTGCTTTAAAAAAAGCTTTTTTTTCATCAGTGATAATTAATTCATCAATTAAAATTCTGGCATTTTTAAGATAGGTTATTTTTTGCGATTTATCTTGCAGCGCTTTATAACCTTCGATGAGTTGATCAAAAATCTTTGTTATAGGGACATGAGCAGGAAGATATAAGGCAATGTTATGAATTTCATTAGCACTACATGGTTTTTCTTCCCCCTTTGTATTATATACGTAACCTCTCATCATTTGCGCAACTAAGGAAAGCGCCTCTGGCCAGCCTGAGGCCTTATTTCGCACAAGTTCTGGCATTTTGAAATCTTTGAATTCTGGTAATTGCATTGTATTTTCTATTTTCTCAGTCATGCTTTTTATATTGTCAGCATAAGCTTTTGCTTCTTTGAGTTTCGGCCATGATTTTTCCAAAATATCAATTTTTGCTTCTAAATCTTCATTAGGTTTTTTTTCTGCTTGCTGATAGGCTCTTGCTTGATCTACAAATTTTGAATACACTTCATAACTTTTATTATTGCTAAGCTTTTTAACTGTTTCTTCAAATTTTTGTTTTTCTTTTTTCAAACTATCAATGGTTATCATCAAGTTAATTCTAGCAGTACTTACATCAAAACTAGATCCTAACTCACTTAATGTCTCTTTTAGTTCCTCATTAAAATGCTTGTTATTATCATTATCAACTTGAATCGTTTGTGCCATTTCGCCAAACAACATTTTCAATCTTGGAAATCTTTGAATGGGGGTAATCAATGCATTTTTTATTTCACGTGAGCTTAAATTTTGTATTTGTTCATCTTTGACTTTTTTATCCGGCTTAAAAGTGATTTTTGCAAAGTCTTGATACAGTATTGAATACTTACCATAAAGTTCCGATGCCTTAACACCCAAATCCTTAATATCTTGTGCTATTTGCTTTATTTGATTAATATCCGTCTTTGTTTGCATAGCAATACTCAGCGCTATTAATTTTTCTTGAAGCTGTTGCGTAATATTACTTATGTCTTGAACAAGCTTAATCATTGAGCTGATATCATCTTTTTGTGCTTGACTTAAACTTTTATCTTTAGCTATTTGTTCGTTAATATTAGGGGTATGTATAATAATATGCTTTAAACTATCAACGTAGGTTTGTTCGGTTGTTAACAATTCATTAACGGTGACATTAAATTTAGTTGTATTCTGTTGAATTTCTATGGCCTTGCGAGTTTGCTGAACTTGATTCAGGAGCTCTGATGAGGCAAGACCTTTTTCAAGGCTTTTAAACATCGAAGTTAGGATATAAGCTTTCTCACTTAGCAATTGTTTAAAATCACCCAGTTCAGCCGTTGAAATACCACTGATTTTGGGTGAATGCACCACCATATATTCTTTATATTTATTAATAAAAGCATTAAAGGCTTGTTGTGTGCTTACACTATTTTTATCTTTTTGATATTGATTGATAAAGGCTTGATGCAACTCACACATTTCATCGTAAGCCATCGCTGCATTTATTAGATCCAGTTTCGCAGGGGTTATTTGTACTTGCGCTTTTAAGTTATTAAGCCTTTCTTTTTGCTCTGGGTTAAAAACGTTCAATTTTGCTTGGAATTCAATTTGTTCATTTATAAAGGCATTTGGCCCATGGGCACTCAAGCAACACCCCCCAATAGACAATACTGATCTCTTTTTATGATATGTCAGTCTATTGACATTTGCTACTGTTTAATGCAAAGAAATGCTTTTGTGTAGCTGCATAAATTTTTTGTTGTATATCCTGGAAAATTCTTATATGAATCTTTAGTAAAATTGACAATCAGAAATATTTATATATTATGCTAATCTTCTAAATTTTTATTATTTAGGAAGGTTTTCATGAAGCAGGGGCAAGAAAATATACAGCAAGAAGAATCTCAAAGAAAACTTCCTCAAGCGATGATAGATAAAATTAAAGCAAACGCAAAAAATACCTCAAAAGACGCTATATCTGAAGAAGGTTCAAAAGTGAATCAATCGGCCCAAAAAGACATGCAAGAAAGAAAAAAAGAAATAGATAATGAAATAAAAATTCAAGAAAATGCCGATAATGCTTTGAAAAAGATACTCCAAGAGCTTGTTTATGCTCAAGAAAATAGTTTTTATGAAAAACTCAATACCTTATCAAGTGAGACTAATGTCACAAAAGCAGATGCCAGGGATGCGTATGCAAAAATAATGTCCTTCGCAGATGCCTATAAGGAAGTAAAGCAAAACATTGAAAATCAAACTACTCAAGTAACGCAAAACTTTACTCAATATAAAAAAAATCTTCATTTAGCGAATGATAACCTAAAGCAGAAAAAACTTGATAATTTCAATACACATCTTGCTTTTTTGAAGAAATGTGACACTGCTAAAAATGATTTAAATGTCAGTATAGAGTCAGAAAAACAAGCATTAGCAAATACACGCGCTGAATGTTTCATGGCTGCCCATGCCATCGTTGAACTCAGAAAACAATTGATAACGATCGAGAAAGAAATGGCAGAATGTCACAATGTGACTATTCATACTTTGAACTCGATTCAAGAACAAAACAAGCAAAAAACTCCGCCCCAATTACCCTCAATTAATACACAAGAAATTGAAGAGATTGCGACACGAAAACAAAAATTACTTGCGCGTGTTAATAGAAACTTATCTTCTTTAACAAGATCTGTTATTGCCAGTAGCGTTATAATGGGTGGGTTATATTTAGTGAGTGCGCCTTGGCTTTATGTTATCACCTTACCCGCAATTTTTGGTTTAAGCATCTATAAACTAGATAAAGCCTATAAAAAGTCACTCATAGAAACTATCGAGAGTTACTCAAACCCCAACGCCATCGACACCCTTGATAATAATGAAATCAAGGAAGCGCTTAGCACTGGAGCTAAGGTAGAATCTGTAGCAACTTATTTGCCAAGTTTACGAAACCTTTCTACCTATAAGCATAAAGCCGCGTTTGATTTTGCTTGGATGATTGAAACTGCGGATGACAGTTTCAAATATAAGCTTGCTAGCTTAAAATAGCTTAGAGATTAGCCACATACATGGTAAAACATTGACAGCAAATAATATTGCTGTAATATGTTATTTTTCTAATTTATTTGATAACTCGCCATGGGCCAACTGCGCAATCAATATCTAAAGTTGCTTGACTTAGAAAATCCTTTACCAAGCCATGCTGAAATTGAACAAGCCTTTATGGATAAAGCACAAAATCTCAATCAGGTAGAAAATGCTGAAAAAGCGCGCGATTTTTTGCTGCTATCCATTGAAGAACAAAATCAGTTAGAGCAAACTAATATCAACCAAGTGCTAGCAGCTCAAAAAATGCAGCATAGCGCATTGATAACTCAAATCAAAGAAAGTCAAAAAGCATTATTGTTTTTAGCACAAGATCCCCCTGCTTATCAGAAAATACAAACACTTATCTCTAACGGGGATTTAAAAGATAAAAACAAAAACAGTACAATATTAGATGAAAAGCTTGAAGAAATAACAAACTATCAAGTAAAAATCAAAAGTGAATATGAAACAGCAAGAATTTCAAATTCAGATGTAAGCAAAAAGTATGCTAAATACAGTGAACTTTGGACTGAATTTACATTAAAATACAAGACAGTGCAAAATACGGATATTAATCTCGAAAAAATAGCGTTAGAAAAAGCAAGAAGTGAATACATTGTGGCGCTACAGCATCATATTATTGAAAAAAGGGAATTAAAAGATAAATTTAATGAAGCCTGCGAAAATCAATACCAAAAAATCGCTAAAGCCATTGATGAATATGTAACCGACGTTAAAGCCAAAAAAGAGCAAGAAGAAACAGAAAAAGAAATAAAAACACAAAATGATGCTGATATCGCGCTTTTTAAAACTATCCAGGAACTGACAACAACTGAAAAAAATAGTTTTTATAAAAAATTAAACAACTTATCAAAACAGCCCCCCAAAGTAAAAGAAGCTTATGCAAAGATAATGTCTTTAGCTAACGCCAATAAAGAAATAAAGCAACGCATCGAAAAACAATCTTCTCAAGCAGAGCAAGCACTTTCTCAATTTAAAACAAATCATAGTTTAACCTTAGGTAAACTTCATCAAAAAAAAATCAAGCTTGAGCATTCCCGTTCTCGCCTCTTTGTCCTAAGCAAATGGGATACCACTGAAATTGATTTAACGGCTAATATCGAGATAGAAAAACAAACGTTGGCAAATGCACGTTTTGAATGTTTAACCGCTGTTAATGCTGTCCTTGAACTAAGAATACAATTTGCGTCAATCGAGAAAGAAGTTACAGAAAATCAGAATGCCATTATTAAAGCATGGGATCTGCTTCAAGAAGAAAGTAAGAAAAAAACGCCTCTTAAATTACCAGCCTTTGACACGCAAGCAGAAATTACTATGCGAAAGCAAAGATTAATTGCTCGTGTTTATAAAAGCTTATCCTCAATAGCGAAAGCCATCATCGCCAGCACAACCACGATGGGTGGTTTATATCTTATGAGTGCACCATGGTTTTCTTTTATTGGCTTTACTGTTTTCGTAGGTTTAAGTATTTATATGCTTGATAAAATCTATAAAAAATTGTTACTTGAAACCATCGATCAATATTCTGATCCCAGCATTATAAATAGCATTAAAGATAAAGGAATTAAAAATGCGCTTAGCGTTGGAGCAAATGTAGAATCCGTTGTTACTTACTTAATAAGCTATCGCAATCTTGACACTTATAAACATAAAATCGCATTTGATTTTGCAAATATGATTGAACCTACAGATATTAGTTTCAAAAATAAAATTCGATCATTAAGATCATAGGGGTTTTTATGCCTAATTACAGTCAGCGCTTTAAAAGATATCATACGTATTACGCTAATGTAGCGGAAGACTTTTTGGCTGTCACTATTTGCCTCCCATTTACTTTTGCGCTCTATTGCTGGAATTCCATCGCAGATTTAATTACTGAAATTCCTTTTATACCTAACAACACCGATGCTTATTTTTGGAATGTCGGTAAATTTATTTTTACCTTACCGCTTTATACCCTAAAAGGGCTACTGGGTTTAACTATCATTCCCTTAATTGCCGCCAACAGTGCCAGAAATAACACGCTACCACCACGAAGTAATTATATATTTACCCAAATTTTTCAAATGCTTTCTTTATCGGGCTTCGTCCGACTGATGGTTGCAATATTCACAGCCGATGCATTCGCGGATTTATTGGTTTTTCTCAGTTTTGGTTTATTATCCTCAAATTCGCCGCTTATGCAAAATATCGGTTTAATGTTATTAAATGTCAATTACGGTGCAAATATGCTCTTTACGTTTTACCCTTATTTTCATCCGTTTTTGTCGTTCGCACTTACTATGTCACAACCGCTTATGCTCGGCCTTGGTTTTATAGCTGCTTTAGCGTGGCTACAAGGAAAATTTGGCACATTGAGCATGCTCGCAGCAAAAATGTTAAACGTCTCTATTACTTTCGTGCAACACCAACTTCTTAAAAGGGGGAAAATGACTTTTAACAATACAGAAGATGTTGTTTCTATGGAGGCAATTAAAGATATCGACATAAATAAAATTTTTGTGACCAATTCAAACTACGCCATCAATCTTGAAAGCCTAGAAGATGGGGTTCAACTAAATGGTTTAGTCAATTACAATCACCCAAAGGATAATCATGCTAAACATCCGCCATTTGACTTAGACGATGTTCTACGCTTAGAGAAAGTTGCGACAACAAACCAATATCCGCAACTTGCAAAGTTTATTCATGAACACAAAAATGAATATAATCCGACTATTAAAAGCAGCATTTCAGAAAAAAGCTTAAATCTTTTGAGAAATTTAGCAAATAGCCTGGAAATTACACAGGCTAGGGAAAGTTTTGCTCATGAATTAGTTGCAGCAAAAGCAGCTTTTGAAGATCATCTTAATCAAATTACGCCAAATGAGCGCAAGTTAATAGAAGAACTTAATCTCTTGGGTGGCATGGATAACGATTATCAATTAAAAAATGTATTAACTAGGGTATTCGGCGGAAAGTTCTGCAAAAAAGGGGCTTCTCGTTTGATTATAGAAGCTATTGAACGAGAAAATAAGTCCCAAGAGGAAGAAAATGTGTCCTTGTTTTATCAAAGAAACGCACCAACGCACTGGATGGGCATACATTTTCGCATTCGATAATTATTAATATTCAAGCTGTACACAATCTTGAAAGTTACTTTCAAGATTGTGGATCAACTTTTCTGTAATTTTCATGTTCCAATGACTATCTAGTTTTAACTGCGCATTAGCTAACTTTCCTTTAAATTCAATATAAATCGGACATTGCCCTCGTTCTTGAATTTGCAAATATTCTTTTAATTTTGGTATTTTTTCATTTGCATCTTGAGTAAAAACAATTTTAAGTTTCTTGGCTAATGCTGCCCTAGCCTGAGTAAGAGAATATATCGCTTGAGTTTTAATTTTAATGCCACTATTAAAACTATCTAACCCTGCTAATGCTTCAACAATAATAAGTTGATCTTTTATTAACAATTCACGAAATTTTTGATAAGGATCCGGAAAAACAGCCACTTCAAATTTATCTAGACCATCATCTAAAGTGACAATAGCCATTCTTTCGCCATTTTTAGTCTGTAAACTTCTAATGATCATAACTAAACCAGCAATGAATATTTTTTGATCTTTACCTTTTGGAGTAATTTGATTAAATTTCAGCATATGCATTTTAGTTAATTCATTTTCAACAGCGCTCATAGGATGCCCTGAAAAATACATTCCTAGAGATTCTTTTTCACTCTGCAACCTTTGCGTAAAACTCCAAGGCGGCACAACGGGCTTATTAAGAGGCACGTTTTCTTGAGCAAATAGATCACTTTGTCCATAAGAAATATTTTTACTTAGCTGTTCTGCGCGCAATAGCGCATCATCGAGCTGTGCCATTAATGTGGCACGTTCTTGCTTAAAACAATCCAATGCACCTGATTTGATGAGTGATTCAAAGATCCTTTTATTCACTTTAATACCATCAACGCGTTCACAAAAATCTACAAAATCACTAAATGGACGTTGATTTCTTTTATCAATAATATGTTCTATTGCCGCCTCACCAACGCCCTTAATTGCCCCAAGACCATAAAGAATGGCATTGTCTTTTGTGACAGTAAATTTGTATAAACTATCTTGAATATTGGGTGAAAGCACTTTGATTTTGCATTGCTTACATTCCTCAATTAAAGTTACCATTTTATCGGTGTTATTCATATCCGCAGATAAGACAGCTGCCATAAAAGCACTTGGGAAATGCGCTTTAAGCCATGCCGTTTGATAGGATACCAAAGCATAAGCTGCCGAATGTGATTTATTAAAACCATATCCTGCAAATTTTTCCATTAAATCAAAGATATGGCTTGCAACCTTTTCTTCAACACCTCTTTTAACCGCACCTTCAATAAAAATAGTGCGTTGTTTTGCCATTTCTTCTGGTTTTTTCTTGCCCATCGCACGACGTAATAAATCAGCCCCACCAAGAGTATAACCTGCAAGTGTTTGAGCAATTTGCATTACCTGTTCTTGATATAAAATGACCCCATAAGTAGGCTTTAAAATAGAGGCAATCGCAGGATGAGAATATTCCACTTTTGCGCGGCCATGCTTGCGGTTAATGAAATCATCTACCATGCCAGATTGTAAGGGGCCAGGACGAAATAGCGCTACTAAGGCAATAATCTCTTCAAAATGATCCGGTTGTAAACGCTTAATTAATTCCTTCATGCCTCTGGATTCAAGTTGAAATACGGCAGTGGTTGCGCAATTTTTGAGTAATTGAAACGTTTGAGGATCATCTAGCGAAATAAATTGAATATCAATCAGCGCTTTTTTTTGCTCACTTAAGATTGCATTAACATTTTGCACCGCCCAATCAATGATGGTGAGCGTTTTTAAACCCAGAAAATCAAATTTGGTCAGTCCTATTGCCTCAACATCATCTTTATCAAATTGAATGACCACATTGGTGCTTGATTGTTCACAAAAAAATGGTGCAAAGTCGGTTAAGGCAGATGGGGCTATCACAATGCCACCCGCATGCTTACCAACATTGCGGGTGATCCCTTCCAATTTTTTGGCTAAATCAATTAAATTCTTAACCTCTTCTTCTTCTTGATATCGTTTTTGTAGGGCTTGTTCTTGTTCCAAAGCTTTTTCTAACGTTATGCCAATTTCAAAGGGAATAAGCTTGGCAATTTTATCAACAAATCCATAAGGATGACCTAATACTCGCCCGACGTCTCTGACAACTGCTTTAGCAGCCATAGTGCCAAATGTGGCGATTTGAGAAACCGCATGACGGCCATACCTATCTGCAACATATTCAATCACTCTATCCCGATTATCCATACAAAAATCGATGTCAAAATCTGGCATGGATACCCGCTCAGGGTTTAAAAAACGTTCAAAAAGTAATTCGTATTCAATCGGATCTAAATCCGTAATTGCAAGGGCATAAGCGACAAGCGAACCTGCGCCTGATCCTCTTCCTGGACCAACTGGGATCTGCTTTGCTTTTGCCCACTGGATAAAGTCTGCCACAATTAAAAAATAACCTGGAAAACCCATTTCTTGTATTACTGAGAGTTCACTGTCTAGCCTTTCTTCATATTTTTGTTGTAAGTTTTCCATCTCATGCGATGAGTAGTTTTTTTGCTTAAATTTAAACGCAAGCCTTTTTTCTAACCCTTCATTTGATGCTTTTTGTAAAAAAGTTTGTTCTGTTAAGCCTGAAGGTACGGGAAAAGAAGGTAAAACAGGTTGATATAGTGCAAGACTTAATGAACATCTTTTTGCAATTTCAACTGTATTTTCAAGCGCTTGTGGCAAATCACTAAATAAACGCTGCATTTCTTCAACAGATTTGAAATACTGGGCTTGACTGTAATTTGTGTTTTGTGTTGCCTCTAAGGTTGTTCCTTCTTGAATGCAAACACGCGCTTTATGTGCATCAAAATCCTCTTTTTTTAAAAAAACTGCCTCATTTGTTGCCACCAACGGGCAATTTAAACTAGTAGATAAAGCAATCACAGCGCTTTCATATGTTTTTTCATGACTGCGTCCATTACGCTGTATTTCTAAGTAAAATCGATTTGGGAAAATTTGCATCCATTGTAGAAGTAATTTCTTGGCGCTTTCTAAAGAACCGTGGATTAAGGTTTGGCCAATTTCACCAAATTGGGCACCACTGAGTGCAATTAAGCCTTCGGTATTTTCAAATAACCAAGATTTTTTAAGCAATGGCACCATCTGATGCTCACCAAATTGATAGGCCTTGCTGATAAGCAACGTAAGGTTCTGATAGCCAATTTTGTTTTGGCAAAGAACGACCACTTTATGGCAGAGATTTGATTTATCATCGTTTTCAATCCATAGCTCACAACCAATAATAGGTTTAATTCCTTGAGCAGTCGCTTCTTTGTAAAATTTAACCATACCAAAAAGATTACAAATATCAGTTATAGCGACGGCAGGCATACCGTGATGTTTAACTTCTTGGCATAATGATTTAATTTGTATCAAACCATCGATAATGGAATATTCAGAATGTACATGTAAATGCACAAATCCATGACTCATACCACGCTCGCTGCCAATGTTTTAATCGGAGCAAAGCTTTTACGGTGGATAGCACAAATACCGTACTGTTGGATAGCCTTTAGATGATCTTTAGTGGCATATCCTTTATGTTTGGCAAAACCATATTCCGGATAATGTTTATCAAAAACGCACATTAAATAATCACGCATTACTTTTGCTACAATAGAAGCCGCGCTGATTTGAGGAACGATATCATCGCCACCAATAATCGCTTTGGCTGGCATGGAAACATGAGGGCAACGATTTCCATCAACCATGATTCGGTCTGGCACAATACTTAAATTTGCAACAGCTCTTTGCATGGCAAGTAATGAGGCATTAAGTATATTAATTTTATCTATTTCAATAACACTTGCAACACCAAATGCCCAAGCTTTTGCTTGTTTTCTAATTTTGACGCTGAGTGCTTCTCGTTGACTGGATGATAGTTTTTTTGAATCTTTAATTCCTTCAATACCTTTGGTATCGATGATGATGGCAACAGCCAATACCGGGCCTGCTAAAGGGCCTCTTCCGACTTCATCTACTCCTGCAATCATTTGTTCTTCCCAGTTTTAATTTATACTTCGTTCCCTTTAACGCGTACATATTATAATAATTTCGTGATAGCCTGTGCTGCTCTTGCCCCTGCGTCTTTTTTTAAGGCCTTGTGGATTTTTAGAAAAGTAATCAAGTTTTGTTTTTGCAACTCGGGCTCATTTAAGTAGGCTTGCAGTTGTTTACCCATGTCATGAGGCTGAACTTGAGTTTGAACAAATTCAGGCATAATACAGGCTTTGGCCAATAAATTCGGCAATCCGATATAGGGAATTTTAATTAATCTTTTAGCGATCGCAAATACCCATGAAGACATTTTATAAGCAATAACAGTTGGCCGCTTTACTAACATGGCTTGTAGTGTTGCTGTACCTGATGCAACCAATATCGCATCCGACGCTGTCATCACTTCTTGTGCTTTTTGTTGATAAAAATGTATCAAAGGGCCTTTATGTTGTCTTATTGCAGCTTTAAACTGCTGTTCTCGCGCTAAATTCGGGCAGGCTGTTATAAACATCAAATTGTGATCTTGTTCTTTTAACCAATTTGCAGTTTGAATAAAAGGCTCTGCCAAAAAATTTAATTCCTGTTCTCGACTTCCAGGCAAAAGTGCTACAACTTTACCCGCTGCTGGCAAATTTAATTCCTGGCGAGCTTGCAATTTATCTGACGTCAGCGGAATAACATCTGCTAATGGATGACCAACAAAACAAACAGGAATATGGTTATCTTCATAAATTTTTTGTTCAAAAGGAAAAAGCACTAACATTAAGTCGATAGCTTTTTTGATTGTTTTAATGCGTCTTTTGCGCCAAGCCCATACAGTTGGGCTAACATAATGCGCTGTTTTTATGCCATTTGATTTAAGTGTTTTAGCTAAAGACAAATTAAAATCAGGCGAATCGATACCTATATAGATGCAGGGTTTTGTTTGCAAAAAGCGCCGTTTTAAAGCACTTCTCATGGCCAAGATCTCAGGTAATCTTTTAAGCGGTTCAATTAAACCCATCACTGATAGACGTTCTAATGGGAATAAGGAGTGAAACCCTAATGATTTCATTCTCTCACCCCCTATCCCTTCAAAATGAGCATTAGGGAAATGTTGCTTTAATGCCCTTATGAGATCATATCCTAGAATATCTCCAGATTCCTCACCGGCAACCAAAGCAAAAGTTAAACCCATTAACGAATGATACCGCGTGTCGACTTTTTAATGAATTCAATTAAAACTTGCACTTGGTTACAATCTGGAATCATACCTTCCAGCTTATGGACTGCTTCTTCTAGTGTTAACCCTTGGCGATATAATATCTTATAAGCCCGTTTCAAATGCGTAATAATTTCGGCAGTAAATTGACGTCTTTTTAAACCTTCTACATTCAAACCATAGGCTTGAGCAAGGTTCCCGGATACCGTAATAAAGGGAAGCACATCTTTAACTATCATGCTGCCACCCGCACAGAAACAATAGCTACCAATATTGCAAAATTGATGAACCCCAACGAAGCCACCTAAGTTTGCAAAATCATCCACCGTCACGTGTCCCGCCAAAGAGGCATTATTGGAAAAAGTTGTATTATTCCCAACAATACAATCATGCGCGATATGAACATATGCCATAAAAAGATTATCATTACCAATTTTGGTAAGTCCACCACCAGGCTTGGTCCCTCTAGAAACGGTGCTACACTCTCTAAAAGTATTATTATCACCAATTTCTAGACGAGTAGGCTCACCTGCATATTTTTTATCTTGTGGCGCCTCACCAATAGAGGCAAACTGATAAATTCTATTGTTAGCACCAATTTTAGTTGGACCATTGATGACAGCATGTGGGCCAACCCACGTGCCTTCGCCAATTTCAACATCCTTACCAATGACGGTGTAAGGGGATATTTCCACATTGGCAGCAATTTTAGCACTTTTATCAATAATAGCTTTATCTGAAATCACTGACTCAATTTCCTCATTGCACTTAGTATATCGACCGAGCAAGCAACTTTTCCGTCCACTGTGGCAACGCCGTGAAGTTTCCAAAAATTCCCTTTATTGACACCAATCGTTACTTCAAGAAGCAACTGATCTCCTGGTGAAACAACTTGTTTAAACTTTGTGTTATCAATGCCAGCAAGGAAAAATATATAATCTCTCGGGCTACTTTTGGTTTTTAAATAAGCAAGGATCGCTCCCGCTTGCGCTAGGGCTTCAATGATGAGCACACCAGGCATTACCGCATTATCTGGAAAATGCCCCATAAAACATGGTTCATTCACAGTGACATTTTTAATACCTTTTAACGTATCTTCTTCATAATCTAAAACTTTATCGATCATAAGAAATGGATAGCGATGCGGCAGCAGCTTGATAATCTCGTGGATGGTTAGTGTCTTATTACCTTCCAACACTCCTAAGCCTCCTTTAGTTTTCGTTCTAATGCAAATAGGCGTGTTGCCAATTCATCTAATTGATGAAATCTCACTAAATTCCGTTTCCAGGTTTTCATATCGGTCGTTGTTAAACCAGAAGCATAAGCATTAGGTTCTGTGATAGATTGCCCTACATTGGAACCACCAACAATGCTAACGTAATCAGCAATTTTGATATGGCCAACAATGCCGGTTCCGCCCCCAATTAAGCAATATTTACCAATCTGAGCACTACCAGCAATGCCACAATTGGCAGCAATAGCGGTGCCTTGACCTATTTTAACATTATGGGCTATTTGAATAAGGTTATCTAAAATGACATCAGAGCCAATTTCGGTGTCTTCGATAGCACCTCTATCAATAGCGGTATTAGCACCAATTTCAACTCTATCACCTATTTTAACACCACCAATCTGAGCTACTTTTAGCCATTTACCTCTTTCATTAGCAAAACCAAACCCATCACTACCAATAACCACACCTGAATGGATAAGACAGTCACTGCCAATATAGCAATGATGATAAATTGTGACATTAGCTTTGATTACGGTCGATTCTCCAATTTCACAACCATCTTCAATAACCGTATTCGCACCAATAACCACATTCGCTGCAATTTTTACATTCTCCCCAATCACACAATTGGGACCAATGTAACAATCGGGGTGAATTTCACTGCTTGCGCCCACAACGGCACTTGGGTGAATTTGTGTCTTAATAGGGAGAAACGGATATAAAATTTCAACCACTTTAGCGTAAACAACTTTGGGATCTTTGCAAATCAATGCAGCACTTACTGGAAATGCATCGAATTCTTGTGCACTTAAAATAATTGCTGATGCTTTTGTCGTTGAAATAAATTTGCGATATTTCAAATCCGCAACAAAGGTGATTTCGCCTGGTTTTGCTTGTGAAATTGTGCCAACACCTTGGATCTTTAAATTCGGATCGCCATGCAACATGGCATTGGTTTTTTCTGCTAGAAACCCCAGAGTACAGTCCTCTGGGGTATGCTTATTTGTTTTAGTTAAAATGGTACTCATTACGCTGAACCAATGGCCTTAAGCACTTTATCCGTTACATCGACAGTTTTAGCTGCAAATGGCACAACATCTTTGTGAATAATAAGGTCGTATTTTTCTTTTTTAGCAATATCGTCAACAACATGGTTAATTTTATCCATGAGTTTTTTCATTTCTTCTTGTTGTCGAATGGTAGCATCTTCACGAAATTCAGTTTGCAAATGCTGCAATTTACGTTGATCTGCCAGCACTTCGCTTTCTAATTTGCCTTTTTCAGCTTCGCTCATAATGGCACCATTTCGTTGCAACTTTTCAGCTTTTTCTTTAAGTGCTTTTTCTGAGCTAACAATTTTTTCTTCGCGAGCTTTGAATTCTTTTTTCAATTTTTCCATTGCTTCTTTAGCTTGAGGCGCCGTGTTAACAATGGTTCTCATGTCGATAACCCCAATCTTTAAACCACCATCTGCTTGGGCATAGGTAGGCAATAAGGAAACGACAACAAAGCTCATTCCTGCTATTAGTTGTTTCAGTGTTTTCACAGTTATTCTCCTCTTTAAAAGACAGTTCCAAAAGTAAAGGCAAATTTCTGAATCTTATCCCCTTCATGTTCATTTAAAGGGGCAGCTAAGCTAAAAACTAACGGTGCAATCGGCGACATCCAGGTTAAAGACACCCCTGTAGAGTAGCGAAGACCAGTCGGGTTTCGTGATATTTGTGGATCAACCAGACTTGCCTCTCCTCCTATCGCATATACTTGTCCTGCATCTACAAACCATGACACTCGCACTGCCCTGGTTTCTGGGGCAATAAAGTTTGGTAAAACAAGCCCTGCTGTACCAGTAACTAAGAAATTACCACCAGAAGGATTATTAAGCGAATCTCTAGGGCCTAAGCTACTTTCTTCAAAGCCTCTTACAGTACGCGAGCCACCTGCAAAGAAATTTTTATAAAATGGCAACAGCTCTGTTTTACCGTAGCCATTTCCAAAACCAACCGTACCACCACTCGTAAAAATAAAGCCATAGACTAAGCTTTTATACCACTGAACATTGTAGGTTAAGCGGTAGTATTGTAAGTTCGAACCAGGCACAGACGAAGTTGCGCCAGCAGATTGCATTAAACCATTTTCAGGGAATACATAACGATCAAACGTGTTATGTATCCAACCAACGGCTAGCGTTACCTCATTACTTTTCGTGCCATTTTGCTCGATAAATTCAATAATTTCTAGCGGTATAACCGAACCTTGTTTTAAAGTTGTGGATTGAAGGCCGTAGCCAAATGTTAATCTATCAACAGGAGAGATCGGCATACCATAACTGACATTAGCCCCATAAGCATCTGTGGTATAGCTGGTAATGCTGGTCGCTTTGCCTAAATCTGTTTCACTATAGTAAAGATTGAACCCCCTGCTAATCCCATCTAGAGTGTAGTAAGGATTGTTGTAAGCCATGCTATAGGTTGTATAAGCTTTACTGCGATTAAAATTAAAATCGATACTTTTACCAGTACCTAGAAAGTTACGATTACTTATATTGGCATTAAATAATAGGCCATCGACATCTGAATAGCCGACGCCTCCGCCTAACTGACCTGCTGAAGCTTCTTCGACGGTATAAACAACATCTACTTCATCTGTACTGCCTGCAACGGGTCTTAAATCTACTTTAACATCAGAGAAAAACCCCGTACGATTTAATCGCACTTTAGAATCTTCAATTTTCTTTGTATTAACTGGGGCACTTTCCATTTGGATCATTTCTCGACGAATGACTTCGTCTTTGGTTTTAGTGTTGCCCTCAAATAAGATGCGTCTAACGTATATTCTTTGGCCTGGCTCAAAATAAAATATCAAATTAACTTTGAGATCCCCTTCTTGGATCTCTGGCACTGGGTTAATTTTGGCAAATGCATAACCTTCTTGGCCTAAGCGATCAGATAAGTTTTTGACAATCGCTGCTATTTTTGCGCGTGAAAAAGTTTCGCCTACTTTTAATTGAACCAAAGGTAACAGCTCGGGTTCAGGGAGTATGGTATTTCCAGATAATTGAAAACCACCCAGCGTGTATTGTTCACCTTCTTCTAAATTGATGGTTATAAAAATATCTTGTTTGTCTGGTGTAATAGAAACTTGGGTCGAGAAAATACGAAAATTAAGATAACCTCTGTCTAAGTAGAAAGTACGTAAAGATTCCAAATCTGCAGCTAACTTTTGCTTATCGTATTGATCGGAACGGGTTACCCAACTACTTAGTGGGTTTGTCGGCGCCAAAGTGAATACGGTTAATAACTCGTTGGAAGTAAATCGTCTATTGCCAACAATATTGATAGCTTTAATTCGAGCGGCTTGACCTTCGTCAATGGTGATACTGATGTTCACACGATTAAGTTTTTGCACTTCAACCGTGGTTTCTACTTTTACACCATACTTTCCATGGCTGAAGTAGAGCCGTTCTAATTCATTACTTACTTGCTCAAGCACAGATCTATCAAATACGTAACCTTCTGCTAAACCCGCAGACTTTAAGGTTTCAAGCAAGTTATCTTTGGTAATATCCTTATTTCCCGAAACACTCACCTTACCAATGGTCGGCCTTTCGATTAGTTTTACAACTAAAACATTACCTTCTCTTTCCAATTGGATATCTTGGAAAAACCCTGTTTCAAATAACGCTTTTAAAACCTGTGGTGTTTGGCTTTCTTCTAAGGTTTCACCGGGACGAACTGGAAGGTAATTCAGAACCGTTCCCTCTGTGATTCTCTGTAATCCTTCAACGCGAATATCTTTAACAACAAAAGACTCAATCGCATAAGCAGCGATCGCATATTGAGATAGTAAACCAGCTATTCCAATCCACCAACGATTCATCATTTTTGCTTTTTTACTTATTTAGAAGACCTATTTCCATCTTGCATACATCGCTTTAGCGAAGTAGGAAGCCTCCACTTTGCTTGAGTTACTTAATGTAACTCGCCCTACATTACAATAACGACGTAGGGATTTCGGCGCAGCCGCCATACTAACACAGCGCGCAATAAATTGAAGTCTCTGCTAGCTTAGAAGCCAAATTAATTCCAATTTAAAGTCAGCTAAATAAAAAAGCCTTACTTCACTTTCGCGCTGTAAGGCTTTTTTTCAGACGGTATATAGAACTAAGTGACGACTACCAGCGTGATTCCCCTCTACGGCCACCGCCTGCACCACCACTACCTCCAGTTGCTTTACGTTCAAGCGCGAACTTCACAACAACTTTTCGGCCGCCAATTTCTTGACCGTCCAGTTTCAAAGCCGCTTCAGCGCTTTTTGCGTCAGCAAAAGTAATGAATGCGAAACCGCGTGGACGACCAGTAACACGATCTTTGGGGAAAGCGATATCAGTGATTTCACCAAATTCAACGAATGACTGACGTAAAGCAGCTTCATCTAGAGAGTAGCTTAGATTGCCAACATAAATTTTGTTTTGCATAAAAATTTCCAAAGGATACAAAAAGTTAACACAATGCTAAAAAGACGAAGGAACCTATATTCAAAACTGAGCTGTAGGAGTAACGTCACTTAGCGCAGGTATTATAGCGCAGACAAACCAAGATTGATAACACTTCTGCATTTAGGTGACCAAAGAATTGAAAAAAACGATAAAGTGTAGCAAATAATCGACCAATAGCTTTAATTTCTTTGTACAGGAAGCTTTGTAATTCAATTATAAGCTAAGGTTCACAACAATTTTTTGAACTCTTATTATTTTAAACGTAATATGTCGTTATAAAAGGCAATCAACATCAGAAACACTAAAAAAAGGAAACCAATCTTGGTACCTACAAGCTGCATTCGTTCTGACAACGGTTTCCTCAGGATTATTTCAAACAGATAAAAGAGTAAATGACCACCATCAAGTATCGGGATAGGCAATAGATTAAGAACCCCCAAACTAATACTAATTAACGCAAGAAAGCTTAAATAATATTGCAGACCTACCACTAATGTGGCACCGGCACTTTGGGCGATGGTAATCGGGCCACTTAATGTTTGCATACCGATATCACCCACCAACATTTTACCAATAATTTTAAAGCTGATGGTGATATATTCCTGTGTCTTTTGGATAGCGGCCATTAACGCAGGTATTAGGCTCAATTTTTCTTTACGTATCATGTTATCAGGCAATTTTTCTGTTTTGACAACCAATCCAACGTAACCGGAGATTTCTCCATTGGCAGTTTCTTTAGCCCGAGGCGTGATCGTAAAATGCTGCAATTTCCCATCCCGGGTTACGGTTATTTGTAACGGTTTGTCAATACTGTTCAAGGAAATGTCCGTAAAGTCTTTCCAGCTATTGATAGATTTTCCACTCACATTAACAATAATGTCACCAGGCAATATCCCAGCGCGCATGGCAGCTTCACCATCAACGACATCTTGTACCAGTGGAAAAATAGGCGCTTCATAAGGGATTATCCCTAAGCCATGCAAGAGATCGGGCTTGTCTCCTTTAAGTTGCCAATGACTGAGATCTAAAAAGTGAGTCGTAACCGTCCCTTCCCGTTTAGCTTCTATTTCAAGCTTATCGTTATCCCCAATACGGCGCATGAGTTGCTTAATCACTTGCTGCCAAGTGTTTGTGACTTGATGATTAACTTTTACTATCTCATCGCCACTTAAAAGACCTGCATGTTGCGCAATCGAATTTTGCTTGATCTCTCCAATAATGGGTATTGCTCCTGCAATACCAAACATGAAAAGACCCCAATAAACGACGATGGCAAATAAAAAGTTAAATACCGGACCAGCCAGCACAATGGCAAATCGCGCCCAGACAGATTTACGATTAAAAGCATAAGCGAGTTCACTTTGGGCAACCTCACCTTCTCGCTCATCCAACATTTTGACATAACCGCCCAAGGGAATGGCGGCAATAACATATTCAGTTTGCTGTTTATCTCGCCAACGTATAAGCGGTTTACCAAAACCAACTGAAAAACGAAGTACTTTTACACCAAGCCGTCTTGCGACCCAAAAATGACCAAATTCATGAAAGGTGACTAGGACCCCAATCGCAATGATAAATGCTAAAATGGATATTAAAATGCTACTCATAAATTAACTAATTGTTTACTAAAGTGAGTTAAGGCGATTGCATGCTTGCGTGCTACGCTATCAGCATGCAAAATCTCTGGTAATGTGTTTGCCGGCAAATGACAGTATTTTTGTAACACTTTGTCGACTATCGTTGCAATTTGAACAAAAGATATTTGCCCATCGACAAAAGCTTGCACCGCAACTTCATTGCTGGCGTTTAGCACAGCTGTACTTGCATTTTTAAGTTTAAGCGCCTCATAAGCCAAGTTTAAACACGCAAACCTATCTGTATCAGGCTCCATAAAAGTTAATTGTCCAATTTTGGTGAGACTCAGCGGCTTTGCTCCGCAAGCATGGCGATTTGGCCAAGACAAACAATAGCTGATAGGCACACACATGTCTGGTGCACCTAATTGTGCTAAATGCGAACCATCCACATATTCCACAAGTGAATGAATGATACTTTGAGGATGTATAACAACCGCTATCTCGCTCGCATCAAATTGAAATAATTTGCTGGCTTCGATGATCTCTAATCCTTTATTCATTAAAGTTGCACAATCAATGGTTATTTTCTTGCCCATTTTCCAAGTAGGATGTTGACAAGCCATAGCAGGCGTAACATTCTCAAGCATAGATTTAGACATCGAGAGAAAAGGGCCACCAGATGCTGTTAAAATGATTTTATGTACGCCTTCAGGGCGGCTTCCAACAATATACTGAGGTGGCATGCATTGAAATAACGCATTATGCTCGCTATCTATCGGAAGTAAAATTGCGCCTGTTTTCTTAGCAATTGCCAATAAGAAATCCCCTGCCATCACCAGTGACTCTTTATTAGCAATTAAAACTTGCTTACCGGCCTCAACGGCACTTAAGGTTGACAGAAGGCCTGCTGCGCCCACGATCGCGCATACCACTTTGGCAACTGTTTCATGCTGCGCAATATAAGATAATCCAGATTCTTTTTGTAATACTTTGATAGGCAGCCCTTGCATTTTAAGAAGATTTTCTAATTGTGCGGCCGCATAAGTGTCCGTCATTACTGCGTAACGAGGCTTAAATATACAACATTGCTCAAATAATTTTTCATAATTCGTGTGGGCGCTTAAGGCAAAAACTTCATAATGCGCAGGATACTGACTGATAACTTTTAAGGTACTTTGTCCAATTGAACCGGTTGAGCCAAGAATACTAATCTTACATTTTTCCATAGGGATTATCCGCTTGCTGTCCATGCCAAACTTAATGCATAAAAGGGCAGTGCTGCGACTAAACTATCGATCCTATCTAGGATCCCACCATGACCTGGCAAAATACGTCCACTATCTTTAACATTAACTAGTCGCTTAACCAAACTTTCAAAAAGATCGCCCAATACCGTGAGTAAAATAGTGACATACGAAATACTTAGCCAAACTATAAAGGGCAGGCTCATGCTCAAATTTGATTTTACGAATGCAATATAAATCAAACAGGATAATGTCAAAGTACCAAACACGCCGCCTAAAAATCCTTCGATTGTTTTATTTGGGCTAACTTCAGACAACAATGGCATTTTCCCCCATTTCCTGCCAACAAAGTAAGCAAAGGTGTCACAAGCCCACACAAGCACAAATAATAGGATAAGCCACCAAGGCCCTTGTGCATTTCGAATGAAACACAACCCTTGCCAAGCAAAAGCCAAAATGAATATGCCGAATAAGGCTTTCATGAATTTTAATTGAAGGATATAGGGAGGGTGACCTTTATAAGTACTAACCCAATATAATGGGGCAAGCCATAGTAAAGTTCCTATCAACAGCGAACCCAAATGATTAACCCAGTAAATTAGAGCACAAAACAATAAAAAGCCAACGAGAAAAATGCTTTTTTGCATTGATTTAAATTGGCACAACTGTGCCCATTCTAAGGCTGCAAATACAAATACAACCAAGGATGAGATAACAAAAGCTAAAGGACTCAGAGAAAAGACAGCCCACAATACTAAAGGAATAAGCAAGAGCGCTGTTAATATTCTTTGACCAAGCATGGTTATCCTAATTGTTCTCCAGTTAATCCAAAACGACGCTCGCGCAAAGCAAAATCTGCTAAAGCATTATCCCATTCTGCCTTGGTAAAATCAGGCCAAAGCGTTTTTGTGAAATAAAGCTCTGTATAGGCAAGTTCCCATAATATAAAGTTGCTAATTCTTTGAACGCCGCCAGTGCGAATAAATAAATCAGGTTCAGGCAAGCCAAATAATGAGAGTTCTTGATTTAACTGTGCTTCACTGATTTCTGATTTTTCGCTTGTTCTCTTTAAAACCTTTTGAATGGCATTTATTAAATCCCAGCGACCACTGTAATTCACCGCAATATTTAATACCAACCCGGTGTTTTGTTGGGTCAGTATTTCAGCATCCTGTATCGCTGTTTTTAACGCCCGATTAAACGCTGTTTTGTCACCAATTATTCGCAGTTGAATGTTATTTTCATTGAGATTAACAAGATCTTTTCTCAAAACTAAAAAAAACAATCTAAATAAATTTCGCACTTCTTTGCTGGGCCTTTTCCAATTCTCAACCCCAAATGCAAATAAAGTTAAAACTTGGATACCGTTTTCCTGACAATATTTAATCACCTCTTTGACAATTTCTACCCCTTTTTGATGGCCTTTGGTACGGCTAAAGCCTCTTGCTTTTGCCCAGCGTCCATTACCATCCATAATGATAGCCACATGCTTTGGGATATTATTTTCGTTTGCTTTAATGCCAGGATGATTTGCGTACGACAAGAAAATTAAATCTCCAATAAATCTTTCTCACGCTTACTGAGCATCTCATCAATTTGATGAATATAATTATCTGTTAGCTTTTGCATCATTTCTTCAGCTTTTCGCTGCTCATCTTCGCCGATAGATTTATCTTTAAGTAAATCTTTAATATGTTGATTAGAATCGCGGCGAATATTGCGAATGGCTACCTTGGCGTTCTCACATTCCGCTTTAACCTTCTTAATAAGCTCTTTGCGTCTCTCTTCGCTTAAGGGGGGTAAGGGCACGCGGATAATGTCACCCGAAGTGGCTGGATTTAAACCTAAATCTGATGAACGAATTGCTTTTTCAATATCTGGCACCATTCGTTTTTCAAAAGGTTTAACCGACAAAAGTAACGCACCTTCAACGACCACGCTTGCCACTTGAGTTAAAGGGGTTGGTGTGCCGTAATAAACCACCATCACTCCTTCTAACAAGTTAGGGTGCGCTCTGGTAGCACGCAGCTTTGCTAAATCATCTTCAAGGGCACGTATGCTTTTATTCATTCTGTCTTTAGCATCTTTTTGAATATCGTTAATCATTCTCCCCCCCGTTCTACCAAAGTTCCTTCTCTTTCACCTTTAACAATGCGCAACAATGCATTAGGTTTATTAATATTGAATACGCGAATAGCCATGTTATGATCTCGACATTGACAAAAAGCCGTAAGATCCATAATTCCCAGTTCCTTTTCTAAAGCCTTAGCAAAGGTAATGCTCTCATATAACATTGCCATTGGATTAATGGCAGGATCTGCTGAGTATACGCCATCCACATTTGTTGCTTTCAATAAAATATTTGCTTCAATTTCTATAGCACGAAGGCTTGCAGCAGAGTCTGTTGTCACAAGTGGGTTTCCTGTGCCAGCAGAAAAAATAACCACCCTTTTTCGTTGTAAATGATGAATCGCTTTACGTCTATCGTAATGATCAACAAAGCCGCTCATAGGAATCGCTGACATAATACGAGTAGATAGCCCAGCTCTTTCTAAAGCATCTCGCATGGCAATCGCATTCATTACGGTTGCCAACATGCCCATTTGATCTCCTGAAATTCGACCAAGCCCTGCTTTTGATAGCGCTTTTCCTCGAAAAAGGTTGCCACCCCCTATTACCAAACCAACTTCAACGCCAAGATGAATCAGCTCACCGACCTCTTTGGCAATGCGATCAAGCACTTTAGGATCAATCCCAAAGTGCTCTTCTCCCATCAAAGCTTCACCACTCAGTTTAAGTAAAATCCGCTTATAAACGGGAATTCCTGTCATGACTTGCTCCCACGAGCTTGGGCCATGACTTCTTCTTCAAATGATTTTTTGCTTACTTCAATTCCTTCACCGACTTCAAAGCGTATCATCTTGATCACTTTTGCCTGTTTAGATTTAAGCAATGCACCAATCGTTTGATCAGGATCTTTGAAAAAAGCTTGGCCAGTTAAGCACAGTTCTCCAAAGTGTTTTTGCAGTTGACCTTGAACTATTTTCTCAAGGATGTTATCTGGTTTGCCGCTTTGTTTTGCAACTTCGAGCATGATTTCTTTTTGCTTAGCAACAACTGCTTGTGGCACATCTTCAATGGTAAGATACTGGGGTTTCATTGCCGCAACATGCATCGCAAGATCTTTAGCTAGAGCTTCATCTTGACCTTCAATTAAAACTAAGGCACCAATACGCGCATTGTGGACATATTGACCAATGACTTGTGTCGGCATTGTTGCATTGATACTGTCAATGCGTCTTACTTGTATATTTTCCCCTAATCTTGCAATTAAACTTTTGCGAGCTTCATCAACGCTTACATTTTCATCTAATAGTGCTTCATTTAATTTTTCAATGGAAGTTATTTGGCCATTCGTTGCTCTGAGGGAAACTTGTTGACAAAATTGAATAAAGCTATCATCTCTTGCAACAAAGTCTGTTTCACAATTGATTTCAAGCACAACTGCAAATTGTGGTAAAGAGCTTATTACGATGCGCCCTTCAGCAGCTGTTCTAGAAGCAGATTTGGCCGCTTTTTTGTGACCAGATTTTGCAATAATTTCTTCGGCATCTTGCATAACTCCTTTAGCTTCAACCAGCGCTTTTTTGCATTCCATCATGCCTGCTCCAGTTCGCTCACGAAGTTCTTTCACCATTGCTGCTGTAATGTCTGTCATCTTACCCCCTATTCAACAAAAATGAGGGGGCATTGGCCCCCTAGGTTATACTCTTCCCACTTTGAAATTAGGAGTTCCGTCATTGCGACCCAGAGCGAAGCGAAGGGGAAGCAATCCAGAAAATATCAAGATGTAATCTGGATT
>JAFECR010000008.1:43441-45274 GCA_018242045.1 Pseudomonadota bacterium | reverse complement strand
AGTTTCAAACTGGCGCGAGTATATTGCTAATCTAAATTCAAAATTAGCCCTCATCCTCTTCCATTTCAACAAATTCACTCTCTTCAGTCATGGGGGCAAAACTTCCCCTTGCATCTAAAATAACATCTGCCACGCTTGAAACGTAAAGCTCAATCGCTCTAAGCGCATCATCATTTCCAGGAATCATATAGTCGATACCATGTGGGTTATTGTTGGTATCCACCACACCCACCACTGGGATCCTTAAATTATTTGCTTCACGTACTGCAATTTTCTCATGACCAACATCAATGACAAAAAGTGCATCCGGTAAACTGCCCATTTCTTTGATCCCGCCAAGGCTGCGCTCTAGCTTTTGCAACTCTCGACTACGCATCAATGCTTCTTTCTTTACTAATTTTTCGAAGGTACCGTCATCTCGCATTGCTTCAAGTTCTTGCAAGCGTTTAATGGATTGCTTTACTGTTTTGAAGTTTGTTAACATCCCACCAAGCCAACGATAGTTAACATAGGGCATGCCGCAACGCTCTGCTTGTTCTTTAATGATGTTGCTTGCGCACATTTTTGTACCAACAAACAAGATCTTACCGTTTCTAGCTGCTAAGCGTCTAATAAAACTCAACGCCTCGTGAAACAAGGGATATGTTTTATCTAAGTTGATAATATGAATTTTGTTTCTAACGGTGAAGATATAGGGTTTCATTTTGGGATCCCAAAAACGAGTTTGGTGACCAAAATGAACGCCTGCTTCAAGCATTTGACGCATGGTTATTGAATTCATTATGTTTACTCCAGTTAGGGTTAAGCCTCCATGCGCCCCATTATTCAACTAACTATATAAATTGTTAGCACCCAGAACAATGTGTCGACACATGTGTGTTTTTTAATTAACTCATAGATTCAGAGAAGCGAAATTGCACTCTCTGGCGGGGGTTTATATCATATACGCTATATTAAATAAAGAAATAAGGTACTTGTGAGACGTCTATGACCGAAAAATCAACAATCACTATAAAAACGGCAGATGAAATTGAGAAAATGCGTGTTGCTGGGAAACTAGCTGGTCAAGTATTAGATATGATTGGCCCCTATATTAAACCAGGGATCTCCACTCTGGAACTTAATGATATTTGTCATAACTATATTGTTAATACGCAGCAAGCTATCCCTGCGCCACTGAACTACAAAGGATTTCCTAAATCCATTTGCACTTCGGTCAATCACGTGATTTGCCATGGGATCCCAAATGAAAAAAAATTAAAAGATGGCGATATCATTAATGTGGATGTGACGGTTATCAAAGATGGTTACCATGGCGATACCAGCAAAATGTTTATTGTTGGTGAAGCCTCCGTGCAAGCTGCGCGCCTTATCAAGGTAACTCGTGAATGCATGATGCTTGGTATTGCTCAAGTAAAAGCGGGCAACTATTTGGGAGATATTGGGGAAGTCATCGAAAATCATGCCCACGCCCATCATTTTTCAGTGGTTAGAGAATATTGTGGCCATGGGATCGGCAAAATTTTTCATGAAGATCCACAAATATTACATTATGGAAAAGCTAAAACAGGATTACAAATGGTGCCAGGAATGATCTTTACTATCGAACCGATGATTAATGCAGGCAAACGCCAAACAAGACTTTTGCCTGATGGTTGGACAGTAGTTACCAAAGATCATAGCTTATCAGCACAATGGGAGCATACTGTACTCGTCACAGAATCAGGTTTTGAAGTGCTTACCAAACGCGATGAAGAAGATGATTTGAATTAGGGGCAAAAGGAAGCACATGACTGGGGTGAGTAAGTACAGGCAACAAAGCCTAAATTCAAA
>JAFECR010000008.1:0-43349 GCA_018242045.1 Pseudomonadota bacterium | reverse complement strand
ACATGACTGGGGTGAGTAAGCGCAAGCAACAAAGCCTAAATTCAAAATGGAAAGAGTATATGGATATATAGCAAAGATATAATCTATACTAGGTCTATAGTGCTTTGCAATTGTAGGCTCACACTTAATTAATATTAAATGGAGTATTTGTGTCTAATTTATTTGTGGCATATATCATTAATCCTTCGCGTCGTGCAGGTCCACAAGTTATTTTCTCCAATCAAGCCTTGTATACACAAGAAAAACGCATCCAGGAACATATCACCCAACATAGTGGGACGTTATTAAAAACCTTTACAGAAATCGGTGAAGAGCAACGTCATCGCCACCGTTGGCCTGAACTTGAAGAAGCTGTGTCTTTTTGTCTTGAAAAAAATGCAAGCCTTATCATTGGAGAAATCAGAAATCTTACCAATAATGAAAGTTTTGCTAAGCAAATACTACGCTTAATTGCCAATGAAAATGTTGAATTTCATTGTTGTGATCAACCCTTCATTAAAAAAGACAATTTTGCCGCGCTAGTTGAACATGCAAAAAAACAAAGAGAATTACATGGACAACTTATTAAAGCAGGTTTAAGTCGAACTACCGCCAAATCAGGCAATCCTCATGCCTCAGATGTTATCAGTAAAGTAAATAAACCAAAAATAGATAATGCTATTGTTTTTGCATTGATGCTACAACCTGTGATCAATAGTTACCGGCTAAAAGGTTACTCACAACGTAAAATGGTAAGTGCTTTAAATGAAGAAGGGTTTACCGCGCCTGAAGGCGGCCAATGGGTTTTAAGTCAACTGCAAAAAGTTTTAGAAAGGATTAAGTTTAACGAATCTGCGCTTAATTTAGAAAAACAATTTCTGGAATATCGAGCAAAACAAATGACCTCAGCCCAGATTGCTGAATTATTAAATAAATTAGGGATCCCTTCTCCGCAAGGACATCCTTGGAATGAGGAAGGCGTCGATAAGGTAAGCGAGAGAATTAAGCAATTACATGATATAATGCGATTCAATGAGTTTGTCATTGAACTTATGCCAATACTTGAAAAGTACCATCTTGACGAACTAACTGAAGATGTATTTACTCAAGAATTGAAAATGATTGGAGTCACTGTTCCTGCGCAAGCCTCTATGTGAGATAAATTCGGAGTTAAAATGTCTAAGTCTCCTGATATCGCCAAACTACAGAATTATTTAGATGAAAGCCAAGATGACAGGTTTTTATTAAGCCAAGTTAAAAGTACCATTGAAAATATTAGTACAATTAATGATGTATTTTTTAAAAATAAAGCATTTTTACCTTTGCTTCGTGAAGCTCAACAAAAGGGTCAGCCTACTTTTAACACTTTAACCACACAAATAGAAACACAATGTGGTATTCAATTACCCCATTTTAGAGCAAAACCAAAACCGTAAAAGTTGACCAACTCTTAAGAATAAGGTTTAATAACTAGCCGTGAAATGCTTTGGTTTTAACAATTAATTTATGAAAGACCGTGGGAAAATGGAAAAAATATACTAGTAAAATAACTATAACCAAAGGATCACAAGGACAGATGTTAATGAAATAAATGGAGTAGCACTAAAATTATGCCCGACTGGCTAAAAAAAATAACATCCTTAATTACTTCCTCGCAGGATAGCGTAGCAGCGCCCTTCAATCCAAAAGATGAAGGGAATACCACCATTCTCAATAAACATCAAAAACTTCCTACAGCCTTTTTTAATACTTCAAGCCGAACTAAAGGTGATATTACTTTTCAATTATCTGAACCTCCCGCAAAACAAGTAATAAAGCCTATCTGCGCCAACGCAAAAAAACCTGTCGATTCCAAGGAAGAGGAAAAGAAAGTGCCTAATGAACCTGAAGATGACAATCTCAAAGCATTAAAACGATTACGCGATTTGCCAAGAGGAACTCAGGTCGATTCCCGAATCGCTGCAATTAAAAATTTGCTTGGTGAAACTGAAATTTTTAAAACACTCAAAATGTTACGTTGGCCACAAGGGGTTGTTTGTCCACGTTGTCATTCCACCAATGTGGTAAGAAGAGATCCGCCAAGTAATGCCATTGATAAACGCCATTACTATATATGCCTAAATTGTAAAGGTGATGGTAGCCCATGCGATTTTGATGATTTTACAGGTTTGCCCATTGGCGAAATACGGGCCCTAAGACAATGGGTGTTGTGTTGGTATTTAATTGGATTTTGCTCTGTCGCACAAATCGCCAAAGTATTAGGTATTAGCGTGCAAGAAGTAATGCAAATTGCCAGTTTAGGTAACGATTTAACCGTGTTGCCGGAAGAAAAAGCAGCGCTTCAAGCAGAAAGCCGCAAAACCCAAGAAGCAGGCAAGCATCGCAAACAAGTTGAAGAACAAGAAGACAATACACGAAGTGCGAGCAAGGCGCCTTTAAAGCCAGGATATAAATCAAAGAAATAAAAGCACTATATTCTAAATCCACCTTTATTACTGTATTGGTGACCAATTTTGTCCATCGTTGATTGAGACTTTTGCGCATCAACAATCGGTTGAAACGTTGCTTGTAAATTTTCTGGATCAACACCAAGGATCTCTCCTGCGGTTTTATTGCGAATTTTTCCTTTATGAGCAGGTTTTTCTTCTGCAAAATGTGTAAAACAAGCTTTTTCTTCCTCTGAGCAGGATGCTTTTGGCGTTATGACGACTCTTTTATGTGTATTTGGATCAAACACATAAAATTGCTTGCCTTGTATAATGGCCCTTTCTTTTAAAGCGACCAATAGCGCCAATGCAGCTTCAGGTTGCTTGAGTTCCTTTGGTTTGTAATTAATATTGATGGGGCTTTTTTCACTGCCTTTATCATATTCATTGATAGCGATTAAAAGCGCATCACGAACTTGATCTTGCATTTTATTTAATTGATAAGTTTTAACTGAATGCCATCCATCAAGCATTTTACTTCGATTATAGCTAAAGCTCAATTTTACATCTTTGCCAGCATCGGTGTGTTCCACCTTAATGGATCTGACGCTGGAAAAACGATGTTGTGACAAATCAAGCTCTGGTTTAGTTGTGTCAAATGCAGCATAACCAATGTTTTTAGGATGATAGTAATTCTTTTTCATCAAATGATGTTCTGCCACTGCCGTTAAACTTTCCTTAAAATTATATAACTCCTCGGGCGATATAGGAGTGCCTTGTTGCCTTAAGATAGCGTCTAATGTAGCCAATTGTTTTGAAAATTGTGCTTTCGTGTATCGACTATGGTGTTTTTCTAAAACTTGCATACTTGAAATAATGGCCTGCAATTTTTCTAAAGCCATTAATTTTATCTTCAAAGCATTCGATTTATCACTGTCTAAACCATTATCCGCTTTGCACTCTTGATGCACGCCTCTCGTTATAAAACTAACGTAGGAAACAAGCTCATCGAGATTTTTCTTTTCATTCATTATTTTAGTTAGTTCTTGAAAAAGGGATGTGCTATATTTTTCTTGAAATACTTCAAAATCTTTATCACCTAGAAATTTACTTTGGTAGCTTTTAATTTCGTTCATCCTCGCCGTTGCTTCTCCCAAAGCTAAGCCCACTCTCGCATTTTCACGGCCTTTAGCATAAGTCATGTTTTTGGATGTTTGAAAAAGCGCTGTGCTTTCATCTTTGACATCAACACTAGCATCCATTTCAAATAATGCTTTTGCTGATGAAGCTTGTTCTTCTTGTTCTGCATCAAGCTCTTCACCTTGATTTAAATCTGCAACCGCACTTCCTAATTCCTTAGACTTTCGTTTAATATTTACGGTAAATAATGCTATTCCACCTTGGTTTGCTGATTTGGGTTTTATTTCTGGCTTTCCTTTAGGAAGTTCTGCTATAGGTCGGATTGGTACAGCAACTTGAGAAACAAGAGTTGCAGCTGGCGCAGATGGTATCTTTTTTCCTACACTGGAAAGCTTTGCTTGATCTTGGTCTTTTACTTGCGCTTGATCTTTTGCTTGGTCATGTACTTGTCCTTGTGCTTTGTCTTTTACTTGCATTTGATCTTTTGCTTGGTCTTGTATTTGTTCTTGTGCTTTGTCTTTTACTTGTGCTTGTTTTTCTGATTGTTCTTGTGCTCGTTTTTTTCGAATGTCTGCAAGCTGTTTCTCTTCTCTTTCATCTCTAATAAGTTTACGTTGCTTCAATGGCGTTTTCTTTCGATTAGCGATTGTTTCTTTTTCCTTTTCTACCTTGACTGTTTCTATTTTGTTATCTTTATTTTCATCTTTATTTTTGTTTTGACGTGCTCGACCTTGTCTTTTAGGATATTGCATTGTTTTTCGGATAACTATCTGTATTTCAGAAGTTTGGGGTTGTGCATTTAATTGTGCTTGGTGCTCAGATGAGATTTGCTCTGACTGCGATAGCGGTTTTTGCTCTGTCTGTTGCAGTGGTTTTTGTTCTGTTTGCTGTATTGGTTGTTGTCTTGAGGGTTTCTGTTCTGATGGCTGTGTTTGGACCGATTGCGGTGTTGATGTTTGTTGAGTTGTTGTTGCTGTTTTGACAGTTTCTGGTTGCACCGTTTTTTCTGCTTGAGGCGCCTTATCCCCTTCAGGTTTGTATGTCTTCAATTCCATTAATTTTTTTTCTAAAAACTTGGCGTTTTCTTCTGATATGCTATATGTTTCTTTGTCTTCATGGTCTAATTCAAACCCTAGCTCCTTACAAATATTTTTAAATTGTTTTGCTTGGCCTGATGAAAGTTCTTTTAAATCTATTGCCTTTAAAGGAGGAATATAATTTTCCCTCGTTCTTAAAATTTCAAAAAATTTATCATATAGCAGAACTTTGTTTGAATGTAATACCTGTTGAATTGGGATTTTGACATCCTGAAAAGGTTCTTTAGGTTTTTCACCTTCTACTGGTCTTGGAAAAATATCAAGGGATCGGTTATAAGCGATTTTTTCCGATAGAACGTCTGATTCTAGCCAATTTACTATCGTCTCTTGAACTTTAGGTTCGTGTCTTGCAATACTTCCAATTTGCTTTGTTACGTCAACCACTTCATAAACTAATTCCTTAATTTTCTTTTGCCCAAATTGGGTGAGCCCTCCAATATCGTTCTTTCGTTCTTCTGCATACTCAGCTATTTCATAAAGTTTTTTTTCAGCGGGTGTTAATAATGCTATTTCCTTATTTACAGCTAGGAGCTCTTCCTTTTTATCATCATTATCCATTTTTTTTAGCAAATCATCTAGCTTATTCTTTTTTTCATATAATGATTGTACTTTCTCTTTGTTTGATTTAATTTTATCTAAAATTGTTACTTTCAATTGAGTTTGAATTTGAATATGTGGATCATAATGTTTTTTAAGATTATTAATTTTCGAAATTAAGTAGGCATCATCCGAGATTTTACTTTTTTGTTTGTTCAAGGCCTCAAGTTCTTTCTTAAGCGGCTCTGCTGTTTCAATACTTCTTTTTAATGCGCCAACTATCTCAAAATCAATGATTTCTTTAACTTCTTCTTCACTTTTAATTAGCTTTTCGATTACTTCATTTTCAATATCAAATTCCGATAATTGATTGCCTTCATTAATAAGGGTTATGTCTCTAAACAAGATAGGTAACACAGGGATCCTAATACCTTTAATGCTTTGCATATGATCACGTAAGTTTTTAAAATTTTTCTCCGGATCAAAAAGCTCATTAAATTGACTTAGCAACTCCTCATTTTGTTTTCCTTCAGAAAGATAGTTTAATCTATTACCTATTGGTGGTAACGTTAGCCCTTGAAATATTAAATACGCACTTGCTAAATCCTGAATCTTCACACTTTCATCAATAACTTGCAAATAATAATTAAAGATTTTTTGTTGTTCTGCTTTAGAAGTCGCAAGCAAAATCTCATCTCTCACCTTGTGGGGAATAACTTTGACATCATTGGCCATAAGCTGAAGATTTGGACCATATTTGTCTTTGTGAGCCCGTGCAAAATCTTCGATCTTCAATGTTTTTAATCTTGCTATGTTATGCTCTTTTAATGCTTTGGCAAATGCTTCTGGATCTTTGTAGGGCGGTCCTTGCTTGTCAGATCCTTTCTTTGGGCCCTCTGCTGTCATATTTTCCCCCAAAAATATCTTTTAATGATGAGACAAGAAATACTTTCAGGAGGTTCCCTAAACTTAAATAATAAACAGGTGCATTATCTCTTAATATTTTTAATAAGGAGGGATATTTTGATTTCCGAGCCAGACCCTATCTTTGTAGAATCGCCAAATAATAAAATGAAAACCTGTATAGGCCACATTGATGAGCAAAATTCCCATAGCGGCGACTTCAAGCTGGATCCCATACCAACCGGAAAGGGCATGGATAAAAATCGTGCCTACAATCGCTAGCGCAAGCTTTTGAGCCAATTTGCTCACCCCTTGGTATTTGGTAGCATCTTTTAACCAAAGTCGGCCTGTTTTGGCATTAGCAGAGGGCGCCATAAAGCCACTATGAAAAACCTGAGTATCTTTAAAATCTTTTAGCGTATTTACAAGGATAAACCAAGTAATTAAACCTAAAACGATAAATTGCAATGATAAGCCTGCTTTAAGATAAGCTTCATGGTTCACAAAGGAAAAGCCTGATAAAGCAAATAAGGCCAGTTGTTGCAACCAGGCAAATAGATTAGTAAAAGGCACTAAGCCCCATTTAGCAATTATCAACAACAGCACCGCTGGCAGTAAAAACAAACCGAGAATCACTTCGCGTAGCGTTCTGCCTTTTGAAATAGATGCCAGATAAGAACCTGCTAAGGGTGCCCAAATAACCCACCACCCCCAATACACGGCTGCAAAGCGTATTTCTTGCGGGACATTGGCAAAATAATTACCACATTGCTGACATTGCAGTTTATAAATCTCAGGATAGGTTCTAATAAACCAACTCACAACAAAACCGCATATGATCAATACAATCACCATGCTGATAATCATAAAAAAATACAAGGTGAAATAAGCATTTTTTCGTATGGTCATGGCATTAAATAATTTACGTCCCCATTTAAAAGAAATAATTGGGGTAAAAAACGAAACCACCATAAAAGTTAAAATAGGTAAGGCAAAGTGATTAACATTAAAAATAAGATCAATGCCATAAGTTAAAATAAGAATAATAGCGCAAGCTGCTAATGAAATTGCCATGATGCTAGCACCACTCACACTGCCTTCGACAAAAGTTTTAACCGTAGGCTCAAAGGACTTGGCAGTAAAACCACGTGCCAACTGGTAAAAAAAGGGCTCGCCTTTTTTAAGATAGACTACATAAGCAATAACAATCCCCCAAAGGCCATATAAGCCCCAAGGAAAAATCCCCCACTGCCACTTGGTAAACCCAGCAACCGTGTCATAAGCAAAAGCAAGATCAAGCCCACCTGTTGCAAAAGCAGGACCTTTATAAAAAAAAGCAATATACGCACACAGACTCAAAACAAATAAAGCCAATTGCCCTTTCATTAGTTTTGAAAACCAGCTTAGCCATGTTGAGGTGTTTTGCGAACCAAACCTAATGTTGCCTGCCGGTGTTAAACATATTAATAACAGGAGGTAGCCAAAAATATAGGTAAATATGGCATCCAGTAATAACCAATCGGGATGGGCAAATGACAGCCAGCCGATGATCACGAAACCAAGGAAGGTAAATAGCGTATTTAAATATCTTTTATGCTTCATTGCAAAAATATGGGGCAATCATTGCCCCAGAAACTGTTTAAAATCTAAAGTTAAGCTCTTTTGTTACTATGGGCAACCCCCAGCAGCATCTTGACCGGCGCGGCTACCACTACCGCACAAACATCCGCCTGTTCCACTAGGTACTTGACCTGCAGGACATTGCGCAGCTTGTTGCTGTATATTCGCATTCGTTTGTTGTGCTTCTGCAGAGGCTTTTTCTAACTGGATATTCAATTGCTCCATGCTTGCATTCATTTTTGTCATCATTGAATTCATTGTTGCTAAAAGCGCCATCTGTTGTTCTAAGACACGAAATTGTTGAAATTGCATCCATGAGCTATACGCTTGCATGTGAGCGATTTCCCTTAATAAGGCTGTGTCGGAAGCGGTGCTGATTTGGGTATACCACGCTGGGTTGGTAAAACGTTGCGCACTATACTGATCCATGGTTTCCATCACGCTTTGTGGCAATTGGTTACCATTACCATCGGTACCTGGCGTTCTCCTTGCGACAATATCACTGAGTGCGCTGATACTTACTGAAAGGATGGCATTGTTTGCAATGGCATCAACGATAGCTTCTTTAGCTGCTCCAGTTAAAGAACTTGGATTGTTTTTAGATGATGCTAATTGTGTTTGTAAACTTGGATCTAAGCCTGGGAAAGGATCTAAAACCATGTTAATCATTTGTTGGCTTTGTTCTGGGGCAATTTTTTGCTTAACAAGATTGTTTGATTCCATAAATTGCCCTAAATTGAAGATAGTCAGCCCAGTGGTATCGCCTGATGTGACAAACTGGGAAATGTAATTACCATAAACATTATCCTTTGTTAAAACGGTACCTGCAGGAATAAGCTCTAATGTCCCAGGAGATCCATTGGCAAGCGGTCCTGTAAAATTGCCAGCCAAACTGTAAGGTCTTAATGAAGAAAGCATTGAGCTATTCACCAGCTTTAAAGCAGCATCCCCTACCATTGTATTACCAACTAATTTCCCTGCCTGCACAGCCCAAACGCTGCCTGGGGCCGCCATAAAAAGCAAATCCTGATTGTATTGATATTCATTTATTCTCGCTGCTGCTTCATAATTTATCAATGCCCGAATCAGTTCATCATTTTTCATATGCTGATTCATAAAATCTAAGATACTCTGAGAATTGTTTTTAATATCATCGAGATCTTGGTTTCCAGCACTGAGGGTACTATTAACCGCAGAGAAATTCCCTTCATTACTCGATTGCAAGGCCCTGACGGCTGCGGTTGTATCAGCATCCGCAAAGGTTGCGATAGGTGCACTAAACACGCCAACTAGCAGCATGAGCTTTATCATCTGTTTTGTTTTGATCTTGTTCATATTGCACCTGCTCTATTTAAATATCTCTCTTGTTATTGCAAGATTAGTTAAAAATACCTGAATTATCTGGATTCGATGGTTTTAATGGTTCTTGGGTTTGTCCTGTTCCAGTTCCCCCTGTACCACCCGTACCACCCGTACCACCAGATGAACCCCCAGCACATGACAAATTTGCCGGCGTGCCCAACTGGAAATCTCCTTGATGATTACCTGTATCAACGCAAGCCGGTGGTGGTTGAAATTTATCGATGCTGGCTTTTAAACTACCGATTGCTTGGGTTGTTCCCAATCCTGCTTGAGAATCGAGTGTTGTTGCATCTGCTTGCCAATCAGCCAAAGCTTGTGTACTTATTAAAGACATCACCAATGCCCCTAGCAAATAATGTTTATAGTTACTCATTGTGAGACTCCAATGCCTTTAACACTAAGTTAATTCTTTCTGGCGCAAACACGCGCCCCAGTAATTGTAAGCGTTCAAATGCCAAATTTCGTTTCAAGAACAAATCCGCATATTTATTTTTATTGGCAGCATCTTTTGTTTGCTCTTCGGCATAAATTAACAATTTCGAAGCAGTACCAGGCTTTAATACGTCTAAAAACTGCATTAATCTTAACGCCCGTCCAGATCGCATGTTGGCTAAGATTTTAATTAATACGGCTTCATCCGTGATTTCAAAATCAGTGACGTTATCTATGAGCTCACCAAGGTGTAACAAAGCATTTTCAACTTTAGGATCTGTATCTGCAGCCCACTCTTCAATCCCTTCCATTGATGTCACGATACGATATAAAGTTCTTTTGTCATAGTCATGCCAAAACGTATGAACGGCTTCTAGTGACATATCAGGCATGATTTTCTCCTTGTCAAGCATATGACCTATTTGCACATACTGTTTGTTGATAGGTCATTATTGCTTTTATTTTATTATGATGTAACACTAACATATTACGCTTGATTAAACTTCAAAACTAGCTTTCATACCTACAATAATTGCAGTGTTTGTTTGCATAGCAACTGAAAGCTTTAAATATATGTCAGCTGAAAATAAAAAATAGTTCAAATAAGATAACGCCATACAAGTAATTTTACCAAGCATATTTGACCTATAAGCAAACAGCTAGTCTTATGATAGCAGCCTTTTATCTAATTTCGCGGCAAAATTTTAGTGTATTTATGTTACATGATAAACTGATGTTATTATCTGCCATTGCTTTTAATAAAAACAATCTAAAACTATAGAATAAGAGAAGCTGTTGTAATGAGTGTAACTACAAAACGTCAAGAGGCAACGCATGGGCATCTTTAAAAAAATTGGCGGTCGTATTGTCGATGTGCGCGTCGATAAGTGGATGAGCTGGGACTACCTCGGTGAAACAGCCGAGCGTTTCAAGTTTTTATTTATGGACATTGTGATCCCTAAAAAAGCCAACACCGCTGAAACCTTCGAAGAAGCAATGCATCGCTTAGATTTAACCGAAGAAGATATCCAACAACGCAAAATAGAATTCACACGTTTATGTTACTTTTTTATTGTGCTTTCCATATTAATTGTGCTTTACGCTCTTTACATGGCCTATGAACGCAATATGGCAACCTCACTGATTGCATTTTGTTTATCTTTATATTCTTTAACACAAGCTTTTCGTTTTCACTTTTGGTTATTTCAATTACGAAATAGAAAATTGGGTTGTACTATTAAAGAATGGATGAACTCAGAAATTATGCAAACCCCAAGCAAAGATTTAACTGTAAAAGGCAAATCCGACGTTTCATCTCACGATTCTAATAAAAAGGCTAAATAATGAACGCAGCCATACTGCGAATACTTTTCTTTTTCTTGCTTTTATTCGTGCCTGGTATCGCCATGGCAGCGATTTTTAGCGTATCTCCTGATGATAAGTCGATGGAATATCTTGGTATGGTATTTGGCAGCATGGGTTCACTGCCTATTCAATCCAGCGGCAACCCTCTGGTCAGTCAATTAATATATATTTTTAACCAAATTGTTTTCGCTTTAGCAATCATCATCATCATTGTGACAACCATTATCGGCACCATTAATACAGCACAAGAAGGAGAAGCCCTCGGCAAAAAAATGTCGAGTATTTGGGTTCCTGTACGCGCTGGCTTGGGTATATTTTTGCTACTCCCAACAGTGGGAGGTTATAACTGGATCCAAATTACAGTTATGTGGCTTATTATACAAGGTGTTGGAGCGGCCAATGCTTTATGGACCCAAGTTTTAGAATCCAATCAAACACAAGGCAGCATTGTGGCTGATACCTCTGTGGCCGATGTGCAAAATGCCATTACCCCGGTTAACAATATTTTTAACAGTGTTGTTTGCATGCAAGCGATAAATAATCTTATCACCACCAATCCCAGTATTGCAGCCGATATGGGGAATGATTTTATTACTGTTAACATATTACCCGATAATACAGGAATACAATTTGGACGCGCAAACGCACCCACAGAAGCCCCTATTTGTGGTACGGTGAAAATACCGCCTGTTGGCACAAATCCAATGACGATGAGTGGCGATCCTTCCGATCCGGTTATACAACAACGTCAACAGCTATGGGTTGATGCCATTTTATCCGCAGAGCAAGCATTAGAGCCTGCTGCTGCAGAAGCTATTATGAATCCTGATCGCACAACCTGGCAAAATGCCACTGCGTGGGTGAGCGCCGCTCGCGCCTTAAATGGGGCTGCACAAGAAATAACAAGGAGTGACAAGGCGCGCAATGCCGCAACTGATATTTTTGCCAAAGCCAAAGTAGATGGTTGGATCCATGCTGGAAACTATTACGGACAATTAGTCGGCATGGGTAAATATGCCCCACCCACCGTCAATGTGGGATACACAGGATATGATTCAACTGCAATGACAACCGTGCTTGGGCCAAGCAATGCCAACCCTCTGATTGCCCAAATTGTTTCTTTGGGAAAATCTTACAGAAAATATGTCGATGATCTACAAGTAATGCCCCCGGCGAGTGTCACCGCCGGCGGGATTTCACCGATTCCCGTGAGCGATCCTAACCCTGGCGGTGCCGCTGGCGGCATTGTGAATGCAATGTTAAGTGGATTTTTTACCGATCTTGCCGCAAGTCTTGGGGCACAGATGACAACTGGCTGTTTGAGTTCATCGACTGATCCGGAAAAACAAGTTGGTGACCCTCTTCAATGTATGGCGCTTTTTGGCAATAAATTAGCAAATGCGGCTGAAATTACTTTCTGGACGGGAATTATACTTATTATGGGGATCTGGATTGGGACGGCAATATATTATTGCATGATACCCACTGGGCCAACCATGGATAAAGTATTAACCATTATTATCCCCATTGCTTCAGTTATCTTAATGCTTGTATGGGCTGCAGGCATCACTTTAGCAATCTATGTCCCGCTTATTCCGTTTCTTGTTTTCACCTTTGGTGCTATCACCTGGGTTATTTTAGTTATTGAAGCCATGCTGGGCGCACCTTTAATCGCGCTCACGCTGATTATTCCCTCGGAAGATGAAATCGGTAAAGCAGGCCATGCCATTGTTATTTTATTAGGGTTATTTTTAAGACCTGCGTTGATGATTCTTGGCTTTGTTTTTGCGCAAAAACTCCTTCTTGTTGCTGTTGGTATGTTGAACTTTGGTTTTGCAGGCACCATGCGAATGAGCATCACTGGTGGGATAGGTCCTTTTGCGATGGTTGCCATTATTGTCATGTACACGGGGATTGCAACCAGCTTAGTTCATGAAGCATTTAGTTTGATTTATGTTCTGCCAGATAAGGTCTTACGCTGGATGGGTGTTGCAGGTGAAGGCGGTGAAGCAGGTCAGCATGTTAAAGAATTAGAAGCTTCACATGAAAAAGGCGCTGCTGTTGGAAAAGGCATTATGAAAGGCGCGATGGATAAAACTTCCAAGTCTTTTTCCAAGAAAGCAAGCAGCGATGAAGAATAGGTTGGGTAGTACGATGAAAAGTAGCACAGTAATTAGTTTGATAGCATTGGCCATGCTCTGCTTGTTGCCAAGCCTTGCTTTTGCCTTTGAATTTTCTTGGCAAAGTCCCGATCAAGATAAATCACTTTTTTATCTTGGCCAAATATTTGGACCTGTTGGCACAGCTTTACCTAAAGGTTCAGGCAATGCCATTATTAGCCAGCTCTTTTCAATCTTTAATATTGCTGTTTTAACGTTGGGAAGCATTGTTGTCAGTTACACTATTATTTTATCTACCATTAATACCGCGCAAGAAGGTGAGGTGATGGGAAGAAAGTGGTCTTCACTTTGGATCCCTTTACGTTCTGCTGTTGGTATTGCATTTTTGATCCCTACCGCCAGCGGTTATTCCTTATTACAAATGCTCATGATGGAAATTGTGGTTCATGGGGTTGCAGCAGCCAATCAAGTTTGGGCCCAGATAGTTTATGGTTTTTCAGGGCAAGGCACCGGTCTGATGGGCACCGTTTCGATGGAACCACAAGCCATGAAAAACGCTGCCTCTTCCTTATTAAACAGTGCTATCTGCGCCAACGTATTAAATAATGACACTGCTTGTCGTTCTTCAATGGGTAACAACACCGTAACACAATACCAAAAACCTGGAGATGACGTTACGCTGTATATCGGTGTGCAGGGCAATTCAAGTTATGATAGCATTTGCGGTAGCATTTCTGCTGCTACTCCGCCTAAGCAGGCCCAAGATGCAAGTTCTTGGTATGCTTCAAATCAAATTGCATTTAGCTTGGCATATTCTGCTTATGGGGTGGCTGCTGCTGAAATCACAAGCAATAATTTACCCACTTCGACCAACATTCTTAATAGTGGCGTTAATATTCTTCAGGGTAATATCAGCTCCGCGCCTCAAGTTCAAGATAAAAAACTAACCGGTGCCAATGAAGAAGCTTTACAAAATGGCTGGCTATTTGCGGGTAGTTATTATTTTGTCATGATCTCTAATGGTAACAATGATATAACCTATCCCACCCCCACTATTTCCACGGTTCCCAATACTGCTCAAAACAGCACATTAGCCACCCCTTGCCAAACTGCCATCAGCCAAGCTATCGGTGCAAAACGCAATGCATATTTAGCACAATCCGAAGTAACGAGCACCAGTTCAGGTGGGGATATGGTTATGCCAAGTATGCCAGCGCCAGATGGTTTTACTGATATTATAAACAAAATTAATCAGCCGCTAAATGATGGCATGAAAGCATTTATGTTAAAGTTGACCACCAGTGATCCCAGAGGTGTCATTCCATCACTACGAGAAACTGGTGCTTTAATTTTAACGCTTGCTCAAGTTATCTGGTTCACAGTGATGATTGTCGCTCTTATTGCGCTAATACCGGCCTGTATCGCCAGCGGGTTACAGCCCTCATGCTGGGTGATTAGTGCAGGTATCACCATATTAATGCCCATATTAACAGCAGTTATTATATTGTTATGGGGCATTGGCGCCATGATAGGGATCTATTTACCGTTGGTGCCTTATCTCGTCTTTACTTTCACAGCGCTGGGATGGTTTCTATTGATTATTGAAACCATTGTGGCAGCACCCATTGTTGCACTTGGCTTGGTTAGTCCTGCCGGTGAACATTTAGGTAAGGCTGCACCCGCTGTCATGCTCATCGTCAACGTCTTTTTAAGACCCAGCTTAATGGTTATTGGTTTTGCTTTAGCTGCAAAGCTCGCCGAAGCCATGATTGATATGTTAAATTATGGTTTCTTTGAAACACTTAAAACCAATGTTAATGGTGCAGGTTTATTTGGCGCTATTGCCATCCTTGGTCTTTATGGTGGCACCGCGCTTGCTATTATTCATGAGTGTTTTAGTTTAATCCATATTTTGCCGGATAAAATTGTTCGCTGGCTAGGTGGTCAAGCTGAGCAATCTCAAGTTAAAGCACAATTGGCTGAAGCCAAGAAAGGCGCTGAAAAAGGTGCAGAAGCAGGCGGTGGCATGATGAAGGGTGCCAGCGGCGTTATGGCTAAGCAAGCGAAAAAATATAAGAAAAAAGCAGCTGAGGAAGGTGGCGAGAGTGATTAGTGAGGACTCATTAATCCCAAGAGTTTCGCCACTTAATTTTCCAATCTGTCAAAAACGCTACCCTTTTCCCCAAGGTAATAGACAAACGGTATATATAATGCGTTATCGAGGGATAAACATCCGCTTAGTCCCTGCCATTCTATGATAGAGTTTAACTTCTTGAAGGTTTTCTATTGAAAGGGTTATTTAATGAAACGCGGTGCTTCTGATGATTTGGAACGAGATACTAAAAGACAACGAACAAGAGAGTACAAATTTCTTGGCACGTTAGCAGGAGAGCAGCGATCGTATTTAAAAAGACATAATGGAGCTTACGAAAATATATATAATAGAAAATATAAGCCTTTTGGTGCCACAGAGGAACTTAGAAAAAAATTAACTCAGCAAGGTGATAATCATTTCGCCGATGGATATATCAATGTTGGCGAAGAATACAGCTTTACCCCAATACACTTACGTGACGGTCGAAATTTTGGGTTTAGAGATACGTCAATGCAAGGGGGCGGGTACTTTCTAAAGTTAAAAAAATTAGATCAAAGTAACAAAGATATAAATTGCTTTGCTTATGCACTTTCGACTTTTGGCGAAAAACTTGAAGTAATTTCTGGGGAAAAAATGGAAGTTATAATGAACTCTGTTGGTCAAAAAATTGACCATATTGTTCAGAAATATTTTGAACCTGTTGACGATGAGCCAAATGACGGTGATCTTGTAATATATAATTCAACAAAAGAAATCAAGCTACCACAAGGAGGAAAATCAATATATTCAAATGAGACCACTCACGCAGGCATTTATAGAAAAACTAAACCGAATTGGAATTCTCCCTGTGGTGGATCAGTAGAATCAAAGTGGGGATGGCTTGCTAATCCATATGTTTTTGGCCATGATATTTTTTTTACACCTTATTTCTACGGTAATAGAGCTGAATTTTATAGGATTAAATCTATAGAATGTGAGAAACAATCTTTGTTATCAAAAATTGAAGAAGTGAAAGTAATTCACCCTAATACAAATCAAAATGATGAAGGAATCAATGGCGTGTACATTCTTCAAGACAATATTGCACCAACTGATATTGAACATGAAAGTAAAATCAAAATTGAAGCTGAAACGAAAATAGGTGATCAAATAAGAAAGTTAAAATAACCTTTTTACACCACAAACAAAAAAGCCGCTTTAAAGCGGCTTTTTTGCATATATTTAAATTTATTTCCCAGGTCTTGGGGTCGGTGTAGGAACAGCAGGTCTATTATTTGCAAAGAATGCATCTTGAGCATCTTTGCTTGCGTTCTTCTGAGCTCTTTTGCCACCTTCTTGAGCAAACATATTAAGCATAGCCTTTTGAGAGGGCGTAAAGTCACCGTCACCAGCCATATCCTTTTGGAACTTTAAAAATTGGATTGTATAGGCTTCTTGGAAGTCTTCCACTGGAACAAATCCGTTCGCACGAATAGCAAAACGTGACGCTGTACCATCCGTATTAGGGGTGCGTGTATAATCAACTTGTCCATTTGTCATGGGATAAACGGCAGGATAAACAAGTGCACCCTTTGCATCAGTAAGTAATGTTTTAAAGCCATCATTTGGATCGCGCAATGGCTCATAAGCTAAACGAATACCATCATCCTGAGCTTGACCACTTGCAATTCTTGCTTCTTTGGCCCTATCGAGTTGTTTAGCATCACTAAATTCTCGTTGCTGAATGAAAAATTGTGTTGCAAACAAGCTTTCAAACAAGTGTATAATCAAAGTTGCTAATGTTTCACCCACTAAGGTTTCAGGGTTTAAATCACCTAAACGCCTAATTTTTCCAGCAATACTGCCTTCATCATGGGTTTCAGGTTCACCATTATCGAAACAAACTGAACGACGCTGTTCCATCCGCTTTTTTACAATCTTTTTTAAGCGTTTTTCTTCATCGTTTTGCTTTTTATTAAACGCTTCTTCATTTTGCTTTTTTTCAAAGGCGTTCAACACTGGTAAATTAGGTCCTAATGCCATTACAACCTCCCATAAGGTACTAAATTAAAAAAACTTTGGTTGCGAGCATTAAACCATAAGAAGGTGTAGACTGTCAAGTTAGTTAGATAGTAACCAGATTAGTGGGGAGAATACGTGCATATTCATTGAGAAAGTTTTCTTTTTCGAGATTCTGTTTTTTCGGGATTATCTACATCATTATCTTGGGAAGCTTGCATAGAAGTGCTTGCATTAAATTGAGGGGTAGAAGCTGATCTAGGCCGTGTTGTTTGGGTATAATCTGTTTTTGTATAGGCAGGGACTGGTGTATAACTAGTAAGGTAAGATTTTTGTGAACTACCAACATTTAAAGCACTAGCCCCAACATCCTCACCATTAATCTGACCAGAAACGCCTTCGTTTGCCTGTTCTTTAACTTTATTAGTTTCCTCGTTTACCTCTTCTTGAGTAGATCTCAATGTATTAAACAAATCATCCATAGAGTCATAACTATTTGTTTGTACTGTATCAGATGCTGATAATTGCTCCGGTTCTGGTTCAAGTTCTTGCTCTTGCGGAGAAATTTCAAGTTTCTCAGTATTTTCTGCTTTTTTATCTTTAGCGTCCAGCTTTTGCTGTTCAAATTTCTGTGCTTCCTCTGCATTTTTTATCTGAACTGCAATATTAGGATCGCCAACATTTGCTGCTATTTGATTCGTTTGATTTTCTTCTTCACTTTCAAGCGCCTCTTCTTCAGCTTTAACTTTGTCTTTTTGAGTTTCCTCTGCCTTGAGTGTGGCTTGCATAGCTTCGTCTTCAGCCGTCCCAGGTACCGGTTTTAGCTCTGGAGATGGTGTTACGTTAACAACTACCGTTTGCTCAGTATTTTCTGGGTTTGGTGATAATGGTACTTCTGGTGGTTTTTCATCTAGGGTTATTGGCTTTTGCGCTTTTTGCGCTTCATCAAACATGGCTTGATCAAATCTTTTATCGACAATTAAACGTTGTTTTACATCTTCATCATTCACAGCCACCGAATGTTCTGCTTCCTTAAAGAGTTTTTCATCAAAACGACCTTCATCTTGCAAAATCTTCTTCATCTCTTGATCATTCACTGCAATTTCGTGTTCTAGCTTTAAAGAAACTCTTTCAGATTGTGCTATATATTTCGCTGCTGCGTCTTTCTCTTTTTCTAATTTTTCGACATCTTCTTTATTACCTTTCTCTTTTGCAACTTTAAGCTCCGCATCAATTTTATCTTGCATTGCCATTGTAGCTTGTTGTTGATTAACCAACTGATCTAATCTGGTGTAATCTCTTTGTGCCTTAAGTTCGCGTTTAGCTTTCCTTTCCAAACCAATCATCATAAAATTCAGCGTTTTTCTCGATTCAGGATCTTTCAAAAGAAGGCTATATGCAGCTTCACGTCTTGCACGTACTTTAGTGCCTGCTTTAAGTTGAGCCAACCTGTTTTTAACATGCTTTGATTTTATTTTAAGGCTTTTTTCCTTTTTCTCTTTCTCTTCTTTCTTCGCATCCTCTTCTGTAAGGGGGCGTTCTTGCACTAACTGTGCTCGTTGCTCTTGTTGCAACTGTTGTTGCGCAATTATATTTTGTTGCTTTTCATCTTCCTTGGTTTTATCATCGGTTTTATCTAAAGCATTTTGCTTTTCAACCTCTTTCTTAATTTCTTCTTGCACAATAGCTTCTTCAATTTTCAAAAGCGCATTATTTTTCTTGGTCACAAAGGCTTTTACAGAAGCAAACTCTTTCTTAGCTTCTTCATCATTGGCGGTCAATTTATCCTTTGATATGCCACGAAGTTTTTCTGTTTGTTTTTTAACCTCATTATTTAAGTTGTTAATATCATTTAGTATTGCATCTTTGTTATCAAGGGTACTGGCACTTTCACTCAATTGAGCAGTTAATTGTTCTGTTGCTACTAAATCTTTGCTAATTTGTTCAAGCTCAGCTTGAGGTGTGAGTTCCACTGAATCAATATCTAGATTTTCATTTTTGTCCTTGTCTTTATCCTTATCTTTATTAGCATCAGGGGTGATCTCCCCTTCAGGCGGTGAGGTAAGATTAAGCGTGGCTGTTTGCGATTTTAACCCAAGACCGATTCTTTGTTCTTGCGCAAGCAACTTATCTTGCTTTGCTTTAGCTTTTTCTAAATCTTCCATTGCTTCGTCAAATGGCTTTTGTGCCTCTTCAACTTGTTTTTTTGCGACTACTTCATCTTCTTGGGCTTGTGCTATTTTATCCAATATTTTTTCATGTTTTGCTTCTAACACTTTGATATTGTGTTCTGCGTTATCTTTGCGAACTTGTAATTCGTGAATTTCTCTATCTTTAAGATATTTAGGATCTTGAAGGCGTGTATTCCATTCATCATCACGTGCCGCTATAACGTTCTTTTCTAGTTCTTCTTGTTTAGCTGGATCCTTGTTTTGCATTAAGGCTATTTCAGCGTTTCGGGCCGCATCATTCTTTTCTTGAATCTTAGGCGCATATTCACGCGATGCTTGCTCTGCCTGTTTAAGTTCTTTTTTTGCTTCTAATAAGTCTGCTTCTAATGTTTCAATTTCTTCTTTAGTTTGTTCTTGTGCCTTTTCATTTTCTTCAAGTTTTAGCTCTTGTTTTTCAATTCTTTCTTTAGCATTTAATGCATCTTTTTCAGCCTGTTCTTTCACCGCTTTTGCAGCATCTACTTTCTTTTGTGCTTCGTCAATATTATCGGTATTTCGCTTACCTTTAGATTGAACAATTCTCTGCAGATTCTTTTCATGTGTTTTTAAACCTTCAATATATCCGTCTAATTTTTTTTGCATTTTGGCAAGTTTGGCTTCCTCAACAGAATTTCGAGGTTCAGGGTGTTTTTGCTTGTATTTTTCTATCTTATCTTCTAACGCTTTTTTCTTGTCTACCAATTTACCCATATTTCTTAACATGGGCTCCATATTATTCAAATCTTTTTCGGCTTTATCTCTTGCTGCTTTAAAGCCAAGTTCTCCAAACAAAGCAAAAAGCATCATGAAAAGCCATGCTAACCATGCGCCAAAAAGTTCAGGGCCATCCTTATTTGCCATGTCGGGTGCATTATCTGCAAACGATTTAGTGGTATCTCCTGCTTTAGGAGTGGTTTTAACATATCTGTCGTAAGAATCCTTAGGTCTCATCGCCGATAATTTAGGCGGTTCTGTTTTAGGTTTTTCATCCGGTTTAGGTTTTTGTTCTTCTTTTTTCTGGCTTTGCGCTTGTGTTTTTTTAAGTTCTTCTTCTTTTTTGGCTATATCTTGTTGTAACTTATCTGCTTTTTTTGTAGCATCTTCAATTTCTTTATCTAAATCTTGCTGCTGAGAAGGTGACGCTGTTTCTTTTTGCTTGGATAAACTTGCAATTTTTGCTACTTGCGCTTCACGTTGAAGCTTTAAAGCTTCTATATCGCCCGTTAGCTTTGCGCGTTTCTCCGCTACATTTTCTTGCTCTAACGATTTTTTACCCTTATCGCCTAATTCATTTGCAGTGCTTAACGCCAAATTTTCCTCTAATTTAGCAATGCTTTCAGGATCTGAAAGCGCAATTTTTTCTCTAATCTTCTGAGCTTCATCTTGATTAGCACTTAAAGCATTTCTTGCATTATCTAAAGCTTCGGTCGTTTGTTTCAATTTAGTTTGTGATTGTTTCAATTCATCACTAATTTTACTTTGATCTTCTTGAAGTTTAGTCCTTGCTTCATTTGCATTAAATAAAATTCCCCGCTTAGTATCAATAAGCCCCGCATTTTGAGTTTTCTGTGCAACAAGAAGATCTTTTTTATCTAATTGAACCTCAAAAAGTACTCTATTTGCATCATCGACTCTCTTTTGCGATGCATCAAGTAATTTATCTGCCTTATCTTTACCCTTAGATATTGCATCTTTATCTTTTTTATTCTCTGTGTATTTATTAAAATTTTCGTAAGCCTCTTGATCTTTTTCTAGTTGTTCTTTTGCTGCTTTAAGTTCTGCATAAGCCGCTTTTTCTCTTTCTGCTACTTCTACCTCATTAACCCTATCTGTAGCTGGTTTTCTATTGCTATCCGCCTTTAACTTTGAATCTCGAATATGATCTTCTACTTCACGAAGTGCTTTATCAATTTTTTCATCATTATCTTCTAAAACTTTTAATTCACTTTGCCTTTTGATGATAACATTCTTATCAAGATTTTTAATTTTACTCTCTATCTTGTCAATCTCTGCCTGCTGCTTTTTAACAATTTCTTGTTGTATTTTTGCTTCTTCTTCCAAGATTGGAATGTTTTCTTCTAATTTTTTTTCATCCTTATATAACTGTTCTAATGTAACATACGAATCTTTTAAAGAGGTTAAATCTTGGATTTTGCTGTTAACTTTGCTTATTTCTAATTGTTTAGTGCTAAGCTCGGTTCCAACTAATTGTTCCTCTAAAGTCAATTTACGTTGTTCCTCTTTTAGCGTTGTCGCTTCATCCTGAAGTTTTTTAAGTTGCTCTTCATGCTTCTTTATTTCTTCCTTGTGACGATGCTCCTCAGCTACCAAAGGCTTAATCTTTTCGTTAGCTTGCTTAAGCGCTAATTGGGATTTTTCTAAATCAAAGCCGAGCTCCTCTTTTTCTTTTGTCCTGACTTCAATTTCTTTCTTTAACCTATCAACTTCCGTTTGTTTTTCTTTCTCATGTTCCGCTTTATCGGGACCATCAGGAACCTGCTTGGCTTGTACTTCTTTTAATTGTTCTGTTAAGTGAGACAATTCTTTTGCTTTAGCCTTAATGACATTCTCCTTGCTTTCTATATCCTTTTGCAATTGGCTAATTTTTGATTGTTCGTCTTTAACCTTATCTGATGCATTTAAATGATCTTGGGTTGCTTTCGCCAACCCTTGTTTTGCAGCCGTTTCTTGTGTTTGATTTTCGTCTATTTTATCAGTTACTGTTTTTAACTGCGTTTTAACACTATTGAGTTTTTTCTCTATTGCTTGTAATTCTTCACCTAAATTAGTACGGCCTTTTTGAAGTATTGTAATATCTTCTTCAATTTTACCTTTACGAGCCAACATAAACTCAGCTGGCTCTTGGTAGGTATCTTTTACGCTTTCAGTGATAGGTTTATTGTCCTGATTCAATTGTTCTGTTTGTTGCTTTGCTTGAAGCTGCTGTTGCTGAATGAAAACAATTTTATCTTTATCTTCTTTTTCACTTGCTTTATCTTTTGCCAATTGAGCATCTTTTTGACTTTCTTTTGCTTTTGTTTCTTGAACAATAATTTGTTCAATTTTTTCAAGCTCTTTTCTCTTTTGTGTGATAAATTTTCTAAATTCAGCATAGCGCTCTTTTGAATCTTTTTCTTTGTTACTCTTCTTATCACTAGAGATGGCTTTTAAGGCTTCATGTTGGTCTTGAACTTCTTGTTTTAGTTTCTGCAAACCATCCTTTTGTGAATCATTGCTAGCTGCAAGCGACTCTATTCTTTTTATAAACGCCTTATATTCATCTTCTACATTTACCTGTGGCAACACTGGTACACGTTGTTCGTTAGCAAGACGCCGACCAATCTTAGATTTTTTAGGTTGAGGTTCTGGATTTGAAGATTCTAAGTTGCTCGGATCAAATTCTGTTTGTTCTTTAGGTTTATTTGCTTCACCGAGGGCTTTCATTCCACCTGTTACAGCGTTTGTTACCGTATTGGTAACTTGTTTAAATACACCTGGCTCTTTTTTGCCTTTATCTTCAGGTGAATCTGGACCTTTATTGCTCATTATACCTCCCTAGCATCATGACTTCATGTTGCTAGATATGATGATAAAGTGCATCCGTGCTATTTTTTTCTGAATTCGATTTCATCTTTTTTTGAAATTGTTCTTTTGTTAAATTTAAATCTTGAATTTCTTTATTAATTTTCGCTAACTGTGCATCTCTGTAACGTCGAATACGACTATATTCTTCCAACTCTTTGATAATGTCATCTTGTGCTTTGACATCTTTTACTTTTTCTAACATCACAAGTCGTTTAATCAAGTTTATTTTTTTTATCTCTGCCTTCTCTATTTCTATCCTTGCTTGAATTTGCTGCTCTTGCAGCTTATCAAGTAACTGTTTTCTAAGTGCTGTCAACGCGCTTACTAAACCTTGCGAAGCATCATCTTTGATAAACACTTGAACTCTTTTATCCTGAAATTCTTGCATCATCTTTTTAATATCTTTTATGTTATCGAATGCAGAATTGGTCATCGTTTACCTCTTACATAACCTTTAAAACATTATATATGAGCAACTAACTTCTGTTAATCATCTTTGCTGATTGGTCACGTCAAGATTTATCAATTACTTCAGTCTTAAATGTATATACGCTTTTTATCTTCGTCACAGCAAAAATAAAACTCATACGGATACATGGTTTGCAATGACGAGGAGTAAATCCTTTCAATTAATTAGACTAAGTGTTCATGAAGAAGTTTCAATCACCTGCAGCGCTATGACCGCCTTGAGCATATTGATTGAACATTTCAGTCAATTGCTCTAAAGCATCCAAAACGCCTTCTATGTCCCTATGTAATACTTCTTTAGGAGGGTAATAAGTGGCTTTAATAATATCGTTAATGATATTTTCTGCTATTTGAGTGGCTTCTGCTTCTGTATGACCACTTAAGCGTTCAATATGCATTAAGGCTTCTCGCGTACGTCCGCGTAATAAAAGTGGGTTAGAAAAACGTTTAAAATCTTCTTCGCCAACAATAGGGATAGCAAAATCAGGCACATGCACTGGCGTAAATGCATGGACTTCATTATTAAATTCTTGTGATTGTTCGGCTTCAATTTCTTCTCGAACTTTACGTTGTTTTTCAACTTCTTTTTCCAAAATTGCTATCACAGCAGCAATCGATCGCTCAAATGGCTTTAAGTTACTATAAGAAATTGTTGCTTGTGCCACCGTGTTGATGTCTTCGTTAGGGGAAGGTGGTTCCATCACAAATTGTGGCGCATTAAATACTTGCGCAAAGCGCGTTATTCTTTTAGCAAGATTAAGCAATGTACTATCACCCGGCTTTTCTACGCATAGATATTGATTAACCTGCATTCTCTTGGCAGGTTTAGGGTTGGCATAGAACATGCGCGCTCTAATAATTTTAGAACGCCAGAAAATATGCGCATCACCTTCGCGTTGATCTCTTAAATCCAGTAAATCAATACGAGCCCGTTTTTCAATCGATGCATTGCGTGTGTCTAAGTAATTGTTTGTCATACTGCCAGCATTCACTTGGAAACCGCTTACGCTGGTAGCATAAGTTTCACCTGCTGTTTTATTGAAAAATTCCCATGTGTCAGTGGGATCTTCCATTTTCATACAAATCTTAATATTGGTATTAGCACCAATAGAAGCTGCTTCTTCTTTAGAGGCTTTTTGGAAAGCTGGCAAGTCTTGCCCAGCAAAAATGGCCGAGAATCCTAAAGAACGTGCTTGCGCTGGCACCACAGCAAAACCAGGAACAGCGTAATAACCGTATTCGTCCATAATGCAAACATAAGGGGTGGGCGAATTCGTAGGTTTTCGCAAAATAACATCTCGATAGTCCCCTTCTACTTCATCACCAAGACCTGCCGCCATCATTGCTTTAAGCGACGCAATAATAATTTTACCTAAGTTCGATAATTCTTCTGGTGATTTTTCCAAGGCAGGTAACAAGACCACCAAGACACGACGATTAAGGACCACGTCTTTAAGATCAACTTCAGCGAGATTGGTACGTACAATATGAGCATAAGTATCAGCAAGTGAGCTAAATACCCGACCTAATTGCATGGTAATAAACCCATGTTGTTCTCGTACTTCTCCTGCCTGGTTTCCTTTTTTCGCTTTGTTATAACCTGGCAAGTTGTAAATGTAATTATCGATAGGGTCTAAAAAGGCCGTATTCATGGCATCCAAGGGGATAGATTCCCTATCATTAATCGGAAAGCGCCTATCAACCACAATTTGTTCAAGCTTTTCCAACATAAAATAATTTCTAATTAAATTAGCATCTAACAAGATATGCCCTTCATCACGCATACCCACCAAGATTTTCATTAAAGCTTCCACAAAGGAAATAGCGCGGCCTTTCCACATATCGCCATCACCGCCACCACCACTATCTGGCATCAAGCTGACCACCAACTGGGTTAACATACTAGAAGAACCATTCGCAAAGGGGTTCATAGTATTGGAAAGCCTTGATTTTTGCGCACCAATAACGTCTCTGGCCCCTGTCATAAAGTTGATAAGCAGCATGTCATCATCACGCCCCATGCGCCTCACCATACCAAAAACTTTGGCATACAATGAGTTATCACCTTTACCGTCGATATAGATAAAACCACTGCCTTGTGCTAATGAATTAAACGCAATAGAAACCAATGCTTCTGTTTTACCACTACCGGTGGAACCAAAAATTAAAACGTGGGTACGCATATCATCATTGGAAAACCACAATTCTTTTTGGGTATTTTTTTCATTACCGAAAAAGCTTATTCCCTGAGCGAGCTTTGGTTTGGTCGTTCCAGGAATGGTGTCATTAAAATCGGGTAATTTGGAAATCTGCGGCATTTTAAAAGGTAGAGTCACTTTACGGGTGTAAGCGTACAGGAAAACCAATATTCCTAAAATACAGATAATGTCAGAAATGGCTGGCACAATGATGCAGATCCCGACGCCACCAGCAAGCATAATAGAGACATATAATGGATTAGAAAAAACTTCAGCAATGCGCTCGCCTAGCGTGCGCGTATCGCGCACCATCTCCCGCGCGCCGTGCTCATGTTTTTCTTCCAGGCCTCGAAGTGTCATCTTCCACCTACCTTACTGCGATGCCATTGGCAATTGTTCACCTTCTTCAGGAATATAAACTGCCATTGCAATGGCTTTTTCTAAAGCATTCACGGCTTCATCCACCATGGGGACGGTTAATGCTCTTCCCATTTCTTTTTCTGCAAGCCAATGCGCAAACACGCCTGATACCTCAGGCACACAGACTTGTCTGCCAACACAATTCAAAACATACCATAAACGCCTATCAACGGGTTTTACCCACAAAAAATCTGCTGATGCCAATACACCATCCACGCGTGCCAGTACCAACATCGATGCCATCACGGTTAAAATGTAAGCATGTTTTTCTTGACATTTTTGAGCCGCTTTACATTTACCATATTTTTTCAAATATTCTTCCGTGTCTGAATAATCGACCTGTCCTTTAGCAGCTGTCTTGGCCAATTTACCTAAATACTTGCGACAAGCATCCGTGTCATGCTCTGCTCTTGCTAAAAAGCAAGCAAATAAAGCTTTAGTATGCGGCGGTAAATTATTTACCCCCGTCCATAAAGGCCCCAATTGGTTGGCAAATGTTTGTGAGGCCATTTCTCGTATCACCGTGGCCTTGGCAACACCTTCACTTTTCCAAGCAGCCCGATGATCGGGCACCAACTCTACCTTTAATAGTTTTTCTGCTCTGGCAAATTGCATGGGATTTTGCGCCATGGCCCAAGGACCTTTGCTAATATCTTCTTCGATAAGCTTTAAGTCGGCAACCGGGGCAATTTGAGGGTAATTTTCTTTTTCTTGATGGGCTAGCGTGTCCATATTATAAGCTTTTGTAAAGCGCATGGTGGCATGCCCTTTAAACATGATAATACCCATCACTAACAATAAGAAAATAACCGGGTATTTAAGATAGCTGCCAATGTAGTCACTATATTTGCCGGCAATATCAAGGGTTAAATTGCTGGGTTCCTGTGCTGCCATGCTAAGCCCGGTAATAATGGTTCTTAATTGATCATCATCAATAAAAAATAAGATGGCTAAGGTCTCATATTTTTTAATGGCTATAAACCACATACGTAAATGATCGCCCCAAAAGTACCACACTACAATGGAAATAATTGCAATACCCGCTAATCCCCATAGCAGGGCATAAGTGTCTTTATCTTCACCTTGAGCGCCGCCACCGCCACCTTGTCCGGACATATTATTTACCTCTAGTCGTACATTAAATCATCTAACGGGGTGACTTCTCTAGTTGGTGCATGCTGCATTAATTCGATAATCACATCTGCTGCACAAAGAAGTCTTAATGAATTGGGCGTTGCCTCATCAAATTTAACTCGCACGCCTAACATGCCCCCTTGTGCCTCTTCAAAACTAACGCCCAATCCATACCCCAAACAAAAAGAACACAATTGATCTGCGCGTCGTATGATAGCAGGTAGCAATCCATTTTCTGCAAATACTTGCTCTATTGAAATCGGTTGTTCACGCAACATAAAGTTACAACGTAACGTCCTAGCTACCGCGCAAATTTGTTGTACTAAAGGATGTTCTGCCATGGTTCACCTTAAATTTAAAATAGCTAGTCGACACTATAATATAACTTCTGTCCATGAATATACAATGATACTTTTGTCCGAGTATGCTAATTGGTCAATCTCCAAATGTCCGCTATCACATTGCCACATCTAAATATTTGACTAAGGTTGCTTTCCGAGAGTTCTCCATGGTAGATATTAATTTAACAGGAAGGCTGCATATCCACCTGAATAAAGATATAATCAACAGAGGCTTATGCTACCTTAAGCGAATTGAAAAAAGAGACATTATGAAAAAGCAACTGTTTACGCTCTCAATTGCTTTGGGATTAATAGGTTGCACTCCAAAGCCAACCTACGAAATGAGTGATGTTGAATACCAACTTATGAAATCCGCCATGGCGGTTGAAAACTCACTTAAAACGCTAGCAGCAACCAAAGATATCTATGCTAAGAACGCAATTAATACAGATATTCTGGTTACCCCCCAAGGAGGTATGGGCGGGCTAGCAAGTCTAGATTGGTCTGGTCCTATTGAACCTCTATTAGAAAAAATTGGTGAATTAACTCGCTACAGAGTTAAAGTGCTTGGACCTATCCCTCCAATTCCCTTAATCGTAACAATTTCATCTCGTGAAAGGGTAATTGCAGATATTTTAAAAGACGCTGGGCTGCAAGCAGGCAAGCGTGCGAACTTGGTTGTCTATCCAACCAGTAGAATAATTGAACTTCGCTATGCTGCTAATGTTTGATGAGCCAAAAGGGTGAAATACCATGAAACAAGTGATTGGGGGTATGTTTTTGATCGGCACATGTGCCCTCATGTCGAGTTGCTCAACGCCACCCGTATGGCAATCTACTTTAAGCAAATACCATAACGTTAAATTTAATCCAAAAGGAGGCTCACTCAGTGGGGTGCGTAACATTGGATTGCGTGACACTGCATTAAGCTTAGGAGCTAGAGCTGGTCTTGCATGGAGAGCCAGCGAAATCAACGTATTAATCTCTAGAAGTGAGCGCCAATTAGATCTTATCTATAATTTTGATGGGCTATTGCTTGATCATAATGTGTTGCCTCCTGTCTTAATTGAAGGAAGACAAACCTTAGATCAAGCAACCGATGATGTCCTTCGAGTTGCTGATAGGGCCTATACTATCCAAGCGCAAGCAAGATTTGTCACCATGGCACCCACTTGGAGAGATTACTTGAAAATGCATTATAAAGATCCAGATTTACCAGACTCATCTTTAATGCCTCGTAATGAAGTTGAAAAAAATGTCTGGGATAAATATTTAGATGAAGGTTGGCAAGCAGGCATCACACAAGCTGATGTTATCTTTGCTGAAAATTTAGGCCGCCTCACGCGAGATTATCAAGGCATGATCCGCTATCACACTTTACTTGCACAAAATATGGTTAGTCTGCCTTACGTAGCTCAAGTAAATCTCGGTGTCACTGGCGGTGATTCGCAAATGGCTGTGAATGACAGGATTTTACGTATTACCACCTTGCCTCAACTTAATACGCAAAGTAGTGAATGGACGGCGCTTGTTACTGAAGATGAAAGACAACTTGCGCCAGATGTTGCACCCGATTGATATTCAGTAAATGAGGATTTCATGTCAATTAGCAAAGAATTTATATTGCCGGAAGAACCTGCACGATTTACCCCTCGTGATATGGATAGAATGCTATTGCATTGCACTTTAAAAGGTGCTTCCGATATAACAATACAAACGGATTCACAAATTTTGACAGAAGTTCATGGGCGGTTGTACCCAGTAACTTCGCGTAAAATGTCTCAAACCGAAGTGGGAGAAATGCTCAACTCCATTTACGGGCCCAATGGCACAACGCAACTCTCTTCAGGCAAAGATGTAGACACGCATTATGAGATAAGACCCGATCGCACCACACGCTATCGCTTTCGTATTAATGGTACCGCTTGTCAAGTTGAAGGACATGATGGGATCCAAATTACAGCAAGAACGATCCCTGCTGAGCCACCGCCATTAGATTCGATGAAGGTCGATCTAGCTATTCTAGAACATATGGCCCCCATCCAAGGCACCATTGTTGTTACCGGCTCTACCGGATCTGGTAAAAGCACCCTGCTTGCGGCAATTATTCGTGAAATTATTATGCAAGACGATGCCAACCGTAAAGTGTTAACATATGAAGCCCCTATCGAATTTGTTTATGATGCTATTAGCAAACCAAGCTCTATCGTGAGCCAATCTGAGATCCCCAAACATTTACCTTCTTTTGCTGACGGCGTCAGAAATGCCTTGCGACGCAAACCTGGCTTAATTCTGGTGGGCGAAGCAAGAGATCCTGAAACCATCGCAGCCGTTATTGATGCCGCCTTAACAGGCCATCCCGTTTACACGACATTACATAGTAATGGGGTTGCAGATTGCGTTCGGCGCATGATTTCAACCTTTCCTGCTGAAGAGCGCCATGGCCGCGCCTTAGACATTCTAGAAACTTTAAGAATGGTCATTTGGCAAAAGTTAGTGCCCACTATCGAAAATAAACGAGTTGCATTGCGAGAATATTTGATTTTTGATGAAGAAGTGCGCGATATTTTGGTGGGTACAGAAGTAGAAATGCTCGCAGCTAAAACACGTATGCTTTTAAAGGAACGTGGCCAACCGATGATAGTGGATGCAAAACGAAAACTAGATGAAGGTATTATTTCAGAACGAACTTATAATCTGATGGCAGCAAGTGCTAAAAATGCCGATCGCGATGCGGGCGTCGCATCATGAGACATCCTGATACAGTCCATTGGCGTGATTCGAGTCGTACACCTAAGTTTTTCTTTATGGATGCTTATTCCGCTATTCCTTTATTACTTTTCTTGCTTCGCATACGCCTTTGGACTTTTATCCTAGCTTGTTCGGTTTGTGCTTTCTTTATTGTCTTAAACCGATTTGGTTTTACCCTACCTGTATTCTTGCGCTGGTTACGCTCTTTTGTGGCAGGCAAAGACCGCTATGCCCGTTCTTGGCTGCGACGACGCAGAAACAAACAGTAACCAACCATTGCTATGGTATACTGTGCATATGGTATAATCATAGTTATTTAGCCATGAGCGAACAACTCAGGATGAGGCCTTAATGGCAAATAGCCTAGATGAAAGTAAATCTAAAACCAAACAAGTAATGGCATCGCAGCAAGAAAGCAAATTACCCCATTCACATGCTATTCCCTTAGAGGACTACACGGATATCTTTCATCAGCCTATCATGTTGCGAGCGAACTTCTACCGTGACAACGTCCGACGCTTAATGGTATTTTCGATTCTTCTGGTATTGATTATTACTGGTCTAATTGCTTGGATAATTTATGAACGCACTCATAAACCGATAGTCCGATATTTTGCAACATCTAATGATGGCAAATTATCCTTACTCACCCCACTAAATCATCCTAACCTCACAACCTCTTCCTTGCTTAATTGGGTTGTTGAAGCGGCAACCACCGCTTATAACTTTAACTTTAGCAACTACGATAGAGCTCTAAAAGATATCAAAATTTACTTTACCGATGCTGGCTATCAACATTTTATTAATTCGCTCACGGCTGCGAAAACCATTGACACCGTCAAAAGTAAACAATTGATAGTATCGGCAATTGCAACGGGCACACCAGTGATTGTTCAAGAAGGACCTACTGCTGATGGTATTTATGCTTGGAGAGTTCAATTACCAATGTTAATAACCTACCAAAGCACTTCAGATACCAGAAAACAAAATATCGTCCTCAATATGCTTGTTGCAAGACGTTCTACTTTAGAATCACCAAAAGGGATAGGCATTGCTTCGATAGAAGTTAAGGAGATATAACACTGACACCGGCCAAACCAACACCTGCACCAGTGCCAGCATCGTCACCAACTCACAAACACCCTGTTGGTACGCTTCGTACAGAATTTTTTTATGATCAGTATTTTCTGATGGTCATTATGACGTTGTCTTTTCTAACACTTATTGGTGCTTGTGTTCTTTGGGCGATCTTTGAATATCGTTTACAAAACATCCCTGATCTCGCAATAAAATCACCAACTACCCTACGAGATAGAAATGGCAATGTTGTCTTAAGCGCCGGAGCGCCTATGCTTAAGTTCCCAACAACTTTTGATGGGAAACTACTTTACCCAACCCCGCTGTCTGAACCATTTTTATCAACACCAGCGTTACTAGAATGGGCTGTTGAAGCCATCACCAATTCCTATGCATTCAATTTTATTAACTATGAAGCGATTATTAATAACGCCAGCATTTATTACACCAAAGCGGGATATCAGAATTACCGTCGTACCCTGATTGAAACCAATATCGCCAATTCAGTAGACAGAAGAAAGTATGTGCTATCAGTTACACCAACCAGCGCCCCCATTATTCTCAAAGACAAACCAACCCCTGACGGCATCTTTTCATGGCAAATTCAATTTCCTATACAAATGACTTATCAAAATGTAAGAGAAACTCAAAAATTAGATTGGATTATTACCATGTTAATACTGCGTGTCCCTCTCACCGAATCTCCTTCAGGCGTTGCCATTGCAGCACTGATAGTGAGAGAAGGAAAGTATTCATAAGGATCCTGGGAAATGACAATGGCTGAACAAGCAAGGCCTTCTCTTGATCAACCTAAGTACATTGGTACCTTGGAAATGATCCTGCTACGCAACCATTATTATTACGATAGCTATCGCAAATTAATGATTATTTGCATTTGCTTATTGTTCATCATTACGATGTTAGCATTTTTCCTTCGCTATGAAATCAAAGAAATCCAGCCACCAAGCTATTTTGCAACCAGTATCGATGGTTCACCATTGCCGTTAATTCCTTTAGGATTGCCTAACTTACAAGATAATGCTTTAAAAACCTGGGCAATGGAAGCCGCCATTGAAGCTTATAATATGAATTTCGTTAACTATCGTTACGCTATTCAAAAAGCGCGAGCTTATTTTACGCCTGCCGGCTTTGAAAATTATTTAAAAGCAATACAAGAATCTAGAAATCTTGACGCGCTTAAAAGAAAGAAAATGATTGTGTACGCTCAAATCAATGGCACACCAGAAATTTTAAAGGATAGTAATAGCGATCCTAATCTGAGGGTCAATGGCAAGTTTGCTTGGCGAGTTCAAATACCTGTCATTGTCACCTATGAAAATAGTATACCCGAGGATAGAATAATACAGACTAACATTCTAACTATGTTAATTACCCGCATGTCTCCCTTAGAATCTCCCATCGGCGTTGGGATCGATTCATTTGTGATAAGAGAAGTATTGCGGTAATTACTTTGAACTTAACCACATAATATGAGAAGCTCATTAAAGGTGTCTCCTTATCAAAGACATTAAGGAGTGAAACGGATGATTAAAGCATGAAGCAAAGTCTAAAACTTTTGTTATTGATTCAATTGATGATCACTCATCCATCATATGCTGCTGTATTAGGTGGTGATGGCACGCCATTGCCTTTACCTCCACCAAAAACAAATACGCCTCCTCCCTCATCAAGCAATACCAATGCCCAACCTGCTGGAAAACCAATAAGTGTGACAACAATCCAACAACCTAAGATTCAAGGCCAAATACCAACCGAACTTACTACTTTGACGCCAGAACAATCGCAACAACTTATTAATCAAACAAAAAATTTAAAACCAGAACAATTACAAGCCATTGCCAAATCACTTTCTACGCAAGCTGCGCAAGGTAGTGCGCAATCGCAACTACAAGCAAAAATTAAACAATTAGATCCGGATGCAGGATTAATTGAAGAAGTTACCCCAATAAAACCAAACCAAGCTGAGGTACTTGTAAAACCATCGCCCGGGGAGATGAAAAGACAACAAGCCTTCAACATTTTAATGGAAGAAGCCTTGCCATTAAGCCCAGATCAAATTAAAGATCTACACCGATTCTACGACATGACTTTGCAAGCAAAAGCAGCCACGCCTGCGCCACCCCCAACACCGAATTTTACTTCTATTATTGTCAACTTAGACCCTGGCAGTCAGCCACCTGTCATTCGCCTTGCGGCCGGTTTTGTGACTTCAGTACTCTTTGTAGACTCAACAGGGGCTGCATGGCCAATTACTGCTTACAGTATCGGCGACCCTCAAAACTTTAATATTCAATGGGATCAAAAAGGGAACGCCTTATTTATTCAAAGCTTAAAGCAATATGCTCATGGTAACCTGGCCGTACGTTTATGGGGGCTAGACACCCCAGTTATGCTCACCCTTGTTTCAGGCCAACGCAATGTCGATTTCAGAGTGGATCTTCAAGTGATTGGGCGTGGACCAGACGCGAAGCCGCCAGTGGTAGATACTACTTTCAATGCCAAAGTTAACCCGCTGCTCATTAATATTCTAGATGGGATCCCGCCTCGAGATAGCATTAAATTGTCTGTCACGGGTGGCCATGGTGAAGCCTGGCTTGCAGATAATCGCGTTTACTTTAGAACTAAATTAACTGTCCTTTCGCCAGCATGGACAGCGACCGTTTCCAGTGCAGATGGCACCCATGTTTACGAATTGATGCTAACACCTTTCATATTAGCATCAGAAAATGGCAAAACCATCGATATTAAACTATCAGGGTTATAGTTATGGCCAAAAAACCGAGCAATTTGTTTGCAGGATTATCAAATTCTAAGACACGTACCTTTGTTATCATCTTTGGTGTGATCATCGCTATTGGTGTTGCTATCGCCATCATGCGTGGCAAGGACACGGGAGAAGATATTCTGTCAAAGCAAACGTCACAAGTCTTGGCAGTGCCAACTGATATTAAAGCAACCCCCGGTGGCTCTACTACCGAAAAACAACGCGAACTTCTAATGAAAGAAAATGAGCGCCGTGCTCAAGAAGCTTTACAAACAAAATCTAGCGCCATTCCAACCATCGTTGGTGCTATGGCAAATCCTGCTGATAAAAATGCCGCCGATGCCGCCGCTTTAGATGCCATTGCCAAAGGTGAACAACGCAACAAAATTGGCCGACTAGGGCTTGGCGATGCAGGAATGGGAGGCTTAGAAGGTGGTGGTGCTTTTGGTGCGGCTGGTCCTGGTGGGGCAGGTACTGGCACTGCAGGAACGGGAAGCCCATTTGGCTCTGGTGATGGTGGCCCTTTTGGAAAATCCACACAAGACAGAGCCAGAGAATTACAAGAACAACGTCTCAGAGAGCAACGCGAACAACTTGAGAAGCAACGCGCAGAACAAGAAAGACTAAAGGAACTAGAAAGACAACGACGTCTTGCAGAGCAACAACAAAAAGAATATGAAGCCTCCGTGCAAAAAACAGCTGGTCAAATGAAAACTTACGCGACAAGCGCCTATAATGAATGGGCCAAAATTCCTGTTCAATCTTATGTCAAAGGTGTATTAGCTGATAAAGAATTTAAACGCGTTAGCGAAGTAGAAGTTGTCACAACAACCAAAACCCTGACGCGCAGCGGTGTCAGCCCCTCTGCAGCAAGATTAGGCAATGTTCGCCCGGCACACAAAAAAGTATTTATCAAAGCTGGCACTGTTTTATTTGGTGTACTGGACACGGCTGTCAATACCGATGAACCCGGCCCTGTTTTAGCCACTGTCGTTAGTGGCAAATATAATGGTGGTAGATTAATTGGCACTTTTACCCATCAAGCGCAACAAACCAGTTTAACCATTAATTTCAATCAAATGACGCTGCCCAAAAAAGCAAAATCATTTGGCGTATCTGCCGTGGCGATTGATCCTGATACAGCACGAACGGCATTAGCTACCGATTATGATCGTCACCTTTTGCAACGCTATGGGATGTTATTTGCGGCTTCATTTATTCAAGGGTATGGTCAAGCAATTGCTCAGCAAGGGTCTACCACCACAACCTCACCCCTAACTGGTACAACAACTTCCACCTATCCAGAATTGGATAACAGACAAATATTTTTTGTAGCGCTTGGTGAACTTGGAAAGCAAACAAGTCAAGCAATCAAACCATACTTTAATACTCCCTATACAGTAACGGTCGATCAAGGTACCAGTGTCGGGTTGTTATTCTTAAGTGACGTTGACGTGAGCGATGAAGAATGAGGGTTGATAATGGCGAACTCCGATAAAGACGAGCCCAAAGAACACGAAGAAGAATTTGGCGAAGAATTTGATTTTGAATCAGATGAACATGATGATCTCCTAACCACCAGTGAAAGCATAGGAGAAACTGAAACGCCTGTAGAAGCAATGCCAAAGCAGCGAAACGTCGTTTTGCCGCTGCTCATCGGCCTTGCCATTATTGGCTTTATTGGTTGGAAAGTATTTGGCATGTTAAGCTCTTCAAAAGAAACCCAAGAAAAAGGCCCTCCTAAAGAAGCGCCTATCACTGAAGTTAAAACTGCGCCAAAAATTGAACCTGCACCTGCGCCAATAGCAGAAGGTTTTCCTAAAACAACGATACCTGATGTCGCCCAAGCACAAGAACAAGCAAAATTTGCTTCCTCAGAAGAAAAGATTGCTGCTAATTTGCAAAAGAGGATAGATCAACAGCTACTTGCTCAAAAACAACAATTTGAAGCCATGCAAAAAGAATTAGTTAACTCCACCCAAAATTTAGGGGCAACCAATAAGATTATTTCAAACATGCAAAATGAATTGTCAACACTTTCAGCATCGGTGCAAGAATTAAGCGCTCAAGTAAGTGCGGTACGTCAAGAGCAAATAAATGCACAAGCAAAGGAAGCGCAAAGAGTCAAAAAAGCAGCCAAGCCAAAGAAAATAAGCCCTAAATCAGAAGCTTATAGCAGCCCAACCTATAGCATTCATGCCATTATTCCGGGACGCGCATGGCTTCGGACGCGTGAAGGTAAAACCATTACCATCACGGAAGGAGATTCTGTGGGTGAATATGGCAAAGTGCTAAAAATTGATGCGCCAAATGGGATTGTTATCACCACATCTGGCGTGACATTACGTTAATTGTGTGAGGGAACATGTCAACTTTTATTGATCCTGTCCTTGATAGCATTGATGCTTTTATGGCTTGGATTGGGGCATCTCTTGGTCAAACAACAGATTATTATTGTTCAATTGAAACTGCAGATAGTCATCACACCTTAGTGTCTAGAGAGGGTTCCTTACTTTCTGTTATTCGCTTACATGGGGCAACAGAATTAGTTGGCCCTCAGGAATTTGATAGAATTCATAATGGTTTAATTAACACGCTTTCTCCAGCGCTTTCTCGCTTAGGGCATGCCGTGCAAGTATATTTCCATTATGATAAAGATTTAGTCAAAGATGAGATCCGCGATATTTTTAAGCCAGCCATGGCGACTTGTGAAAGACTTAAAATCGATTTACATGATCTCTTTGAAGAAAGAATTAATCACCTTGCCAAATTTTGCGCCAGCGAAGAATGTTATTTTGTGCTCTGGACACGTCCAAATTCCCTTACCAAAGCGCAATTAGAACAATCTAAAAAAAATAAACTAGAACATGCCAAAGGCATTAAACTGCCATCGATGAAATATTCTCAAAATATCATGGCTGCTGTCCCAGAATTGCGTGAAACACATGATTCTTTTGTGCGCAGTGTTGTAAATGATTTACGCGATGTTAATCTTTATGCTGTGATACTGGATGTTCACCAAGCTGTTTATGAAATGCGAAAAAGTGTTGATCCTGATTATACAGATCGTGATTGGCGCCCTGTTTTACCAGGCGATAAAATTCCGGTTCGTAATATTCAAGATCCCAAAAAGCGAGATGTTTCAGAAATCGTATGGCCGGCTTTAGTGCCACAAATTATTCCACGAGATGGCGAGGTTATCAATCTTAGAATTTGCCAAATTGGCGATAAATTGTATTCAACCCATTATATCGATTTATTCCCTCAAGAAATTAAGCCGTTTTTTGAGCTTTTTAAAAAAGCATTACACTCTCGTTTTCCATGGAGAATATCCTACTTAATTGAAAGCGATGGTATTAAAACCTTAGGGGTTAAGCCAATTTTAGCTTCCATATTAAGCTTTGCTTCCTCACAAAACCCCTTAATAACAGATGCAGCAGAGTTGCTCAATTATTATGATAACAGCACTGACTTTGCGATTGTAAAGTTACGGGTCAGTATGTCAACCTGGGCTAATATTGGTGAAGAACGTTTATTAAGAACGCGTGCAGCAGAATTGGCCAAAGCGGTGCAAAGTTGGGGACATTGTGAAATTGGCGAATTTAGCGGCGATAGTTATGAAGCAGCATTAACGACCTGCCTTGGTCTTAGCACTAATAATATTGCAACGCCCTCCGTTGCTCCTTTAAATGATGTTTGTTACATGTTGCCGTTTACAAGACCAGCATCGCCTTGGATAACGGGAGCAACGTTACTTCGTTCTCCTGATGGCAAACCATGGCCATATCAACCAGGATCAACGCAACAAACCACATGGATTGATTTAGTTTACGCAAGGCCAGGTTCCGGTAAATCCGTGCTTTCTAACTCTATTAATCTTGCCTTATGCTTACAAGCAGGGATCACCCGATTGCCACGCATCGCTGTCATTGATATTGGTCCTTCAAGCTCTGGCTTGATTTCCTTAATTAAGGAAGCGCTCCCCAAAGATCAGCAACATCTTGCTGCTTATCATCGCTTAAGAATGACGCCAAGTTATTCCATTAATCCTTTTGATACGCAATTGGGCTGTCGTTTTCCAACCCCACAAGAAAGAAGCTTTTTGGTAAATTTTATCACCTTATTGGCAACACCTGTGGGTGAGTCTAAATCTTACGACGGGGTTTCAGATATGGCCGGTATGGTCGTGGATGAGCTTTATAAAAACTTAATGGATAATCAAAATCCAAACAAATATACCCGTGAGTTAGAGCCCATTGCTGACAAGGGGCTTGATGAATTAGGCTTTAGCGCCGATCAGCACACCTCCTGGTGGGAAGTGGTCGATGCGCTCTTTAAAGGCGGTAAAATTCATGAAGCGCAACTTGCACAGCGTTACTGTTCTCCACTCATATCTGATGCTGTTTCTATTTGTCGTACCAAAGCGGTTGAAGATCTTTATGGTAAAATTGTCGTCCCAACAGGCGAGCCTTTAATTGCCGCTTTTGGGCGTATGCTTTCGGCAGCCGTGCGAGAATATCCGATTTTGTCTCGTATTACACAATTTGATCTTGGTGAAGCGCGTGTGGTTTCACTTGATCTTGATGAAGTTGCTAAAACTGGCGGTGATGCGGCTGATAGGCAAACTGCCGTCATGTACATGTTGGCGCGTTATATTCTAGCAAAGTCATTTTATTTAACGGAAGAAAACGTCGAAGATTTTCCCGCTATGTTTCAAGATTATCATCGTCAGCGTATCCTTCAGATCCGAGAAGATCCCAAACGGATTGTGATGGATGAATTTCATCGAACCTCTAAAGCACAGTCAGTAAGAGATCAAGTGATTGTGGATATGCGCGAAGGTCGAAAGTGGAAAGTTCAAGTTGCCCTACTCTCTCAATCTTTAGAAGATTTTGATCCCGTCATGGTCGAATTTGCTACTTCTATATTCATTATGGATGCAGGGCCGCAACAAGCCATTGATAAATCAGTTAAAACTTTTGGTTTATCTGAAACTGCCAAAATTGCGCTACAATCCAGAGTTCATGGTCCACGCCCAGAAGGGGCTACTTTCTTAGCTCAATTTGCGACCAAACTGGGTATGAACACACAGCTATGTACTAGCACCTTAGGGCCTATTGAATTATGGGCTTTTAATACCACCGCAGAAGATGCTCGCATTCGAAATGCACTTTACAAAAAAATTGGCTCAGCTGAAACAAGAAAATTACTCGCCATGCTCTACCCTTCTGGTAGCGCCGCCAAAGTTGTTGAACAACGTTTGGCTAAACGTAAAGAAGCAGGTCAACGCGTAGATGATGCTGCGGCAACGAGTGTGATAGATGAGCTTATTGAAGAAATCATGCACGTTTATGAAGGAACAACACCAGCAACGGCTCAGTTACCTATTCAAGGTTAGAGGCTATTAGCTAAAGCCTCTTGTCAATTTGCGATCTGCTAAATGGACAATATCATCATGGAAAACAAATGAACCAGGTGCAGGGGCAATGCTGGTATCTCGGTGATCGATTAAAAGAACCGTGGCGCCAGAATTTTTAATATGTTTTCGCAAAAGCTTCTCACAAAAAGTTTGCAATTCTGGATTAAGCGCGGAAAGAGGCTCATCCATTAACAGCACTTTTGGCTTAAATAATATAAAACGTAATAACGCAACACGTTGCTGTTCCCCCCCGCTTAGCGTATTACCCCAATACCGTACTTCCTCTTTTTCATTAATGACATTAGGCCCAAACTTAAATTCAACTAATAATTCGTCAATTTTTTGCTTATTTGCCTTGGTGAGTAATTCTTGATCTCGCGGATACAAAATGGCTTCATACAAAGTACTCTGGCGAGGAAATACCGTTTTTTGCGGAATGATATGAAGGTCTTTTCTATCGCAAGGTAAAACAATTTTGCCAGTGGCATAAGGCCAAGACTTACTGATGGTTTTAATAATGGTGGATTTACCAACCCCAGATGGTCCTTGAATTAAAGTTATTTTTGCTTTTTTAAACTCAAATGAGTCGCAATTTAGTAAAGGATCTTGATCGCGTTTATTGATGACCAGCGATTTAAAAGCAAGTTCTTCACCTTGTTCAATGTTTAATTCGTGTTGCCCTTGAATTTCTTTCCATTGAGCAATTTCTTTTTCTAAAGATTTTAATTTGCTGGACATCACTTTCAAATAAGCAAGATCTTCATAATTGTCATATTGCCAAGTAAAGACATTCGTGATTCGCGTAAAATAATCACTCACAACAAGCAAGTTGTCGACTGACATTTTTTTAGCAAGGATCTGAGGAATGCAAAGTGAGATCCCAACAAAATATCGCAAATGATCGTTAAGTGCAATAAACGCGGTTAAACAGGCTTGTAATTTTGCCAATATTGTATTGTAAATCGTTGTTTGCTTTAACATTTGAACAAAATTCTTTTGTTCACGATTGGCTGCATTCAGTAATGTTATTCCTTCGGCATGCTTTTCAACATGATGCACTTGTGCTTCGAGTTTATTGGCCAATAAATACTGCTTTTCAGTCACTTCTTCTAATTGGTGAGCAAATTTTCTAATGATGAGATTATTCACGACAGCGTAAATCAGTGCACCAATTGCCATATATCCAGGTATGATCAAAATGAATGAACCAATTTCTAACGATAATGGAAAGGAAAGTTGCCACAATCCATAAAGACCCGCCAATGAGGCAAAAAACGTATTTAAAAAATTATCTGTCAGTCTGACAGTTAATCGATTTGCTTCTTGTATATCGTAACTAAAAATACTAGCACCATTAACCACTTTTCTTTGATTTAAAAATTGCGCGCCAAAGTAGGTTTTTGATTGCATCCATTCGTCAAAAGTATTCAAAATCACACGATTAAAGTATTCGATAATCTTATCGCCGATGTATGAATTAAAACCCGCCGCTAATGTGTGTACGAAGACAGCAGACAGATATTGCATGCCAACCCAACCCAGCGCACTAAAAGAAAAAGTTGGACAAATAATAATAGCGAGGAAAGCATTAAGAAGATTGTTGCTGATCACAATCAAAATAGCTTGGAATAAATTGCCAAAACAAAGTAATAACGCCAAAAACCATAATTGCCGGCTTTCCGGCTTAAAAGAAAAGTAGGGCTTATAGATAGAAAATACTGATGTTAAGGTCACGGGTATTCTTTGTTTTTATTATTATTTGGAAGGAAACTACCACATTTATTTTTGTTGTCAACTTAGTATGTTAATATCAATGCAAGCAGTATATTGCACCATTTGTAATACTTGGCTTTCTAGCTTCCTAAAAAGATTGGATAATCACCAAAAAAATATTAAGGTGCTCAGCACATTACGCGATCATCAAAAAAGGGTTCTTGTGTTTGATTTTAACCAGAATAAAGATGTCATCCAACCTATCTTTAATTTTCTGTCTCAAGAAGAGGCTTTTGCACTTCGCCTGACCTGCAAAACATTCAATATAACGGCTACTTCAAATCAAATCATGATGCCGTTTTTGAATCGCTTAAAAACAATTGATAACAAAGTGTCTGTCCTGCCACCTGAAGGGAAAGCAAGCGATACTTGGTGTTATGAGCGGTTTATGACAGAGTTTAAGCGCATTTCCAGCAGTCAAGCAGCAGAGATAAAAGATTTATTAACAGCTAAGAATTTACCTACAGATGAAAAAGTATCACAAAATAAATTAGCGCTACTCAAGACTTTGAATAATAGCGCCGATAATATCCAACTAAGTGCATTGGAGCAAAAGCACGATGCGCTTGAATGTATAAATACCATTTTAATCAAGCCTCGAATTAATTTTAACAGGACATCACTTAGTATTTCTTCTTTAAATATCACTCGAATTCCTGAAAGTTTATTTAAAAATCCAGAATACAAAAATTACTGGAACACGCTAAAGAAAATCTATTGTACTAATAACAAACTCAACTTCTTACCTGAATCTTTGATTCATTGCCAGTCACTACAAGAATTACATTGTTCCCGCAATCAGCTGAAAGCATTGCCTGAGAATCTGGGTAATCTTCAAGCATTAACAAAACTATCTTGCTATCGCAATCAACTCAAAGCCTTACCTGAGTCTCTTGTGAATTGCCAAGCACTGGAAAAGCTATTTTGCGAAAAAAACCAACTACAAGCCTTACCACACAATATCGGTCTTTGTCGGGCATTAAAATGGATAGATTGCGACACCAATCAGCTACAAGCGCTACCAGAATCTCTAAGCGAATGCCAGGCACTTGAAGTGCTGTATTGCAGCCATAATCAATTGAAAACCTTACCTAAATCACTCGGTCATTGCCAAGCACTGCAAGAGCTATTTTGCCAGGACAACCAAATACAAGCATTACCAGAATCTCTCGCGAATTGCCGTGCACTACAGAAGTTAGATTGCGATCATAATCAAATCCAGGTCTTACCCGAATTTCTAGGTCATTACCCAGCATTTCAAGTGTTATATTGCAGTAATAATCAACTCAAAGCCCTGCCTGTATCTCTTGGCAATTGCCAGGCATTGCACGATCTATTTTTTCATAGCAACCAAATTCAAGTCTTACCAGAGTCTCTGGGTAATTGCCAAGCACTTTGTAGACTAGGTTGCAAGAATAATCAACTCCAAGCTTTACCAGAATCTCTGGGTAATTGCCAAGCACTCAGAATATTAGATTGCAGAGAAAATACACTCACTGATATTCCGGAATCTCTTAAGCATAAATTGGGTTACATGTGGTACAAAAATACTATTGAAAAACAAAAAGTTTTACCTAACACTCGCAGCGCTACCTGCACCAGGACTAGCCCCTCTAGCCTCTCTAACAGCACCACTCCCACGATTCCTAAAATTAAAATTTACGGTACAATTTGTTTATTAAGCGCTGCTTTCATCAGCCTTTTTGTTCTCACCGGTTATGCAGCTATATCAATTATTTCAGGCTTAGTTGCCACTGGCTTGCTAGTGGCATTTTATGATTTAGGCGTTTTTTTAAAAGCAGCTTTTGTTCAAAGGCGCTTTGAAATCCACAATAAAGCCTGTGATGAACAATTGGCTAGATTAACCAAGACATTTTCTGCAAGCACTACACAAACTGTCATTAAACTATACAATGAGGTTGAGAGCCGTGTTCCTACTACTCAGCTTATTCAGTTCAAAAACTTTGAAATCGCAGCTTATGAAAAAATAGCAAATTTAGAAGGCGGGGCGCGTAATCAGGCTAAAGAAGAAGCTTTAACAAAGGCAAGGAATTTTTTTTCGGCAACCTACTAGACACTAGATATACTCTTTCCACTTTAAAATTAGGAGTTTC
>JAFECR010000007.1:60652-62790 GCA_018242045.1 Pseudomonadota bacterium | reverse complement strand
TAAATTCAAAGTGGAAGCAGTATAAATATGTTTCATTTTCGCAGCACAATTCTGGAGATTCTGGGATCTTGGGCACCATTGCCGGAGATGATAGCCTGCTTTTAATTGTTCGCTCTCAAACGGACATGCCAAAAGTGTTAGCTGCACTCCATGAAGATTTCCCCTATCTACCGCTCGTTAAGTTATCTTTGATCTATGTTTGGCGAGGGATGCATTACTTAGGCATATTCTGACAAGTATTTATTGCTTTTTAACGTTCCTTTTACGCAGCAGTTGATTGCCACTTATTGGCATTTCAGGTTCCAATTTTTCCGGTAAGGTTTTTTCTGGGAGACTCTTGTTACTTACAATAATAACGGGTGAAGGCGCTATTCCAAAATCATCGTCATTCTTTTGAGTTAATGACAGCTCTTGTATAAGGGGTAAAAGCTCAGGAACTTTAGTAACTTCTGCTGTATCTTGGTGAATTGCCGTGCAGTTGTTCAAGCCCAATTTTTGCTTAGCGTTTGTTGCCAAAGCGGTATGATAAATATTTTTTTCTATATAATCAGCAACTTGAGGTTTAGTTTTATAGGCCCATTCTAAATCGGTAAATCCATTTTTCCGAACTGTGTTAAAATCAAAATAGGTATCTAAATACCACGTTGTTATTGAAGAGATCCCCTTACCTTTTGCTACTAGATATTTTAGAAAATCTAAAATATGTTCATTTTCTAACAAATAGAAAAAAGGAGAATGCCCCTCGCTATTGGTATTGCTTGAAAGACAGTGAACGGAAATATCGGTTAAATATTCTGAGGTAAGTATTTCGTACATGGTATGTGCAGCTTTCTTGATGTCATTCCCTTTATATTGAGCAACCCAATGTGCTGCGGTATTTCCTTGTAAATCGGGTATATTACAGCGAATTGATTGATAGAGTTTCAATCTTGATTTGGATTTTATAATAGCAGACACAACGTCGAAGGCACCGACTTTAGCAGCAACATTGAGCGCACATGGATTATCAATAGGCCCTGCATTATTGACAGGCGCATCAAAGTTTGTACGGAGGTATTCCACTAAAATTACATTTGCATGCTCAGCAGCGTGATACAACGGAGTACGACCAATTTTTTTAGTCGATACAAGCTCAATTAATACTGCTTTACCACCAGTGGAGCTACAAGCGCGCTCGCAGAGTATCTTTGTATAATTTATAAAATCTGGTTTTTGTGCTAATTCACAAAAATAATTTAAACCTGTATTTCCAGTCCACCATAAAAAAGTAAAACATGAGTCTGGAGATAATCTAATGAATTCAGCTTCATTTACTGTTTTATTTCGAATGCGTTCTTTAAGAGGTTCAAAAGTTTGCTTTTCAATTATTGATATTACTCTGCCTGACAGAGCCTTGTACTTCTCATTATTTATTTGATTTAAAAAATTGAAATCGTTTGTTGAAGAATTACTTTTGGTCGAACTCTTGTTGTTTAAAAATGTTTTTATTTCTTCATCAACGTTTGCAAAATTAACGGTTTTAAACCCTTTTTTTTCAGCTTCAGCAATTGTTGTGTTATTTGCATCTAACAAAATGCATTCGGTTGGATCTAAACCATGGCGTTTGGCCAATTTTATCATTCGTTCAATAATAGACGTTTTTGGGGCAATGATAAAATAAGAAATTGAGTCTATCAAAGTTAAGGAGACGCTATTCTGTTTCTCTATTAAAGGGGAAAGGGATAAATTATCTTGATTTTCAACTAAAAAATAAGTGGCATTGCCTTCCTTTATAAACATATTTGGGTTAGCAATTTTAAGCAACGGCATCAGATCGTTAGCAATAGCTCTTATTTTATGTTGAGGTATAACATCAGATGTTATTATTGCAAGGTGCACCTTAGAATTAAGTTCTTCCGCTAGCGCACACACTCTTTTAATCATTGGGAGCCAATAGTCATTAGAACACTTGCCATCACAAAGGATGTTTAGATCCAAAATTATTAATATTTTTTTTTGTGGTCCAATAATTGACATAAGTCTATGCAACCCGTAACAAGTATGAAAAATAAGTGTAGATACAGATCATAACATAGCATCTAGGGAAAATAAATTTACCCCCGTCTTGAAGGGCTATCTATACTGCTTCCACTTTGAAT
>JAFECR010000007.1:0-60580 GCA_018242045.1 Pseudomonadota bacterium | reverse complement strand
TTTAAAGTGGATCGAGTATATAGAGCAACCCTCTAGCAGAAGATGAATTTTAATTTGACGTGCTTCTTTTTAGTCACCTGTCTTCACTTTGTTAAAAATTAACATGAAGTTATTAGCTGGCATCTCTATGGTTTGGATATGGCTAAGTTGAACAGAATGCGCTATGGTATCTATCACTTCAAAATCTCTTATGCCTTGATGGACCTGCTGAGATTTTAATAACGCATCGAAATCAGTGTTGCTCGAAGAGGTGAACTTTCCGTTAAATTTAAATGGACCATAAATAATAAACACGCCTTCTTCTTTTAATGCATGTCCCACTTGTTTGATACAACGTTCAACACTTGCCATCGGCATAATATGAAATGTATTCGCAGTAAAAACACCATCATAATAATTCTCCAAAATAGTATCTTTATTCACATCTAAAGAAATAGGTGATAACACATTTGGTAAATTCGCTTCATACAACCATCTCTTGATCCCTTGATGCATAAAATCAAGATCACTGGTTTGCCATTGAATATGTGGCAGTGCTTTAGCAAAAAATACTGCATGCTGCCCGGTGCCTGTGCCAATCTCAAGTACGTTTCTGGCACTTGCTAAAATTATTTTAAGCTGCTCTAAAATGTACGATTGGTTTCTTTCGCAGGCAGCAGAAAAAGGCTTTTCATTCATAGTTTACTGTCTCATTTCTTTCATGTTCTTGTCTTATTGCCTCAACGCCAATGGGGCCAACAGGTGCGGCAATAGAGCTTATTGTACACTTATTTGGCTGAGTGCTTATTTTGGGAATTTATCGTAATGTCTTCATCTATATAGTGGACCTCCTGTGTAGGAATTGGAACCATCTTTATAGCGATATACTAGACTGGTCTGCAGCCCTAAATAACGCAAATCCTGTTCATTTGGTAGCCCCTAACAACCCATCTCCTCACATATATCAAGGATTGTAGCCACCACCCTGTAATGGAACATGGAAACAGAATTGGGTAAGCAATTAAATGCCCATCACTTTGATGAATGTTAGAGTAATTACACTATTATCATTCGATAGATGGTGGCTGCCCCATTCGCCCGTTTGGGCTATAGTGAGATTATATAGACTAATAAAGGTGATTAATATGAAGCCTCAAGCAGTATCAAGCACTTATAAGGGCAGCGATAAGGAAGGAAGAGTGCGCCTTGGCCAGAAGTTCTCAGATAAACAATGGCAAGTAACAGAATTTGAGAATGGCTGTGTTTTACTCGTTCCTATGGTGCCCGCTACCAATGAAGAAGCAATGGCTACCTTTGAAAAGGTATTCGCTAAACATAAGAAAACAATGGATGCCTTGAAGTGAAGGATTTGAAATTTATTACCGTTGAACAAGTCATTGCCTTCAATCAAGAAATCAGCAAAAGTGAAAATGCAACCCATAGCCTAACCAATAGATCATCATTGGAATCTGCAGTGGGTGCTTCTTTTTATTTCCAAGTTGATAATGGATTCATGCATGGATCTATCCCAGAAGTAGCAGCAGCACTTTGCTACAAAATTGCAAAAACCATCCCTTTCTAGATGGTAATAAACGAACAGCAGCAGTCGCAGCTTTGGTTTTTCTTGAATTGAATGATTATGACATTGATTTTGAAGAATATGGGGATGCTGATACTGAATTCTCTAGAGAAATTATTAACTTCGTGGAAAATAAAACGAACCTCGATGATTTAAAGAATTGGTTTATTGATAAAACAAGCAAGAGATAATTGAGTAGAGTAAACTTTTTTACTAACTTGATTGATGGTAATCCAAAAGGAATGAATATGTTTAAAGGTATTGACTTATTTAGTGACACCATGACACAACCCACCCAGGCGATGAAACAAGCCATGATGGATGCAGAATTGGGGGACGAACAAAAAGGTGAGATCCCACCACCCTGCAGTTAGAGGAAATGGTCGCAGAGCTACTTGGATTTGACGCTGCTATGTTTTTTCCAACAGCAACGATGGCTAACGAAATTGCTATTCGCACACTTACAGAACTGGGCGATGAGCTACTAGCTGCTGAGAATTGTCATTTATTTACTTCAGAAACAGGGGGGGCCTGCAATTCATTCAGGCGTCATGACTCGATCTATACCAACCAACAATGGTATTTTTACGGCAGATGAGTTGCATGCTGCTTATCGTTGATCAAAAGGACCGCATTACCCCCGTTCAAAATTAGTAAGTATAGAAAATACAACCAACTTAGGTGGTGGTGTTGCGTGGGATATCATGACCATTAAATCGATTTGTGCAAAGGCTAAGGAATTAGATCTCAAAATGCATTTATGCAATGATTGAAAGGGCGGCTGTAGATTTGAGCCTTGATCGTGAACTGATCTTAGATGATATTAAAAAAATTCACCAACAGCATCATGATTCAGAATATCCTTTTGCATTACTAGAGACGCCTGCTATCCAAGCTAAATTTCCAAATTTGAACAAACAAGATCTTTATGTTGAGCTTGCTCCAATATTTGAAGAATTCAATATTAAAAGACGCCAAGTTTTACGTGTGCATCAAACAGTACCTGAAACACTTCAAAAAATTCTTGATATTGGCATTCACTTGGTCGCGCATACTGAGGCTAATTTATTTGCGATTATTGATAGATTAGATCGTTTAAATTTAGCAAAGTTCTTTGAAAAAATTTATTGTCGAGAAAGGATTAAGAGCCAACATCCTAACATCTTGCCCAAAAGTGAGCGGTATAAAAATTTCCCTTTCCATAAGGTTGTTGAATTAACACATCATCCTCGCAAACCAGATATAACCGTTCTTTTAGACATATGTAATTCTTTAAATATTCACCCGGAAAATGTAGCTTATGTGGGAGACAGTATGGCAAGGGATATGCTTATGGCAAATAACGCCGGGGTATTTTCTATTTTTGCAGCATATGGGGCAAACCATGAAAAACCGCTTTATGACAAGCTCGTTAGAGTAACTCATTGGACGCCTGAAGAAGTTGAAAGAGAGCTTGAACTCAGGAAGGCCGCATCGTTAATTCAGCCAGACTTTGTTTTGAAAGAATCCTTCTCAGAAATTTTGATCCCTTTAAATATAAAGTAAGCTCTCATTCTTCTCTAGTGAGCGTTTCAGCTAATACTATTTTTAAACTCAATAATAGGGTAATGACTAGGGGTAATGAGCCCAATAGTATCGCCTCTTTGTATGGGCTTCAGATTAATCAGATTCATTCGTTTCTCCTAAGAGAACCTCATTAGGTTTCATTAAATATTGCCATTCATTGCGAGTAATTCTATATGTCCGCTGAGTAGCATCATAGCGTTCAAAATTATTAATATGCTGCATCCCAATTTTCTCAAGAAGGCGACATGATTTTAGGTTTGCTTCTTGTGTGATTGCAATGATGGCATCAACGACGATATTTCCCAGCCTAGCCCTTCTTCGTAAAATTGACGAGCGCGAGGAATATCTTTGACACCTAGCGTAATAATATTGATCCGGGGTTCCATGTTATATCACCTTGTATACAGATTTATCGAATGAAAAACAGTCACTCTTCGTTCATCAACACTAATTTATATTGTTTTACCATAAGCAGCGTTTTATCACCAATAAATGCACCTTCGGTGGGGTAATACTCGCTAACATGTTTGAATCCAGCTTTCTCATATACGTGCTTAGCGCGAGGATTATTTTCATCGGGGTCAATAAAAAAGGTATCTGCTTGATTATCTATCTGTTCATTATAGTATTTAACAAACGATTCTAACGTGGGAGCTGCTAAACCCTTCCCAAGATAGTCCTTATTACCTATGCCAAAATCTAATGCTACTGTATGACCATTTTTTGACAAGAAATTTTTTAAGGGTGAAGGCAAATCTTCGGCAGGATCTAAAATGTCTGCTAATAAAAAGGCAAAAGGAACATCATCTATGAGACCTATAAAATATTGCGTCGTTCCTGCAAAATAATGCTGTTTTCTACCATGGATGAAATTTAAAATATCATTTTTATGCTCTTGGCTATTATCCCAAAATTCCATCATATGCGGCTCTGAAAGCCACTCGAAGATGATCTTCTCATACTGTTGCGTAGCTCTATCAAATGTGATGTGCATATTTTCTTCCCCGTATAAATTATTTTTTCGTCTTATCATTCTGAGTTTTTATTCTTCTGTCAGCTCAATAGCAACTTTAGCATATTGAACATCAATATCTGCTTTACCCCCTATTGGAAATACAAACATTGGCATGGTATGCCCAAAATCCACATTTGCAACCACAGGAACATTACTTAGCTCCCTTTTTGAATCGATGATGAATTTCAATGTCTCAAAATCCATTTTAAATTTCTTTTCAAACCGTCCAATTACAAGTCCCTGAACTTTTTCAAAGCCTGGTTGATGAATGAGAGATTGCAGATCACGATCAAACTCAGCCACATCAACAACACCTTCAGATATCGAATCAGCCTCAATAAACAGAATACTGTTTTCAAGTGATGGAAGGTATGGCGTGCCATGAAGTAATTGAAACGTACTCATACTTCCGCCTAAGATGCATCCCTTGGCTTTCCCTTCTCTAATAACCCAATACCCATCATTCTCATAAAATACCCTGTTGTTTTGATCCATAAACCAAGCGTCGTCAGACCAATTTTCTGATGGTGAGCAATGCCTTATTCCATTATGTCCAAAAAAAGTTTCTTTAAAAGAGGTCAGCGTATACTCAAATCCCTTTTTCATGGCAAAGGTACTAAAGTGTGGCCCTGAATAAGTCACTAATCCTGCTTTATGGTAAATCGCATTTTGCAAAGCTGTAATATCTGAGTAACCACAAAATATCTTAGGATTCTTTCGGATCAAGCTATAGTCGATATATTTCAGTAATTGATTGGAATTAAAACCACCGATGACAGTTAAGATCCCTTTTACGTCCTTATCTGAAAATGCATCGTGTAAATCAGATATTCTCGCCTCAATTGAAGATGAAGACATCTTATCTATTTTCTGCGTCTCTTTACCAAACGTAATTGTTAGCCCAAGGGCCTCAAGCGCTTTTATGGCCAATTCGGAATTCTCTGCTGAAATTATCTTCAAACTTAAGGATGGAGCAATGACTCTTATTTGATACCCCGCCATTAATTTTTCTGGCACTATTCTCATATTAGTTTTTCCTCAATAAATAGCTTAATAGCTTTAAGGCTTTTGATGATTTCATTCTTTCTGTTATAAAAAATAGGCAGGAGGTCATAAATTAACTCATGCATGTCTTCTGGTAACATTGCTAGGCGCATTAAATGTTTTTCTTCGCGTTTTGAAGCAGGATAATATACCTCATTGATCGCAAATATTATTTGAATAGCTGCATCTAATGCTCGAAAGAGCATAAATTGAAATGCTAATAACCCTATCTCTCGCTGATTAAAATCGTCAAGATCGTTAAGGCTTTCATTAAAAACAGAAAGGTTCTCCGAGATAATGGCCGCTTTTAATTTTTGTGGGAAAGGGCGGATTTGCCGTTTTAAATGGGTTACAAAACTTTCCTTCTCAAATAAACATATTGAATTTTCTAATAATCCGAAGAAAGTGTACGGTCTAAATTGAAAGTCTTCTAACGTTGTTCTCCCTTCATCAATTATTTTGGTGACGACACCTTGTACCCATTTTGATCGGTTATAACCTATCTCAATCTTTTTATGATTAAGCACAAATTCATCGTTAATCGGTGTCCAAGATGTTTCCCAGTTTTCATGAGATTTACCAAGAATTATCTGCGTTCCTTGATTCTGTTTATAAAGCTTTTCTCGTTCAACGGATGGAATAGTCTCCTTACAAATGACAAGAAGATCAATGTCTGATTTATCATCTTGCGTTCCCTCTGCATAAGAACCATAACATAAGACCGCTTCAATATTGTTCGCTGTAATTAAGGATTTAATGAGTGGATTCAGTGATTGCAACATTTTTCGCCCCCAGTCACCTACTGTGTTACCCTTTTTCATCTGTATCCTCAGCTTTATCGCTATCCTCGTCCAATAAAAAGCCGCCGACTTGGCTGTTCCACAATACGGAATACATTCCTTGTTTGCTCATTAAGCTCTGATGAGTTCCCTCTTCAACGATGTTGCCTTTATCAAAAACCAGGATCCTATCCATTTCAAGCAAAGTCGATAATCGATGGGCTATAACGATAACCGTTTTCCCTTGCATTAAGGATCTCAAGCTATCTTGGATGTACCCTTCAGTAACAGAATCTAATGCACTTGTGGCCTCATCTAAAATTAAAATAGGCGCATTTTTCAGAATAGCACGAGCAATCGATATTCTTTGCCGTTGACCTCCGGAAAGCTTGATCCCCCGCTCCCCTACTAAGGATTGATATCCATCGGGCGTTAAGCTGATGAATTCATGTGCATGTGCTTTAATAGCAGCTTGTATCACTTCCTCATCGCTAGCATCAATCTTGCCATATCGAATATTCTCCATCAGGCTTCGATGAAACAACACGGGATCTTGAGGGATAAATCCAATATTTTCTCGAAGAGACTGTTGTGTCACTTCTCGAATATTTTGGTTATCAATCTTTATCACACCGGACGATAAATCAAATAGTCTTACAATGAGATTAACAAAAGTTGTCTTACCACTTCCTGAAAAGCCCACTAACCCTACCCTTTGTCCTCCATCGATCACTACCGATTTATTCTCAAACAGGTTATTTTGTTTCTTATATTGAAAAGCGACGTCTTGAAAAACAATTTCTCCTTTGCGGATATTTATACTTTTTGCGTTGGGTGCATCAGTAATTTCCTGTGGCACCAGGATCATGTGTAAGCTTTGATTGGAGCGACCCATCAAATCATTGAGTCATTGAATGCCACGCCACGAAAGATTGTGAACCTCATAGTTAACGATAAAAAATAATGCCGGCAATAATAATGCTTTAAATAAATCATCAACTCCTTGGCCCACATTAGCCACATAATCAATAAGTACTTTAGTGAGATAAGCATTAATCGTCGCATAAGTACCCGAAAGCATGGATAAACCGATTAATCCACCAATTGCCAACGGATAACTTTTTAAAAAATGGACAATAAACTGAAAAAGTTTTTTCGGGAGTTTCTGGCTCATTTTTCCCCTCTGCATTAGTACCTATTAAGCTTCTTCCACAGCCATTTTCCAGCTTTCACCAGGCAATTTTCCTAACAGCCTACTTTCGATAAATTCACACGCTTGATCAAAAACATAATGAATGCTTGGGTGTATCAAATATTGCATATCGGTAGAAAATCCTTGATCAGATTTTTTCTCATAAAGATTTCTTTCAAATAATGCTCTCGTAATAGGTTGTGAATTACGCTCACTATGCCGATTAAACACATCCAACACTATGTCTAAATCAATAAGATCATTTTTCATCACATACCACAGATCAAACAAATCCCTACCCTTTCTGCGTTGGTATAACGCCCTAAGCTTAGTGCCCATTAATTCATTCAACTGATAGGTTTTAACGGTAGCTTCTCCACTGTACCAATTTGAATTGACTTTAAAATCCAACTCTCTTAACTCCAAAATGTGATAGTGTTCTGTCGTATTTATTTCAATTTTTAATTTCGCTGGTACATTTTCACTGGATTGATAGCGATAAAACAGCTTAACGCCCCGTTCCGTTATCTTACGTCTCGGCTCACCTAACCAATTATCTAAAGCCGTACGTATTGCATCTATCACACTCCCAATGGGAGCCGACTCAATTTGAACGAAATCAAGATCTTCACTGTAACGCGCAGGGGGTGTGATATAAATTTTGTTTAGGGCTGTGCCACCACGAAAAACCAAAGAGTTTCTAATCACAGGTTGCTCATATAAATTTACTAATGCTCGGGTAATAATTAAGTCCTGTTCAATCATCGTTGCCGTAGACCAAGGAGCCTGTTTACTTTGCCATTCTCGAATCATTAACTCAGGGATCATATATCACTCTCAACTTCTGTATTAATAATTATTCGCCATTTTCTATTTCTGGGAAACGCTTTAGCATTTCCTGACACAATTGGGGTATAAGCGGGTTCAATTTTTTCAATATATTCACTTAAAAGCTTAACTGCTTTGTCTCTTCTCTCTTCTTCGAGTGGATCAATCATTTCAAGCAGAAACCCTAGTCGCTGCACCCATACAATATTGTTCGACGCTTGCGCCAAATGTAATAATTTCTCAGGATCAACCGCTTCAATCAACTCCGTTAAAACCGTAGCAACATGATTTATTCCCCCGGATTGTTTTAGATATAACAATAAATCCATTGCCGTTGTTTCTGGCGAAGAAATCGTCAGGTAACCAGTGCGTGCATTAATTAACTGCGTGGTAGCACCAGCAAATTCTCTTTTGTAAATAAACTTAATGACGACACTTCCACAATGAATAGGCCTTATGCGCTTTGACACCATCACTTGGGTAATTTGTGGGCGCTGATGAGCTGCACCATGAAATGCAGCTGCAGACAATAAACAAACATAATAGGGGGTATTAATATGACTCATCAAAGGCACAAGCAATTGATCTGCTGGTAAACACCCTAAAGCGCGGTATTCAGGAGGGAGCGGGACATAGAAATCACGATAAGGCTTTGCCAGCTGCCCTTTTTTCTTTAGGCGCAAAACCGCTGCTGCAAGCTCTTCTCTTGATATATCCATCGCCTCTAAGGCCTGCGCTCCAGAAAAAGCAGCTTTACCAGATTGGTATAAAGAATCGATATATTCTTGTAGTTTCATGTATCTATTATTACGTTTTTCGTTATATTGGTTACATAATACTTCTAAATTTAATGAATTACCAGCAAATAGGTGTAAGGCCTCCTACGAACCAATATCTTACCTATCTCACCATCTTGCAAAATATCTCACCAATCTCACCATTTCCTCACACAAAGAAACGCTAGGTTGCTTATGAGCAACGAGGAGGGATTTTATAAAGATGAGTTAGATGAAATGAGATGCGAAGCGCTTATTGTACGCTTATTTGATTGGATGCTTATTTTGGGAATTTATCGTAAGGCATTGATTTATATAGTGGGCCTGCTAGGACTTGAACCTAGGACCAAGGGATTATGAGTTCAAAATAATCCCTTTTGAAAGATTCGTATTCCATTTTAATCCACAAGAAATTCACTTGCAATCAATATCTTAACTTTTATAATCTATTGGACTAGTTTTTAATCATTTTGAATTCTCTTCACGACACAGGCACGACACGAGAGAAAACAGCGCCAATGCATATTACCAAACAAAAGGTTGATAAGTTAGCTTTCCCAGAAGATAAAAAAGGAAATCAAGCCCGTTATTATGATGACACATTGAAGGGTTTTGGCGTAAGACTAACCCGCAATGGAAAAATAGCGTTTTTCATCGAAACAGCTATCGATGGCGAGCCTACAAGAAAAACTATCGGCCGTTATCCTGCTGTCACCGTAGAAGCCGCGAGGAGAGAAGCCACAAGGCTCTTAGGGGTGATCGCCAGTGGAATTAACCCCTTTAAGCTAGAGGAAGCTAACAAACGCAAAGCCCGCCTGGGACGATGACACGGAATGGGCAAAAGCAGATGGTCCTTTTGAAAATGGCACCACCATCACAATGAAACCCAAAGGGTGGCCAAAAACTGTGACTATGAAAATCATTGAGTGTATTCCTAATCAATCGTTTACGGATTACACAAAATTTCTATTGGCTGGGCTTTACGGTATTCATCACATGGAAAAGACTGACAAGGGACTAAAGCTAACAACGACGATTAAAGTAGTGGGCCCTCTCTCTTGGGTATGGCGAAAAATTGTTGCAGAAGAAATTTTAGCCACCTTACCCCATCAAACTGATATGCTGATCAAATTAGCGCGTGCATCATGACACAGCAATTTTGGATTGGTACCGTATCAAAAGAACATGTCTTGCGAGGAAAAGCGGAAGGCTTTGCCCAAGTGTGCCATGGTAAAGAAGCACCTCTAAAACGAATGCAAGTCAATGATCTCTTGCTGTATTATTCTCCCACTGAAAAATTTGGCGAAAAAACACCTTATCAAAGTTTTACCGCCATTGGTGTTATTCAGCCTGGGGATGCCTACCAAGTTACAATGAACCAAGATTTTAAGCCCTTTCGTCGTGACGTTAAATATCTTGCAGCCAATGACACTCCTATTCGACCTCTAATTCCGAAGTTATCATTTATCCGCGACAAAACAAGATGGGGATCGGTCTTTCGATTTGGCATATTAAAAATCCCAAAAGAAGATTTCATCATCATCGCCAAAGCAATGGGATTAACACATGAACAAATCCATGAACTTCTCATTTAAAAAAGCTGAAGATAGCCCCGGGTTTCTATTGTGGCAATTGACTAATCAATGGCAGCAACAGCAAAGAAAAGCCTTGCAGCCTCTAGGGTTAACACATCCTCAATTTGTCGCATTGGCAGGTATTTTATGGCTTAGCTCAATTCATGAAGAGGGTGCATCCCAAATTCAGGTTGCCGAATTCACGCGCATCGATAAAATGATGATGTCTGATTTAGTACAAACGCTCCTGCAAAAAAAATTGATTGAGCGCCGTCGTCACCCCCAAGACAAACGCGCCTATTCATTAACATTAACAAAAAAGGGGCATGCCTTAACATTAAAGGCAATCCCACTCGTGGAAGGGATTGATGCCCTATTTTTTACGAAAGAAACGAAAGGGCTTAATCAATTGGTTAATATCTTAAATGAAAGGCTTACTTAACTACAGGTCCACAGCAGGAGCATTAGTTGTCACTCTTATTGTGACCAAGAACTTGTATTAACATTAAATGAATCTTTATCTATTGATAGAGTTTTTGGGTTTTTAACGTCTGCATAAACCATACACTGAAATGGGAAATTTTCACTCATCACAACTTCATCTTCACCTTTTCCCCACCATAATTCAGCATCTATCGAGCCAGATACAGCAATATAAATATTTTTTTCGTCTATATCTATAATATCACTTTCATAATACAAAGAATCAATAGAATGATGAGTTGCAATTTCTAAAAGTTCTGTGATGCTCTCCGAAAATGCATCTTGATAGAGCATTTCATTAATATCACTTTCTAATAAATCTATTATGCTTTTCCTGCTTTCGCTAATTTTCTTAAAAAAGTCATTTACTGATTCCAAAAAATCTATGGTATATTTTTGTATTTCTTTATTAGCAATTTCAAAGGTATTTTTTTCGATATGTGTAAATTTGCTTAGATTATTTATTTGAGCTATAAAATTATCTATTGTTGGACGCATATCAATATCAAAATTATCTGATATGAATCTTTCAGACAAACCACCATGAATTATAAACATTATTCGTTGTCGACGTGTTACTAATGTTAATGTATCTTTTGGTTTTTGATACCAAGAACATAGAACGACCTGATCATTTGGAGCACGTCTTTCAAGGATATTGCGTATTAGCTCTCTGACAGAATACGCAAAATTATTAAATCTTATCTTATTATTGTTGTCATTAAGATTATTCAGAGCTGCCTGATACAATTTCAATTCAAATTCAGTCTCAAGAGAATTTTTAAATTCTCGAAATAATTCAATTTCTTTTTGATCATTCATTTAACAGCTCTAAATTTTAGCATCAGCATACAACCGTTCTAGCATCCACATCTAATTTAATTCTCTTCCCAATAGGCAAAACACAACTACGAGTCCCATGACCATAGGGAAAATTTTTAAGACAAGGCACTTTGAAACGAGTCGACCATTCATTGATTACCTCATCAATAGTGCCATATTTGGGATCTCTCGATATACAATGCTCAAACTCACCGAAAATAATGCCCACGACTTGGTCAAATACGCCCGCTAGGTCTAGATGAGAAATCATTCGATCCACATTAAAGGGTTCTATCTCAACGTCTTCAAGAAGTAAGATGCTGCCTTTAAAATTTGGTTGATAGGGTGTGCCAATCAGTGAAGTTAAGAGTGATAAATTTCCACCTATCAAAGGAGCTTCGACAACACCAGGATATGCGGGCATGCCTTCCACTATTTGGTATGATTCGCCTTGTAAGCATGACATCAGCGTTCGATCAATGAGTGGGTTAAGCTCAACTGTTAAGGTAAAACCTGAGTAGGAGACAAGGCCAGTCTTTGCTAACAAACCCAATTGTAATGCTGTTGTATCGCTGAATCCTACTAATATTTTGGGGTTGGAACGGATCACATCAAAATCTAGCAGCGGTAACATCCTTTGTGATCCTTGTCCTCCTCGAGTAGCTATAATTGCCTTTACCTCAGGATCTTTAATAAAATCCATAAAATCTTTTGCACGATCGGCATCACTGCCCGCCAAAAACCGCATCGAATCATTGATGTGCTTCCCAAGCTTTATCTTAAACCCCTTTTCCTCTAGATAATGTTTACCCGCTTCCAATGATCCTGGCTCTAAGGGGCTAGAGGGAGTAATGAGCCCAATAGTATCGCCTTTTTGTATGGACTTAGGATTAATCAGATTCATTCGACTCTCCTAGCACTGCAGACATGAGAACTTCATTAGGTTTCATCATATATTGCCATTCATTGTGAGTAATTCTATATGTGCGCTGAGTAGCATTATAGCGTTCAAATTTATTAATATGTTGCATGCCAATTTTCTCAAGAAGGTAGCATGATTTTAGGTTTGCCTCTTGTGTGATTGCAATAATAGCGTCAACTTTGAGAACTCTAAAGATGTAATCGATACTCGCAATCACTGCTTCCTTGGCAAATCCTCTTCCCCATAATTGCGGGAAAAACATATAAGAAATCTCGACAATCCCCTCTTCAGAATAATGAGGCCCACAAAGACCAATCACTTCCTTATTATTCTTATCCAAAGCAGCACACAGCCCAAATTGATGCTTATCCCAATGAGACTGTAATGCAATAACTTTTTCCGCGATAATTTCGTCTGGAAGTACCCCTCCAAGAAAAGTACGAACCAATTCATTTCGCCAAAGATTGCCTAGAATCAAAGAATCAGCCTCAGTGGGGCGGCGAAGCAATAAATTCAGTGTTTCAATATCTTTCATGGTGATTTGTCTCAAGCCCTCACATGTTATCCTGCTGTTCTTAACCTTTAGTTCTAAGCCTTCCAATCCCCAGCCATTGTTGTCACTGCTTTGCCTTTTAACAAAACTCTATCTTTGGCAATTTTAATTTGGATTTCGCCTCCTCGCTCACTGGCTTGATAAGCGATCATTTCTTTCTTTCCTAACTTCTCTCCCCAATAGTGTGCTAATTTGCAATGTGCTGAGCCAGTAACAGGATCCTCATTTATCCCTTCACGAGGTGCAAAGCATCTAGAAACAAAATCAAATTTCTTTCCACGCGCAGTGAGAATGATCGCTTGCGCTTCAATGAGAGATAGTAAATCAAAATTAGGCAAAAATCTCCTCACCATCTCTTCAGTTTCTAGCTCAACAATAATTTCATCAGACGCTTTCACAACGTTAATAATTTCACTCTTCAATCTAAGGCTGGTTTCAAAATCGTGTTTATTGAGGAGAGGCCCCGTTTCTTGTAAAGGAAAATCCAATTGCAGATAATTATTTTCTTGGGTTACAGCTAACTTTCCTGATAAAGAGTCAAAAATAATAGTTTCATCTTTTTTAACTATTCTTTCTTCATATAAAATATGCGCTGATGCCAGTGTCGCGTGTCCGCACAGATTAACTTCTACCTTTGGAGTAAACCAACGAATATGAAGTGGCTGTCCCTTAAAGGCTTTATAAACGCAGTTTCCGACAAATTCAGCTCCGCAGCAATGGCTTGACAATGAACATCCTCAAAGAAATCCTTAATGATCATTATACCGGCGGGATTTCCTCTATAAGGCTCATCAGTAAAAGCATCCACAATCCAAATTTTTGACATCTTTCTACTTCCTCAAAATCAAACCACTTATTAATGAAAAAAAACCAAACCCAATCAAGATCAGGCCACTGAAACGATTGTTCCACATTAAAACGACTTCACTTAATTTATGGCGTATATGGCTAATACTGGAACTTAAAATACACCACCAAGCCAATGATCCTAAAAACACCCCTAGCACGATGACAAGTGCTTCCATATAATTGGCGTTCCTCTCAACAATACCCAAGCTAGTGTATATGGCAATAAAAGAAATAATTGTTGCCGGATTTGTCAAAGTAAGGAATAACGTAGAAGAAAAATCTTGCCAAAGTGTCGTAGCTCGATCGGATATTGCTCTCGCTTGTGGTGAAGCGAAAAATGTCTTTATTCCTAGGTATAATAGAAATGCACCCCCAACAAGTTGGATGATGGTTTGCTGTGAGAGTAGGAACTTTGAAACGGCGACCAAACCAAATCCAGCGATACAACCATAGATTGCATCTGCGCTAGCCGCTCCCAATCCAGATAACAACCCTACCACCAACCCTGCTGACAAAGTACGATTAATACACAATACCCCAATAGGGCCCACTGGAGCGGCAATGGACAGGCCAATTAAAAATCCTTTAATGAATAAGCTAATCATTTTTTGTACACACTATTTCAATAAAGAAGCAGAAAATTATCTTGAGCATTTCGTTTATACTACTAGCCATTTTTCCTTCATAACCCTTTGAATGAGAATGATAGAAAGCATCATCGATATAAACATAGTTAGTCCAATCGGCATGAATTGACCATTATAAAAATAAGCAACCAGCTCAAGTAAGGATGCCGTTAGTAATAAAACCACTGACTGACCTAATCCAGCAGATCTCCCCTTTGTATGAGGTAAAATCTCCAAATAGAATGGATATAAAATATTGATTGGAAATACAATGCCAACCGATAAAAGTAATAACACAGCCGTTATTGCGAAAGGTTGGTTAATCTGTAACAAAGCTAATCCCATAATTAAAACTGCACTTAAAAAACAGATCCCATATCCAAAATACAGGCACCATTTTTGTCCAAATGTTTTTAAAATTTTGGGACTTAAAACACACACTAATGCAAAAGTTAAGGATAGCGAACCTTGATAATAGCCAAAATGATCAAGTGGTACCGCCATGCCCTCCATATAGAAAATAGGCGCCATACCCATAAATAACCAATAGGGGCTTGTTAATAACGAAACACCAAACAAAACCATGAGAAATTTTTGTGACTTTAATAACGGCACATAAGTTTTGAGTGAAAGCGATACATTACGATCCCCCGCTTTACTTGGGATAGAGAAATAGCTTGCTACTAAGCACAACACCCCCATTACTAAGAGAATGCTAAAATTTCCTCTCCAGCTAAAATAAAGATTAACAAAGCTACCCATTACTGGTGCAATGGCCATGGCAAGTGTTTTTACGCCATTTATCATTCCCATCATGCCCGCTTGTTTGTCCCTTGAGCAATCCTCTAAAAGCACAGGAAAAGAAAGAATGGCTGGTGCCGAAATCCCTATTCCTTGCAAGATGCGACCCATAATTAATAGAAAGTAATTCGGCGCTGTAACACATAAAAAACTACCAATAACAAAAATACACAACCCTAATATTAGAATCGTTCGACGGTTATACCGATCCCCTAGTGCACCTGCAAATAATGAGCAGATGCAAAATGCGACAAAGTTAGCGCTTATCGTCAGTTGCACCATAACGGGAGAAAGGCTGAACACGTTTTGCAGTTCAGGAAAGCTGGGAATAAATAAATCTAGCTCCATGCCACATAGAACTTGAATGAAAAGAATGGTCACAAATTTAAACATTGTAAGCTTCTATGTAAGTTAGGCATTTAACCATTCCAGTTTTCCATCATTCGTAAGCTTTAATTCTACTGCCAGTTGAGAATGGCGCCCCCATCAAAAGGAATTGTCACCCCTGTAAGCCAACCAGAGGCCTCTGAAGCAAGAAACACCGCTAAGCCCGCATAATCTCTAGGTTGGCCTGCTCGCCCCAAAGGAATCGTTTTCACCTTGCGTTCCCACTCTTTAGGATCTTCTAACATGTAAGGTTGATTAGATTCCGTTTCTGACATACCAGGGGCGATCCCATTTACCCGGATCTGATGCTGCGCAAGTTCCAGTGCGGCGCATTGAGTTAACATATCTAAGCTCGCTTTTGTGCAAGAAATGTAAGAACTACCGACGGTAGATTTAACGCTAGCGATTGATGAGATATTAATTATGCTTCCAGCGGATTTTCTTTCAATTAAATATCGAGCAAAACATTGGATCAATCTTAAGGGAACCTCAACATTTATTTTCTGCATTAGAGCAAAGGTATGATAGTTCACTTCAAGTAAAGGGGCACGATCATAACCTGCCGCACAATTAACAAGGATGTCAAAAGTACCAAACTCCTTAACAGCTTCTCTCATAAATTTCTCGGGTGCTTCATTTTCAGTAAAGTCCGCTTGGATCGCAAAAGCTTTGCGCCCTAGCTGTTTTATCTCATCGATAGCTTTACTCGCTTTTTCCTTAGCTGTGCAATATTGAATGATGACATCTGCTCCAGCTTGAGCTAAACCAATGGCGATTCCTTTACCAATTCCCTGCGAACCACCCGTTACGATCGCCTTTTTGTCTTTTAACTGCATTAAATCACCCACTTTACTTCAGCACTCATACGAACCATTCCACATTTTTCCAATTTCCAATATGCGCCTTTTTGGCAGTCACTCTTTCTTGAGGATTTCCTACATGGATCTCAAGCTTGTGCCCATCGGGATCGAGGAAATAGAGCGATACACCAGGAGATGTGTTTTCCTTGAATAGTGGGGCGCCTGAAGCAACAACTTTCGCAGCTACCTTATCAAAATCCGTTGCCAATACGCTAAAAGCATAGTGTGTGTAACAAGGGTTTGGTTCTCGCTTCTCATCCACGTTCAAGCAAAACCAAAACCCTGATTGAGATGTCACGTCTGAATTACCAATTAAAAAATATGCGCCTTTATCCCATTTAACCAGTGGTTTCAAGCCCAATACCTCTGTATAAAACTTAAAAGATTTTTTAATGTCACGAATCGCAAGCGTAACGTGATTCACACCAATAATCATACAATTCTCTCCAGATACCACTCAGAAACAATAGATTACCGAGAATTTAGATTTTCTTTCTCTTTACGGGTGTCATATAGTTTATCTTTGAACACATTCAATAAATATTTTTCTCGATCATCATCTGATGGCAAAGAAGACCAATATTTAATTATTTCATCTTTTTCCGTTTTTTCCGGTTGAACATAATAAGAAAATTTTGGCAAAACTGCAGATAATACCTTATCCAGTTGTTCCTTATTTTTTGGTGTATTTTCTTTAAGCATCCTTGCCAATTCTGTTAGTAATTTATTATTGGAGTTAGAAAGCACTTTTATTTCTTGTACAACTGTATCTAGATCTTTAATTTGCTTTATAACATCATATATCTCTGATGACTTGTAATATGCCGCCAAGCCTAAGAATAACGTGCCAAACCCTAGCGCTACACTACCAAGACATTTAACAAAATTAGGTATTTCTTTTAAAATGCTCCATTTCATTTTCTACCTCGTATTCGGCTATCCTTAGCTTTACAAAAAATTTGGATCAACATTCACATACTTTGCTTCATTGATGACTTTGCCTTGAGCTTCACAAAAAGATACAACGTTGGTCTATCAGGCTGTCCATTTTTTCTTTCTATAACGGCAGTCTCTATCCGACCTTCCTCTAACCAGCGATAAAATTGTGGCAAAAGATTTCGCGTTACATACCCAATCTTGTTCCCATCTAATAAGATCTTTATTGCACTTGGATCAACGGGGTTGTCTGGCTCTGCTTCAAATGTCACATGAGACTTTAATTCAATGCTTTCTATTGGGATCTTAGAGTTGTGTCGAAATCCAGCCACTTCCATAAGAAATTCAAAAGACTGTGTTACTTCTTCAAGGGAAGGAATGATTGAAAACTCATCACCTGGTAGCTTAGCCCCTGAGTATCCTAATAATGCAAAGTCGCTTATTTCTGCATCTTGGGGTAAACGAAACATTTCAAGATACTTGCCAAAGTCCCCTCGGGTTCTCGGAGGAAGGCGCCGCTTAAATGCTTCTATTACCCCACTTGAGTGAATATCCTTCTCAATATTAAAAGCAGGATATCCCTTAAAACCAAATCCTAACGCTGTTTTAAAATCCTGGGTGCTCTTTAAATATCTCAATTGCACATTATTATCATGCCGCGTCAATTCTGCAACAACATAACGAAGACGATTGGGATCATTGCCTGATTGCCAAACTAGATTTAACGTGTCAAATTCGACGATATGCTTAATAGAATTCATGATTGTATACCTAGTGCCAATAAAAGTTGTTCTCGTCGCTTAAACAATAAATCCAACATAAACTGAGCCCGCGCTTTACTAAAACGCGGCGTAATCTCAAAACCTGCTAATCTTTCAAAGATCTCTTTAACCTGTGTCTTGGAAAATTGTAAACCGCTTATCATATCTTCTTTATAATCAGGGTACGCCTGGATCATCTTCTTAATAAAACTTTCGTGATTGTCGCGTGTTTTTCGGTCTTGATTTAAATCCCATTTTAAATGAGGTTTTCCCTTATTCAAATAACGCTCCATATGCCTTGAGTCATTAAATTTTTCAAAGTCTTTCTCTTGGATTTCAATTCCCATACTCGTGCCATTATCAAAGGCAGGGGACATCATTCTCATCGGCTCTTTCCCTTCATCATTGCCTTGCGGGAGAAGCCCCTTTTTAGTGACAATCCCCCAATTCCCTTGATGACGATCTGAATTCCCTAAAAGGGCATCGAAGGTGAGCATTTTAACCCAGGCCCGCATCCAATTATTCGCTCCCCGATTGAGGGATTTTAGATAAGCAAAAATGCTTTGAAGATTATGCTTTAAGCCCTTCTCTACGTCGTAATCCTCGATCAGTGATTGCATAATATCGCCACCCCGTAAGTATAAGTCCTCATCTTGATTATAAAACCATTCGATAAGCGCACCCGCCTGCTTGTTTTCACTATCATACGCCACAAAGGCGGGCGGAACAGGAACATCAATCAGGCAGCCTAATTGGTATGCAAATATCTCAATCCAAAACTGCTCGGGGTATACACCTCGAGACAGCTTAAACATATAAAGACGGGATGGTATGCAAAAACTATGGGGAACCGCTGGTTTCTCAGGCCAAACAAAAGATGCCTTTTCACGCGCACCTTCTTGGTAAACCTCGTAGTACTCCTTGAGGAAAGGACCCACATCTACGATTTGGTCTGGCGGTTGTTCTTTTAAGGCGATCATGATCTAAGGGCTCTGCAAATTGCCTATATATACTGCGTTTCCAAATAATAAACAAATTAGGGAATAAGGGAATTGAGTTGCCAAGATAAGCACTCTAATCTCGACACATACACGACACGGGTGATTTTTAAATTTTGGGAGGTGACTATAAGTCCTTGATTTATATAGTGGGCCTGCTAGGACTTGAACCTAGGACCAAGGGATTATGAGTCCCCTGCTCTAACCAACTGAGCTACAGGCCCGTAGAAGGGATAAGTGAGCTTTGTCTTATATTTTCGAGCCCACTATCATAACAACGCTTAAGCCCATTGTCATGTGACTTCAATGGATTACTTCGAATTACTTCAATGGGCTTTCTTCTTCATCATCACTATCAACTAAGAAACTACGCAAGTCATCAGCACGACTTGGTTGACGCAATTTACGTAAGGCTTTCGCTTCAATTTGTCGAATACGTTCACGCGTTACATCAAATTGTTTGCCAACTTCTTCTAAGGTGTGATCGGTATTCATGTCAATACCAAATCGCATCCGCAGCACTTTTGCTTCTCTGGCTGTCAGTGTGGCCAAGATACGTCTGGTTGCTTCCCTTAGTCCTGCTGTTGTCGCTGAATCTGCTGGAGAGGCGATAATGGTGTCTTCAATAAAATCACCTAGATGTGAATCTTCGTCATCACCAATCGGCGTTTCCATCGAGATGGGTTCTTTAGCAATCTTAAGCACTTTGCGAATTTTATCTTCTGGCATTCCCATGCGCTTGCCTAACTCTTCAGGCGTTGGCTCGCGTCCCATTTCCTGCAACATCTGACGTGCAACCCGATTAAGTTTGTTAATCGTTTCTATCATGTGCACCGGAATACGGATTGTGCGCGCTTGATCTGCGATAGAACGCGTAATTGCTTGTCTAATCCACCAAGTGGCATAGGTAGAGAATTTATAACCGCGGCGATATTCAAATTTATCGACGGCCTTCATCAGCCCGATATTGCCCTCTTGGATCAGATCTAAAAACTGCAAACCACGATTAGTATATTTTTTAGCAATAGAAATAACCAAGCGTAAATTCGCTTCAACCATCTCTTTCTTTGCACGACGTGCCTTGGCTTCACCTATAGACATATTGCGATGAAGTTCCTTAACAGCCACTATGGTGCGCCCAGCATTTTTTTCAATCTGGCGTAGTTGTTCTTGGTGATGGATCACATCTTCCTTAATTTTTCTAAATTCTTGCGAAAAAGGTTTATTTAAGGAGATTTGGTTGTCCATCCAATCAAAATTGATTTCATTGCTAGGAAATGTGGTTACAAATATTTGGCGGGGCATTTTACCCTTCTGGACACATAACGCCATGATCCCTTTTTCATGAGATCGAATGCCTTCTAACAACCCTCGCATAAAGCCAACAAGTTCTTCAAACAAACGCGGTACAAATTTGAATACGGCAAAAGCATCTGCCAATTCTTGATAAGCTGCAGCTGTTTCTGGGTGATCTAGACCTAGTTTTTCTTCCGCAGCAATGGCCTTTTCATAGGCTTCACGCAAACGATTAAAGTGCTGCGCCGCTATTTCAGGATCTGGGCCAGTTTCTAATTCTGAATCTTCTCCATCAACGCCTTCTGCGACAACGCCTTCTTCGTCGACTAAATCAGCGGGGGTAGGTTCAAATTCTGCATCGGGGTTAATCTCGATCGGCATGCCGCCACTACCATCGCCTTCTTCATCCTCGTTTTGGACAAAGCCGCTGATAATATCGCCTAAACGGATCTGATCGGAAAGATATCGATTATATTCTTTCAAAATGTAAGCAATATTGGGTGGATAAGCAGCTAATGCGCTTAAAACTTGGCGTAAACCAACCTCAATACGTTTAGCAATTTCAATTTCGCCTTGGCGAGTAAGCAATTCCACTGTACCCATTTCACGCATGTACATCCGCACGGGATCAGTGGTGCGACCAAACTCAGTATCGGCAGAAGCATAAGACAAGGCTTCCGCTGCTTCTCTGGCAATATCATCATCTTCAACGACAGTATCTGCCAAGGATAAGGCATCTTCATCTGGGGCATCTTCATAAACATCAATCCCCATGTCATTGATCATGCTGATGATGTCTTCTACTTGTTCAGGATCCACAATGTGATAGGGCAGCAAATCACTCACTTCAGCATAAGTGAGATATCCCTTTTCCTTCCCAGCTGCAATTAAGTCTTGCAGTTGTGTTGCTTGCTGCTCGTGATCAACATAATTCATATATAGAGCTACCTTGGTCTGCAACCTTTAAACTGATACTTTACGGGTAAACTTTGTATACCGTGAGGGAACCGACAATTCTATCCGTTATTTTGTTTTTAGGCTAGTACTGTATGTCAGTAGCCATTCACATCAAAACGTTGAAGTACCCGTTACAGTTTTTCTCGTTCTCTGTTAATTAGAGTCAAACTGAGTTATTTGATTCCCTTGATTGTAAAAATTCTTTCAGCTTTTGTTTTTCTTCTTCAGTCAGTGCCATATTTTTGGCTTTTAAAAGCAATTTTTCTGCTATTTGCTCCCGACCTACCACCTCAAGGCGCGCAAGAGCGCCTATAAATTCAGCTTCTAGCCCTGTTTCTGGTAACAAAGCAATTTTTGCTTCACTCTCTACTAAGCGTTTTAATTCAAATCCTGCTTCATGTAACTTTTCACGTAGCTGCACAGCAGATAGGTTGGCATTGAGTAAAGTCATGAGCTGATAAAATACTTCCATGCCAGGCGCTTCAATTTGCGATGGAAAAACCGAACGTCCTTCCCAAGCACCGTAAAGATCAGGGTTACGTAATAAAAGCGCCGATGCGATATAAGCTGTTTCCATAGGTTTAGGGGGGGGGGCTACTTTTATTTTAGTTTGGCCTTTAGGGGAATAATAACTTCTAAACGCTTTACCCCCTCTAACCACTTGTGGCGTGCTTGCAACCAACTTAGCAAGTTGTTCAAACATCATTTCTTTAAAAATGCCTTGGGGAATTCTTTCTATCATTGATCGCGCAACGCTAGCCAAATGCGCGCGACTATCAACCGAATCAGGCACAATCTGTTCGCATAAGGTGGCAAAAAAATACGCTGAAAGCGAGGTGCCATTGTTAATTAAGCTTTTAAAAGATGCTGCACCATATTGACGGATATAGGAGTCTGGATCCTCACCCGGTGGCAAGAAAACAAAACGTACTTGCCTATTCTCAGTTAAAAAACTCAGCACTAACTGCAGCGCTTTCCAAGCTGCCCCTTGGCCAGCTTTATCGCCATCAAAACAAAAAACAAGTTCATCAACCAAATTAAATAGTGCGCTGAGATGATGGGTTGTGATGGCTGTCCCCAAAGTCGCTACCACTCCTGTCACTCCCATTTGAACAAGCGCAACAACATCAAGATAACCCTCTACCACTATCGCAGTTTGCCACTTTTGCTTGCTGTGGAGGGCTTCATATAAGCCATACATACAATGGCCTTTTTGAAACACCGATGATTCTGGCGAGTTCAAATATTTAGGCTGACTTTTGTCCATCACTCTGGCGCCAAAGCCTATCACTTCACCTCGCCTGTCCCGAATAGGGAACATGATCCTTTCTCTAAATCGATCATAAAATCGTCCCTGCGGGTGCTTAATGATAAGGCCTGTTTCTTCTAAAATTTTAAGCGCACCATTGTCACCCTGGAAAAAGCTTAAAAGATTATCCCATCCAGATGGCGCAAACCCAATTTGAAACTGTTTAGCTACCTTTCCAGTGAGCCCCCTCTTTTTTAGGTAAGCGACGGCAGTTTTAGCTTCAGGGTGATGTTTTAATTTTTCTGCATAGAAAGCAGCGCAACGATTTAAGACCATCGTTGTTGTTAATTTTACTTGGGCTTTAGCAGCTTCAAGGGGATCTTTTGGTACAGTTAAACCTATACGTCCAGCTAAGCGTTCAACGGCATCGACGAAGCTGAGTGACTGATAATCCATTAAAAATCGAATGACATCACCGTGCATACCACAGCCAAAACAATGATAAAATTGTTTGGTTGGGCTCACGGTAAAAGAAGGGGTTTTTTCTTGATGAAAAGGACAACAAGCACTATAGTTAGAACCATTTTTTTTTAGTTTGACGCTTTCTTGAATAACAGAAACAATATCTGTTTTTGAAAGCAAGGATTGTATAAAACTATCGGGAATACGCCCACCAGATCCTGACATGCATAGATCCCTACGTTGACAATTTAGTTGCCAGCAGAACCTAATAAGGTTTTGACTTTAGCACTTACTTGGCCCATATCTGCACGACCTTGTAATTTTGGCTTTAATATTGTCATCACTTTAGCCATGTCTTGGATGGAAACAGCGTTGCTCTCTTTAATGGCAGCATCCACCATTTGCTGGATCTCTTGCTCAGACAAGGCTGCAGGCTTAAAAGACTGAATGACTTCTATCTCAAATTTTTCTTGATCGGCCAACTCATTACGACCGGCAGCCGTGAATTGTTCAATTGAATCACGACGTTGCTTTTGCATTTTATCTAAAATTGCCAGTTCGCGTGTTTCATCTAAAACAATACGCTCATCAACTTCTATACGCTTAAACTCAGACAAAATTAAACGAATAATGCCAAGACGTGGTTTATCTTGTGCTCGCATTGCCAGCTTCATTTCTTCCTGAACTTGTTCCTTAATTGACTTTGCCATGCAAGCACTCCGAGGATCTGATGCCAAATATGAATTTACTTATCTGAATAAGTTTAGTGACTCAGTGTTGACGACCGCGACCGCCATTATTATTGCCACCGTTGCTTCGACCAGTGCGATCTCGGTCCATTTTTGCTTCACGCATTTGCTTTTTACGAAAACGTTTAATCGCTGCTGCCAAAGCACGCTTTTTCTTTTCAGAGGGGGTTTCGTGAAATTCACGACGACGCATTTCTGATAAAATTCCTGATTTTTCCACTACTCGTTTAAAACGGCGAATGGCCGAATCAAACCCCTCATTATCGCGTACCTTTATTCCTGGCATGTATATGTTGACCTCTTAAATGTAATTAAATTAAAAATAGCCTAAGCTGGCTATTGAACTATACAGCATAATATGGACAATACAACCTACTTTTAGGCAATTCATCGGGAAAACCCGGTGGGGCGCCATTTTACAACGATTCACCCAAAAAATGTAGGGCTATCCCCACATTCAACTTCTATTAGGAAGCTGCCTGATATGCGTGTTCTTGGCATTGAAACATCCTGCGATGAAACAGGGATCGCTATTTATGATAGCAAAGATGGGCTACTCGCACATCATTTATTCAGTCAAAAAACACACTCTGAATATGGTGGTGTTGTACCAGAATTAGCCTCACGGGATCATGTCCGTAAAGTTTTACCAATGATAGAAGCCGTACTAAATGAAGCAGGGCTTAGTGCTAAGGACATCCACGGTATCGCCTACACTGCTGGACCCGGCTTAGTCGGTGCGCTACTTGTCGGGGCTGTATTCGCCCAAAGTCTGAGTTTTGCTTGGCAATGTCCGGCCGTCGGGGTGCATCATATGGAAGGGCATTTACTCGCCCCTATGCTAGAAGCTAACCCGCCTGATTTTCCTTTTGTAGCTTTATTGGTTTCAGGGGGGCATTCACAACTTATTGAGGTAAAACAATTAGGAGAATATACGCTGCTAGGAGAATCCTTAGATGATGCAGCAGGAGAAGCCTTTGATAAAACTGCCAAGCTCTTAGGCTTACCCTATCCCGGTGGTCCGCATTTAGCCAAAATTGCCACCAAAGGTAATCCGACTCGCTTTACTTTTCCACGACCGCTATTAGAAAAAGGCTTGGATTTTAGCTTCAGTGGCTTAAAAACTGCCGTGGTTAATACTGTTGCTAAAATATCGCTCGATGAGCAAACCATTGCCGATCTTGCTGCCAGCTTTGAACAAGCGGTGATCGACACTTTAATAGCAAAATCGGTGCGAGCATTAAACATGACTGGCATGAAACAACTGGTGATTGCCGGCGGCGTGGGCGCTAATCTTAAATTACGAACAACCTTATCTTTACTTGGAGAAGAACAAGGGTTTAAAGTATTTTATCCTCGACCACTCTTTTGCACCGATAATGGCGCCATGATAGCTTATGCCGGTTGTCAACGTCTTATAGCAGGAGAACGAGAAGATTTAAGCATTCATGTTCGAGCACGTTGGCCATTAACAGCGCTGCAACCTCCTCAAAATACACGTGTCATTTTGATTTAGGCTTTTGCCTACCCCTGTATTTACTCGCGCCAGTTTGAATTTAGGAGTTTTGGCGATTTTTTGATTTAAAACTCAATTTGCTTTCCTCTCCTGCCAATAATCGTCGAATATTTTCGTGATGTTTTAGGATAATGAGTAAAGCCAACAAAACAAGTGCGGGTATATAACGATGATCTAGCATGATCCAGCTCCAGCCAGGCATGCATATTATGGCAATTAATGCTGATAATGAAGAATAACCCGTTAAGATAAAAACCCCAATCCAAGTTAATAAGAAAATGCCACAAAGTGGCGCCGAAAGTGCTAATAGGCCCCCAATGGTGGTTGCAACGCCCTTGCCACCTTTGAAGTGAAAAAACACCGGATACATATGCCCAAGGACAGGGGTTAATAAAATAACACTCAAAACCCAAGGATTTTGTGTAGCACACTTTGCAAGCATTAAAGGTAATGCCCCTTTAACCGCATCGCATAGTAAGGTAAGCGCCGCAGGAAATTTTCCGCCAAGACGCAACACATTTGTTGTTCCTGGATTCTTAGAGCCAGCAAAGCGTGGATCGGGTAATCTGAATAACCAGCAGATTAAAATGGCACTGGATATAGATCCCAATAAATACCCACCTACCGTTCCTACACTTAAAACTAAGCAATCTGTGATGTTAAATACTATCGTATTCATAAGTTTAAAAACCAACTCAAAGCAAGATCCTTGTCATAGTTTACTTGAGCCTAAAGGAAAAACCGAGGTATAGTCGCAATTTTTAAACAAGAGCATGACAATGGATAAAATCATTATCAGTGATATTAAACTCAATACACTGATTGGCATTAAAGCATGGGAAAAACAAACTCCTCAAAACCTGCATTTAGATCTTGTCATGGCAACCGATGCTAAACGCGCTGCTGAAAATGATGATATTAAAGATGCTATCGACTATGAAAACGTCTTACAACATATCTTGGTATTTATACAAGAACATCATTTTCAATTATTAGAGACTTTGGCTGAGCACTTGGCAGATGAATTATTAACGCATTTTGCTACCGCCTGGGTACAAATAACGCTTCACAAACCGGGTGCCCTAGCTCAAGCGAAAAACGTGGCGATTACTATCGAGCGGCAAAAATGAGCACTCTGCCTGAACCTTCTCTAGATGCTTATTTGCATCAAGCAAAACTGCTCGCGCATTTAAGGCAAATTTATCATACAAAAGGGTGCCTCAATTTTGCCGAATTTATGCAAATCGTTCTTTATGCACCTGGCCTTGGTTATTATAGTGCAGGTTCGCAAAAGTTTGGCAAAGAAGGAGACTTTGTCACGGCTCCCCAGATTTCGCCTTTATTTTCAATATGTCTTGCAAAACAATGCGCAAAAATCCTGGGCACTTTAACTAATCCTTGCATCTTAGAGCTTGGTGCAGGTGATGCCACGATGGCTTGTGACATCATTAAAACGCTAAGCAAAATGAATCTATTGCCCAAAAATTACTTTATTCTTGAAGTCAGCGCTGATCTTAAGGGACGCCAACAAAACACACTGCAAGCGCAGTGCCCTGACTTCTTTGAACGTATTATCTGGCTGGACTCCTTGCCTGAAGACCCCTTTAATGGGATCATTTTAGGCAATGAAGTGCTTGATGCCATGCCAGTGCATCTTTTTAAAATAGCTGAAAATAATCAAATTTTAGAAGCACAAATTAAACTCAATAATGAAAAATGGCAATGTGAATTTAAAACCGCAACAACATCATCTCTTGCTAATGCTGTTGATTTAATTCAAGAATCGCTGGAATATCCCATGACTTGCGGATATACCTCTGAAATTAATTTAGATTTGGCGCCATGGCTTGCCTCTGTTAGCAAATGTTTAAGCCATGGTGTTATATTATTTATTGATTATGGGTTTTCACAGCAAGAATATTATCATCCAAGTCGTCATATGGGCACATTAATGTGTCATTATCGACATCATGCACATCCTGATCCGTTACAATTTATTGGCTTACAAGATATTACCGCCCATGTCGATTTTACTGCCGTTGCCAAGGCGGGGATAGATGCCGATCTGAGCCTACTTGGTTTTACCACCCAAGGGGCTTTTCTCTTAGCCAATGACTTATTAACTACCAACGTTCCCAGTGATCCCTTGCAACAATTAAAATTTTCTCAACAGATCCAACAATTAATTCAACCACACGAAATGGGTGAGCTGTTTAAAGTGATTGCTTTTGGTAAAAATTATGAACACAGCCTTGATGGTTTTGAACTTAAAGACTATAGCCATCGACTTTGATCCTCACGGATCACCAGGGATATATGTTTCTTTAAACTTTGCAATAGCAACAAGCCTTGCCGCATGAATTGCATTTTTGATGGATTCGCCTTTTTCTTGATGTGCTTTAACAATATCTGATACATCTATCAAAGAAGCAGTAAATGCTTTTTTAAGAAAAATGCCAGAAAGATAGGATTTGGTTTCATAACCAGGACGGCCTTTGAAATCCGCTTCACAAGCCAATAACAGTTGCTCGAACCTATCTGTTCTTCGATAAGCATCTAATTTTTCTAAAAGTTGCAACACCTCTTGCGGTGTTTTATTAAGGCAGCTATGGATCTCACCATGATATCTTGTCATTAAACGAGCAAGCCCCAGGAAAGTAGCAGGTACGCGCAACCGCTCGCACAAGCTTAAAACAATACTTTCGCCTTTTTCCTCATGCAAAGGATGATTTGGCAATAATGCTTTTTCGGTTAGTGCTTTGCCAACATCATGCACAAGCGCTGCAAAACGCACTTCTGGAGAGCTACTTAATTGGGTGGCTTGTGCCAATACCAATTCTATGTGCACACCTGTATCAATTTCAGGGTGATGCACTTCATTTTGGGGTACACCATAAAGCGCATCTATTTCGGGAAAAAGCGTTTGCAACGCTTTGCATTGACGTAAAGTTTGAATAAAAGCAACTGGTTTTGATGAGGATAACGCTTTAACACATTCTTGCCAGACCCTTTCTGGCACTAAAAAATCAAGCTCGCCATTATTAACCATTTGTTCCATCAAGGCCAACGTCTCTGGTGCAACAGTAAATCCCAGTGGGGCAAAACGCGCAGCAAAGCGTGCCACCCTTAATACACGCACGGGATCTTCAATAAAAGCCTGTGAAACATGGCGCAATATCTTATTTTTTAGATCTGTTTGACCATCAAAGGGATCAATAATGACGCCCTCTTGCGTTTTCGCCATAGCATTGATAGTGAGATCGCGCCTTTTAAGGTCTTCTTCGAGAGTGACGGTGGTACTGCTATCAAAGGTAAAACCATGGTAGCCGCCACCCACTTTTCGTTCAAGCCGAGCAAGTGCGTATTCTTCTTTCGTTTCTGGATGTAAAAAAACTGGAAAAAACTTCCCTACCGGCACAAAATGTTTATTCAGCATTTCATCTTGCGAAGCACCCACTACCACCCAATCACGCTCATGTACTGTCAATCCCAAAAGCTCATCGCGCACCGCACCGCCAACTAAATAACATTTCATGCTGGTGGTCTCCCTTGAATAAGGTGATAAGCGACCTCACCGGTCATTTTTGCCTTAAGCAATAACCAATGACTGGGTATATCTTGTTGGCATAATAAGGAAGGTGCTTCTGCATATAACAATGTCTTCTCATTTACCAGATGGCTGCTGGCTAAACATTCAAAACTTTGTTTTAACAGATTAGAAGCAAAGGGCGGATCTAAAAAGATAATATCCAATACTTTTTCTTCTTTTTCTTTAAGCATATTTAAATAGTTGATAGCACTGGCACGCACGATGTCACAACTTGTTTGCGCATCAAGCACTTGCACACTTTTTTGAATCATCTGAATAGCTGGCGGATATTTATCAACAAAAATAACATGTTTGGCACCGCGAGATAATGCTTCAAAACCTAGCGCACCTGTACCTGCAAAAAGATCTAAGCATCTTGCATCGAAAAGCGCTGTTCCTAACCAATTGAACAAAGTTTCACGGATCCTGTCTGGGGTAGGGCGCAATCCTGGGGCATCTAACACTTTAAGCAATCGTCCGCGCCATTTTCCCCCAATGATGCGAATACTTCCTTCCCTTGACACCGCTTATCCTTCGGCACCACGCGGCGCACTTTCTAAATCTTGATGAATATCTTGCTTAGGTGGTGCGTCTTTTTTTTCTACTTTTTCTTTGTCTTTTTCTTTATTAGTTTCTTCGCCCCCAACCATCACCACGGCCATATTTTCCGGGATAATGTGTTTGCGAAAAGCTGCTTTAATATCTTCATTGGTGATCTTATTCACTTCCATCTTATATTGATTAAAATAATCTAAGGGCAAATTATAAAAGCCTAAAGCACCGATTTCATGGCAAATGGAAGCATTACTATCAAATTGGAGAACATATCCCCCAAGCAAATTTTGTTTAGCTTGTTCAAGTTCTTTGTCACTGGGCCCGTTATCGACAAAATCTTTAACGAGCGTCGCCATTAAATTTCGTGCTTTATCCGCTTGATCGTTTCTGGTCTGGCATCCTAAAACAAAAGGACCTCGTTCATGCATGGGAATAAAGTAACTATAGGCTGAATAGGCTAAGCCGTGCTGATTTCGAATAATATCAAAAATTCGGGTTACAGAACCATTGCCTCCTAAAATATGATTTCCTACCATCAAAGGATAATAATCAGGATCGCCTCGTTTAATGCCTGGCTGTCCCATTAAAATGGTGGTTTGTGCCGAAGGAAAAGCTATTTTCTTTAAAGTACCTTCTTTCAAATCTTGGACAAGCGGCAACAAGTTCGCAGCTTTTCCTTTAGGCAATTGATTCGTCAAGGCTTGTGCAATGGCATCGGCTTCTTGAGTAGAGAGATCGCCCACAATCGCAACTGTGGTATTTTCTGCAACATAATATTTTTCATAAAAGGCCCTAAGATCTGCCACAGTCAACGCATTAATAGAAGCCTCATCTCCTAACACCCAATTCGCATAAGGTTGACCTTGATAAAGTAATGAATAAAAAGCCCTGCTTGCCACTTGCTGCGGGCGTTGCGCTTGTTGTTTTAAAGCGCTTAAGGCTTTTTGTTGTTCACGTTTAAAACCACTTTCTGGAAAACTGGGTTGCGTTAAAATAGCTTCTAAGGTTTTCACGGCTGGCAAAAATTGTTTTGGATCAGACAAACTTCGTAAATGTATCACTGCCATATCTCGTTGAGATTCTGCTTGAAATAAGGCACCGACGTTATCAAAATTTGCAGCGACTTGATCAGCAGTTAATTGCGCTGTGCCATCTGCTAACAGTGCATTGGTTAAATAAGCCAACCCACCTTTATTTTCATCTCGAGCAGCACCCGCATCAAAAATAACTTCTATATCAACCATAGGAATGGTTTTAACTGGAACAAAGTAAACCTTAACGCCGGTATCGGTTAGCCAATGTTGGATATTGAGTACACCTTCAATGGTTTGATAATTTTTCAAATCTTCAACACGATTGCCTTTTATTCCCAACATATTATCGAATTCCTGTGTTGTTTGATTTTCATCTGATTTGGTATATCGGTTTATCGCGATTAAAATGATAGCAATCACAACAAACGCAGACATAACAATTTTTAACCATTTTAATTGTTGCGTTGTTAACTTGAAATTCACAGCCATGTGGTAATATCCTTAATGAGCAGTCTTTTCTGGTACCAATTCAGCGACGGTTAAGCGCTGAGGATCAAAATACTTTTGCGCAACGTGCTGTATTTGTTCGGGTGTCACTGCTTTAATTTTTTCTACAAACGAATCAGCAACAGGCCACGAAAGCCCAACCGTTTCTAGTAACCCAAGCAAAGTGGCCTGATCAGACATGGAGTCTTTTTCAAAAACTTCTTGAGCAAGTAGTTGCGTTTTAGCCTTTTGAAGTTCCTCAGCACTCACTAATTGCGTTTTGAGTAATTGGATCTGTTCTTGGATCTTTTCTTCTAATTCTGATGTGGTATGCCCTTCAGCCGGGATCCCGACAAAAACAAATTGAGTAGCAAAGGGTTTAAACACATCATAGTGGGTGCCAACACTGGACGCCACTTGCTGCCCTCTTATTAAATCACGTTGCAAACGAGCGCTTTCACCACCATCTAACAAGGCACTGGTTAACACTAAGGCATAGGCATCGCTTTCTTGGTCGGTAGATTTTAAAGTTGGCACATCATATCCCCAAATCATATAGGGGAGCTTGGCGGGTAATGACACTTTGATACGTTTTTCCCCCATGGCTGGGATTTCTTTTAAAGGTTTATCTACCGGCAATTGTCTGGATGGAATTTTTCCAAAATAACGTTCAGCCAAAGCAAAGACATTTTCTGCATTAACATCCCCAACCACAACTAAAGTGGCATTATTGGGGGCATACCATTTTTGGTACCAATCACGAAGATCTTCAATCGTCATTTGATCTAAATCGTCCTGCCAGCCAATAACTGGGTTGTGATAAGGCCCGGTTGGATTTGCTGTGGCCATAAATCGTTCCCAGGTAAAATTTTGAGGATTATCCTGAGTACGCGTTCGACGTTCTTCTATGACCACTTGTATTTCTTTAGCAAACGCTTCTGGAGACAATATCAAATTCTGCATGCGATCAGCTTCTGCTTCAAAGCTCACCGCCAAATTAGCTGTATCCAATTCCTCGTAATAGGCTGTGTAATCCTCCCCTGTAAAAGCATTATTACGACCGCCATATTGCGATATTAATCCGGCAAATCCATCTCCTGGTAAAGTGGGTGTCCCTTGAAACATCATATGCTCTAAAGCGTGCGAAACACCGGTGTTACCGCGACGTTCCTTGGTCGAGCCAACTTTGTACCAAATTTGAGCGACAACAACCGGGGCACGATGATCTTCTCTGACCACAACCTTGAGGCCGTTATCCAACTTCTTTTCTACAGTGACTGCTTTTTCCATACAACTGCCCTGTGAACTCCAACCTATTAAAATTAAAAATAGTAAACTAACTTGTTTTTTCATCCATGTTTTCATATATTAGCACCACAAACTCTTTACCTAAGATCTCCTAATGGTAGGATACCCTATTTTCTTATTTAAGCCACAACCCACGATTAGGTTATATTATGCTAAAATTCTTTCGTCGTAAGAAAAACGAAGGGGGGTCTGATAAACCACCTAGTACGCAACTTGAACAAGCTGCGCTACCAAATCAATCAGATCCTTCACCAGAGCGTGAAATCGTTCAAAACGAAACAGCGCAAGACAATGCAATGCAAGACAATGCAGCGCAAGACAATGCAGCGCAAGACACGCAAACAAAAACATCCTGGTTTAAACGTCTTAAAACTTCTTTAAGCCGTACCCGTCATAATTTCACCCAAGGCATTGCAACGCTTTTCTTAGGCAAGAAAGAAATCGATGCTGCCTTACTCGCTGATCTAGAATCACATCTTTTGCAAGCAGATGTCGGTGTTGAAGCCACCAAATATATTATTAAAACCCTCACCTTAGGAATATCTCGTCAGGAAATAAAAGACGCGCAAGCTGTCTTTGCAGCGTTAAAAAAAACCTTAGTGCAAATACTACAGCCTTGCCAACAACCACTCACTCTCGCACCAAATCAATCGCCCTTTGTTTTGCTGATGATAGGGGTCAATGGGGCAGGAAAAACAACCACCATTGGTAAATTAGCCAAACGTTTTCAACAAGGCGGGCTTTCAGTCATGCTTGCCGCTGGAGACACCTTTAGAGCAGCCGCCATTGAACAATTGCAAATATGGGGTGAGCGCAATCAGGTGCCCGTGTTAGCACAACATACCGGTGCCGACAGTGCCTCTGTTATTTTTGATGCCTTACAATCTGCCAAAGCACGTGGCATGGATATGCTGATTGCCGATACTGCTGGGCGCCTTCATACTCGTGACAACCTCATGGATGAGCTCAAAAAAGTCAAAAGAGTTTTACAAAAGTTAGACCCCAGTGCACCACATGAGGTGATGTTAGTTTTAGACGCCGGCATAGGCCAAAACGCCCTAATACAAGCCCAAAAATTTCATGAAGCCTTAGGTGTCACCGGCATTACACTCACCAAACTAGATGGAACCGCCAAAGGGGGGATCATTTTTGCCATTGCGAATAAACTGAATCTACCTATTCGCTTTATTGGTGTTGGTGAGCAACTGGAAGATCTTCGTCCTTTTGATGCCAATGATTTTGTTAATGCCTTATTCGAAGAAAACGCATATTAGAACAAGAAAGCTAACTTATTGTGGATTATTGGTAATGCACTATAAGTTAGATATGATGAAATTGGCTGATTACTAAGAGGATTCACTTTGTGATCACTTTGACTAATGTCACTAAAAAGTACCCTAACGGACAAATAGCCCTTAATAATATTTCTTTAGAAATACCTCAAGGAGAGATGGTATTTCTCAGAGGCCATTCAGGCGCCGGTAAATCCACATTGTTAAAACTTATTGCTTTGCTTGAGCTTCCCACGCGAGGCCAAATCATGGTCAGTGGCAAACCAATCAATCAAATAAAGCAACGCAAAATTCCTTATTATCGTCGGCATTTAGGGTATATTACCCAAAACCCTAAATTACTCAACAATTATACCATTTTTGAGAATGTCGCCATGCCTTTGGTCATTGCAGGTTATGATCGCAACGATATTGCAAGGCGCGTCAGAGCTGCCCTTGAAAGAGTGGGTCTGCTTGATAAAGAGCTGCAAAAACCACCCACCCTTTCTGAAGGAGAACAACAACGGGTCGGTATCGCAAGAGCCGTTGTGCACAAACCACGCCTTCTTTTGGCTGATGAGCCCACCGGCAATTTAGATCCAGAACTTTCCTTAGAAATTATCAAATTGTTTGAACGATTTCATCAAGTGGGTGTCACAGTGGTGATAGCCTCACATGATGTAACGCTTTTAGAACATTTTCAATATCCTAAAATTCATCTTTCCCAGGGTAATATTATCAAAAAAGTCCACAAACATACTGCGTTAAACTTGCAACATGAGACTGTACATGACTAGCCAAAAAAATCAGCCTCTTAACATACTGCCTTTGTTTGTTAATTATTTACGTTCACATTTTAATGCACTTAAACTCAGCTTTCGTAATTTATGTCTCACCCCTTTTGCCTCATTCATCACCATGGCCGCTATTGGGATGTGCTTATCTTTTCCCGTAGCGTTGCTTTGGTTTATTAAAAATGTACAAAACCTAAGCCACACTTGGGACAAAGGTAGCGCATTATCTATCTATGTTGACAACGCAAGCACTAAAGCACAAATTGATGCCATTTTGGTGCAGGTGAATGCTTACCCTTTTGTGGAAAAAACAACTTACGTTTCTCCTGAAAAAGCACTGCAGGAATTCAAACAAACTTCCGATCTGAAGGACATGCTGGATTTACTTCCTGAAAACCCTTTACCTGGTGTCATTAGCATAGAAATTGATAATAAAGCATCAAAACAACAAATCCAAAAAATGCAAACATCTTTGGCAAATCTTCCTCGGGTGATTAAAACTGTTTTTGATTATGAATGGGTAAACAAACTCAATGCTTTTTTATCTCTGATAAAAACCTTAGCCCTGAGTCTATATTGCATCATTGGTTTTGGGGTTGTTTTAATGGTCGCCAATACCATTCGCTTAAGTTTAGAAAGGCATAAAGATGAGATTGAAGTCCTCAATTTAATCGGAGCCACCACTGCTTTTATTCGGCGGCCTTTTTTATATCGTGGCATACTTTATGGCAGCCTCGGGGGCGCTTTAGGCGTTATTGTCGTTAATCTTATGATTTATCTGTTATCTAGCCAGGCAAAAACCTTGGGCAGCTTATTTGATGAGCTGTTTTTCTTGGAAAATTTAAAATTCTACGATACAGTGTTGCTCCTAGCAGCGAGTGCGTGTTTAGGCTGGCTAGGTGCAGCAATTGCTTTTACCCAACAAAATCATGCGCTAACTCATAAAAACTCTTAAATAGCAAAGGCCATTTATGTCTCTTAAAAACGCAATTGGCGGCGTTGCACTGATTGCAGGCACTGCAATTGGTGCAGCAGTGCTTGCCCTACCCGTCATTACGGCACATCTTGGGTTTATTCAAACTCTTATTATTTATGGGCTGTGTTGGGTATTTATGACCGTTGGCGCACTCTATCTTCTAGAAGTCAACTTAATGGTTGGCTATGGTTGCAACCTCATTTCGATGGCAGAAAAAACCCTCGGTAGCATTGGAAAATATATCACTTGGTGCATCTACCTTGTGCTTTTATATGCTTTAACGGCTGCCTATTTATCCGGCGTTGGTGCCTGGATTGTACAAGGATTTCAGCTTTTCAATCTCAAACTTTCCCCTTTTGAAAGTGCTCTGATTGCCACGCTTCTCACCATGTTCATCATTTTACTCGGCACCGCGGTGACCGATTGGATAAATCGCCTGTTGATGATTGGCCTTATCGGGGCTTTTGCGACTTTACTTTTTGTTGTCTTCGAACACATGCAGTTAACCTCGCTATTTATCCAAGTAAATACACTTGATCTGCGCCCCTTACCACTCATTATTACTGCCTTTGGCTCTGCTATTGTGGTGCCTACCCTGACTGATTACTTACATGGCAAACCGCGTCAATTGCTCTACGTGGTTTTAATTGGCAGCCTTTTCCCTTTAATTGTTTATATCATCTGGGAATCGGCCATTTTGGGAACAATTCCCTTATCTGGAAATCCTGGCTTGCTACAAATCCAACAGCATGGCCATGCGGCAACAGATGTGACCGCCGCACTAAAAACCTTGTTAAATAATAATCTGATCACGCATGCTTCCATCTATTTTTCGATTTTTGCCTTAGCAACCTCATTACTTGGGGTGACTTTGTCTTTGTTTGATTTTTTAGCCGATGGCCTGCATATTGCAAAACGTCTCAAAACAAGATTATGGCTTTCGCTTGTCACCTTTGGCCCACCGCTTGGCTTTATTATCTTCATGCCAAAAGGGTTTACTTTTGCTTTAAGTTTTGCCGGCATTTTTGTAGCAATATTACTTGGCATTTTACCTGCCATTATGGCATGGCAAGGACGTTATCGCCTCAACACGCCAAGGCCCTTACAAATCATCGGTGGAAAACCGCTTATTGTGTTAACCGTTATTTTCTTTATGCTGGTAATAGGCATTGAGTGTTTCAATCAATGTCAACTGCTCCTGGCTAAAGCCGGAAGCTTGAAGGAAACTTCAAGCTTCGATGTTGACCAGCCTCAGTCTTAACCTGAAAAGTTTAAGACTACATTAGAAGCGAATAGATAGGCACCTTGGAATGCCGCCTCAGTTCCAAGCACTGCGGTAAATAGTTAAACAGGCGTACGGAGCTAAACCAGTGCTGTTTACAGTTAAACCGTTTCTAACATTGGCGAGGGGAACTTTACCCGCGAAAGCGGAGATTTTATAGGTAACTTTTATGCAACGTGTTTTCGTTTTAGATAGCCAAAAACAACCTTTAATGCCCTGTCACGGGGCTCGGGCAAGAATGTTGTTAAAAACAAAAAGGGCCGCTGTTTATCGCCGCTTCCCTTTTACAATTATTTTAAAATATCGGATAGGGGGAGAGCTTCAATCCTTAGAAGCCAAAATCGATCCAGGAAGCAAAACTTCTGGCGTTGCCTTAGTGACGCAAGGAAAGAAAAGCAACAAAGTGGTGTGGGCAGCACATATTCATCATCGAGGTGATGCTATCCGTGCTGCTTTAGCGTCTCGTCGGGCGCTTCGCCGTTTACGGCGTTCTCGTCATACACGCTATCGCGCACCCTGCTTTGATAATCGCAAACGCCCTATGGGATGGCTAGCTCCTTCGTTGCGTTCTCGCGTTGATAATATCATTACTTGGATCAAACGACTCCTCTATTGCTCTCCTATCACGAATTTGGTTCTTGAAGAAGTCAGATTTGATACTCAACGATTACAAAACCCAGCAATAAGCGGTATTGAATATCAACAAGGAAATTTGTTTGGGTACGAAGTAAAGGAATATATTCTGGAAAAATGGCAAAGAGCCTGTGCTTATTGTGATGCAAAGCAAGTACCTTTAGAAGTTGAACATATCGTCCCTACTAGCAAAGGGGGCTCTCATCGCGTTTCAAATCTTACGCTCGCTTGCCGAGGATGTAATCTTAAAAAAGGAAATGCTTCATTAGAAACTTTCTTATCAAAAGATCTAAAACGATTAGCTCGGATTTTAAATCAATTGCAAGCACCGCTGAAAGATGCGGCTACGGTGAATGCAACTCGTTACGCAATCAGGGATAAGCTGAAGCAATTTGATTTACCGCTTTCCTGTTGGAGCGGCGCTCGTACCAAATTTAATCGTTCACAACAAGGGTACGCAAAAGACCATTGGATTGATGCCGCTTGTATTGGAGAAACAGGTGCGAGGGTTACTTTGACAGAGAAATTCATTCCCGTCAGTATTATCGCCACAGGTCGAGGTTCAAGGCAAATGTGCCGAGTTGATCGTTACGGCTTTCCTCGCACGAAAGGTAAAAGTCAAAAACAAGTGCAAGGCTTTAAAACGGGAGATTTAGTGCAAGCTTTGGTCACACAAGGTAAGAAAGTCGGGTATTACTTTGGTCGCCTTGCTGTGCGCACTTCGGGTAATTTTAATATTAAGACCCTCAACGGCGTTGTGCAGGGCATTCATTACAAATATTGTCAGCCTTTACATAGCGCTGATGGTTACAACTACAATTTAGGAGGCGGCGTTTCCGCTTCCTGCTAAAGCAGGAAGTATCCACGCCGAAGAATGATGAAACGCTATGGAGACAAGGTGCTTAACCTTGATGGTTTTAAAATCGATTTTGAGCAAGGACAGTTGCGTTATCGCTTAAAAAAATTGCAAGGTCGAAATGAACTGATTGCTAAAGCCATTGGTTGGAAAAAAGGCATTCCGTTTGAAGTACTTGACGCTACGGCAGGCCTTGGGCGCGAAGCTTTTTTATTAGCCGCATTGGGTTGCAAAGTCACCATGACAGAGCGTCATCCTGTTATTGCAGCCCTACTGCAGGATGCTTTAAATAGCGCAAAACTCAATAATACGCTTTTGCCTATTATTGACAGAATGGCCCTTTTTGCTGTCTGCGCCATACAATACCTTCAAGCCAATCCAAACTACTTACCAGATGTTATCTACTGCGATCCGATGTTTCCCCTTCGCACTAAGACCGCCTTAGTTAAAAAAGAACTACAAATGCTGCAACACATTGTGGGAACAGATAGCGATGCTGAAAAACTGGTGGCCATTGCTTTAGCACGCGCTCAAAAAAGAGTGGTGGTAAAACGGCCCTTAAATGGTGACATATTGTATTCAACGCCAACCATGAGCTTCAAAGCACGCAGTCACCGCTTTGATATATACATAACCCTGACTCACAAGCATAACTTGCTTTAGTTAAAAATTATTTTAATTTTTGACCTTTGGTCGCGAAATCTAATTTTGCCGTGTCCCCATTAGGTTTTTGCTGTTTTAAGCATGCTTTTTTATTTATCCTGTTATCGAACATATCATTGAAGATATCTTCTCTTAATTGGTCCGGTATATTGTATAAATGGTTTTGAACTACACAAAGTTCCTCAAGCGCATCGCATTGTGTGATGGTATCTGGTAAAGCAATAAGCTTGTTGAACTTAACGTTTAAATATTTAAGCTTTTTCAATTGCCCAATGGTATCAGGTAAAACCCTCAAAAGATTGATATTAGCTAAAAGTTCTGTAAGTGCAGTTAAATCTCCTATAGTATCAGGCAAAGCCTTTAGCTTGTTTCCTGCAACATCTAATCTTTCAAGCTTACTTAATTGTCCAATGGTATTAGGCAAAAAAGAGAGATTGTTGTCGCCAACATAAAGCCCTTCAAGTGCACTCAACATCATGATAGCATCAGGCAAAGCATCAAGCTGGTTGTTCCTAAGATTCAGTTCAGTTAGCCCCTTCCAAAAATTTTCAAGCGCCTTGTCTTTTAAAACACTTTCAGGAAAGCGAGTTAAACGGCAATCCGCACAAATCAAATTATCGGGCTCATCTTCAGTAAAGCCTATACTTTGCCCTATATTTCTTCTAATAATGAATTCATTGATAGTATTTAAATGTGTTTCTCTGGCATAGAAGGCGATAGAATCTTTGTTTTCTTTAAAGGTCGCTAGCTTATCAAAAGCCTCTCTTATTTCAGAAACGTCGTTGCGTTCAAGAATAGCTTCCTGATTTTCCATTAAATAATCTATTTCTTCTTTTTGTTTATCATACAAGGTTATATCTTTGTCTATACTGAAAATTGAAATAACGGGTGAGTGAAAAAGGTGCAATCTTGCGGCATGTTCCCATGCCAAAAGAAAAGATTTACTCACTGTTCGCAACCAACGATTCTCTGCTAAAGGCATGTGTTGAAAAATACGCGTGGTTAAATCTGATAAATCAAAAGGACTCAGACGACGCGGCAAAGCAGCTAAACGGTCTGCAGTTGTTTTCTCAAGCGCTGATGTTTCGTTAGAAGTAGATGTTGCTGAGGTTTGATCTCCAACAGCTACTGATACGAGTGGTTGAGATGGAACTTGAGTAAACCGATTAATCAAATTTTTAATTGCTTTGTAAACATATTGAGCGGCTCTCAAAAATGCGTTTTGAAGGAAAAATCTCATGCTTCATACCTTAATATCAAATGTAGATCAGCAGTTTGAATGAAAGATAACATACATCTGGGCGCCAGGCAACACGCATTTAGCTAATGAAATAAATTTGTGTTGTCGAGACCCTTGAAATGTCAGGTGGAAAACTGATGGCCATTGCTTTAACACGCGCTCAAAAAAAGTGGTGGTAAAGCGGCCCTTAAATGATGACGTATGTATTCAACGCCAACCATGAGCCTTAAAGCGCACAGTCACCGTTTCATACGCAATCCTGATTCGCAAGCACAACTTGCTTTAGTCAAAAATTATTTTAATTTTTGACCTTTGGTCGCGAGGCTAATTTTGCCGTATCCCCATTAGTTTTTTGCTGTTTTAAGCATGCTTTTTTATTTATCCTGTTGTCGAACATATCAACAAAGATATCTTCTCTTAATTGATCCGGTATATTGCATAAATGGTTTTGAACTACATTAAGTTCCTCAAGCGCAGCGCATTCTATGATAGTATCTGGTAGCACAGTAAGCTTGTTGAACTGAACTCTTAAATGTTTAAGCTTTTTCAATTGCCCAATAGTATCAGGCAAAGCATCAAGCTCGGCACAATTAACATGAAGCTCTTCAAGCGCATTCAATTTGCCGATGGTATTGGGTAAAGCGCTCAAAGGATTGCTGCGAGCGTAAAGATTTATAAGTAGAGTTAAATCTCCAATAGTATCAGGCAAAACACTGAGTCTATTATTGGAAACATTTAGTGTTTTAAGCGAGCTCAATTTTCCAATGGTATCAGGCAAAGCCTTTAGCCCGTTTAGAAAAACACATAATACTTCAAGCGCACTCAATTCCCCGATAGTACTAGGCAAAACAGAGAGCTTGTTGTTGTCAACATAAAGCACTTTAAGCGCACTCAACATCCCGATAGCATCAGGCAAAGCATGGAGCTGGTTGTTATTAAGGTTCAATACAGTTAATCCTCTCCAAAAGCCTTCAAGTGCTTTGTCTTTTAAAACGCTTTCAGGAAAGCGAGTTAAGCGGCTATCTGCACAATTCAAACGTTCAGCATCCTCAGGATCATCTTGAGCAACAGCTATATTTGCTCTAATAATAAATTCATTGATGGTATTTAAATGTGTTTCTCTGGCATAGAAGGCGATAGGATCTTTGTTTTCTTTAAAGGTCGCTAGCTTATCAAAAGCCGCTCTTATTTCATCAACATCGTCGCGTTCAAGAATAGCTTCCTGATTTTCAATTAAATAATCTATCTCTTTTTTTTGTTTATCATACAAGGTGTCATTGTCTATGCTTAAAGTTGAAATAACAGCAATAACTTGCTGATTTCTCATTAAATGATCTATTTCTTCTTTTTGTTTATCGTACAAGGTTATGCCATTGTCTATGCCTAAACTTGGAATAGCACGTGGGTGAAAAAGGTGTAATTTTGCGGCATGTTCCCATGCCAAAAGAAAAGATTTACTCACTGTTCGCAACCAACGATTCTCTTCTAAAGGCATTTGTTGAAAAATTCGCGTGGTTAAATCTGATAAATCAAAAGGACTCAAACGGTGCGGCGAAGAAGCTAAACGGTCTGCGGTTGTTTTCTCAAGCGCTGACGTTTCGTTAGAAGTAGATGTTGCTGAGGTTTGATCTTTAACAGCATCCGATACGGGGGGTTGAGATGGAACACTAGAAGAGGTCTTAAACTTATTAACAAAATTTTTAATTGCTTTGTAAATGTTTTGAATAGCGCTCAAAAATGCGCTTTGAAGGAAAAATCTCATGTTTCATACCTTAATATCAAATGTAGATCAGAAGTTTGGATGAAAGATAACCCAACTACTTACTGGATGTTATCTAATGCGAGGACAGGATGCAGTGGTTTTCCTAAATGATGCTTAAAAAAGGACAATCCTGACTCGCAAGCACAACTCACATTAGTCAAAAATTATTTTAATCTTTGACCCGCAGCCAAATTAATTATTATCGTGTTGTCTTCAAGAGGCTTTTGATCGGCTAAGCAAGCTTTTCTATTTACTTTTTTCTCGGAAGAATCAACAAGGATATCTTCTCTCAATTGAGCAGGTAGATTGCATAAATAGTTTTGAACTACACTAAGTTGCTCAAGCGCAGCGCATTCTATGATGGTATCTGGTAACGCAATAAGTTTGCTGCTATTAACTCTTAAATACTTAAGCATTTTCAATTGCCCAATCGTATTAGGCAAAACATGGAGGTAGGTACAACTAACATCAAGTATTTGAAGTTTATTCAATTTACCGATGGTATCAGGTAAAATGTGCAGAGGATTCAAGTCAGCGAAAAGATCTATAAGCGCAGTTAAATCTCCAATAGTCTCTGGCAAACAACTGAGGCTATTACTGGAAACTTCCAGAATTTCAAGCGAGCTCAATTTTCCAATAGTATCAGGCAAAACCTCTAGCTTGTTTGTACAAACCTTTAATTCTACAAGATTACTTAATTGCCCGATAGTACTAGGCAAAATAGAGAGATTGTTGCCGCTAACATGAAGTTTTTGAAGTGCATTCAACAGCCCGATGGCATCAGGTAAGATATGAAGCCGGTTGTTATCAAGACTCAACATAGTTAATTCGGCCCAAAAGCCTTCAAGCGCCTTGTCTTTTAAAACCCTTTCAGGAAAGCGAGTTAAATGGCAATCGTCACAATCCAAAACATGAGACTGATCAGGCTCATCTTGAGCAGCGGCTATACTTCCTCTAATAATGAATTCATTGATGGTATTTAAGTGTGTTTCTCTGGCATAGAAGGCGATAGGAGCTTGGTTTTCTTTAAAAGCCGCTAGCTTATTAAAAGCCGCTCTTATTTCAGGAACGTCGTCCCATTCAAGAATAGCTTCCTTATTTTCCATTAAATAATCTATTTCTTCTTTTTGTTTATCGTACAAGGTTATGCCATTGTCTATGCCTAAACTTGGAATAGCAGGTGGGTGAAAAAGGTGTAATTTTGCGGCATATTCCCATGCCGAAAGAAAAGATTTACTCACTGTTCGCAACCAACGATTCTCTTCTAAAGGCATGTGTTGAAAAATACGCGTGGTTAAATCTGATAAATCAAAAGGACTCAGACGACGCGGCAAAGAAGCTAAACGGTCTGCTGTTGTCTTCTCAAGCGCTGACGTTTCGTTAGAAGTAGATTTATGCACAATCTTTTTTTTTGCTGGGGTTTGATCTTGAACAGCATCCGATACGGAGGGTTGAGATGGAGCTTGAGTAAACCGATTAATCAGATTTTTAATTGCTTTGTAAATGTTTTGAATAGCGCTCAAAAATGCGCTCTGAAGGAAAAATCTCATGTTTCAGACCTTAATATCAAATGTAGATCAGCAGTTTGGATGAAAGATAACACATATTTTGGTGCTGCACAATAAAATGTAGTTAAAAAGATAAATAACGCTATCAAAATTCTTGATATATCAGACAAAAAAACTTTCAAGAGGTATTTTTAATCGTGCTATTCAACTAAGAAATTAACCAAAGTGATACAGGATCTAAACTAAGCTGGTTCTACAAACGCACCAAACTTCCACTGTGCTCACACCATGATTTTTGAGTGCTGTTGCAAAAGCATGGATAGTTGCACCTGTTGTCACAACATCTTCAATCACCAAAACATGTTTAGCGACAAAATTGGGAGAAATATAAAAAGCCTTCGCTGACAGATTTTTGCCACGATCAGCGGCTGAAAGTTTGGCTTGCGCTTGTGTGTCCGTTATTTTAGTACAATGCCAATTATTCAGCGGCCGCTTTTGCATTTTGGCAATCCATTTTGCTATTTCAATGGTCTGATTAAAGCCTCTTTGACGTTGTTTTTTGGGATGAAGCGGCATGGCAATAACACAATCAATCGGGTATTGGCATGACAAATGTTTGGCCATTAAACTTCCCAGCATTTTGGCAAAATGTAATTTACCGGCGTATTTTAAATGCGCAATAAAACCACTGACTGGCCAGGCATAATTAAATAAAGCGGTTAAACGTTCAAACGGTGGTGGAAAGTTTAAGCATTGAGCGCACAACTTATTTGAGTTTGTCATCTTGATTGCACAGCGCTGACAACTTTCACCCAACCAAGGTAATGTGCTTTCGCAGCTTTGGCATAAGGCAAAATCGCGTCTGCTGGGCTGTAGGCATAACTCACAAAAGCAAGGTAAAGAAAAGCAAAAGCCAAGAAAATATTGTACAATTTTTAACCACTTGTTTACTATCTGTTTCATCAACCTTGTTTCTACTATGGATAACCCTATGATGGGCTCAGATTATAAAACAAACGCTGCGCATCAACGTGCAAGGAATGTCATATGCAAAATGTTGTAATTCGTCATAATTGGACCTATGAAGAAGCCAAAACACTTTATGATACCCCTTTTTTGGAATTGCTCTGGCAAGCACAAACTATCCATCGGGCTTGTTTTCCTGCCAATACAGTACAACTTTCCACCTTACAAAATATTAAAATCGGTGGCTGCCCTGAAGATTGTGGTTGGTGCGGTCAAAGTGTGCATCACGGTGTCGAAAGTCAGCCCTTATTAGATTTAGAGGCGGTTATTCAAGGAGCAACACAAGCCAAAGCAGCCGGCGCATCAAGATACTGTCTTGCCGCTTCTTGGCGACAACCCACTGCGCGCAATTTAGCCAAAGTCATTGAAATGGTGAAGGCGATTAAATCCTTAGATTTAGAGGCTTGCATTACTGTTGGTCAATTAAACCAAGAACAAGCCGATGCTTTAAAAGCTGCCGGTTTGGATTTTTACAATCATAATTTGGAATCTTCAGCCAATCACTTTGCCAAGGTCACAACAACGCGCACTTACGATACCAGACTCAAAACCTTGCACCACGTGCGCGAAGCTGGCATCAATGTCTGCAGTGGTGGCATTTACGGCTTAGGTGAAACAGAGCAAGATCGCATCGACTTATTATTAACGCTGGCCAACCAACCTGAACACCCCCAAAGCGTGCCTTTAAATCAATTAGTACGTATTCAAGGTACGCCATTAGAAAATGCCGCTCCCATAGATGATTTTGCTTTTATTCGTTGTGTTGCACTGGCCCGGATTATGATGCCCAAATCTTATGTGCGTCTTTCGGGTGGTAGGGTGCAAATGTCTAACATGATGCAAACCCTATGCTTTTTTGCTGGCGCTAATTCTGTTCACTTTGCAAGCAAGAAACTCCTGGTGACACCTAATGTTGAAGAAAATCAAGATAAGGAATTATTTAGCTTATTAGGCTTAAAATTTGTTGAATTAAAAGAAACACCCCAACCTAAAAAAATTCCGCTGACGGTTTTATCATGAATGCCAATCCTGTCAAAAAAGCGGATATCGCGCGCTCTTTTAGCTTAGCGGCAACCACCTATGATGCTGCCGCTTTTGTACAAAAGGAAATTGGGCATCGCTTGCTTGAAAGGCTTGATTTAATAAAACACGCGCCTTGCACTATTTTAGATGTCGGCGCAGGAACAGGCTATATCACCCGACTTTTACAGCAAAAATTCCCAAAAAGTCAGATCCTTGGGCTTGATTTAGCACAAGGCATGACGCATTTTGCCAAAAGTAAACAACCTTGGCATCTTTGGAAAAATAAGCCTTTTTATATTTGTGGTGACACAGAATCTTTGCCCTTTGCAAACGCTTCTTTTGATCTTATTTTTTCCAATCTGACCTTGCAGTGGTGTTTTTCCTTAAATCATGTTTTTGCTGAGTTTCAAAGGGTATTAAAACCCAACGGTATGTTGTTTTTCAGCACGCTTGGTCCTCAAACCTTATTTGAATTACGCCTTGCTTTTAAAGCCGTTAATCCCACCACGCATGTCAATGATTTTCTTGATATGCATGATATCGGTGATTTAATGTTAAACGCTTATTTTTCTGATCCGGTGGTTGATATGGAAATGATCAAGGCAACCTATCCTAGTGTGAAACAACTTTTAGTTGATCTTAAAGCAACCGGCGCCCGTAATATGAATGAAACGCGTGTTAAAAGCTTAACCACAAAACACCTTTTTAAAAGCATGATCCAAGCGTATGAACAGCATAAACAATTGGATGGCTTTTATCCTGCCACTTATGAAGTTATTTACGGTCATGCCTGCCAACAAGAGCGCCAACATTATCCACAAGACAGTGATGGCTATGTGCGCATCCCAGCAAAAATCCCTGTTTTAAAAAAACAAACTGCTTTATAGCTGTAAAGCCATAAATTTAAAATATGGCACTACAGCTATAAAATGATTTTATCATTTATCATTTTGGCTAACCAATATGAAACAGGTAATCACTTCCCCAGAAGCCCTCGGTCACTTCATTAAGCGCTCAAGAAAGGCTAAAAAAATAACGCAATATGATGCCGGCATGAACTTTAACGTTGATCAAACCACCATTTCAAGCATTGAACAAGGCGCCCATGGCACCGGCTTGGTACCTTATTTAGATTATTAGCGGCACTTGACTTAGAACTTATTGTCCAGGATAAAAAAGAAGACCTAAATTCATAGTAGAACGGGTATATATGAACGAAGCATTGGTTGGCATTTTATCAAAATTGTCTCCAGGACAATTAAGCTTTAGTTATGAGGACGCTTGGCTTAACTGTAAAGCCTGATCTTTTTAATTACTTAATTTCTTTTGTATCGATGGCTTCACTTGAATGTCTCGCATAATAATATCGTTTCTTTTTGATATTGTGAGTGCATTTTTAAGGCTTTCATGTGCAAGCTTTTTAAGATCATTAGAAAGCGTGTCTGGGATTGCTAGAGTTGCGCCTGGCTTTGCCGTTTGTACGGCCAACATGCATGCTTTATCTACAGCTGATTTCAAATCCTCTTGCTTTGTATTAACCAAAAGCGAAACACCGCCCGTGCTCTGCACTTTCTGCGCATAAACCTTGATGCTTCCTTGTTCTTTTGCAGCATCTTTATAACAATTGAGCTCGAGCAGATCTTTTTCAATTGGTTTAATATCCGCAATCCCATAATTTTTTTTATTTATTTCTATGTCTTTTTTAAATGCTTCAAACGAAGTTGGGGTTTCAACAACAGTATTGGCATTCTTTCCAACCTGTATGGCATCTTTCATGTCTTTGCTCGGCGTTAAAGTGGGAGCAGGCGTGACACTAAAAAGTGGTGCTTGCTCAGGTTTAGCCATAGTCGCAAATTGATATGAAATAAAAAGTTTCATTCTATCAATAGTAACATCTCCTTTTGCCGCCTTAGCTGCAAAATCGGTTAAAAAGGGTTGTGTTACTCGAATTTGATTGCCTTCGACAACCAAATTTTCACTGATACTCTTTAATAAAGAAATAAAAGTCTCTTTTCTTTGTTTGCTAAATGCTTGTATATTAATACTCAAAGTTTGATTATCGGCATCTACTGTTAGCATCTGATCTATCTTGGACATCAAGGATGAATGCTGAAATATTTCTTTAAACAGGGTAATAGCCTGATCAGTAAGATCCTTTTTAGTTTTTGAAGGAGCAATTGATGGGATTGGAGGAGGCGGCGAAAGTATTGTTGATGGCTTTGTGGATGCTTTTTTTATCTCTTGAATTTTTGCTTGGATCGCAGGCTGACGCTTTAACTCGTCTGGCAGTTGATTAATATAGTCAATAGCATTAATGGGTTGGCGACGGCTATCATGCCAACCTTTATAATTTGCAATTCTAAATGCCAATTCATCATTATAACTTTTAATCGCTTCTTCACTCAAAAATGCCACAATTAAGTTGGCATAAGAGGCCATCATCAGCTCTCTTTCTTCCTTAAACACTTGCCCATGACGATCGTCGTATCTTGGCATGATTCTTTGCGGGATAGTAAACCGTTTAATATATTCTAACTTATCAAAAAAATGTATGGCTTTTTCTGCTTGCGTTTTTGCCTCAATACCTTTGTTATAACTTTTTGCTTCAGTGTTATAATCATATCTCCAATGCTCAAAAAAGCGTTTTTTCTCATCTTTTTCCTGTGGATTATATTCCATCAAAGTAAGCATATCGTATCCTCCCCATTTATTTGATGATTGTTTAGGACCTTCAAATGAAAAACCCTGCTAAAGCAGGGTTTTAATGATTACTTTTTGAAACTATCCTAATCCTAGCCCCATTTCTGCAGGAGCTTTTGAACGATAGCCTGCCACGTAAAAGGCATGTCCCTGGCGCCATCCTCCCATCCACTGTCCTCTTTTATCTGAATCTTGGTAAGGACAGCGTTCTTTGGCATGCCCTTTTAATCCTTGATTATACCCGAGTTTAAATGCTCTTTCGGTCATATCTCGCTTAGCTCTTTTCATAATTACCTCGCGTACGTGTGAAATGACTATACTGCAAACAGATGTTTTGTGAAAAAACATGTTTGATTTGACGTTAAAAATTTAGCCATAAGATCGATTATAAATAGGTGCTGATGAAAAAGATAGCCCTGCATTATATTTACAACGCCCTTCGATTAGCCTAACAATAAAAATTATAGCGTATTAAAAATACGCTTTAAGTGTATATCGTCTTTGCTATTCCACTAATCCACGATGACGCAACAATGCCCCAATTTCAGGATCTCTGCCACGAAAATCTTTAAATAATATTTCAGGTTCAATACTGCCCCCTTTTTCCAAAATTTTGTGCAAAAAGTCTTGCCCAGTTTTTGCATTGAAAATACCATCTTCTTCAAACTTGGCATAAGCATCTTGGGACAAAACTTCTGCCCATAAATAGCTATAATAACCGGCGGCATAACCACCAGCAAAAATATGCGCAAAACTATGTTGAAAACGGTTGTAGGGCGCAATGGGGGTTACGCTATATTGTGCGCGCACTTCATCTAAAATGCTTTGAACTCGTGCCCCTTTTTCTGGCGTAAATTCAAGGTGAAGTCGAAAATCAAAAATACTAAATTCTAATTGGCGCAATAACATCATACCCGATTGAAAATTTCTGGCACGCTGGATCTTTTCCAGTAAATCATCTGGTAATGGCTCTTGCGTTTGATAATGGCCAGAGATAAAAGCAAGTGCTTCCTTTTCCCAACACCAATTTTCCATAAATTGACTGGGTAATTCCACCGCATCCCAAGCAACACCATTAATACCAGAAACGCTAGCACATTCCATTTTTGTTACAAGATGATGTAACCCATGGCCAAACTCATGAAATAAGGTTAATACTTCATCATGGGTTAATAAAGAAGGCATATCCCCGACTGGCGCACGAAAATTACACGTTAAATAAGCAACCGGATTTTGTATTTCGTTATTGCTTAAGCGCCTTCTTACCCTGGCTTCATCCATCCATGCCCCACCTCTTTTTTGGTTGCGGGCAAATAAATCTAAATAAAATTGTCCTCGTAAATTACCAACATCGTCGTAAATTTCATAAAACTGCACATCGCTGTGCCAGGTTTCAACATTTGCTTTTGCTTTGATTTGTAAACCATATAAGCGTTTAACCACTTCAAACATGCCCGTAATGACTCTGGGAGCAGGAAAATAAGGGCGCAAGGTTTCTTGAGAAATGGCAAAACGTTTTTGACGTAACTTTTCACTGTAATAGGCAATATCCCAAGGTTCTAATTTTTCAACGTCATATTCTCCTTTGGCAAAAACTTGCAATTCTGTAAATTCTTTTTGCGCAAAAGGTTTTGCTTTTTCGGCCAAATCTTGCAAGAAGGTTAACACTTGCTCTGTCGATTTAGCCATTTTCTTTGCCAAAGATCGCTTGGCATAATTTTCAAACCCCAAAAGATTTGCCATTTCATGGCGTATTTCAATAATCTTTTCCATTAAGGATGAATTATCAAATTTTCCAGCATCTGGCCCTAAATCTGAAGCGCGTGTAAAGTAAGCTTCATGGATTTGCTTTCTTAATTGCCTGTTGTCTGCATAGGTGATAATCGATTGGTAACAAGGAAAATCGAGCGTTAAGCGCCAACCTTGAATATTGGCCTTCTCGGCAACTTGTTTTGCCATTTTGATGGCTTGTTCTGGTAATCCGGCCAATAATTGACTGTCTTGAATATCAAGATGCCAGTGATCGGTTGCATCCATCACGTTATCTTGAAACTGACTTTCAAGCTGAGTTAATGTCTGGCTTAACTTTGCAAATTGCTCACGCGCCAAAGGCGCAAGCGCCACCCCAGACAATTTAAAATCACGAATAGCGTTGGTAATGACCTTTTGCTGCTCTATTGTAAGCGCTTTAAAACTCTCGCTTGTTTGTAATTTAACATAAGCCTCATATAAAGCCTGATTTTGGCCAACTTGCGTCGCATAATCCGATAATTTAGGTAAGCAATTATTATAGGCATTGCGTAATTCAGGGGTATTCAGCACGGAATTAAGATGCCCTACCGGCGACCAGGCTTTGTTTAAGGTGTCATCCAAATCTTCTATAGGTAATACCAAATTTTCCCAAGTGGGTGTTTGTTGTTTAGCCACCAATTGATCGATAGCTTGTAAATTATGGCTTATCAAGGTGGTAATAGCAGGTTCCACATGTTGCGCTTCTATCGAATTAAAAGGGGGTAGGGGGTTATCTGTCAGTAATGGATTCTTCATTAATGCTACCTATATCTGCCACAGTTTTGGGAATAAATTAGGATAATGTAACCTGAGGCTAAACAAAAGCCATTATAAACAGTTAGTGAGTGCACTTAGAGAGGATGAATGTCATGGCGATACGGCCTTTCCAGCAATTTACCCCTTCAATAGACCAAAATGTTTACATCGATGATATGGCCGTCATTATAGGCAATGTCACCATCGCAAAGGATTGCTCTATCTGGCCCTTTGCCAGCGTTCGAGGCGATATCCATCATATCCAGATAGGAGAAAATACCAATATCCAAGATAATTGTGTGCTGCATGTCACCCATGATAGCAAATACCACCCGGGCGGTTCTCCTTTAATCATCGGCAAAGGGGTAACGGTAGGACATCATGTTACCTTACATGCTTGTACCATTTCTAATGACTGCATTATTGGCATGGGTTCAATTGTTTTAGACAAAGCGATGATTGAGCCAAATGTTATTCTTGCTGCAGGCAGTTTGGTAAGCCCTGGCAAAGTGTTAGAAAGTGGTTATCTGTGGTTAGGAGCGCCTGCAGTGAAAAAACGACGCTTGAGTGATGAAGAACTGGCGTTTATACAATACAGCGCGCAAAATTACGTCAAATTAAAAAATACTTATTTAGGCACTATTGGCACCTAAAAAATTTTCAGTTACTATACACGCTAGCGCTTTTAAAGCTGTAAATTACGGCTTTAATTAACGCTGCGCACCGTGGAAGATCGGAACATCTCCCACAGTGCTAAACACAAGCAAAAAACTTACAAGGAGTTTTCCGCCCATGTCTGAGCGCGAATTTAACACATCTTTCACTTTTTCAAAAGTCCAACACAACTTATTGGTTTTTAACAAAAAAACGCTGAAATAGTCGTTTCTTTGGTTACTTATCAAACCTGAACTAATAGGGAAGTTATGTTAGACGCTTCTTCTTTGCCCGTTACTTGCGCGGTGAAACAACGTTCTTTAATCCAATGTTTCGCTTGCCTTAAAGAAATAATCAATCATGCTCATCTTACTGAGGATGAAAAATACTTATGGCTATGGCTTTTCGCTAACCAGAGTGCAAGTAACCCGCCGTTCTCATGTTCGTATAGTTACGAACAAATATCAACCGCGGTGCATAAGTCTTCACAGAAGATACATCGCGTTCTCACACGCTTAAGAACCATGGGTGGTTTAATTGCAAATATCCCTGTGCACTATGGAAAATTAACAAAAGAAATGATGCAAACTGAATATAATATAATGCTGACATTACCGCCTAATACAGCCTCATCAAGATGAGGCTGTAGGCAAAATATTACCTATAGAGACATTGCACGTGTTCATTTCAAGATGGTTAATGTGCCACTAATCTGCTTCTATTTGATTATATTTTTACAGTGCTATATGCTGCCTTATTGGAATGAGATTTAAGGCTATTTAATTATGAAACGTGGCGCAAGCGAATTAGATTCAGAAAATAAAAATCCTTCTTTCAACAGCAACACGAAATCAACCTCATCATTAACTCAAAATAATCTAACTGAAGAATCCGAACGAGCTCTTATTAGCCGTTTTGCTCAAAGAAGAAAAAACTATCATCTACCTCCCGATGAAAACACTTTGCTTAGAACAAAGTTCGGATCTATTTTTTCAACCCAACAACCGCTATCTGCAGAAATGTTGAGCGATGTCGCCCTTTTGCTTGAAAAAGGGGCAAATCCCAATTTTTATATAAATAATAAAACAGATTTCGATACCAAACGATCGCGCTTTATTTCACCATTATATTATGCAATTTATCATCAAGATATCAAACTATTTAATTTGCTATTAACCCATGGTGCTAATATCACAGCGCCTTGTAAGAATTACGCCTTTCATACTAGTGAAAAGATCAAGTCATATTCAGATAAGAATGTATTTGATCAAGTCATTAATTTGCATGATTTGCCCCTCCAACAAATTTTAATTGCGCGTATCAAAAGCATTTTTAATTCCAAAATCAATCAAGAAGTATTAAATGAGATGTACAGCACTTTACTAATAAAAATGAAAAAAGAAATGCCTGATTTTTTTAGCGACATTGAAAGAAAACTTGAAGATGTTTATTGCTCAATTTTGAATATATTACAAGCTGAAATAAACAAGAGTATTAAAAAGAATTTAAAATTATTAGTGCTTATAGGCGAGACTCATCATACTAAATTTAGTTATGTTGTTGAGCGCATGTTCTGTTTAATAGCACAACATTTAAATTATTTCGATGGCTTATTATTAGAAAAAGATAAAATCGGCGATTATGAATTAACTCAAGAAAACCGTTGGTCAAGATTGACTAAGATGGTGAAAGAAAAGAATTTAAAAGTAATTCCAATTGATTTGGCACACAATGGACCTGTCTTAACTGATGAAAAATCCCAAGAGAATGGTAACATGAGCGCAAAATCTATCTATGAATGGGCAATGAGTACAGAAGGAATGAAACACAGAAATGAAGTGATGGCTGATACTACTATTAAAAATCAAGCTCATTACCTTGGCGTTGTTGGTGCAGATCATCTTTATGGACTTGAAAAAGAAACCAATTTAAAAGAATATTTTCATATTACCAGTATTAATGCCACGATGCGTGAGAAATATGGTGACAAATATGCAAAATACCTTCTCCAAGCTTCTAATCAAGCTGGAAATGAATTTTTGGATGCGATGGTAAATAGTAGTCATGGTGATGGGTACAATAAAATATGCCGTGAATTTTACAACTCTAATCAAGCTATTCAAATGGGGGCTTTTTTGACCTCAACCACCGATGCATTATCTACCATGTTATCTTTGAATGAAATTGATGACATTATCTTAAAAATACATGAAAAACACACAGTTAAAGCGCTTCCAGCACCTTTACTTGTTTCTTTTGAAAACACAAAAGAAAACTTGCCATCAAATCAAAATGCTTCAGCAACTGTCGATCAAGACGCACCTCAAAAATTGGGAATTAACATATAGAATGGTACACTAGCTCTTCAACCTTTTTTGATTTTTTGTTCTTCTTGTCTTTGTGGAACAGTGCTCTCATCATAAAAGTCATTTTGCAGTCCATCGTTACCAAAAGCCTGAGGGATGGTTTGCAAATTTAAGCGCGTTTTCAGGTGAGCGTGTCACTATCACCAGGGATTGCAAAGATAAATTTAACAAAGTATTTAAAATACCGCTGCTGCCGCCTGCTCCTCAGCAACTTTCACACAAGACACCCAGAAATTGGGCAATAACATATAATAGATCGGCAATATATTTGCCTAATCGAGCAACCTAATTATTATTGCAAAGCTAAAATCAATTTTAAACCCTCTTCAATCAAGTTCATATCCTGATTTGATAAAATGCAAATGGAATTTTCGAATTTTGATTTTTCTATGGCCCGGATCTGATCACATACTGCAACGATAAGTTGACCATTAATACCTACTTTGGGAGCAATTGGAAGACTTTCGGGTGCTGAAGTGCTTAGCGGTACAGAAACGATGGTCTTACGAGCTCTATTAATAGAATTATTGCCTACAATAATCCAAGGTCGTTTCTTTTTAATTTCAGATCCGCTTGTGTCTGACTGTTCTTTAACCCAATAAACTTCACCTCTCTTCATTTTAAATAAATCCCTCAACCTTTTTTAGCCTTTTGTTCTTCTTGCGTTTTTGGAACAATGCTTTCATCAAAAATATCGTTTTCAAGTCCATCGTTACCAAAAGCTTGTTCCCATTCTTTCATCTCTTGGCTTAGTCCTTCATTGGCATCTAATGCAAGCGCTGCTCTATACAGTGCATCCTCACGTCTTTTAACTTCTTGCTCAATGAGCTTCGAAATAATCCGACTTCTTTGACGAGCAGGGATAGCTGTCCTTATTCGAAATGCCAATTCATCTGGCACAGAAACTAATATTTTTTGCATATCTTATCTCCAATATCCATAGTAAAATATAAGATATCCAACGTCTAAAGGCAAGTGCTAACTATCGGAAATCTGAGCAACTGCACACAGTACTCTATTATTTCAATTCACAAATAACTGTCTTTGGATCAGGAAATATTTCATACCAGCGCTGAAAGCTATACGCCGCTTGCAAACCAGCATTCCAATACCATCGTGCGTTTCACTTGCGCCTTGTTGAAGTGCCCATTCTTGAAAAATAGTCTTTTGTCTTGTATAGGCAAAATCTAATGTAATAGCGCCGTTTAGCCACTTTGGATCAATAGGAGGAAGTATCGCTTGCAAGCTTAAGGTGGTGGTATTTATCACCAAATCAAAGGGTTGTTCTTGTGCTTCTTTAAAGCGGTGGTAATCATAAACGCGCAATGATGGGTGGTTTGCAAATTTAACTGCATTTTCAGGTGAGCGTGTTACCATCACTATTGATTGCAAGGATAAATTTAACAACAAGATGAGGCGACAGCCATAATGCTTCCTTATCATAGAAACAGACCAAAAATAATGTTGAATTTAGGTAGCAATCGAAAATGGAGAACTAATTGAGGTGAAAAATGAGTAAAATCTTAAAAACAGTACATGAAGCTGCAAAAGGGCTATATAAGTCTGGTCTGATCGATGCCACTACCATGCGTAAGTTTGATGCTCAATGCTTAGAGCCTGCGAAAAAGATGTCAAAGGCAGAAATTAAAAAAATACGCCTTAAAACTAAGGTTAGCCAGCCTGTATTTGCTGAGTATTTAAATGTAAGTCCTGCCACAGTCAAAAAATGGGAGTCAGGAGAAAAGCATCCTAGTGGCGCATCCTTACGGTTATTACAGCTAGTTAAACACGATGGACTTAATATATTTAAGAACATTCAAGTGCCGTAGTAATAAAGTGTAACTTTAACAGGCGTTTCGCCAGGTATCATCCCGGTCAAGAACACGAAGTGTGCGATGAACCGGCGCTGCGCACTATGGAAGATTCTGAAAAAAATGCTCTGAGCGCGAATAACCCGTCGTTCTCAACTTGTATAGTTACGAGCAAATATCAACTGCGGTGCATAAATCTTCACAGAAGATACCGCGTTCTAACACACTTAAGAACCATCTCGCTCTGCACACCCTACGGCATATACCCGTTCTACTATGAATTTAGGTCTTCTTCCGTCATTACTGTAAAGGCTCCATATTCGTTAATATATTTTATCAACGAAATATGTAACCTTTACACAGCAGGGTTAAAACACAGAAATGATATTATGGTCATCACTCTTGAAAATCCCAAGAACCTCGATAATTTGACCTTAGTTGATTAACTGCGTTTTGTTGCGCGGCACCTAGATGTATGTTATCTTTCATTCAAAGTCACTAATCTATATTTAATATGAGGTGGAAGCGTGAGATTTTTCCTTCAAAACGCATTTTTGAGAGCCGCTCAATATGTTTACAAAGCAATTAAAAATTTGATTAATAGGTTTACTCAAGTTCCATCTCAACCACTCGTATCAGTAGCTGTTGGAGGTCAAACCTCAGCAACATCTACTTCTAACGAAACGTCAGCGCTTGAGAAAACAACCGCAGCCCGTTTAGCTTCTTCGTCGCACCGTCTGAGTCCCTTTGATTTATCAGATTTAACCACGCGAATTTTTCAACACATGCCTTTAGGAGAGAATCGTTGGTTGCGAACAGTGAGTAAATCTTTTCTTTTGGCATGGGAATATGCCGCGAAATTACACCTTTTTCACTCACCCGTTATTTCAACTTTAGGCATAGAGAATGACATAACCTTGTATGATAAACAAAAAAAAGAAATAGATTTTTTAATGGAATATAAAATAGTTATTCTTGAACGCAACGATGTTCCTGAAATAAGAAAGGCTTTTGATAAGCTAGCGGCTTTTAAAGAAAACAAAGATCCTATCGCCTTCTATGCCAGAGAAACACATTTAAATACTATCAATGAATTCATTATTAGAAAAAGGATAGCCGCTACTCAAGATGATCTTAATGATTCCGGTGAATCTAATAATGAGCCTGGTAAATTGAATTGTTCGTATAGCTTTTTAACTCGCTTTCCTGAGAGTGTTTTAAAAGACAAGGCGCTTGAAGGCTTTTGGAGGGGATTAACTGAATTGCACCTTAATGGCAACCAGCTCCATGCTTTGCCTGATGCCATCGAGTTGTTGAGTGCACTTGAAACACTTTTTGTTTGCGGCAACAAGCTCTCTTTTTTGCCTAGTACTATCGGGCAATTAAGCAACCTTATAGATTTAAAGGTTTCTACAAACAAGCTAAAGGTTTTGCCTGAGACTATTGGAAAATTAAACTCGCTTAAATGGCTGGATGTTTCCAAAAATAGCCTCTGTTCTTTGCCAGAGACTATTGGAGATTTAACTGCACTTAGTTATCTTTACGTTGACTTCAATCCTCTGGGCGCTTTACCCAATACGATCGGTAACTTGAATGAGCTTGAAGAGCTTGAAGTTAATCATACCCAACTCCACGCATTGCCTGATACCATTGGGCAATTGAAAATGCTTAGGATTTTATACGCTAATAAATGTAAACTTATTGCGTTACCAGATACCATCATAGAATGCGCTGCGCTTGAGGAACTTTATGTAGTTCAAAACTATTTACGCAAAATACCTGATGAGTTGAGAGAAGATATCTTACATGATTTTCTCAACAACCCGATAAATAAACAACAATGCTTAGCGAGTCAACAGCAAAAACCAAATGAAGACAACACGACAGAATTAGCCTCGCGACCAAAAATTAAAAATTAAAATAATTTTTGACTAGCAAACTGTGCGTGCAAGACAGTGTTGTGTATATACTCTGAGGATCCCCACAAAATTGTCTCGTTCCCTACGAACCGCGCTTTATGCGCGGTTTTCATTTTAATAGGCTGTTTGCAAATAAGCGACTTCCTCAATAGCATTACGGATATCCTCTGCTCTTTTGTGCAACAACCCGAAAAATCCAACAAAATAATAGCTTCATGTGCGCATTTTAATAATTTTTCTGCTAACGTTTGATAAATATACAAACTATCTTTAATAAGCAATTTGTTGCCTAATAGTCTATCTACGGCTTTGATTTTATTTTTTACTTTTGCGGCCCCTAACAAGTTTTGGCCCAAATCAGATAAAGTTAACCGACCATTATTTATTAAACTAAATACTGCGCCAAGAAGAATTTTAATCGCATTTTATGAACAAAAGAAAGTGATTTTGAAATCATATTGTGTAAAAATGATTGAGCATGCATGATGTTTGTCCTATTCGTTTTCGCAAACAAATTAGATCATAAATTGTCATGCATGTCACCTCTTGCTAACCATTTGTTTTATATTAAAATTTATCCCAATTTTGTGGGGATAGCTCAGTGTATATACTCGACCCAGGTTTGCTTTACCTCCGAGCTCGGTGTCGCCATGACAAAGTCATTACCGATCGGATTTTAAAATTATAGTGGATCGAGCATATCGCTGTCTTAGCGGTTCTTCTTGAACGAGTCATCGCAAAAGCGGGTTAACGGTACCACTAATCTATTTCTATTTTGCTCCGTTTATATATTCAAGTATGCTATTTCTCTATTAGTATGAACTTTAAGGTTTTTGAAGATGAAGCGCGGTGCAGATGAATTAATTTTAGAAAATGAAACCACTTCTAATAGTGACCATCAAGCCGCAGTATTATCCAATGAAAATAATCTTGAAGGATCCGAACAAGTATTAGCCCTGCGTGTTAGAAAAGACAGAGCAAGATTTCGCCGTCGTTTTGACAAAGATTTTTTGACTAGAACAGAATTTAACCATATTTTTTCAACAAAAACTTTGTTGTCAGAGGAAATGTTAGGTAAGTTGAAAATATTATTTGAAAATGGAGCAACACCTAATTTTTATTTATTTGACAAAAAAGATGAGGATACACGACGTTCACGCTTTATATCACCGCTCTTTTATGCAATAGCACATCACGATATCAAGCTTTTTAATTTACTTTTAGCATATAACGCAAATGTAACAGCGCCTTGCAAAATATATGAGTTTCGTACGAATGAAGAATTTAAGCTTTATTCGCCTGAAAATTCATTTTATACCGCAATTCATTCTCGTGCTTTGCCGATCCAACAAGTTTTACTAAAGTCTCTCTCAAGCATCGAGCAAAAACCTTTCCATGAGATGTATAGTATATTGTTCGAAAAAATGAAAAAAGAAATCCCCAATTTTTTTGATGATATTGAGCGAAAATTTGAAGACGCCTATTGCTCCATTTTAAATAAATTACAAGCTGAAATATCCATAAGCATTCAAAAGAATTTAAAGTTGTTAGTGCTGATAGGTGAAAGTCACAGAGCCAAATTTAGTTATGCGATTCATCGTATGGTTTGCTTGGCGGCTCAGCATTTAAAATTTTTTGACGGTCTACTTTTTGAAATCGACAAGCTCGATTATGCTCCATTCACGCAAGAAAATCCCGATCACGGTTGGGGAAGATTGATAAAAATGGTGAAAGAAATGGGTCTAAAAGTAATTCCAATTGATTTAGGACGCTATGATGGGGATGATAGTAAAGCGGCAGTCAACTTCGAGTGGTCAATGAGTACTGAGGGGATAAAACACAGAAATGATGTTATGGCCAGCACTATTCCTAAAAATGAATCTCATTTCGTTGGTGTTGTTGGTGCAATTCACCTTTACGGCTTAGAAAAAGAAACTAATTTAAAAAACTATTTTCATGTAACGTGTATAAATGCAACGAGTTTTGAGAAATATGCCAATAAAGAGCTTAATCGATCTTTTCAATCAGAGCAAAGAAGAAAGGAATATTCGAGTGGGCTGGGTAAATCCTCGCAAGGTGAATATTCTAAAATATGTTGCGAATTCTATAATTCTAATCATGTTTTTCAAACTGAAACTTTTTTGAGTTCAGATCTAACATCGGATACATTATCAACTATTTTGTCATCAAATGAAATTGACAATCTTATTTTAAAGGTACATGAAAAACAAAAATTAACAACCAATCCACCAACTTTGCTGACTTCTTTTCGAAAAACAACCGAAAATGTGGAGGCAAATGAAAATTATTCAGCCACGGCTAGACAAAATGTAACCAAGAAATTAGGAACGAATCTTTAAGCATGTAACAAAGGGCTGTCTAATTGGTATACGATTTAGGTGTATTTGAGTATGAAACTTGGCGCGAACGAAATAAATTCAAAAAATGAAAATTCTTCTCTCAACAAAGCAGGACATGCTGAAACAGCATTATCATCTCAAAATAATACAACTGAAAAACCCCAGTGTGCTATTCAACATTTTACCAGTAGCAAAGATCTCTTCATTGATCAAACTTCCTTGCTTATAGCCAAGTTCGAATCTGTTTTTTCAACGCAAAAACCGCTATCAGAGCAAATGTGGCGCGAGATCAAAATTTTGCTTTAATGCCACAATTACTCATGAGAAATTTAGTGATAAATTTGCAAAGTACCTTCTTAAATTTTTGCCTGAGGAAAAAAGAAAAGAATATTTGAATGATAGGGAAAATTGTAATCGCGATAAATACTCGATCCACTTTAAAATTAGGAGTTTCAAGTCCGTCATTGCGAGGAGTCTGCGACGAAGCAATCCAGATTACATCTTGATATTTTCTGGATTGCTTCGCTAAAAGCTCGCGATGACGGAACTCCTAAATTCAAAGTGGAAGCAGTATATTATATCTTCCAGGTTTTACCAGATTGCAGTAATGTCGCAAGTGTTTCTGAGCTTTGCTTTTTAGCACTTTCTTGTTGATTAG
>JAFECR010000006.1:138992-238535 GCA_018242045.1 Pseudomonadota bacterium | reverse complement strand
CGTACATTCCTGGGGATTCGCTCGAGGCGAGATGAGGTTATTAATTATCTTCGTCTTCAAATAAGTCTTCATCACTTGTAACAGAAAAATCTTCCGTTACTTCAAATTCGGATAAATCTTCTTGAGGCATAAAAATGTCTTCTAACTCTTCCACCATCTCTTCTGCTGATTCCTCTTCCCAATCGCGCTTCTCTTGCTGCTGAGTAAGAGGTTTATTGTGTTTAGATGTATTTATATGATGATTGTTTGTACTCAGCGTGTCAGCATCGTCTTCAACAGGATCTGCAATTTGCGCTAACCATTCGCTTTCAAATTGTGCAATATGCGTGCGTAGCGCAGTAAATTTAGTAGCACCCTGTGTTGCTGAAACTAATGCTTGGTGAGCATTATCCATTTCGTCTTGCATCATTTTTTGTTTTTCAAGTTGTTTCGCTGAAGGATTTGATTTTTGTTTGCTTAATGACTTCTCAAGCTTTGTTTGATGCGAGTTTAGTTGTTTTGTTAAAAGCTTAACTTGTTTTTCCCAGTAGGATATAAGCTTGTCTAGGCTATTCTCAAACTGCTGATTAAGTATGGTCGCCTCAGATTTTGATTTAGCTTTAGTTCTTTTTTTGGGAACATTTTTTTTAGTGGCCTGGGCCTTTAACTTTGTTTTTTTAGCAGCAGGTTTTTTGGTCACAACTTTTTTAGTGGACGCCTTTTTGGGGATTGCCATACTTGGTTCCTTCTGTCATTTTAGGTAAAGCTATAGTCAGCATAATATAACACACAAAAGTTATTTAATAAGTTTTTTTAGCCTAATCTTCATTGTCTTGTCATCCTCATGTACTATTGTGCACCGGTTTATCCTAATTAATCTGAGGAAAACAATGACCTTTGTCGTCACTGAAAATTGTATTAAATGTAAGTTTACCGATTGTGTAGAAGTTTGTCCTGTCGATTGTTTCCATGAAGGTCCAAATTTTTTGGTCATTGATCCGGATGAATGCATAGACTGTGCACTTTGCGAGCCAGAATGTCCAGCCCAAGCCATTTGTTCTGAAGATGATTTGCCTAAAGAAATGACAAATTTTCTAGAAATAAATGCAAGAAAAGCAAAAGAATGGCCTAGTATCACTGCTCATAAGGAGCCTTTATCTGATGCTGAAGAATGGAATGGCGTAAAAGAGAAACTTAAATATTTAGAAGAATAACTTTTATGAGCTTACGCTATTTTTTCACTGAAAGAGCCACTACTTCTGCAAAAGTTGTAAGTGGCCAGCAACTTATCTTCCCATTCAAATCGTTGCGCGATATGGAAGGCTAATTTTGAAAGATGTCTATCTAGATTTATAAGATCCAACTGAGATTGATATTTATCATTAAAGCCTAAGATATCAACGGTATTATTCATCAAAACTTGTAATAAATTATGGGAAATCTGAATATTGTCAGCCTCTACAATTGATGAAAGATGTTCATAAACTTCAAAATGACCAAGAGAAAGATAATCCACTACGATTTGGCAAAATTCTTGCAGCGTACCCCATAAAAGGTTTTGATCGGTTTGACAGAACGGTCTAAAGTTGCATAATTGACTCAACACCACAGTAAGCTCTTGTCTTTCCTTAAGCCATTGATGGATCAAACGAGAATTATTTTTTTGTGTTTTAAATGCAGGCAACATGAGCTTTCCTAAGATCTTTTTTCCATAGTTTAAGTAAAGCGTTCTCTTGGAAGACGTCAAGTTTTGTTGGCGAGTTGTCTTTTTTTGGTTTTTATTTGTAAGCCTTTTCTCAAATAGATGTAAACTCATTGCTATATTCTATTGCGGTTTTATGACAATCCTTTAGTATCAACCTATGTAATTATTTGATTTTTAAATTAAATTTTCAGATTAGCCGGGTAGAGGTTTTTAATGCCTATCAAATAGGGCCCTTGTTATCATCAACTACTTTGGTAGATTAATCCATATCCCGTATCAAGGATGGATATGGGGACCAGCGTGGTAACAAGGATTGATACCAGCACATCGAGCAAAGGATTGCCGCTTATCTTACGATAAGTATCAATAAAAGGATAAATATAGCCATGCAAGGTATGGAAGCTAACCTAACAAAATGGATTTGTTAGGTGCATTGTTAATTAGGATGTGCAGCTGGCAATTTAACAAGGACATGGGGTGGCATTGCTACCCTTTTTTTATTTTTTTCCCCACCAAGGCAAAAGGCTGCCCAAAGCAAGCACAGTGAATGAGAACATTGTCCAACCTGGGATAGGGAGCCCCAAAAAATGACTACTGTTCAAGGCGCATTCACCCGATCCTTGTAAAATTTCAAATAAAGCATCTTTCAGCGGTAAAGTGCCAAATAGGTAATCTATACCTGGTCCGCACCCCGGAACAAGTTCTGAAGGAAGGTTAATTAGCCAAAGATGACGACCCGATGAAAGGATCCCAAGAAACGCAAGCAAAAAACCAACGACGCTATAAATCTTCTGAACAGCGAGTTTAGGGTTGTGCCAAAGTGCCACGATAAAAAAAATAATCATCGTAAAGACAATGATTCTGTCAATAATACATAATGGGCAGGGAATTTGTTGAAATTGAAATTGCAAGACAAAAGACATGCCCAGTAAGAAGAGGGAGTAAAGCAGTAAATAGTAATAAAGCGGGCGGATAGTTTTTCTCATGTTAAGCAGCTCTAATTTAACAATATTCTTGCTGGGACAAACAAAATTCCCCATGGAAAACGCCAATGGCCGGCCCACTTAAAAAGACAGCGTTTTCATTTTCCCATTTTACGGTTAAAGCACCTCCTGGCATATCTACTTTTACCTCTTGATTAAGATCCTTATGCACTATTCCTGCCACAACAGAGGCACAAGCCCCAGAGCCACAAGCAAGCGTTTCACCCACGCCGCGCTCGTAAACGCGACATTTAATATGATTGCGCGCAAGCACTTGCATAAAATTGACGTTGACTCCCTTTGGAAAAGCAGGATGTTTTTGTAATGCTTTGCCGACTTCCATTACAGCGGCTTCCGTCACCGCGGGAACAGAAATAACACAATGAGGATTTCCCATAGATAAAATGATAACTTCCCGGTGATTTCCCAGTAAATTTATTTTATAACAACCCTTTTGGGGGAGTTTTGAAACAGCTTTAATATTTAATGGAATTGCTTTGGGAGAAAAAATAGGTTCTCCCATATTTACTTGAATGCAAGATAAATCAGAGATATCTACACCAATATGACCAACACTGGTGCCGATCACTAGCTTTTTTTTGCTAGTTAAACCTCGTTCAAAAACATAACGGCCAAAACATCTTGCGCCATTACCGCATTGAGATACTTCTTTGCCGTCTGCATTAAAAATACGATAATTAAAATCAAGATGTGGTGACGCGGGTGGATCCACAATAAGTACTTGATCACACCCAATGCCAAAATTTCTATCGGCAATTTTGCGCACAAGCGATGGGGAGATTTTCAAGTTTTGGGTAATGCTATCAACCACAACAAAGTCATTTCCTAAACCATGCATTTTGGTGAAGTGTATATAACTTGACATATCCGTTTCCTAATCATTAAACAAATATTCCTTTGCAAACAATTCTTGAATCGTTTCACGTTCTCGAATTAATTTAAATTTCTCACCTTTTATCATGACTTCAGGTGCTCTTGGTCTTGAATTATAATTTGAGCTCATCACAAAACCATAGGCGCCGGCTTCAGTGATAGCAAGGTAATCACCAGGTTCAATAGCCAGTCTTCGTGATAATCCTAGAAAATCACCACTTTCGCAAACTGGGCCAACAACATCATACTGCAGCGTTTTTAAAGCTTGCTCCTTTAAAGGTATAATGTTTTGCCATGCTTGGTAAAGTGTGGGTCGTAAAAGGTCATTCATTGCACAATCAACGATGCAAAACTGTTTATTACCAGCTTGTTTAAGCAGTAATACCTGCGTGATCAGTATTCCTGCATCTCCTACAATTGAGCGACCTGGCTCCAAAATAAGCGTTAGTTCAGGGGGGATGCAAAGTGCTAAAAGCGCATCAATATACGCTTTTGGACTAGGCGGCGTTTCATCTTGATAGCGAATGCCAAGTCCTCCGCCAACATCCAGATATTGCAAGTTGATGCCCACTGATTTGAGCTGTTCTATTAAAGTTAGGATCCGCTTTGTCGCATCGATAAAAGGCGAAAGCGAAGTAAGCTGTGAGCCAATATGGAAGGTGATCCCTTTAACTTCGATATGTTTGAGCTTTTTAGCATCTTGATATAATGGAATGGCCTGAGCGAAATCTATGCCAAATTTGTTTTCTTTTAGTCCTGTTGAAATATAAGGGTGGCTCTTAGGATCTACATCAGGGTTTATTCTAAATGCAATAGGCGCTAAAAGGTTGTGATGTTCTGCTAATTGATTGATAAGCTGTAATTCAGCTGCTGATTCTATATTAAAACAAAAAATACCATATTTTAGCGCCTGTATAATTTCCAGCGCCTGTTTGCCAACACCGGAAAAAACAACTTGATTTGGCTTACCTTTGGCAGCAATGACTCGAGCAAGTTCTCCACCAGAGACAATATCAAATCCAGAACCCAGTTGCGCTAATGTATTTAAAACAGCCAAATTACTATTTGCTTTCACAGCGTAACAAATTTTGTGGGGATGATGTGCTAATGCTGAATCAAAAGCTTGCCATTGTTTAATGATAGCAGCTTCAGAATAGACATAGCAGGGCGTGCCAACACGAGACAAAATGTCCGTCAGTCGAACGTCTTCTGCCCATAAGTCGCCACTTTTATAATAATAATGCTTCATAAGAGTTAGTTAACTTTTCTGGTTGTTCTGGAAGATACAGCGGTCCTGCTTGACCACAACTGTTTAAAAGCAACATGCTTAAAAGACACATCTTTTTATAAAATCGGGGTTGTTTTAATATCTTATAAAATAAAGTTAGTGTCATAGGTTTCACTTGCAAATTTTTTTCCAAGCCATACTTTATCTTAAAGCACCTAAACGGATCTATTTGTAAAGAGCGTTATTCAGTATACTCATGACAAAAATGTCTGGCGGTAAATTAATGAACGAGCAGCAATTTCACGAAACAGTAGATGCACTATTTTTGCGCATTGAGGAATGGATAGAAAAAACCAACGCTCAATTAGACTTTGAATTGCAAGAAGGCATTCTAACCATTATCTTGCCAGCGCAAAGCCGCATTGTTTTAAGCAGACAAACAGCAATGAAAGAGGTTTGGCTAGCTTCGCCTTTGGGAGCATACCATTTTCAATGGAACGCTGGGCTTTGGCAAACAAAACAAGGACTATCGCTGCTCAATGTATTAGCAGCTGCTCTCCAACAAAACGCAAATGTTGATGTGGATTTAAGTACCTTTCAAAGCTAAGGGGGAAGCGTGATCCATACCTTGAAAGCAATTACGGTTCAACCAAAGAACCAAGTTGATGCTTGCGTCATTTGGTTACATGGTTTAGGCGCCAATGGTCATGACTTTGAGAATGTGATCCCGAGCCTTGGTTTACCTGCAAATCATAACATTCGTTTTATTTTTCCTCATGCACCATCTCGTCCAGTTACCCTTAATGCAGGCTTTGTTATGCCGGCTTGGTATGACATTGTGGCGCTTGATTCTAATGCTGTGCAAGACGAACCAGGGATCAGGCAATCCGAAAAATTGCTAGTTAACTTGATAGATGAAGTAACAAAAGAGATCGCTTCACATCGTATTCTTTTAATGGGCTTTTCTCAAGGCGGAGCGCTTGCGCTTCATACTGCTTTACGGTTTACACAACCCTTAGCAGGAGTAGGTGTACTATCAGGGTATTTGCCTTTGCATGATAGATTGTTAAATGAATATCATTCCTCAAATAAAGCGATTTCTATTTTTATGGCACATGGTTTAGGTGATCCTATTGTGCCTTATGTTATGGGGCAAAAATCTTATGGTTGGCTTGAGAGTGCGGGTTTTAAACCAACTATGCATACCTATCCTATGGATCATACTGTTTGCCTTGAAGAATTAAGCGATATCGGGAAATGGATCCAGCATCGGTTGGGGGTTTTGTAGAAAATGATTCGCTAGAATGAAATAAACAAGCTAAAACTGTAATCATATGGATCAAAATCAGCGTACAAAAAGTAGTTTAATAAAAGAGAACAACTTCTTTCTCCCGAATTTTTGTGCAGTTAAATCGGTGTTTATTTTATCTATTGGTGCTCAATTAATTGCTTTTATGCTGATTTTAGCAACAGGTGATATTTTAAGTGAATCATGGGATGAATTAGGTCTCTTATCAGTCTATGTCCAATGGATTGCCTTGGCGAGCGCTGGTGTGTTATGTATGTCTAGGCATTGGTTGGCTAAATTATCTTTGCCATTTGCAGCCATTGCAGCTTATCTCTTAATTGTGTTGACCACGGGCATCATTGCAGCTTGTGCACAGTATTTACTTTTAAAAGTTAATTATCAATGGGGTAGTACGCCCGAGACCATAGGGCAATTTGTAACTCGCTGCGTTAGCATTAGCGCTATCTTAGCGTTAGTGGCACTTCGTTACTTTTATATACAGCAGCAATGGAAACAGCGGATTGAACTTGAAAGCCAAGCAAGAGTAGAAGCATTACAATCACGCATTAGGCCACATTTTTTATTCAATAGTATGAATATCATCGCTAGCTTAATTCAAGCTAATCCGTTAAAAGCAGAGCAGGCAGTTGAAGACTTATCTGAGATTTTTAGAGCAACATTACGTGATACGGGATCAATGGTTCCTTTATCCGAAGAATGGGTATTATGTCGTAATTATTTGCGCATTGAAGGTTTACGGCTTGGAGATAGATTAACAATTGATGCTGATTTAACAGCAGTGCCTGAGGATGCGGCAATTCCTATGTTAACTTTGCAACCATTAATGGAAAACGCAATCTATCATGGGATCCAAGCACTCGAAAGCGGTGGTACTATTAGAGTTGAGGGTACGATGCTTGAAAATATGATCTGTATACGCTTATCCAACCCTGTTCCTCCTCCCAGCCAACGGCGAGCATCACAGGGAAATCAGATAGCCATGGCAAATATCGGGCATAGACTAAACTTATTATTTGGAAGCCATGCAAAATTGAAAGTAAATGCAATGCCTCAAGAATATGAAGTTACTTTAATATTTCCTTACTTAAAAAGTGGCGTGTAGCTGCACAATATAGGAATCTTGTTTATGCGGATATTAATAGTTGATGATGAAAGCTTAGCTCGCGATCGTATCAAGCGCATCTTGCAAGAACAAAATGAGCATGAAGTTGTTGGTGAGGCTGGCAATGGTCAGGAAGCATTACAAAAAATTGATAGCTTGCATCCTGAAGTTGTTTTGCTCGACATCAGAATGCCTGGAATTGATGGGCTTGAAGTTGCAAGACATTTAGTGGACATGGATGAGCCACCCGCAGTCATATTTGTCACTGCCTATGACGATTATGCGTTGGAGGCATTTAAAGTCAATGCCGTGGATTATCTATTAAAACCTGTCAGGGCAGAAAGACTAAGCGAGGCGCTTCATAAAGCCCTAAAACCAAACAAGTTACAATGGAAATCGCTCAATCGCACAGAAGAGGGCACTCCAAAGGCGCGCACTCATATCAGTTCTCGAACCAGAAGAGGGATTGTATTGGTTCCAGTTGGAGATATTTACTATTTTCGAGCAGAACACAAATATGTTACAGTTCGCCATAAAGACGGAGAAGTTCTCATTGAGGATACCTTAAAGGAATTGGAAAATGAGTTTGGTGAACGTTTTTTAAGAATTCATCGAAACTGTTTAGTGGCAATGGAACATCTTCAAGCGCTTGAAAAAAATGCAAGTGGCCAACCGTGCATCAGATTGCGGGGGGTCCCTGAAACCTTAGATGTTAGTCGAAGACACGTTGCCCATGTCCGTCAAATTATGAGTGGCTAGAGGTCGCTTTTCATTTTAAATATTACCCTATTTGCTCCAATCCTTAGGGATATTTCCTTTATTAACCGTTTCTAACGGTGTAAAATTCATTTTTTTGGAGATAGCCCTATGGTAAATCGACTGCGCATTGCCACCAGAACAAGTGCATTAGCACTTTGGCAAGCGGAATATGTTCGTACTCAATTGTTGCAGTTTTATCCATCTCTAAAAGTGGAACTTTTGGGCATTAAAACAACGGGAGATCTATCGCAAAACGATAATACCCCACTTTATAAGGTTGGCGGCAAAGCTGTTTTTGTTAAAGAGCTTGAGCAAGCTTTATTAGCAGGGGAGGCAGATATTGCAGTACATTCGCTTAAAGATGTGCCAAGCACCTTTCCAGAAGGATTGGGGATTACAACTTTTTGTGAAAGAGATAATCCGTTTGATGCTTGGGTTTGCCCAAATAACCATACTTTGGCATCTATACCAGCGAAAGCCAAGATAGGTACTTCTAGTTTAAGGCGAATGATTCAATTAAAAATGATCCGCCCAGATTTAGAATATATTGGCATACGAGGTAACGTTGATACGCGTCTTCGTAAATGTCACGCAGGTGAATTTGATGCAGTGGTGTTGGCTGTTGCAGGGTTAAAGCGATTGAATCTTTTTCAGCACATTACAAAGATATTTTCACCAAAAGAAGTACTTCCCGCTGTTGGTCAAGGCGCTTTAGCCATAGAATGTCACTTAGAGAATAAAGCAGTACAAACTTTATTAAATCCACTTGATCATGTTCTTACTCGAGCTTGTGTGCAGGCAGAACGAGCGATGAATCTTACTTTGGGCGGAAATTGTCAGGTTCCTGTTGCAGGTTTTGCGACCATTCATGATAATTTGATAAGGTTAAAAGGTATTGTGGCAGATCCTAAGCATCTTAGGTTAGTTAGTGCCCAAAAAGAAGCACCTCTTGATCAAAGTGTGAAGTTAGGGGAGGAGGTCGCTCAAGACTTAATCAATCAGGGTGCTATGGATATTATCAAAGCAATTATGGGGTAAATCATTTGTTACAAGGTTGGCAAGTTGGTATTTTACGGCCGCCTCATCAGGCACACACTTTAGCGGATATGGTACACCAGCTCCAAGGGGAGCCTATTTTAATACCACTTTATGATATAGAACCTATCAAGATTGATGATGAAACGATAAGCCATTGGTCTGCTATTATTGCAAACGCCGATTTTATCATTGTTTCCAGTAAAAACGCAGTTTTATACGCGCCGAAACAGTTATTCAATCAGCAAAGCAAAGCATTTATTGTTACCATGGGCGAATCTACTACTCAAGCGTTATTAGAGGTTCAACAAAATCAAGAGATTGGTTATACGGCGCCAGCAGGAAGTACGAGCGAAAGTGTTTTATCAGAACCTTTTTTTAATACTTCAATGATGCATGAAAAAAGAGTTGTTCTATTAGCAGGGGAAGGCGGCAGAACTGTATTTTCCGAAGTATTGCACGCGCGAGGCGCTTTAATTACCTGGATGAAAGTTTATAGGATGCGGCAAAATATTTTTGACTTGAGTAAGTATTTTTTAAACTGGCAAAATGCAACACATTTTTGTTTTGTTGCAACAAGTAGCCGTATTTTGGAAGGAATATTTAAAATGACACCAGCGAGGGACATGGCTTGGTTAATCACACGTCCTTTGATAGTTGTTAGCGACAGAGCCCAACTTCAAGCAAAAGAGATGGGATTTAAACAAATATTTATAGCGCCAAGCCCTCACTCCGACGGAATTGAATCTGCGCTACAAAAAATGGTTGCAGTGTATACTCCAGCCGCATGATATACTCTCACCGTTGGATAAGGAGAGTAACGGATGCAAAGATTTACAAGTTTAGTAATGCTGATAACCAGCTTGTTATTTACAAGTTCGCTTTTTGCTTTTATTACCATTGATACAATGCGTGTTAATGGTGGTGTTGATGTTGGCGCATATAAACAAGATTTTGAAACAAGTTTTGGCAAAGATCATTTTACAGATCACTATCCCTATACCAATATTTATCTTGGGCTAAAGTTTAACCCCTATGTTGGAATAGAAGGCGGCTACGAACACATTTATCGCCAAGATGAAAAAACTTTCTATCCGGTACTCAATGGCGTTACTGTTCCAGTCTTAGGGTTTTTTAGCCCCCTAAATACAGATCCGGTATTTTACTTGTCAGATATGTTTAGCAAAAGTTGGCATCTGAATCTTGTGGGTTACTGGCCAATTTGTCCTAATAAAACAGATTTAATGGCCTCGATAGGTATTGCTTGGCTGAAAATGTACATTGATACGGTTGCCATATCTGATCCAACTGTCGCAACAGAGGTAGTGCGTTTTGCAAGTGATAATAAAGCTCTAGCACGGGCAACTATTGGAATAAAACAAATGATTACACAGCACTTTGGTGCGAGATTACAATTTTTGTGGGAAAATACCTCAAAAATCGAAGCCGCAACTTTTGTACCCTTACCTTTGGGAGTTTTAGAGCCCACTACCGGACAAGACAACTATACTGTTAAACCAAAAAATAGCTATGGTGCAGATATTGGTTTTTTCTTTGAATTACCCTAGCTTTGCCCCCTGCAAAAGCAGGGGCATTTAAGATTATGATTTATTTTTTAATGAAGACTCATATTCTTTAACCAGCATGGCCGTTTTAGCAATCATCGGTTTCCAATTATTATTTTTACGAAGTCCAACAGCATCACCCCATTGATTTAAAATTTGAGGTGAAGGTAAAACGCCAAATTGGGCTTGAAATTCATAACCTGCGTGTCCTAATCCATTAAGCCCCTCTTTTTGTAATATTTGCATTGGGGATAATTTTTGCGCTTCAACAAGCTGATGCTGTGTTTGATCAAGTTGTTGCTTTATTTGAACTTGTTGTTGGCGTGTTTGATCAAGTTGTTGTTTTGTTTGAACATGCTTTTGTTGTGTATGAACAAGTTGATTTTGAGTTTGAGCAAATTGTTGCTGAGTTTGAGCGAATTGTTGCTGAGTTTGAGCGGCGAAATGCCTAGTTTGGGCATGTTGCTGGTTTGATTTATCGAGATATTCTAGTGTTAGCGCATATTGATGATTTGCTTGATCAAGCTGCTGGGTTGTTTGAACAAGTTGTTGGTTTTTTTGATCAAGTTGCTGTTTTGTTTGATCAAGCTGTTGCAGCGTTAGACCAAATTGATTTTGAATTTGAATATGCTGCTGATTTACTTGATCAAGGAGATGGTTTTTTTGTACGAGTTGCTGTTTTGTTTGATCAAGCTGTTGCAGCGCTTGACCAAATTGCTTTTGAGTTTGAATATGTTGCTGGTTTGTTTGATCAAGTAGCCGATCTTTTTGTACGAGTTGCTGTTTTGTTTGTTCAAGCTGTTCTAGCGTTAGGGCGAATTGCTTTTGAGTTTCAATATGCTGCTGGTTTGTTTGAACATGTAACTGCTTTTCTTGAACAAGTTGCTGGGTTATTTGAAAAAATTGGTGTTTTGTGTTATCAAGTTCCAGCAGCGCTAGACCAAATTGATTTTGAGTTTGAATATGTTGCTGGTTTTTTTGATCAAATTGCTGGTTTTTCTGAAAAAGTTGCAGTTTTGTTTGATCAAGCTGTTCTAGCGTTTGAGCAAATTGTTTTTGAGTTTGAATATGCTGCTGGTTTGTTTGATCAAGTTGCTGGTTTGTTTTATTAAGTAGTTGTTGGGTTTGAACATGATGTAGTTTTGCTTGATCAAGTTGTTGCTGCGTTTGAACCTGTTGTTGTTTTGCTTGATCAAGCTCCTGAGTCGTTATATCAAGTTGTAGTTGCGTTTGAATTTGTTGCTGTTTTGCTTGATCAAGCTGTTGCTGAATATGAACCTGTTGCTGTATTGCTTGATCAAATTGTTGGTTTGTTAGTTCAAATTGTTGTTGCGTTTGAAACCGTTGTTGTTTTGTTTGCTCAAGTTGTTGTTGAGTTCGAATATGTAACTGCTTTTCTTGATCAAGTTGCTGGTTTGATTGGGTAAGTTGTTGTTGTGTTTGAACATACTGCAATTTTATTTGATCAAGATGTTGCAGCGTTTGAACAAATTGTTGTTGTGTCTGAAAAAGCTGTTGTTGCGTTTGGAAAAGCTTTTGTTCCATATCCTTCAGCATCAATTCATATTGTGTTTCAAAAAGCTGTTGTTGTGCTTGAAATTTATCAGATTCTTTTTTCAAATTAATTTTATCTTGATCGACATTGGTTTTTACTACTTTTAGCTTTTCAAGGGTCTGCTCTAGTAGTGCTTCATTTGATAAGGAGTCATTTGTATCAGTCAAATCATTATCCAATTGTAAAGCAATTCGATTTACTTCAACGAGTTTTTGACGCGATAGGGCTTCTTCAGTCGCTAGCCTAGTTATAGGTAATAAGGTTGTTACCGGGATAGTCGTTGTTGTTGGTGGCAAATTAGTTTTAAGATCATGTGTTTGAGAGGGAATTTCGATTGCATTGGTATTTTTGGGAAAAGTTGTCACTAGCCGTGGTTTGACCAGTGCCTGAGGCATAGGTTGTGGTATAGATTGTGGCATAGATTGTGATGACTGTTGTGGCATGGATTGTGGTATAGATTGTGCCGAAGATGAGTTTGCTGCGTACTTATATGAGAGTGCTTGTCCTTCTTTGAAATCTGGATTTGCGGCATAAAAATCCTTCAGTAACTCATCATACATCCATCTGTTACTTTCCTCTGTTTGTACTTTTTGAAAAGGGGTAGCATTATTATAGGGGCAATTTGCAGGGCGGACGTAGTAACCTGCAGCAATACCTAAAATTTGCTGAATAGTTAAAGTTGGCAAATAACGACGAATATTGGGATTAATTAGTGCAGAATATCTGGCAATGACTTGAGCGTCAGTATCAGATTCCAAGGCAGCGAATTTTTTCAAATTTTGCAAATAGATCCCATCTAAAATGCCGCTCTCAATCCAGGCTTTAAAATTTATTTCCACTGTTTTAGTATTTTCAGTTTTTTCTTTAATCCTGGATGGCATAGCTTTTGCAATGGCTGCGAGTTGTTCTCTTTTTTTGGAAGCGTTGGCTTGTTCTATTTTGGCTTCAGTGAGCTTATTAGAAAGATCTGTTTCCTTATCTTTGGTTGTTTCTAAATCTTGCGTTAAATGGCGATTAATGGTTTCATATTCTTGATTTAAAGAAGAGATAATGACATCTATTTCTTTCATTAATGCATCACTTCCTGGATAGCTTTGAAAGCGCTCCTTTTGTTTGTTCAAGTTTGCAATTTGTCTGGTGATGTCATTCAGACGCGTTTTTGAGCTATTTTGTTCTTGGTTTCGCAGTTCTGTTTGCTTCTTTAACTGCTCTTCTAATGCATTAACTTTCTCATTGAGGGGGGTAACAATTTCCTTATTATAGTTTGCCAATTCATCTTGGTGCTTTTTTCTTAAGTTGTCATAGCATGTTTCAGCGTCTTTATCGCCAGCGTCTATTTTTAGTTGTAAATCACTTGCGAGTTTATTTAAACGATCAATTTCTCTTCGAATTTCAAGGGGCAATTTATTGTTGGCAGAACCAGATGTTGGTGGTGGTGGTGGTGGTGGTGGCGGTGGCGGTGCCATATCATGTTCGTTTGTTTCATTAGGTTGTTGTGGACCTTGAGAAGACATAAGAAACCCCTGTAAGCACTTTAATTGGTTAGTTAGCTATTATACGTGCGTATCAAAATATATCAATAAGCTTACTAAGTAATTTCGCCGTTTATCTGCTAGCAATAGGGTTTTATCAGGTATATACGATAGAAAGTTGATATTGATAGTTAAGTTATCACATAGATAAAATAGCGGTTGTGACCTATCGTATTAAAGTACCCTTTAAAAGATCTTAGGAACATCAATAGACTCGCAATGAGGATGAGTAAAAAATGTCTTCAGAGGAAAAGGACAATAATAAACCTGGGGAAAAAAAAATCACTTCGCCCAAACAAGTGGTTGTGACACACTATGGCAAAAAAAAGAAGCAAGTAGATGTTCCCCCTGAAATTGTTCCAACCGAGCCGACACATATCGTTAGCAGTCCTGTGGACATTGGCAGTGAAAGTCGATTAGAGAAATCAATTCAATTTGAGAATGCAACCAAAGCGTCTTTACCAGAATCAAAACCGTTCTACCGTGATACTTATGTCAAAACTGAGGCTCGTATGCAAAGCGCATCGCAAATACCCCCTGATGACACAGATACTGATGACAAGGAAAATAAAGGCGGCGGCGGTGGGGCGTCACTCTTTTTTAGTTTTCTTTCTCTTTTTGCCATACTTGTGGTGGGATACTACGCCTATGCCAACTATCAACAATTGGAAGAACTACAAAAAAGAACCAATGATGATCAAACTTCTATTTTGGCACTGACAACCCAAGCTCATAAAACATTAGAACAATTTGCTGCCTTACATGATCAAAATTTATCAGAACAACAAAAACTTGAAAGTTTAAAAAGCCATCTTGAAACGGAACAAATGAAGTTATCTGCATTGTCAAGCAATGCAGATTGGGTGGTTGCTCAAGCAAATTATTTAGTTTTTATGGCAAATGAAAGGCTCAAAACGGCACATGATATTACAACAGCAGTTGCTCAACTTATTGCTGCGGATGATCAATTAAAATCGCTCGCAAACCCTGCTTTTCTTTGGGTACGAGAGGTATTAGCAAAAGATATTGCCAAACTTAAAGCATTTCCAACAGTTAACCGTTCAGAAATTTGGGAGGAATTAGGTTTAATTAATCTTCAATTTGATAAGTTACAATTTAAGAATATCTCATATCAGCAACCAAATAAGGAAAGCGTTTCGCCTGATAAATCGATGAATGCTTGGCAAAAAGGGTTATGGTATTCATGGCAAGAATTAAAGAGTTTAATCCGTATCACACATGTTCAGGAAAATCGCATTCCTTTAGCGCTGAGCGTACAAGAAAAAAGCCAAATAATTCGTACTTTGCAGTTACTTGCTGAACAAGCAAGATGGGCATTGCTACAAGGTGAAAATAAAATCTATCAAAGCAGTTTGCAAGCGATACAATCTTGGGTATCCACGTATTTTGATAGCGATAAAACCATGCAAGATCTCTTAAATCAAATTCAGCACTTGACGCAAGAAAATGTTGATATATCAACGCCAGATATTTCTAGTTCAATACAGGCTTTGTCTAAAGCAATGATAGAAATATCCAACAAAAATTCGCTATCACCACAAAGAGAACCGCAATGAAATATTTACTCATTTCTTTGACTGCCTTGCTGATAGCGGCCTGGGTGGGATTAAACCTCAAACCAGATCCTGGAATGATGATTGTAACCGTTGCCAATTGGCGCGTTGATCTTCCGCTTTGGTTAGGCGCAGTTATTTTACTTATGCTGTATGCGCTGCTTCATTTTGCAATTAGCATATTGGTAAAAATTTTTAATACGACGAAGTTTTTTGCTAACTTATGGCCGCATTTATATAAAAATAGGGCAAAGAGATTAACAAACAAAGGTTTAGTTGCTTTGGCGGAAGGACATTGGGCTAAAGCTGAAAATTTATTGATAAAAGGTGCAGACTACAGCCAAATTCCTTGGCTAAATTATTTTTCAGCAGCAAAAGCGGCTCAAGAGCTAGGTAAGGATGATAAACGTGATTTTTACTTGCAGCGAGCGGCCCAATTAACACCAGAAACAGGGGTTGCCGTTAGCTTAACTCAAGCAGACTTACAGTTCAAACATAGTCAGTATGAGCAAAGTCTTGCAACATTAAGCCAATTAACGCATAAAGTGCCGAATCATCCCTATATGTTAACCTTATTGCAGAAAATATATTTGCAACTGCAAGACTGGGACAAATTATTAGAATTATTACCAAGGCTCAAGCATTACCATGCTTTGAGCGCGCACGAATATAAGAAACTCGAGAAAAAGGTATATTGTCAATTGTTATTGAATAAATCAAAAAATTCTGTAGAAAGTGTTAATGAGTTTTGGCAAAAAATCCCAAGAGATTGTCGTCATGAAGGAGAAATTGCCAGTCTTTATGCAAAGTTTTTATTAAAACATGATAATCCTATCGAAGCAGAAAGTATTCTACGTTCAGCATTAAAGCATGAATGGCAGGAAGATTTAATTCGATTATATGGTCATCTTGCCCATCCCTCATCGCAAAAGCTACTTAATTTAGCAGAAAGTTGGTTAAATACACATCCTCAAAGTCCAAGCTTACTACTAACTTTAGGACGTCTTTGCGTGCGCCAACAATTATGGGGTAAAGCGCAACGCTATTTTGAAGCAAGCCTGAGTTTAAACCCTGATCCAGAAACTTATGCTGAACTTGGTTCTTTACTCGAAAAGTTAAATAAACCTGAATTGGGTGCTCAATATTTCAAGAAAGGACTATTACTAGGATTACCAGCGACAGAAAATGATCTATGAAGTGGGTTGAGGGTAAAATTATAGCCTTAACACAGTGGGCACCAGGACTCTACTCCATATTTGTAAAAGCGCCAATCCTACCTTTTGTTGCGGGTCAGTTTACCCAGATTAGATTAACGCAAGAGAAATTATTCCGGACATATTCATTTGTTAATGAACCAGCTGATCCAAACTTAGAATTCTATTATGTCTTAGTTAAAGCAGGAAGTTTGACACCACAGTTGGCAACATTGGTAGTCGATGACAAAATTTGGTTGTCGCACAAAGCCAGTGGACGATTTGTGTTGTCTGAAGTGCCTCTGGCGCAAAATTTGTGGTGCTTTGCAACGGGAACAGGATTGGGTCCATTTTTATCTTTGTTAAAAACCAAAACGCCTTGGGAAAGATTCGATAGGATTGTTTTAGTGCACAGCGTGCGTTATAGCATTGAATTAACGCATCAACGATTAATTGAAGCTTGGCAAGAACAATACCCTAAGCAATTTAATTGGTGTCCTATCATCACCAGAGAACCAACGCATCATCTACAAGAGCGCATTCCACAGCTACTGCATTCTAAAAAACTTGAGGAGACGGTAAATTTATCTATCAATGCAATCACATCGCAAGTGATGTTGTGTGGAAATCCTAGTATGATTAACGACGTGACGCAATTACTAGCGCAACGAGGGCTGAAGTTAAATCATTTTAGGGACAAAGGACACATCACGGTAGAGAATTATTGGAAGTCAATTTAAGCCGCTTGCATCGACAGTTTAAATATAGAAAGCGTCATAAGAAAAGTTAGAATGCATTCTTGATAAAGTTTTTTAAAAGGCGATCTTGACACTGCCTTTCATAATCAGTATATTTTCTAACTCTAAGATTTTAGCTTACTTGGTCGTGAGATATTCGCCATGATGAAACTTTTTGGGGCTTTTGTTGATTTCGTTAGTTCAAGTTCGGGGACGAAAGACACAGATTATGATGTTGTTATGACAATGAGTGAGAGTGAATCTGATTTTATTGAAAGATATGCCATGTATATGGATAAACCATCCCATGATGAAGATAACATTGTTAATATTGAAGAAAAATTTGAATCATTAAAATGCCAATGCACCAACCCTCAAGATACTTTGGAAGTGCTTACGGCCAAACGCTGTTTATTGATGCCTTTTCAGCAAGGTAGTTTATCGGATGGCCATTTTAATACACTTATTATGAATAGATGGCACGATTATCTTGCACAAAACTACCAAAATATTGCCAACATTCATTCGCATTGGAACGTAAATTACATTGATGACATTGCTGAAAATGGCACGATGCAATCAGACAGAGCCAGATTACTCAGAGCTGAGATTATTTTTTGGCCAATTTGTTTAGGAAATCATTGGTACGAGCTTATTATTAACCAAAAAGATCCTTTTAACATTAAAATTAGTTGTCTTGATGGATATAATAATTTTTCGCAACATCCTCAGATTTTCATTTTAGGCCAAAAACTGGTGGCAGCTTTGCATGGTCAGCATCGTCTGACAAATACACTGTTGCAAAATTTAATTGTGCCAAGGCAAGACAATAGCTACGATTGTGGAACAGTTGCTTGCTATAGTGCACATAGGATTTGCAACGAACTTTCACCCTCATGGCAGGCAGAGCTTTGTGATTACTCCAAGGAAAGGTTAAACATTGCTAGGGCAATATCATCCTTACCTTTAAATCAATTTCTTAACGGGATTATTCCCCAAGGAAAAAGAAACAACAATGCATGGTCTAACCCTCATTTAATATCGAGGCATTCAACTGAAATAACGAACCCCAAATTTATCAGAGTTAAAGCCTAACGAGATCACAAAATATCTGAAAAGAATCTATCGCTTGCTAGCCCATGTTGACAAAAAAGAGCATGGGCAGCTTTAATCATAGGATAAGGCCCACTTGCAAACATGCAGATTTGGTTAAAATCAGATAATTGATGGGCAACATATTCATGTACAAGACCAGTAGGCCCTTGCCATGATAAAAAATCTGAAGGCTCCGAGAGTACAATTTCATAATTAAAACATTTAAATTCTTTTTGCCATTTTTGCAATAAAGTTGCTTTGTAGGCATCAGCAGGTCTTCGGATCCCCCAGTAAAGCGCAATTTTTCCTGGGCTTTTTCCATGATACAGCGCATCTTCTAATAGGGCGTTAATAGGCCCGAAGCCTGTTCCACCTGCCACAAAGATAAGTTCTTGCACATTGCTAGCGCGTGTTAAGGTGCAGTTTCCCTTAGGGCCGTATAATCGAATTTGTTTTTTATGTTTCAGTTCATGCATAAATTGTTGCGCAAGGGGATGATTTTCATCATGCCTTAAATGAATTTCAAGCAATCCATCGGCGTTTGGCATATTGGCAATGGATAAGGCAAGATAAGTGCCGTTGTTCAATAAGACTTCAACATATTGACCTGCTTGATAAGCTATTTTTTCAGATAGGGGCAAAAGTGTAATCAAGCTGATATTGTGCGTGCAAGCATTAATTTTTTGACAAACGTAATGATATGCCTGTTTCATGCTTAAAGCCCAAGCAATGGCCAAATGGCATCGATTTTTGCTTTGATTGCTTGGGAAGGTTGTATCGGTGTTCCCCATTCACGATGAGTTTCTCCAGGCCATTTTGTGGTTGCATCAAGCCCCATTTTCCCTCCCAAGCTTGGTTGTACTGAGGCAAAATCTAAATAATCAATAGGGGTGTTTTCTAGAAGAACAGTATCTCTGACTGGATCCATGCGGGTGCTAATCGCCCAAATCACATCTTGCCAATTTCTAACATCAATATCACCATCGGTGATCACAATAAACTTGGTATACATAAATTGACGTAAAAAAGACCAAATGCCAAACATCACACGCTTTGCATGACCTGGATATTCTTTTTTAATGGCAACAATAGCAAAGCGATATGAACAACCTTCTGGTGGTAAATAAAAATCGATAATTTCGGGAAATTGCTTTTGTAAAATGGGTACAAAGATTTCATTTAATGCTTCACCGAGTATTGCTGGCTCATCGGGGGGACGTCCGGTATAGGTACTATGATAAAGCGGATTCTCTCGCATTGTAATGCATTCAATGGTCATGACTGGGAAATGTTCAGTTTCATTATAATAACCAGTATGATCGCCAAAAGGGCCTTCCAAAGCAGTTTCTTGTGGATATATAAACCCTTCTAAGATTATTTCAGCACTGGCTGGCACGGCTAAATCATGAGAAAAACAAGGTGTGATTTGAGTTTTATGTCCGCGTAATAAGCCAGCAAAAGCATATTCGGACAGTGAGTCAGGAATAGGGGTGACAGCAGCGAGCATGGTGGCAGGATCAGCTCCCAAAGCAACAGCAATAGGAAAGGGCTTATCTGGATTAATTTTGCACCAATCAGCATAATCTAATGCGCCGCCACGATGCGCAAGCCAACGCATAATGACCTTGTTTTTCTCAAGTACTTGTTGTCGATATATCCCCAGATTCATTCTTGGTTTAAGCGGGGACTGCGTGATAACTAATCCCCAAGTAATTAATGGCGCGACATCGTTTGGCCAACAAGTTTGAATTGGCAATTGGCTTAAATCAACCTCATTGCCTTTGAAAAATTGTTGATGACAAGGAGCTTTTTCTCTTGCAATCTTTGAGGGCGCCATATGAAAAAGTTGTTTGTAAAGCGGGATCTGCTGTAGGGCATCTTTAAACCCTTTGGGAGGCGAGGGTTCTTTTAATAAGGCAAGAAATTGACCAATCTCTCGAAGTTCTTTTACGCTCTGTCTTCCCATCGCTTTAGCAACTCGCAATGGAGTACCAAATAAGTTACCTAATAGCGGGATATTTGTTTTGGTGTTTTCGAATAAAAGCGCGGGGCCTTTTTGCTTAAGCACACGATCACAGATCTCTGTTATTTCCAAGCAAGGATCAACAGGGTGCTGAATGCGTTTTAGCTCACCCTGTTGTTGAAGATTATGAAGAAATTCACGTAGATCAGTATATTTCATATCCTCTTACGAACGTTTCATGGCCTCAAAAAATTCCTCGTTTGTCATTGTGCCCCTTAGTCGTTCAATGAGGAACTCAATGGCGGCAAGTTCATCCATGGGGTGAAGTAATTTGCGTAGGATCCACATTTTTTGCAGTTCATCTGGGGAAGTGAGCTTTTCTTCACGACGAGTGCCAGAACGATTAATGTTAATCGAAGGGTAAACACGTTTTTCCGCGATACGTCTATCTAAGTGGAGTTCTAAATTGCCTGTCCCTTTAAATTCTTCATAGATTACTTCGTCCATTTTGGATCCAGTATCGATAAGCGCAGTAGCAATAATCGTTAAACTGCCACCTTCTTCTACATTGCGAGCAGCACCAAAGAATCGCTTTGGTCGCTGTAATGCAGCTGCATCAACACCCCCAGTTAGTACTTTGCCAGAGTGAGGGATAGTCGTGTTATAAGCCCTTGCTAAGCGAGTAATAGAATCAAGCAAAATGACGACATCCATTTTGTGCTCAACTAAACGTTTTGCTTTTTCTATCACCATTTCTGAGACTTGGACATGTCGATTTGGGGGTTCATCAAATGTACTCGCGATGACCTCTCCTTGAACGGAGCGTTCCATTTCAGTGACTTCTTCTGGGCGTTCATCAATGAGTAAAACTATCAATTTACATTCAGGATGATTAGTCGTAATAGAGTGAGCAATGTTCTGCAGCATCATTGTTTTGCCTGCTTTTGGTGGCGAAACGATTAAGCCACGTTGCCCTTTACCGATAGGAGAAACTAAATCAATGATACGCGCTGTAATATCTTCGGTACTGCCATTCCCCACTTCCATCTTGAGGCGTGATTCTGCATGTAACGGGGTTAAATTTTCAAACAGCAGTTTGTTGCGTCCCAGCTCTGGGCTTTCATAGTTAATTTCGTTAACTTTCAATAAAGCGAAATAACGTTCGCCATCTTTTGGAGGGCGAATTTTACCAGAGATAGTATCGCCGGTGCGCAAGCCAAAGCGCCTGATTTGACTGGGTGAAACATAGATATCGTCTGGTCCGGGAAGATACGACGTTCGTGATGAACGTAAAAACCCAAAGCCATCTTGTAATAGCTCGAGTACGCCATCGCCGTAGATGTCCTCGCCACTTTTGGCATGCGTTTTTAAGATCCCAAAAATAAGATCTTGTTTGCGCAAACGAGAAACGTTTTCAACACCTAATGCAAGGGCCATGTCAGAAAGCTCTGCGGCTGGTTTATTTTTTAATTCCGAAAGGTTCATATCCGTGCTTATTAATTTAACAATGAAGGGGTAAGGGTTTTTTGACTGTAGGGTCAGGATCCTATCAAACTTTTTTTAATGTTACTAGGGGAATGAATTGAAACGCAAGGCCCAAACCCCGAGTATGCATCTTTCAGTTTGTCTTTAGGCGTAGCTGATTTCACATCTGGCCTAAAAAGCAAACTGAATTGAGCAAGTCCTATTCTATCCTATAAGTGGCTATCCAAGAAGGCCGTTAACTGAGATTTAGACATTGCTCCAACTTTTGTAGATTCCAACTCGCCATTTTTAAAGAGCATAAGGGTAGGGATCCCTCGTACACCAAATTTTTGCGGCGTTGCTGTATTTTCGTCGATATTGATTTTCGCGACAATCAGTTTGCCCTCGTAGGTATTTGCTATTTCATCGAGGACAGGGGCGATCATTTTGCATGGCCCACACCATTCTGCCCAAAAATCTAGCAATACTGGCAATTGAGCATTCATGACTTCTTGTTCAAAATTATCGTCGGTTACTGCAACGATACGGTTATTACTCATAATTTTTTCTCCTTAAACAACCTATGCTAGCAAGATAAGGGGGTTGTTGTCATGAAGCCTTATATAAATAAGTTAATCTGCTGATTTATAAAGACATCTTGCGATCCAACCAATGTAAAAGTAAAATGACATACTAACTGTAACAAAAATAATATTGGTTGAAAAGAACACAAGGATGATAAGTATTTCGCAAATGGATCAATGGTTAGTACATTACCAAGTTGCTTGCCGTTTAGGCTTCTTTTTACTTATTTTTAGTGTGCTAGCCTGGATTGAACAATCCTGGCCTTGGCGACCTTGGATAGTTCCAAGACGTATAAGATGGATGCGTCATTTTTCTCTGACATGCTTATCTAAACTCTGTATCCGTTTGATTTTCCCAATTTTTGCAGTTACTTATGCACAAGCAGTTTTAAATAAAAATATTGGGATATTGCACCACGAAAATTGGCCCTATGCTTGTCGGGTAATATTGGGTGTCATGGCGTTAGATGCAATTATGTATCTGCAACACCGTTTATTTCATAAATACCAACTTTTATGGCGCATTCACCGTGTACATCACATGGATAAGCAACTTGATGTTAGCACAGGGCTGCGTTTTCATCCCTTAGAAGAATTAATAAACATGGGGACAAAACTGCTAGCCATTGCTTTTTTAGGCGCCTTGCCCTTAAGTGTGCTTATTTTCGAAATCCTCTTCAATGGCATGGTGATGTTTGCACATTTGAACACGCCAATAAAGTTTTCTAAGGATGTTAGATTGCGTCGGATTATCGTCACTCCTGGCATGCATCGGATCCATCATTCAGACCACGCTCCTGAAACCAATAGCAATTATGGCTTTATTTTTAGCTGGTGGGATAAGCTTTTTGGTTCATATACGCTGATTGCACAAGCCGGAGAAAGAAAACTGGTATTTGGATTAGAAGGGTTTAGGGATGATAAATTCCAAACCCTGAAAAATATTTTGCAGATCCCCTTTAACCCAAAGCATTTGAAACTCAGACCCACTAAAAAGCCCAGGCTCAAGCTAAAAGAAAAAGACAAATTACCTCAAGCATAGCTTGTTAAATATCCTTTTCTACCACTTATCTGGTGTTTGTTTCCTGTTATCAGCTAACAAGAGAAATAGATTGACGAAGACACCTTGCTTGTTTATTTTGCCACAAATTAATTAACTAACTTACTTTTTTGAGGCATTTATGAGTTATAACGTATTTTTCTACAACGGCATTGAAAATGCTGCTGAAAACATGGCTGAAAGTGTATGGAACGCAACAGAAACTTTCACACACTATATTGCATTACCTTATTTGACCTATCAAGTCATGAATTGGATGTTTCGCTCTGATGCTGTTCAACCAAAACCACAAGGATTTTTTTCTCGTGCCGTAAATGGGGTGAAAAATATTACGAATTCAGTTCTCTCAAAAGCAGGTAAATTTGTTGGTGCAGAGGTTATCTCCCATTCGATAAATCAATGGTGGTTAAAAACTGCGCTTTGGAATGGTGCAAAACCAGTGGCGACAGCCTTTTTGCGACCTGTATTGGAAAGATTGGTGCTAGCGCATAAAAGCCCTGCAGATAAAGGAGATATTAATTTTTCTTTAAGAGAAATGATCCCAGGTGGTGAAGGCACATGGCTTAGCGAAACAATTCAGCCAATATTGAAGATGCGCAATGGGATATCAGGCTTGTTTCGTGGTGCTCCAACCACAGCAGAGCTTCTTGCGCCAAAAGCATATGAATTAGGAGATAGTTTTGCTAAAACAGTAGAAGCGATGATGAATACCGTAAACGATGTCTTGGGAAGCACAGCACAGATTGGGCCTTGCTTGAAGAACCCAGAGGTTGCAAAACAATGTTATCAAACAGCGCGTGATTATTTCGCTCAACGCGCAAACGTGCTCGATATTGCTTCCACACCATTGAAAGCTTCCTTTGAACAGTGGTCCCAATGGGGATTGGAAAACATGCATTACTATTACGATTCTTTAGTAAAGGAAAGCATCAATTGCGCAAGTCAAATTGTGGCTATAGGAAACATGTTGCTTTGGGATCTTGCCCAGACTGCAGAAGATAAAACAAAAGTTCCTGCTCATGTTGTCTATTATACTGAGCTTGCGCTACTTGCCTATATGACTTACAGATTAGCATCTTTTGGCAAGGAATTGGTGAGAGATACGATACGTGCTTATGTCATTCCTTCTCGCGCAAATGGATATTTTGTTAACAACGTCGTTACGCAACCTATCATTAGTGAAACAACACAACCTGCTACTCATAAACCACAACCAACCGTAACAATGTAAGTAAATTAAAAAAGAAAAGCTCGAAGAAATTAATTCGAGCTTTTCAGCTTATTTACAGGTGATTTAGGATCTATTCACGAGGTGGTTATTCGTAAATTGGATAACGGCGTGGCTGAGCGCTTGTTTAAACTGTGGATTAATTTGTAATTGACCTTCAGCATCAAATAAAAAAGCAGTATCTAAATTTTCCCCAAAGGGATAATACTTCATCCCAAGCGTATTCACTCGTTGCGAAATTTTTTCTAAAATAGTTGGTTCTTTTGTAGGAAAAGGGGCAACCAGTGTTAAATTTTGATATGCCTCATGGGAGGGCAACAGTTCTGTTAATCGGTAAAAATTAGGATAGCCCAATTCGTTTCTAAAAAAAATATCAAAGCATTTATCATAGGGCGCTTCGACGATGAAATAAGTCACGAAAAACTCCTATTGTAATTTTTAAGTCATAAAACAAAGTATAGTCAAATGACAAAATTTTTTGGGGATCTTCTTTTTCTCCGATAAAGGTAATAAATGAGAAGATATTTGGTATAGCTGGTCATAGGATGATTGGCTTAAAATAATAAGCATTAATTTGAATAACTAAAAAATATTGTACAGTCACTCTTTTATAACCAATTGAAATTAATAAACTTATTGAATCTAGCACTCTTGGTTTGAGAGTGCTACACTATAAAACATTGAAGTAAAGGAAGCTTTATATTTATGAATACACAGTTACAGCGCATAAATGTGAATTTACCCGTAATGGTTGATGGTATGCAGTCGTACCTGCAGCGAATCAATGCTATTCCTTTACTCAGCGCTGATGAAGAAAAGGCCTTGGCGACACGTTATCAAGAACAAGGGGATTTATTAGCAGCGCAGCAGCTCGTGCTAGCAAATGTACGTTATGTTGTACGCATTGCAAATCAGTACAATGGTTATGGATTAAATGCAAATGATCTTATCCAAGAAGGAACGATTGGGTTAATGAAAGCAGTTAAACGTTTTGACCCTAAGGTGGGTGTGCGTTTAGTTTCTTTTGCGGTTCATTGGATAAAGTCAGAAATTCATGAATTTATTATTCGAAACTGGCGTATTGTTAAAGTAGCCACCACCAAAGCACAACGCAAATTATTTTTTAATCTTCGTCAAGCAAAAAAACGTTTAGGCTGGTTTTCTGCCGAAGAAGTCAAAGCGGTAGCACAAGATCTTGGTGTGAGTCCTGCCGATGTGGTGGAAATGGAATCTCGTTTAAATGCGCATGATGATACTTTTGACCCTTTGAGCGATGATGATGAATCAGCCTTTTCACCAGCGTCTTTTTTGCCAGCCCCGCTTGAAAGCAGTCCACATTATGCTGTGGAAGATAATCGGGGAAGCAATACCGGCATGTTACACCAAGCGCTTACAACTTTAGATGATCGTAGTCTCGATATTGTTCAGCAACGATGGTTGAACAATGAGAAAGCTTCACTTAAAACGTTAGCTGAAAAATATGGTATCTCTATCGAGCGCGTTCGCCAGCTTGAAAAAACAGCTATGGATAAATTACGCCAAAAAATAATTGTTAATGATCCCGATACGGTTAATAATTAATTTTTGATACTTTCTAAAATAAGCTTCTCTTTTTGTATTTTGTTTTTTGCATTCAATTTATTAGGGTTGACGTTGCTTGTTAACACTAATCCTTTAAGCAAATTTAAAGCTTCATTGAGTTGATAATCTTGATTAACCAAAGGTTTGTTATTATCTTGCGTATTGGGCATCGAGTCTGCACTGTCTTTTATCTCTTTTTCCTTTTTCTCTTTATTGGCATTATCCAGATGGCCTTGTAAATCGCTTTCGCGTAAATTTATCCAATTTTCATTTTCATCTTGTTTTGCTTCGGGAATTTTAAGATCAGGTATTTCTATATCTGGCGTGATCCCCTGAGCCTGAATAGAACGACCTGAAGGGGTAAAGTAAAGCGCGGTTGTTAACTTTAAGCCATGGTTGTCCTTAAGCGGTAATACAGTTTGTACAGATCCTTTACCAAAAGTTTGTGTACCTACGATCAATGATCGTTTATGATCTTGTAGTGCACCGGCGACAATTTCAGAAGCAGATGCGGAGCCCCCATTTACTAAAGTGACAATAGGCGCCCCATGGAGTAGATCGCCATTTTGGGCATACTCTTTGATCTCTGAGCCAGGTAAACGTCCTTCGGTATAAACGATTAAGCCATTGTAGCCTAATTTTCCTTTATCCAAAAAGGTAGCAGAAACTTTAACAGAAGATTCTAAGATCCCACCTGGATTATTGCGTAAATCTAAAATGATACCTTTTAAAGAATTATTGGTTTCTTTCTTAAGTTGATTGATGGCATTGATTAAATCTTCACCAGATTGGGTCTGAAACTGAGAAATACGTATGTAACCATACTGTTTATCTAATACTTTAGAGCGAACGCTCTTGACTTGGATAACATCTCGGGTCACTTTGATTTTAAGCGGTTGAGATTCGCTTTTTCTCAAAATCGTTAAAATAATATTCGTGCCACGATCGCCGCGCATCATTTCTACTGCTTTTTTTAGCGTTAATCCTTTAACGGGTGTGTCATCAAGTCGGACGATAACATCACCTGCTTTGATACCAGCCCGTTGTGCCGGAGTTTCGTCTATGGGGCTAATAACGCGAACATAGCCATCCTCCATGGTGACTTCAATACCAAGCCCGCCAAATTTTCCAGAAGTATTGGCTCGCAAATCAGAAAATTCACTTGGATCTAAGTAAGAAGAATGGGGATCAAGCCCTGCTAACATGCCACGAATTGCATTTTCAAATAATTCTTTATCATCCACCGGCTTTACATAATATTTTCTTATCTGATCAACCACAGAGGTAAAGCGTTGCAAATCATCAAGCGGTAAAGATTTTTCAGCAGATTGCGCGCTAATAACAGGCGCTGCATAGAAACTGCATTGTAAAAGTGCATACAAGGCGATTTTTTTGAAAGAGAAGGGCATAGGGCATGGACGCATACTTTATCCTTGTATTTTGTCAGAAGAAAAGAAGGACCCTGTATAAAATGAAAGTGAGAAAAGAAAAACCTAGGCCTGGTTAAACCACGGCGTTGGATCTAAAGCCTCACCATCCTTTCTTATCTCAAAGTATAATCCGCCTTGCGCATGTGTGCCGCTTTGGCCAACGCTGGCTATCATTTCTCCTTCTTTAACCCAATCTCCTAGACCCTTATACAGTTTTTGGTTATTACCGTACAAGCTCATATAGCCATGACCATGATCGACGATAATCAATAATCCTAAGCCGCGTAGCCATTCAGCAAATACAATTCTTCCTGGATAGATTGCATTGACTGGAGTGCCGTTGGGAGCTTTTATATAGGATTTTTTACTGGCTTTAAAATTTGGCAACGCAATGAGTTCAGCATCTTTGCTCGATATTGGCAGTGACAATTTATGTTTGGCTTTAGCAAAATCTTGTACAGGTTCAATATAGGTTGGCGTTGTTGCAATCTTCTTTTGTATTGTTTGGAAAACTTGTTTTAAATGTTGTTCTTGTTGTTGTAGTTGGCCAAGCGCTTTTGCCTCATTGCTAAGTTTTTGGGCTAAAGCGCGTAAGACTAACTTTCTTTTTTCCTTTGCTTGCAACAACAAGTCCATATCCTTGAGGTGTTTTTCGGAAAGTTGTTGCATTTCGTTTTTTGAAGTTTGAATATTATCTTGTAATCTTTGGATGCGTTTTAAATAGTTTTGTAAAGAATGAATTTGAGCTGCGCGTGCATTAGAAAAAAATTCATAGTATTGATTTTGTCTAGATAAAAGAGGCAATGCTTGTTGTTCAAATAATAGCTTGAACTTTTCTTTACGATAGTGCATAAAAGTGGATTGTAGGAGTTGTGCCAGGGCTTTTTGCTGTTGCTTGGTTGTTAGCTGTAATTTAGCTTCTTCATTTTGCAAAATTGTCAGGTTTTTTGTGTGCTCTATCATGGTATTTTGTAAAAGAACTAAATTTTCCGAAGCCTGTCCTATTTCTTTATCAAGATTGGCAAGTTCATTAAGTAAGATTTTTTCTTCTTTTTTATCATGGTAAATGGATTTTTCAAGTTTTTGCAATTGTTTTTGTACGTCTAACAAAGACTTCTTTACTTCATTGGAAGAAGTTTCGTTTGCAAAGGCACTCAAGATGAAAGCCGCTGGTAGGATCAGAAGTATTTTCTGAAAGTACGTTATCATCTTGGCATTCCTTTTATTTTATTAAGTTCTGTCCTGTCATTTCAGGGGGAGGTTTTAGTCCTAAAAGATGTAAGATGGTTGGAGCAAGATCGCAAAGTGCGCCGATTTCTTTAGTAAATTGAACAGGCTTGCTTCCATAATAAACAAGTGGCACTAACGATAAGGTGTGCGCTGTATGAGGTTGACCGCTTTGAGGGTCAACCATACATTCTGCATTGCCATGATCAGAGGTAATTAAAAGCGCACCATTGACTGCGCTAATGGCTTTTATCACACTCGCTAAACATTGATCTAAGGTCTCAATGGCTTTGACCGTGGCTGAAAAATTTCCGGTGTGTCCAACCATATCTGCATTTGCATAGTTACAAACAATAAAATCAAATTTTTGTTGTTGAATATTTTGGGTGAGTGCTTGTGTTAACTCAAAAGCACTCATTTGAGGTTGCAAATCGTAGGTGGCAACTTTAGGTGAAGGGATTAAAATTCGCTCTTCTCCTTGAAAGGGAAGTTCAAGGCCACCATTAAAAAAGAACGTCACGTGGGCATATTTTTCCGTTTCAGCCAAATGTAACTGGGTTAAATGGCAATTTTGTAGATATTCACCAAGGACATTTTTGTGAATTTGCGGTGGAAAAACGACTTTTGCAGTTAAGTTTTTGTCATATTCGGTTAAGGTAATAAATTCCCCCAAGTTTGGTAAAGGGGCTCTTTCAAAACCACTATAATTTTTTTGGGTTAGCGCTTCAGATAAAGCACGAGCACGATCTGCTCGAAAGTTCATGTAAATAACGATATCACCATTGGCAATCTGACAGCGTTTTCCTTGGTTCAAGATGCAAGTTGGTTTAACAAATTCATCTGTTTCCCCGCGTTCATAGGCTTGTGCTAAAGCATCCAAGGCGCAAGACGCCACTAAAGGAGAGCGACCATGCACAATGGCGTCAAAGGCGAGTTTTGTGCGTTCATAACGCTTATCTCTATCCATGGCATAGTAACGGCCACTCACACTAGCCAGTTGAGCATGTGTCTGTTGTAATATTTTGTCGAGTTTTTCAAGGGAGGTTTGAGCGCTTTGAGGTGGGGTATCGCGTCCATCTAAAAAGACATGAACATAAATTTCTTTTACATTGTTTTGCTGAGCCATTCGTAAGGCTTCAAAGAGATGTTCTTCATGGCTGTGGACTCCCCCAGGAGAAAGTAATCCCATAAAGTGAACAGCCTTTTGAGTTGCGTTTGCCTGCTTAAAAGCATTGATTAATTCGTCATTTTTAAAAAATTGTCCGGTTTTTATTTGATGCGTGATGAGCGTGAGATCTTGGTAGATAACGCGACCCGCCCCCATCGTGAGGTGCCCAACTTCTGAATTGCCCATTTGCCCTTGCGGCAATCCTACATCTTCACCGCTTCCTTGAAGCAACATGTGTGGATGATTTGTCATGAGCAAATCCCAAGTAGGCGTCAGGGCAGCATGAATAGCATTATCAGGACTGTCTTTTCGATATCCCCAACCATCTAAAATGAGTAGAACAACTGGTTTAGAACGAGTCATTGGCACCAAGCTTATATTTTCTATTGTTAATGTGCTCATTTTAGGGCTTGCAAAAGAAAGGTTGCAAGTTGTTCTGCTGGTAGGGGGTTATTGATTGTGTGTATAATGCCTGATTTAGTTTGAAGGGTTAGCTTACATGGATCCCTACAAGTCATTTTTTATTGAGCACTGGTTGTTAAGTGCTGCTTTTATGGTGATTTTAATTTTGCTGCTTATCAACGAGTGGCGAACTAGAACATTTGGGATTAAGGGAATAAGCCCTCAACAGTTAGTAGATCTTCTCAATCATACCGAAGCCCTCGCAGTTGATATTCGCTCAGAAGAGCGTTTTGAATTGGGACATATTTTGGGTGCCATTTCTTTACCTGAAGCGAGTGTTCATACCAGTTTAAAAACACTAAATAAGCATAAAAATAAACCAATCGTTTTGGTGAGCGCAACTGGGATGCTTTCGCCTAAGATAGGTAAATTATTATTAAGCAATGGTTTTTCACAACTTTATCAGTTATCGGGCGGTATGGAAAATTGGCACGCTCAAGGAATGCCAGTTGTAAAAAAATAAACGAAACAAGAATTAATTTTTAATAAGGATGAAAATGCAATGGTAGATAAAGAAAAAGCACCTCAAGGGCCAGTTTTTACGATTCAACGGATTTATGTAAAAGACGTTTCCTTTGAAACACCACATGCGCCTGAAATATTTAAAGAAGAATGGAAGCCAGAAGTAAACGTAGATTTACAAACTAAAACAAATCGTTTAGAAGAAACTATCTTTGAAGTTGCTTTGCATTTGACAGTCACTGTCAAGATGGGTGAAAAGGTAGCATTTTTAGTCGAAGTACATCAAGCAGGTATCTTTACTTTGAAAGGCTTCCCTCAAGAACAATTATCTCATGCATTAGGTAGTATGTGCCCGAATATCCTTTACCCTTATGCTCGTGAAACCATTTCAGATATAGTTATTCGAGGTGGGTTCCCACAATTATTGTTGGCACCTGTGAATTTTGATGCATTGTACTTGCAGCATCTTGAACAGCAGAAAAAAGGCGATAACAAATAAATTCAAAATGATTCAGCCAAGTCCACGTGAAAATTTTCTTGTCCTTGGTGCTGGCTCCTGGGGAAGCGCGCTTGCTATTCATTTAGCAAGACAGCAGCATTCGGTTGTACTTTGGGGCCACAATTCAAATGAAATGAAATTGATGCAAACAAATCGCACTAATGACAAATATTTACCTGGATTTATGTTTCCGGCGAATATTAGTTTAAGCGCAGATCTAAAAGAGGCTTTTGAAAAAACGACACATAAGACAACATTGTTGATTGTGGTGCCCAGCCATGCATTTGCTGATCTTATATTGCAACTTAAGCCTTTTTTAACCGATAAAATGGGGATTTTGTGGGGCACCAAGGGACTTTCCAAAGAAGGACTATTTTTACATACCATTTGCCAGCAACATTGCGGACAAATTTCTTTTGGTGTGTTGTCCGGTCCGAGTTTTGCTAAAGAGGTTGCCAATGGCTTGCCTACAGCAGTTAGCATTGCCACAACATCGAGTGCCTTTGGCGAGCAGATGGTTCATGCTTTTCATAGTGATTTGTTTCGAGTTTACCTTTCACAAGATCTCTTAGGTGTACAATTAGGAGGGGTCTTTAAAAACGTACTTGCTATTGCTGTGGGTTTGTCTGATGGTTTAGGGTATGGTGCCAATGCGCGTGCTGCCTTGATTACACGTGGTTTAGCAGAAATGTGTCGTCTAGGTGAAAAAATGGGTGCAGCGCTTGCAACGATGATGGGATTGTCTGGCGTTGGGGATGTTGTATTGACGTGCACAGATAATCAATCTCGAAATCGACGTTTTGGTCTTGCTTTGGGCGAAGGAAAATCAGCGATCGATGCGGAAAACGCAATAGGGCAAGTGGTTGAAGGCAAAGTGAATGTTAAACAGATCTTGCTATTGGCTGCTAAGCATCAAATAGAATTGCCCATTTGTGAACAAGTGAACGCAGTGCTTTATGAAGGATTAACTGTGCAGCAGGCAGTATATAATTTACTAAAACGTTCACCTAAAAATGAATTTTTAATCTAAATACTTAAAGTGCGCTAATCTCAAAATGAAGTTGTCGCCAGGCTTCGTAAATCATAATAGCCGTTGTATTGGCAAGGTTGAGGCTTCTGTCAAAAGTAATTTGAGGTAATTTTAAGCAATTTTCTGCAGGGAATGTACTGAGTAGCGCTGCTGGCAATCCCCGAGTTTCAGGCCCAAATAAAAAAGCATCCCCTTTTTGAAATCGTTGAGTTGTGTAAAGCGTTTTCCCTTTGGCACTGAGCGCAAACACTCTTGAGAACGTAAAAAGTTGTAAACAACTTGCTAAATCTGGATAAACAGAGACTTGAGCCAATGCGCGATAGTCTAATCCAGCACGTTTGAGGTGCTTGTCTTCTAAAATAAATCCTAAAGGTTCAATTAAGTGAAGTTGGCTACCAGTATTTGCACAAAGTCGGATGATATTGCCGGTATTTGGCGGAATTTCAGGCTCATATAAAATAATGTGGAACATAGTGGATTTAAAGTTCAAGCGTACTTGGAGAAGTACGCTTGAAATATTGACTAAATTCAAACTGCATCAAAGAGATCAAAGTATTAAAATATGGTTCCAATCGGTTGTGGATAGCCATATGCCTTATTTTGTAATTTTTCAACTTCATGCCATTCTACGCTATATTTAGCACCTTTCACAAACTTATGTAGTAATTGGCCAGTGCTACTATAATCTGCGTAATAATTTGAATGTGAAAGTGGCACGTGAGCTTCCAAGTATAACTTATTATCAACACGGCCTATTTTGGTTGGCTGATGAATAATAGCTACCGGCGTGCCAATTTGCACCATTTGATAAAGCTTGGCAACATCTTCATTTAACATTCGAATGCAACCATGACTACTTCTTACACCAACACCTTTGGGATAAGGACTACCATGGATAACAATATTTTTAAAAGCTAATGTCATCGCATAATCCCCTAAAGGATTATTGGGACCAGGAGGCCATACTTTTTCAATGGGTTGTCCATGGTTTTGATGGTTCTCCATAATAGAATCAGGCACTATCCAGGTAGGATGTTCGCGTTTGCGAATGACTTGGGTTGTACCTAATGGTGTATTCCATCCTTCCTGGCCAACACCGACAGGGTAGGTCGATACATGAATACCATCGGGATGAAAGAAATAAAGTCTCATCTCGGCAAGATTGATAACAATCCCTTTTCGCTCTACATCGGGTAGGATAAACCGTGAAGGGATCAATATTCTTGTACCAGGTCTTGGATTCGAATAACTCACACCGGGATTTGCTTCAACCATTTCATAGCCACCCATATCATAGCGGCGTCCTATGGTTGAGAGCGAATCACCATGTTGGACACTGGCATATTGTAGGTTCCCAATAACATTACCATTATGAGGGAGTACAAATGTTAGTCCATATGTTAATTGCGGACAAAGTATCGCGCCAATCCATAGCATGTTTACGACAATAGCTTTCCTGATTGTCGTTTCGAGTAGATTTTTCATGGCGACGCACCTATTTGATTATTTCATCCTTCGTTATTTCGACAAGTTTTATATCGGCTAATGCTTATAAACCTGAAGCAACTTGCATTTAAGTTTGTTAGACTACTACAATTTAATTTAGGCCAAAGCAAAAGATTAGAGATCTCAGGTCTTGTTGTAAAGCAGCAATGAGTGTTTCGATTTGTGGAGACAGAAAGCTGGATGCCCAGTTAGTTCTGCATAAATGGATGTCCCGTTAGCTTGTTGCTGCTGTTAAATGAGTGTCCTTTAGCAGGAGGTGGTCCTTGTTATCCGTAAAGGGTGTTCTGATAATGATTATGCTTGTTGCATTGGCGATCTTTATGACGCGCTTTTTTGCATTGACTCAAGAGGCGCACAATATCAATGTTGAGATCACGGCAAAAGCAATGCAAGCTGCGGTATTTCGCGCGCATGCTAAATGGTTAGTTAAAGGCCAACCTACCTCGGTGCCACCTATTGCAGGTTTGGATTTTCTCGATAGTGGTTATGCTAATGTTGGTTTCAATGAACAAGGCTGGCCAGATGCAGCCAATACAGGCAAACAAGACATCAGACCAATGCATATCTTAGGTCATGGTGGCAATGATGATTGTGTTTGTGCACAAATAATGAAAAACTTAATGCCTTTTTCAAGCATTACGATTGGCTCTGGCAACTATTGCACACAAAGTTATTGTGCAACTTATCATGCGGGTGTTTGCACATATACCTATCAACAACACAAAAAGGTGTCAAGGAAAATTCATTATTCACCTCAAGATGGTGATGTAACAAACGAAAAGAAAAAGGCTAAATATCGATCTATTTAGCCTTTAATCATTAGAACGTAGGGGTGTAGGGGGGAGTAGGAGAAGATTCTGAAGTTGAGGTAGTCGCAACTGGGTTTTTAGCTCTCACAGCGGCCAGGGTTTTAGCAACTACATAGGTACCTATTACTGCAGGAGTTTGAATCACGACATCTGCTGAAGAGGTGGCTAATTTATTGGCAATAAGATAGCCACCTACTGTTGCTGCTAGGATTTCAACATCGCTAATATCGCCAGCAGCAGGTGGTGTTTCTGGTGCAGGTCTTCTTGTTAATTTGCTCACGCCCTTACGAATCATTTTGCCCAAAGCCATAGTGCCTGGAACAGCCATCGCCAAGATCGCTTGATCGAGATGGGTTGTTCCGAAATAATAACCTACAGCGGCGCCTAATCCAGCTAAGCCGAGTACCGTCAGTTTAGGCATGTTTATTGTAGTAAATAATTTCATAAAATTCTCACTTCTTTAAAATTATGATGTGTACATTAAATTCCAAGTGCTAGAGTTTAAATAACCCCAGATAACAGCATAAGGTGCAACAGCGAGAGCAGCACCACCTGCGATAGCGACACCAGCAACGGTGCTAAAACCACTGGCTGCACCAAAGGCAGCGGCGCCTACTAGGGAACTAAGAATACCACCTGCCAATAAACCATCATTCATCGCTTTGTTTTGCATTTTTTTGTAGGTTTCGGGATCAATGCAATTTAAACCGCCTGAAATAAAACCGGTTTCTAATTCTTTAAGTGTTCTCATAATATCTCCATATAGGACATTTGAAAGTCAGTTTATACACTAGCATCTGAAAGCTGTCAATAATACCTGACAATTTACCTCAAAAGTTGATCGACTAAATAAATTTACAGGGCGAACTGGTAAGTAATTATTTAATTAAGAACCAAAGAAATGATGGTGTGTCTAATAATTACATCCCCAAAAGTCATGCCATGGGGGGATCATGAATGTACCAGAAAAATTAAAAATTATTATTATTGACGATAACCCCGCCATTCATCAAGACTTCTTGAAAATATTGACTTTGTCTAATAAAACAAAAACTTCTAGGGCAAAATTTACCGTTAACTGTGCAACAGAAGAAAAAGCACTTGAAAAAATAAAAGAAGCATGTGCAAAAAACCAACCTTATGCGATTGCTTTTGTTGATATTGGCATGCCACTTCCTGGAAGTGGCATTGAAATCATAAAACAAATTTTTAAAGTAGATGCTAACATTCAAGTCGTGTGCAGTGCCAATGTTGATTACGCTTGGGATGAAATCATTAAACAGTTAGGAATGAGCGATAATCTACTCATTCTAAATAAACCATTTGATAAGGTTGCTGTTCGACAATTAGCTTGGGTCTTGATGAAAAAATGGCAACTCAGCCAAGAAATAGAACATCATTTATCGCTTATTCGAGCCACTATTGAATCATCATTTGATGGTATTTTAGTGACGAGTAACGCTCATAAAATAGTCGATTATAATATCAACTTTTTTTCCATGTGGCATCTTTCGGATAAAGAGATGATGTCGATAAATTTCGAAACACTGCTTGAAAATATAATGAGCCAATTAAAATCACCTGCCCAATTTCTTCATTCAACCCAACACATTATGAAAAATAGTGAAGCAAGGAGTACAGATCTTTTAATGTGTAAAGATGGCCGCATCTTTGAAAGATATTCACAACCGCATCGATTAAATGGCGTTGCAATAGGTCGAATTTGGTTTTTTAGGGATATTACAAAACGATACTTGCTTGAGAAAAAGCTGGAACATCAGGCCTCTCATGATACATTAACAGACTTGCCCAACCGGGTTTTACTGTACGATAGAATAAAACAAGGCATTGCCATTGCAAAACGACATAAAACCAAGCTAGGTGTTATTTTTTTGGATATTGATAGATTTAAATTAATTAATGATAGTCTTGGCCATCAAGCAGGAGATCAACTGCTTGTTAAAATAGCGAAGCGTTTAAGATCTTCATTGCGTGAAATAGATACATTGGCCCGTTTGGGCGGAGATGAATTTGTTGTTGTTATTCTAGATTTAAAGAAAAGAGAAAATTTTTATACGGTAGCTAATAAATTATTAGAAACTTTTAAATACCCCTTTGAAATCGTCAACCGACAGTTAAACATTTCTACAAGTTTAGGAATTAGTGTTTTTCCAGATGATGCAAAAAGGAGCCAAGATCTTTTGCGCAATGCTGATTTAGCAATGTATCGTGCTAAAAAACTAGGATTGAATAAACTGCAATTTTACAAGAAAGATATGGGTGAAAATGCGATAGATATTTTAGAGATAGAATCACAATTACGAAGTGCACTTTTGCATCAGGAATTTTTCTTAGTTTATCAGGCACAATATAATACTGCTGGCAGAATCATGGGTACAGAAGTTTTATTAAGATGGCATCATCCGCAAAAAGGGCTCTTGCTGCCAATGGATTTTATCCCACAAGCAGAAACTTCTGGTTTAATTATTGCAATTGGGGAATGGGTGCTTACTCAGGCCTGCCTGCAATGTAAAGCTTGGCATGACATGGGATTAAGCTATCCTATTGCTGTTAATGTCGCCGCCCAACAACTCAGGCAACATCATTTTGTCAAAATATTAAATGAAATTATAAAAAACACTGCCATCAAACCTGAATGGCTAGAGCTGGAAATAACTGAAAATGTGATTTTTTCATCTCAAGAAATTGTTCAAACCCTGCAAGAGATCAGGAAATTAGGCATTAGAATTGTGCTTGATAATTTTGGAACAGGAAACACCAGTTTAAATTACTTAGCCAAGGTGACCTTTGACAGATTGAAGATTGACAGATCATATATTGCCAATATAGGGGATTTAAAAGACAAAATACTTGTAAAATCAATTATTGCTATGGCGCGTAGCTTAGGTTTACATGTTGTGGCGCAAGGCGTTGAAACGTTGAAACAACTTGATTTTTTACAAAGTGAAGGATGCAGCGAGGTACAAGGGTATTACTTTAGCAAACCGTTACCATCGTTAGAATATGAGAAAATATTAAAAGATAATTTAGAAAAACATTGACGCTAATCTAGTTATGCAAAGCGCTGGGTGCTTGTGGTGCTAGATTGCTACTCACATTTTGTCTGGCAATAGCGCGTTGCTGATAAATCGTGATAGTCTGACTTTGTGCTTTTATTTTTTCAGGGGCTTTAACCGAAGTGATCACCGCTTGAATGCTATAAGCCCCACGTGGAAAATCATTCAAGCTAAAACTTAAAGATTGCGAATAATTTCCATAAGGTTGACCATTAATGACTAAATTTATTCTATCATCTGAATGTAATTTAGGGGTAAGTGATAATTTAACAGATATGCTGGTAATATCATTGGTAAAAGTTTCTTGATCTTTGGGTTCTACAATATGTAAATTATAAGCAATGCTCTCTTCTTCGGAAGCTGGATTTTTTGTTGATTGCGTCGAATGTTGTACTGGGGGTAAATGATAAGAAGATTCAGGGACAGTAATGGTGATTTTTTCGGCATTACTATCCATGGGATGATCGCTATAAATCGTATTTCCCTGGGCATCAGTGCCTTTATAAACAGTTTCGCCACTGACCCCTGTATAAAAGAGGATCAGTGACAGTAAAAAAAGTAGCTTGGTGCAGTTCATAGCTATAAACTATAGTACATCTCAAATTCAAGTGGATGTGTCGACATATGCAAGCGTTTCACTTCTTGCTCTTTGAGGGCAATATAGCTGTCAATAAGTTCATCCGAAAAAACACCCCCTTCCTTTAAAAAAGCGCGATCTGTTCTTAGGGCATCGAGTGCTTCGGGTAAGGTTTGAGCCACACACGCAAGTTCGGCTGCTTCTTTGGCAGGTAAATCATACAAATCCTTATCCATGGGGTTGCCAGGATGAATTTGTTTGCGGATCCCATCAATACCTGCCATTAACATGGCGGCGAATGCCAAATAAGGATTAGTGGCGGGATCTGGGAAACGGACTTCAATACGTCGTCCTTTAGGGGAAGGTGTAAAGGGGATCCGGATAGCAGCTGAGCGATTATGAGCAGAGTAGGCCAAAATAACGGGTGCTTCAAAGCCCGGTACTAAGCGTTTATAACTGTTGGTTGTGCCATTGGTGAAGGCGTTTAAGGCTTTTGCGTGCTTAATGATACCACCAATGTAATATAAAGCAGTTTCCGACAATCCGGAATAACCGTCACCGCTAAAAAGGTTAACACCGCCTTTAAACAAGGATTGATGGCAATGCATACCATTGCCATTGTCACCGACGATGGGTTTAGGCATAAAGGTTGCTGTTTTACCATAGGCATGTGCCACGTTGTGAATCACATATTTTAGTATTTGCAGTTCGTCGCCTTTTCTTAATAAAGTGCGATAAAGTGTGCCAATTTCATTTTGATTACCGGTCGCGACTTCATGATGATGGGCTTCAACTTCAAGCCCCATTTTTTCTAAGGTTTGACAAATGGCTGAACGTAAGTCTTGTGAAGAATCAACTGGGGGCACGGGAAAATAGCCACCTTTGATCATTGGGCGATGCCCCATATTACCGCCGGCAAAATCTCTTTCTGTATTCCATGCAGCTTCGATAGAGTCTACTTTGTAAAAAGCACCATTCATCTCGATTTTAAAACGCACATCATCAAATATAAAAAATTCAGGCTCAGGGCCAAAATAGGCAGTATCTGCAATGCCGGTTGAGTTTAAATATTGTTCTGCACGTCGTGCGAGTGATCGTGGGCATCGTGCATAACTTTGCATGGTGGTTGGATCATGGATGTCACAACGAACAAGTAATGTTAGCTCTTCACGAAAAGGATCCATAACTGCAGTTTCAGGATCAGGTAACAAAATCATGTCAGATTCATTGATATCTTTCCAACCAGCAATAGAAGAGCCATCAAACATTTTACCTTCGGCTAAAAATTCTTCCGTAACAATACGTGCTGGTACTGAAACATGTTGTTCCTTACCTCGAGTGTCGGTAAAACGCAAATCTACAAATTTAATTTTGTTTTCTTGAATTTGTTCTAACACGTTTTGAATAGACATCATTCCTCCCTGACTGCAATAACAACGACAAAGGAAGATATCTTACGCCAATCTAGAAATGAAAGGGAGAGACAAAAATATTATACTAATGTACTGACTTGTTATCATTAATCACTGGTATAGCCGCAGTGGCTTCACATAATCTTTGCCATGATAGTTGACTGCCTGTTTCGTGCCATAGTTCTAGAGATTGAAGTAAATCAAAGGTGTTATTAGATTCACGCATGGCTTGTAGCACATCCATCATTTTGGGAAACTCAACGCATAGCTTAATAAATAATTCTTCCTGTATACTGAGACAAGTGGAGATTGTAGAGTAGGCTGTTTGCCCCAGTTTAACAAAATAGCTTACCTTGACACGCCGCTTAATTGCTCTTCCAGGGAAAAGTCCGGCAAATAATAAGCATTTATCGCCAACTTCTTTCAAGCGATAGAATTGGTAAGGGTTGTGCATTCTTTGGTATCCAGTTAAAAAATCTAACCCTAAAACACTGGATGCAATGCTGGGTTCTTCAGTGAATCGCATGAGGAGAAATACCAAATAGGATTCCAAATCCTCTTTAAGATATATAGTACTTGCGCGTTGAGCTTCCTCAACCAAGGCTCGCCATTGGGCTGTGGAGGTTGGGTGTAATATCAGAGACTGCATTTTTTACCCCCTATTAAAATTAGTCTCCCTCTTAATTCTTATCGACACAAGGTGTGTAAGCATTAAAAATTGGTAAAAATTGTGTGTAGATGCTCTAAAAAGACATATTTTGTCTTTTTTATGTCTAAATAAATGGTAAAATCTTTCTATTTTTTTGCGGGGAATTATGCAGCTTCGAAATATTGCGATTATTGCTCACGTTGATCATGGTAAAACGACCTTAGTAGATAAGCTGCTCCAACAATCTGGCACGCTTGATTCTCGTGTTGCCTACGACACTTGTGTTATGGATTCTAACGATTTAGAAAAAGAGCGAGGTATTACCATTCTTGCAAAAAATACAGCGCTTAAATGGGGAGAGTATCTCATTAATGTGGTAGATACGCCTGGACATGCTGATTTTGGGGGAGAAGTAGAGCGCATTTTATCGATGGTAGATGCTGTCCTCTTATTAGTTGATGCGGTTGATGGCCCCATGCCGCAAACGCGTTTTGTTACTCAAAAAGCTTTTAATAGAGGGCTGAATCCCATTGTGGTGATCAACAAGATCGACAGACCAGGGAGTCGACCTTCTTGGGTTATCGATCAAGTTTTTGATTTGTTTGATAGGCTGGGCGCCACAGAAGAACAATTAGATTTTCCGGTGGTTTATACTTCTGCACTTTTAGGCACGGCTACGCGAGACTTAGCAACACCCGGCACGGATATGACACCCTTGTTTGAGGCAATTATCAATTATGTAAAACCACCCACATGCGATCCCAATGGTCCTTTTCAAATGCAGATCAGCAGTTTGGATTATTCAAGCTACGTCGGCACTATCGGTATTGGTTTAATCAAACGAGGTACCATCAAATCTAATACTCAAGTGACAGTGATAGACAGCCAAGGTAAGACGCGACAAGGACGTATCTTACAAATATTAGGTTATTTAGGGTTAGATCGCATCGAACAACCACAAGCACAAGCCGGTGAGATTGTCGCAATCTCTGGCATTGAACCTTTGGGAATTTCCGATACGCTTTGTGATAAAAGTGCAGTTGAAGCCTTGCCTGCCTTAACGGTCGATGAACCCACTATCAGTATGACATTTCAAGTAAATACTTCTCCTTTAGCTGGTGAAGGGCAATTTGTGACCAGTCGACAGTTACGAGACAGGTTATATCGCGAAACATTACATAATGTTGCTTTACGTGTTGAAGAGACAGATGATCCTGATAAGTTTAAAGTTTCAGGACGCGGAGAACTTCATCTTTCCATTTTAATTGAAACAATGCGGCGTGAAGGTTATGAGTTAGCCTTGTCACGTCCAGAAGTGATTTTGCATCGTAATGGGGATGAAATCACCGAACCATATGAGCTATTAACCGTAGATGTTGAAGAAAAAGATCAAGGTTCAGTAATGGAGCAATTAGGGCTTCGCCGCGGTCAGCTTAATGATATGGTCATGGATGGTAAAGGGCGGATCAGGATGGATTATACTATCCCTTCTCGTGGTCTGATTGGTTTTCATTCTTTGTTTTTAACGTTAACTTCTGGTTCAGGGATTTTAACGCACATTTTTGATCATTATGGGCCTTATAAACCAGGCACTGTGGGAAAAAGAGGGCAAGGCGTCATGATATCTAACGCTGCTGGTAAAGCCACGGCATTTTCTTTATTCGGTTTACAGGCACGAGGCAAAATGTTAATTGGCCCACAGACTGAAGTTTATGAAGGGATGATCGTAGGCATTCATAACCGTGACAATGATTTGGTCGTTAACGTAATAAAAGGTAAGCAACTTACAAACATTAGGGCATCTGGTTCTGATGAAAATATTATATTAACGCCACCCGTGAAACATTCTTTGGAACAATCACTTGAATTTATTGAAGAAGATGAATTAGTTGAAGTAACACCGGTCGCCATTAGAATACGTAAAAAATTACTGAAAGAGCATGAGCGTAAGCGTGCATCGCGAAGTGGTGATTAGGATACTCGTGCCTGCATAAATTCAAAGTGGAAAGAGTATATACTTAAGTTAAAAAAAAGCCCGGGAGGGGTCCCGGGCCAATCCGAATAGGTCGGTTGAGATTGACAAAGTTAATGTCTCATTTTATGTAAAAGGATCCAAGAGCAGTTGTCGCGAGTCATTGTAGGTAATTAACCATTGTCAGGCTGATTCATTTCTCATAGTTAGAAAAGGAAACACATGAAAGTATTACTGCCACCTCTAAAAAACTATGCACAACATATGATTAAAGTAGGTCATGGTCATCAGTTATATGTCGAAGAAAGCGGAGATCCTAAAGGCATCCCGGTATTATTTGTTCATGGCGGTCCTGGGGCAGGTTGCACGGTGGATGATAGACGTTACTTTGATCCAACCCGTTATCGGATCATTTTGTTTGATCAAAGAGGTTGTGGGCAGTCTATACCTTATGGCTGCTTAGAAAATAATACCTCCCAAGCGTTAATAGAAGACATGGAAGTTATTCGAGAGTTTTTAGGAATTAAACGTTGGTTACTTTTTGGTGGTTCCTGGGGCTCAACCTTAAGCTTGCTTTATGCCCAGCAATATCCTCAGCAAGTGTTAGGCATGATTTTACGCGGAATATTTTTATGCAGAGATAGTGATTTAAATTGGTTTTACCAAAGTGGTGCGAATCAAATATTTCCTGATTATTGGCAAGAATTTATCTCACCTATTCCTCAAGAAGAACGAAGTAATTTAATTGCAGCCTTTCATAAGCGTTTAAATGGAGATGATGAATTAGCGCGTATGAGTGCTGCTAAACATTGGGCGCAATGGGAAGGCCAATGTGCAACCTTGAATCCCTCTAAAGCCGTTTGTGAACGCTTCACAAATACCCATACCGCCATGAGCTTATCTTTAATCGAAACGCATTATTTCATGAATCAATGCTTCATTGAGCCTAATCAAATTTTACGGCATGCTTATAAATTGGAAGGGATCCCAGGCATTATTGTTCATGGTCGTTACGATATTATTTGCCCTGCAGAAAATGCTTTTATGTTGCATAGTGCCTGGCAAGGCAGCGAGCTTTATCTTATTCGTGATGCTGGTCATTCAGCGCAAGAACCTGGGATAATCGATGCGCTTGTGAATGCTGCTGAGCTTATGGCAAATCGCGTTCAGGCACTTTAAGGGTTAATATTGTTTTAACATCTCTCCCTTTTTGGGTAAAAACCATTTAGCGAGCAGCAATCCGCTTTCAAACAGTCCCAGTAAAGGAATGGCTAGTAAACACTGTGATACGACATCAGGTGGTGTCAAAATCATGCCAATGATAAAAGCGCCAACAATAATATATGGGCGTTGTTTTTTGAGCGTTTCTATGCTGGTAATGCCAAGACGGATTAAAACAAAAGTGATAATAGGTACTTGAAAGGATATGCCAAAGGCAAAATAAAGCATTAAGATAAAATCTAAATAATGAGACATGTCTGTCATGACAGTGACCCCCTTGGGGGCAATATGAATAAAAAAACTCAAAGCCAAAGGACAAACGACAAAGTGTGCGAAAGCCATGCCACTATAAAAAAGTGTACTTGAGAAAAATAAAATGGGAAAAAGCGTACGTTTTTCGTGAAAATATAGTGCCGGACTGATGAAAGCCCAAGCATGGAATAAACAATAAGGAATGATAATCGCCAACGCAGTAAAAAGCGCTAATTTTAGTGGAGAAGTGAAAGGAGAGGTTACTTCTGTGGCAATCAAAAACCCTCCTTGAGGTAGGGTTTTTAAAATAGGTTGTGCGATCAAGTGATATAATTCGCTGCTGAAAAGCAGTAAGGGAAGAAGCACTAACCCATAAGCTATTAGGCAATGAATTAAGCGTTTTCTCAATTCCAATAAATGAGGTAAATACTTTTCAATATTATTCATAGAAAAATTTAGTCAGGATCCTTGGCATTATAGTATTCTTGGGAAATTTCCATTTTTATATTTTGATAGCTTTGTTTCATGCGCCAAAACCATCTTGCAAACAATCTCGCAAGAAATGACAATTGCTTGGGACCCAAAGCCCATAAAGCAACAACCCCAACAAGACATAATTCGCCAAAGCCAATGTTAAACATCGGTATTTTTTGTTCCTTCCTGAGTTTCACGCATGCCTTTGCGAAAACCTTTTATCGCTTTACCTAAATCTTCACCCATGCTTTGTAATTTTTTGGTCCCAAAAAGTAACACAACAATTAAGAAGATCAGAACTAAGGAGCCTGGACTGATACCGGATAACCCCACAATGCCTCCTAAAATTTTGGAATATTATTGCCGCCCAATAAATGAAAATGAAGATGAAAAATTTCCTGCCCGCTACCCTTGCCTGTATTAATTAAGGTTCTAAATGAATCGAGCCCTTGTTCCTTAGCAAAATTTCTTAAAGAAGTCATGATATATCCAAGAAGCGAGGCATGTTCCTCTTTCACATCGTTTAAGCTTTCAAGATGTATTTTGGGGATCACCAAAAGATGTACTTTTGCTTTAGGGTGGATGTCTTTGATAACAAAAATATGATCATCTTCATAGATCTTTTGTGTCGGGATCTTGCCAGTGGCCATGTTGCAAAACAAGCAGTCAGTCATTTAACTTTCCTTGGCGCGCTATAAATATTGATTTTACAACATATTTAAAGCTTGGCGAATCAAACTCAACTTAGGTAGAATACTAAGTGTTTTAAATTTTTATTGAGGAAATAGAATGAGAGAATTAGAACAGCAATCTTTGCAACAAATCAGCGGCGGTAATGTCATTTCTTTTCTCACGTCGATGATACTTTCAGACAGCAATTACTCATTTCATACAGCAATAGTTGCTGGAACCTTGGTTGGGCTTGCTTGTACGTTACCTTCCTCTTTAATCTCATTGGCAAATTATCCAATAACTTCATCCTCTCTCCTCTTATCAGCATCATCGCGAACCTTTGCTCAATATACGCTAAGCCATGCCCTTTCAGCCTTTACGGCCAGCATTGCCGGAGCCACATTGGCGAACTTTGTGCCACAGAAGTGATTCCCTGTTTATTTTACCTTTCGTTCAGAGCAACAAAACGCGCTGGGTTTTTAGTGTATATGTCGAGGTTGTGAGTAATCTATAGTTATCTCATCGTGCTCGGGAAAAAGACAATGAATCCAGCAGCCTCTATTTTAGTGATTGAAGATAATGCAGGTACACGCAAAAAATTACGCCTGACTTTGCAACGGGAAAATTATCAAATTCTTGAAGCTGAAGATGGCAAAAGTGCATTAAAAATAATGCAAACAGATAAACCAGATCTGATTTTGCAAGATTTAAGCTTGCCCGATATGGAGGCAGCTGATTTAAACAAACAATTGCGTGACATGCCAAATGGTGCGAAGATCCCTATACTTGGTATGTCTGGTTTCTTTTTCAAAAATGAGGAGCTTGCTTTAAATACAGGCTTTACAACCCTGCTGCTCAAGCCAGTCGATCCTGCACATTTAATAGAGGTGATTAGCAAGCACCTCAATGTTAACGTTTCCTCCTTTGACCATACCTTGCTTGGTAAGTATGTATTAATCGCGGACGATAATAAGAGTCAACGTGAGTTGTTGCGCTTGCAGTTAAGTCGTTTGGGATTGAACGTATCTGTGGCTCAAGATGGACAGGAAGCATTGCAATTAGTACAAGAAATTCATCCAGACGCGCTGATAAGCGACATTTTGATGCCCAAATTGGATGGATACAAATTGTGCCTTGCTATCAGAAAAATGCCTAAGTTTAAAGCCTTACCTATTATTTTAAAGAGCGCACATTATCTTGAAGAAGCCGATCAGAAACTTGCTCGTAATGTGGGGGCAAGTGCCTATGTTATGCATACGCCCTCTATCCAGCCTTTAATTGATAAATTATCTGAATGTATCAAATCAGCAAAGTCCGCTACCATAGCAGAGCCCTTGGGAATTCAAGGGGAACATACGGCTCGGCTGATGCAGCAATTGGAAAGACAAATTTTAAATGCTGAGAAATTAGCTCGACGATGCGCTTTGCTTTCGTCTCAGCTTTCATTGATTACCAGTGTTACTAAGAATTTAGCACAAGGCACAAGTTTAGATAATACGCATTTATTAAATGAAACGCTGATAGAAAGCTTGGATGCGGTCGGTATTTCTAAGGCGATATTGTATTTTCTTGATTCTAAGCATGCATTAAGTGTTAAGGAAATGATGGGATATTCACTGAGTGACAAAACGATGTTAGATAATTTCTTTGGACATAAGGAATTATTTGATGATGCTTTTGTTAATAAATATGTGGTTTCTATCCCTTTTAAAAAAGCATTGTCTGAGAAGGAAAATGATTTTTTAAATAAAGCAGGTATCAGCGCAGGGTTATTGATCCCACTTAGCTATGCTAATAAAAGTATTGGCATTTTATTTTTTGGAACAAAAATGAGCACCATGCTCGGACCTGAGCAAATGGTGTTTTTGCAAGTATTAGGAGGCCAAATAAATCAAACAGTGGTTTTAGCTAGAAGCCTCAAATCCTTGAATGAATCGGAAGTGCGTTACAAAAGCTTAATGGATAATGCAAGTTGTGCTATTGTGGTTGGAAAACCAAACGGTGAAATTATTGAGATTAATAAACAAGCTGAGTTATTGTTTGGATTAACAAAATCAAATATTCAACATGAAGAGATTATTAATTTCGTGGTTCCCCAGGATCAGTTTTATGTCAAGACCATGTTAAACCGAATTTCAAAGGACAAAGTAGTTGGCCCTAGTGAGATCCATATAAAAAAAAGAGAGGATGCACAAACACGCATCGTCGAGGTGACTGGAGTACTAATAGAAATTAATAATGAATTATTCGTTTATATGATGTTCATTGACGTAACAGAAAGAAATCAACTGAGATCAAAGGGTATATTAAATGAAAAATTAGCAACCGCGGATTTAATTGCCAGCAAAGTAGCTGATGAAATTAATTTTCCTATTTCTTGGATAATGGCAAAACTTGAAAGTCTTAAAAAACAACTTTCAGGTATTAAAATACAATCAAACGAAGTTACTAATGAAATGCTAAAGGAAGCCATTGAGGAAACCCTTGAAAAAACCAAAAAAATTGATAATCTTGTGAAGAACTTAAAGGGATTTACTCAAACCGATGATCTAGAAATCACTTCAGTCAGTTTACACGAGTTGATTAACTCGGCTGCTAATATTGTTATGACAGAATATAATTGTAAAGCAGAGCTAAGACGCAACTTTTCTGCTAATTTACCGGCATTTAAAACAAATAGTGGCAAGTTACATCAAGTTATTCTAAATTTATTAGTCAATGCTGCGCAAGCAATACCAGAGAATGAGGCGACACAACATATCACGGTAAGCACTTCTAGACAAAATGGTGATATACGAATTTCTATTGAAGATTCGGGTAGAGGAATATCGCCAACGGATTTGCCCAAGATTTTTGATCCTTTTTTCACTACAAAATCACCAGGTGTTGGTACGGGCTTAGGTCTTTATATTTGTTACCAAACGATTAAAAATTTGGGAGGTGACATAGAAGTTGAATCCCAAGAAAATAAAGGGACGACGTTCACTGTCAGTTTACCCGTGCATAAAGAATTGTAATTAAACTGCAATTAAATTAATCGAGTAATTGTATTAATCCAACCGTTACTAAAGCAGTTATCATGGGTGCAATATATGCATTGCCAAGCGTTGAATGGGCAAACCCAACTAAAATTGCGCAAAACAATAAGGTGGCGCCCAGCACTTTACGGCTAAGCATCGGTTTCTTTTTTGCGACAAAAGTATCATGTTGCTTATAATGTAAATGATGCGTTTGGTGTTGATGAAAACGCGCAATATCATAAAGCGCTTCTGGTAGATCAGGGAGTTTATCTGACCATAATGGAATTTTTTCCCAAATACTCTTAAGCATGGCATGTGGACCATATTGTTTTTTGAGCCATTGCTCTAAAAAAGGCTTGGCTGTTTGCCAAAGATCAAGATCAGGGTAAAGCTGGCGCCCAAGTCCTTCAATGCTGAGTAATGTTTTTTGTAATAATAAAAGTTGAGGTTGGACTTGCATGTCAAAGCGTTTAGCAACCTGAAATAATCGAATCAATGTTTGAGCAAAAGAGATCTCCTTTAAGGGTTTTTCAAATATGGGCTCACATACTGTACGAATCGCAGATTCAAAGGCATTAATGGGTGTATGGGGTGGAACCCAGCCAGATTTAACATGAAGCTCTGCCACTTTGCGATAATCGCGTTTGAAAAAGGCTAAGAAATTTTCGGCAAGATAACGTTGATCTTCTGGTCCGAGTGTTCCCATGATGCCAAAATCAACTGCAATGTATTTAGGGTTTTCGGGATCTTCAATCATGACAAAAATATTGCCAGGATGCATGTCGGCATGAAAAAAACAGTCTCTAAACACCTGGGTGAAAAAAATTTCAACCCCGCGTTCAGCCAGGCGTTTTAAATTGGTATGGTGGGCCTTTAATGTGGCAAGATCAGCAATGGGAACGCCATGAACTCTTTCTATGACTAATATATCATTACGGGAATATTGCCAGTAAATTTGGGGTACATAAAGACTTTGTGTTTTGGCAAAATTACGTCGCAATTGAGAAGCATTGGCGGCTTCTCGTAAAAGATCAAGTTCATCAATGAGAGTTTGTTTAATTTCAGCAACAACTTCTTTAGGACGAAAGCGTCTTGCTCTTTTCATAAAGAACACTATCCAATTGGCAAAAGTTTCCATTAATTCAATATCACGCCTCACCAATTGATGAATATTGGGCCGTAGTACTTTAACTACCACGCGTGTCCCATCATGCAAAGTGGCTGCATGAACTTGTGATATAGATGCACAAGCCAAAGGGTTAACATCAAAATGAGAAAAAACTTGCGATATGTTTGTCTCAAGGCATTGTTCGATTTTATTTTTAGCGATTTCACCGTCAAACGGTGCAACGCTGTCTTGAAGTATGGCGAGTTCGTCAGCAATATCATCTGGTAAGATATCTCGACGTGTGGAAAGCAGCTGGCCAAATTTCACGAAAATAGGGCCAAGTTCACTTAAGGCAAGCCTGATATTTTTGCCGCTTGGAGATGTTTTTTTAAACCAGCGCATGGGAAAAAAGATAATTAGCCATTGTAATGAAGGAAATAAAGGGTTTTTCCAAATGAAATTGTCTAAGCCGTATTTAATTAATATATAGTGAATATGGATGATGCGAATTACTTTGGCTATCCAGCGCATTTGTTTACCTTATTTTGTTGAATGGCGCTGAAGTAAAAGGTTAACTTTTGCTTCAAAACGGTCAACATCGTGGCGTAATACATCTACTTCCTTGTAAAACGCTGCAACTTCTTGTGGGTTTGGTAATAAGTTGGTCTCGTCTTGCAAATAGATAGTTAAATCTTCAGTTCGGTTTTGAAAGTTATCACTAACAAATTGTTTTGAGATCTGCATGCCTTGTGAAATAAAATGTGCAATATTGTCGCCAAAAGCGTTGGCCAGACAATCTTCCCAATCAATATTAAAATGCTGCCAACATTCATCAATGGCTTTAGCAAATTCCATATCTCCTTTAACATGTAACCCCGTATGAGTGCGTTTTTTTGTAAAAAGAGAAGTTATAAAAGCGCTAAGTGTTCCTGAAAAAGTAGCATCAATATGGGTGGGATTTACAATAGTAAGGAATCCTGTTTTATTGACTTGAAAGTAGACTGGCGAGCAATGTGTTATTTGCAAACACAAGATTTTATGATAATGCTTTTCAAGTGGCGCAAAATAAAGAGGTGCAAGTGTTGTCAGCAAGCGATTTAGCTGTTGGATAAAAAACGCAGAAAGTGATGATAAGGGAATCATCAGTATTTTATCCCCTTATGGATTGCAACGATACCACCTTGCAAATTATGAACATCACATTCGTTAAAACCAACATCCAGAATAAGCTTTTTTAATGCCTCTTGATTTGGATGCATTCTGATAGATTCAGCGAGATATTGATAACTCTCTTTATCTTTGGCAATCCACTCGCCAAGTTTTGGTAAAACGCTAAAAGAATAAGCATCATAAAGTTTAGACAATGGCGCTAGCAAAGGTTGTGAAAATTCTAAAATAATCATGCGACCGCCCGGTTTTAAAACTCGGTAGATACTTGCTAGTGCTTTTTCTTTAAAAGTGACGTTACGCAGTCCAAAACCCATGATGATTCTATCAAAATGGTTACTGGCAAAAGGTAAACATTCCGCATTTGCTTGAACAATCCGGATATTATCAACATAGCCTTGATCAATTAATCGATGTTTAGCATGTTGCAACATGGTTTGATTGATATCAGAAATCGTTATTAGGCCACCGACAAGTCGCTTGGCCATAAGGCAAGCAAGATCGCCAGTACCTGTCGCTAAATCAAGAATTTGAAAATGAGGCCTAATTTGTAATAGAGCAATGGCATGGCGCTTCCATAAGCGATGAATGCCAAATGACATCAAATCGTTCATAAGATCATAGTTTTTAGCAACGGAATTAAATACATTGGTAACAAGCTGTTGTTTTTCTCCAACGTGAACTTGTTGATAACCAAAGTCTGTTTTTTCTTTTTCCATAAATTTATAAAATATATCGGCTTAAATCTTGATCTTTTACTAAATTTGCTAATTGTAAATTGACATAGTTTTTATCGATAACATAAGTATCTTGCTTTTCGCTAGCCTCAAAAGAAACATTCTCCAATAATCGCTCCATAATGGTATGCAAGCGTCTTGCGCCAATATTTTCTGTCCTTTCATTAACATCCGCTGCAAGTTCTGCGATACGTTGTATGCCGGCATCTTCGAAAATGATACTAACGCCTTCTGTTGCCAATAAGGCTTTATATTGCTCTGTTAAAGAAGCACTCGGTTCGGTTAAAATTCGCATCAAATCACTGGTGCTTAGCGCATCTAATTCAACACGAATAGGCAGACGTCCTTGTAGTTCAGGGATGAGATCCGAGGGTTTAGACATATGAAAGGCGCCTGAAGCAATAAACAACACATGATCTGTTTTTACCATGCCATATTTGGTGGAAACCGTACAGCCTTCTACTAAAGGTAAAAGATCGCGTTGTACGCCTTCTCTTGAAACATCAGGGCCGCCTTGGTTACTTCTTTGAGTTACTTTGTCTATTTCATCCAAAAATACAATGCCGTGCTGTTCAAGTTTTTCAACTGCTTTGGCTTTGATTTCTTCGTCATTGACGAGTTTGGCTGCTTCTTCGTCACAGACAACTTTTAATGCGTCTTTAATTCGCATTTTTCGAGTTTTAGTACGAGTGCCAGATAAATTTTGAAACATACCTTGCAATTGATTGGTCATTTCCTCCATCCCTGGTGGCGCCATTATCTCTACCCCAAGAGAGGGAATAGCAACTTCAAGCTCAATTTCTTGTTCATCCATTCTACCGTCTTGGATCTTCTCTCTAAATGAAACTCTGGCAGCACTGTCTGAAGGGGAAGTCTCATCTGCTGCAACGGGAGTAAATTTAAATCCAGTGCTTGATTTAGGGATCAGCACATCTAAGATGCGTTCAACGGCAGCGCTTTGAGCCCTTTCTTTCACCTTGAGCAAGGCTTCTTCACGCGTCATCTTATAAGAGATATCAGCTAAATCCCGGATAATGGATTCAACGTCACGTCCCACGTAGCCTACTTCGGTGAATTTGGTCGCTTCCACCTTTAGAAAAGGTGCTTTTGCCAATTTTGCAAGTCGTCTTGCAATTTCTGTTTTACCAACACCAGTTGGACCAATCATTAAAATATTTTTGGGGGTTATCTCATTGCGTAAACTCAAGTCTACTTTTGCACGCCGATAACGGTTGCGCAGAGCAATCGCAACTGCACGTTTAGCTGCATTTTGGCCAATAATATGTTTGTCTAGTTCATGAACGATTTCACGGGGTGTCATTACAGCGCTTGTCATTATCTTTTCTCTTTGCCTACTTCTTCAATGGTAATATGGTGGTTTGTATAAACACAAATATCGGCTGCAATTTTTAATGCTCTTTCTACAATGCTATATGCATCTAGATGTGTGTTTTCAAGCAAAGCCGTTGCCGCTGATTGGGCGAAGGGGCCTCCTGAACCTATAGCGATAATACCTTTTTCAGGTTCAATCACATCGCCATTGCCAGTGATAATTAAAGAAGCATCTTTGTCTGCAACAGCGAGCATCGCTTCAAGGCGTCTTAACATTTTATCTTGGCGCCAATCCTTTGCAAGTTCTACAGCTGCACGCACCAAGTGTCCTTGGTACAGTTCCAATTTGCTTTCAAAGCGTTCAAATAAGGTGAAGGCGTCTGCAGTGCCTCCTGCAAATCCTGCAATGACTTGGTTATTGAAAAGTCGTCGCACTTTTTTTGCATTGCCTTTTAAAACGGTATTACCAAAAGAGACTTGGCCGTCGCCACCAAGAGCGACATTGTCATCACGCCTTACTACGACAATAGTTGTTCCTCTGAATTGATCCAAGGTTAGCTCCTAATAGTGTAAGAAGGTTAACATTATACTCTGATTTTGAGCACGACACTATGCAGTTGTTGTGCTTGTTCAAGTTCTTGTTGATGGAGATTAGCTTGGTCTTTATTGCTAAAAGGGCCAATCATCACTCGATAACGCGTCTCTCTATTGCCCATCTTGAAAGTTTGAATACTTGCTTCAAAGCCAGATAAAGCTAATTGGGCTTTTAACTCTTCAGCTTGTTCTTGTCTATGAAATGAACCTGCTTGAATAATATAAGAGTTTTGTGAGATTGCAGCTGAAGATCTCTTAAAAGTCTCATCATCTGCCAAGCCTGGTTTAGCATCTGGCATATCATGGGTTGTTTCCTTAAAGAGTTCATCATCTGCTAGCTTTGGTTTGGTATCAGGCGTTGATTGGCTCATTGCCAGCGTCAGTGTATTTGGACTTGTCTCTGCTATTTCAAAATCTTGATTCATTTTAGGCAGAACATTATAAAAATCAAAGCGAGTGCTATGATGCGTCGTCGCCAAAGATTTTGCATGCGCTTTTGGTTTTATATTTTTGGGGGTTTTTACGGCATGAGGTTTAGCATGTGCTTTATGAATTTCAACGAGGGGACTTTCAGGAGTGGAATGATGATTTAATTTCCAGTAAAGTACGGCGCAAAGAAATATACCAAGCATTAAACCAAGACTCATCCATCCCCAGGCAGGCATCAACTTGGTGTGTTGTTTGCTATTTTGGCGCAAGATATTTGAGTATTGAGTGCGTCGTCTTTTAGCGTAATCTTTAGTCATAATATAATCTGTTGAATAACTTAAAAAATGTTGCTTGGTTTAGAACATTCTAAAACATTTCTATGGGATCCACATCCAAGGACCAATGCACTTTTTTAGCAAGCTTAGAGTTTTCTAAAATAGCTGTTGAATAACTTAGCATTTGATGTAATGGCTTTCGTTCTTTAGCCTGCAGAAGTAACTGATAGCGATAAAGCCCTTGACGTTTTAGCATAGGTGCAGGCACTGGCCCTGAAATGGTGATTGCTTTGTTTTGTTGTTTTTGTAGTTGTTGTTGAATTTGGGTTAATAGTGATTCTGCCATTTGTTTTTTGGGACCTTGTGCCCTTATCAAAGCAAAATAAGTATAAGGTGGTAAATGATAAGCTTGACGTTCTTGTAATAATTGCTCTGCAAGCTTTAGATAGTTTTGGTGTAAGATCGATTGTAACAAGGGGTGTTGAGGATGAAAAGTTTGTATAAATACTTTGCCGGCTTCATGGACTCTACCTGCACGACCAGCAACTTGAATGAGAAGTTGTGCCATGCGTTCGACACTGCGAAAATCAACGCTAAAAAGCCCCCCATCAGCGTCTACGACAGCAACCATCCCAAGATGGGGAAAATGATGGCCTTTTGCTAAAATTTGCGTACCTATCAGTAGTTGTGCCTCTTTATTTTTTGCTTTGCTAAGTAAAGACTCTAAATGTCCTTTCTTTCCAGTGACATCACTATCAATGCGTGCTATCACGGTATGAGGAAAATGCACTTGTAAAAAGGCTTCTAATTTTTCAGTTCCTTGCCCAACAGGGTTAAGCTGAGCTTGATGACAAGCAGGACAATTTAATGGCAATGAGCGTTGCTTTAAACAGTGATGGCAAATCAGAACTTGTTTTTTATGATGGTATGTTAGACGAGCGTCGCAATGGTCGCATTGTGCTATCCAGCTGCAATCATAACAAAGATAAATGGGTGCGTAGCCTCTTCGATTAATAAATAGTAAAACTTGTTTATCTTGCTTGAGATTTTGCTCAATTTCTTTAAGTAAAACCTTAGACAAGCCGGCTTCTAGTTTATTGTGCCTTATATCAAGTAAGGTCATACTCGCCAGTGCTGTGTTGGTTGCCCGTTTCGTTAAATGAAGTTCTTGGTATTTACCGTTTTTAGCATTAAAAATACTTTCAAAAGAAGGAGTTGCAGAACCAAGAATAATAGGGCAATTAGCCATTTTTGCGCGCAAGACCCCAAGATCTCGCGCGGAATAGCGAAACCCTTCTTGTTGTTTAAAAGAGGGATCATGTTCTTCGTCAATGATGATCATTCCTAAATTTGAAAAGGGTAAAAATATCGACGATCGCGTGCCTATCACAATAGCGGCTTTATGATGACGCACTTTTAACCAAGCCTCTAAGCGTTGCTTGCTTGTCATTTTGGAATGAAAGCAAATAACTTCTTGGCCAAAACGCGCTTTAAATCTATCTTGAGTTTGTGGCGTGAGTGAGATTTCTGGTACTAGAACGAGTACTTGTTTTTGTTTTAATAATAAATGAGAAGCTGCTTGTAAATAAATTTCTGTTTTACCACTGCCTGTTATTCCTTCCAACAAAAAGACTTGAAAAGAAGATTGCTTAAGTACAATCGCATCAAGCGCTTTTTGTTGATCCAAATTGAGTTGTAAAGCGTGATGCTCTATTTCATCAACCAAGTAAGACGTTTCATCGACAGGAAAATTAATAGGCTTTCCAAGCTTGATCCCCCGAGGCAGTCCTGAAAAAGCAACTTCTCCGATGGGATGATGATAATAAGCTGCTGTTTTTACGATAAAATCACAAAGTGATAAAGGAAATAGTGCCTCAGTATCACAAAGTTGGGAGATGGCTTTCAATTGGTTAGCAGGAACACAAGAGGTATCAGTTTGGTTAAGGATGATCCCAATGCGGCTCTGGCGACCAAAAGGGACTTTAACTCTCATTCCACGACAAAGCGATACCTCCTCGCAAGGTGACAAATAATCAAAAAGGCGCCGCAAGGGAACATCTAACGCCACTTGGAAAATTTGTTGTTTAGTGCCCATCTTTATCTTTTAAAGCTTTTTGCAAAGCAAGCCCTAGGGAACTTGTTTGTGCTACTGTCTCCTTTTTGGGTTTTTTGTTAAAAGATGGATTAGGCGCTTTGGTTTTCTGAGGTTGGGATGGTGCATCTAGACGCATGCTTAAGCTTATTCTTTTGCGTGGTATGTCTATTTCAAGCACCTTCACTTTGACAATTTGGCCAGTTTTTACCACTGTACTTGGTTCTTTAACAAATTCATGAGAAAGCGCTGAGATGTGAACCAAGCCATCTTGATGAACGCCAATATCAACAAAAGCCCCAAAGTTTGCCACATTGGTCACGACGCCTTCTAATACCATGCCCTCTTTGAGATCGCTGATGGATTCAATGCCTTCTTTAAATTGTGCAGTTTGAAAACTTGCCCGTGGATCACGCCCAGGTTTTTCAAGTTCCTTGAATATATCTTTAATGGTAGGTAAACCAAACTTATCTGTAATGAATTCTTTTGGATTTAAATGCTGAATAAATGAGCTATTTCCAATCAATTTTTCGATATTTAATTTGGATTTTGCTAATATAGTTTCAACCACGGGATAAGCTTCAGGGTGAACACAAGAAGCATCTAAAGGATTATCTCCATTAACGATTCTTAGAAAACCTGCTGCTTGTTCAAATGCTTTTTCTCCCAAACGGGGCACTTTTTTCAATTGCGGACGGTTTTGAAAAGGACCATGTTGTTCGCGATATTCAATAATATTTTGCGCAATTTGCTGATTTAAGCCAGCGACATGCGTTAGCAATGGATGAGAGGCAGTATTAACATCAACTCCTACTGCATTGACAGCATCTTCTACGATGGCATCCAAGGTTCTGGATAGCTTTGCTTGGTTGACATCATGTTGATATTGTCCAACACCAATAGATTTAGGTTCAATTTTAACTAGTTCAGCAAGCGGATCTTGTAGTCTTCTTGCAATAGAAACAGCGCCGCGTAATGACACATCTAAGTTTGGAAATTCTTTGCTTGCAAATTCCGAGGCAGAATACACAGAAGCACCTGCTTCGGAGGTGATTACTTTGGTAAGTTTGAGGGAAGTATATTGTTGCATTAAAGTATCTACTAATTTTTCTGTTTCTCTAGAAGCAGTGCCATTACCAATGCTAACTAGTTTGACGTTATGTTGTTCAATATGTTTTTTAAGTGCCTCAATGGCCTCTTGCCATTGCTTATGAGGTGGATGTGGGTAAAGCGTGTCAGTTGCAAGCAATTTGCCAAAGGGATCGACAATAGCCACTTTAACGCCTGTTCTCAAGCCAGGATCAAGACCTAGGGTTGCCATATGTCCTGCAGGGGGAGCCATTAATAAATCGTGTAAATTGCGCTTGAATACAACGATAGCTTCTTCTTCAGCATTTTCTTTCAATATGCCAATGAGTTCTGTTTCAAGGTGAGGTTGAATTTTAATGCGCCAAGTTGCTTTTATCACATCTTGTAAGAAAGAATCAGCGTTGCGACCCTGATTTTTAAAATCCAGATGTTGTGCAATCATACCGATAATTGGACTTGAATCAGGGTTTTCAATTTCTTCAGGCAAAATCAAAGCAAGCTGCAAAAAACCCTCTTTTCGACCACGTAACATCGCTAAACAACGATGAGAAGGCACTTTTTTCCAAAGCTCCTGATGGGCAAAATAGTCTTGAAATTTTTGTGCTATTTCGGCTTTTTCTGGGTTCACTTTACTTTGCAATAAGCAGTTCTCTTGCAAATAAGTTCTGATCTTGCCAAGCAGCGACGCATCTTCTGCAAATTGCTCCATTAAAATATAACGTGCGCCTTCTAATGCGGTTTTAATGTCAGGCACCCCTTTTTCATTATCGATATATTGCTCTGCTATCGTTGCTGGGTTAAGCGTTGGGTCTTGCCAAAGTGCTTCACTCAATGGTTTTAAGCCAGCTTCAATCGCGATTTGGCCCTTGGTTCGTCTTTTTGGTTTGTAAGGTCGATAGAGATCTTCAAGTTGAATTTTAGTTTGCGCTTGTAGGATCTGTGCTTTTAGTTCAGGGTTTAGTTTATTTTGTTCTTGGATACTGTTTAAAATGGTTTCTCTTCTTTCTTCAAGTTCGCGCAAATAAAGTAACCTTTCTTGCAATGAGCGCAATTGAGTATCATCTAAACCTTGCGTTGCTTCCTTTCTGTAGCGCGCGATAAACGGGACTGTTGCACCCTCGTCTAGGAGCTTTACGGCAGCATTTATCTGGTTAGGAGAAACACACAGTTCTTGAGCAATGCGCTCTTCAATCGTGAACATATTTTTTTCCTATAATGAAATTAACACTTAAAAAAACGACTAGACCATTGTTTAATATATTTTGACATGGCGCTGGTAATGGTAACCAAAGATGCTTTATCAATGGTGAAAGCAGGCGTTGTGTAAACGATATCCCCTAAAGGCCGACACCAAACGCCATCATCTATGAAATTTTGTTTAAACCACTTTAATTCAGTGCTTGTCAAAGGATGAGCCAACTGCACAGCCCCAATGGCGCCTTTGACACGTACCTCAAGCACACCAGGCACTTCCTGCAAGTTCATCAGTTCAGCTTTTAAAATATCAGAAATATCTGCTACTTGATTTAATCGTGGTTCAGTTTCAAAAAGATCAAGAGAAGCATTTGCAGCAGCACATGCTAAGGCATTGCCCATAAAAGTCGTGCCATGCATCAGGCCTTTTTCTATTTCTTCTCCTAAAAAAGCGTTATAGATCTTGGTTGTTGCAATGGTGGTTGCTAGAGGCAATGTTCCCCCAGTTAGGGCTTTTGATAAGCAAAAAATATCAGGCACAATGCCAGCTTGATCGATTGCAAATAATGAACCTGTTCGTCCAAAACCTGTAAAAACCTCATCTATGATGACTAAGATATTATAGCGTTGACAGATGTTTACGATAGCTTGCAGGGTAGCAGGTGAATGCATTTTCATGCCGCCAGCAGCTTGAACTAACGGTTCTAACAAAAGACCTGCAATGTGTTGTTGGTTTAGCGCTATCCAAAGTTCAAAAGTTTCAAGTAAATCATCTGTGGTAGGTAATTTCTGTAAATACTGCTCGACTAAGATAGACTCAAAAGGAGGATGGATCCCATCTTGAGGATCTGAGACCGACATCGTATAGAAAGTGTCACCATGATAACCGTGTTTAAAGTAGATAAATCGTTGACGTTGTGGTTCTTGATGATTGATCCAAAATTGTAGCGCCATCTTCATTGCTACTTCAACTGCGACAGAACCTGATTCACTATAAAACACATGATTTAAGTCTGATGGCAGTAAAGCAACCAAGCGATTTGCAAGTTTGGTAGCTTGAGGGTGTACAAGTCCGCCAAGCATCACATGAGCAAGCTTTTGTGCTTGAACTTGAATGGCATTGATAATATGAGGGTGATTGTAGCCATGACAGGCGGTCCACCAAGAAGCAACCCCATCAATAAGTTGTAGCCCATCGTTGACAATCAGCCGTGTCCCTTGGGTCGATTGAATTGTTAAAGGTTCAGGCGCAGTTAACATTTGAGCATATGGAAGCCAGACGGTAGCATTTTGAGCCATGGTTGTTTACCATCCCTATTTTTTTATGGCAATAATATCATAACTATGTCTGGGATCTTCATAACCGCTACCGGGACAGCCATCGGAAAAACTTATCTGACGGCATCCTTATTACGGTGGGATAGTGCACACTTAAAGTGTCTTCAAGCTAGCAAGCCGATTATCTCGGGTTGGCCGGTGGATAACGAAGAAATTCATCATACTGACACAGGAGTGTTGTTGGCAGCACAGCAGCTTCTCTGTACGCCAGAAAATATCAACCATTGCTCTCCTTGGCGTTATCGCGAGCCATTAACACCAAGTATGGCGGCGATAAAATCAGGACAGCCACCATTGAACCCAGCGAATTTGCGCATCCATTGCGAAGAATTAATTCGCGCGGCTAAGCGCACATCACATATTCACCTTATTGAAGGGGTGGGTGGCGTGATGTCGCCGTTGGCAACTGGCTTTACAGGTATAGACTGGCTAGTTCAAGTTGGGTGTCCTTGTATATTGGTTGGCGGATCTTATTTAGGCACCTTAAGTCATATCTTGACTGCGATGGTTGCATTGCAAAGTTATAAGATCCCGGTTTTGGCGGTGGTGGTGAATGAAACGCCAACAAGTACAGTACCTTTGACTGAAACCATCAGCACCCTCAAAGCGCTGTTGCCTGTGAGCGTCATTCCTGTTTCCTATGAACGTCATCCTTCTGCTTTAGCGGTGGGGCTCAACGAGGTGTATGAGTTAATTTTGCAACATTTTTAGGGCAAGGTTTAGTTCTTGCATGAATATGATATAATTTGGCGCTTTCTACCTTAATTTTAAAGGCATTCCCTTGCGTTTTTTTTGTATGTTTTCACTTTTCTTTGTAGGCTTCTTTGGCCTGCTTAGCCCAGTTAGCGGTCGTGTAGATGCACCGTTTTGTGCCGTTTTACAAAATAATCTGATAAAGCAAATTGAATACGAAAAAGAGAGTATCCAAGATCCGGAGCTTAAAGCCTTTGCCTATCAAGTTTGGCAAGAAATCGCCTTACAAGGGTTTAGCGTGCAAAGTGGTAAAACAGATAAAATGCTTCGCACTACCTTTAACCAAATTCAAGCAAAAAGTGAAGCTTTATTTCTTGCCAACTTGGCAAATATTGGTTATGGAAAAGCCATCTGGATAATACACACTCCCTTAGTAGCAACACCACTTGTTACCGAAGGCAAAGTGAGTAAGGATCTTATTTCTGCTGATATTCTAGCAGACAAAGACAAAACCAGAGTGAATACCGTCTTAGAACGCGCTCACATAATGCGAGATTTTTTAGCAAAAGGGGGCGTTATTATTGTTGCTTATCAAAGCCCAAAAGAAAGTAATCAAAATCGTACACCAACGCAGCTTCGCATCTTTAATGCATTAAAAAAACAATATCCGCAACAATTAATTGAATTTGCCATGAATCTCAAAGGCCAATTTCCGAATGATAAGATAGGTGCTACTTACTTGATGCAAATGAATAATCAAGAAGTGATAGAAATGAGTATAAGAGGGCATCAAATAAATCAATCCAAGGATGATGGCGTGTGGGGACTTTGGTTACAAGAAAGGAATCATCCCTGTCATGAAACGGGACGACATTTAAATACCATTTTTCAGTTTTTAAACGCAAATGGCTTCAAAGAAGTTTTAAAGCAACATGCCTTGAGTCAAGGCATATCTCAAGAAGAACTATTCGCTGTAATGGCCCCTTACATTTCATGAAATGGTGTTGGTTGTAAACAATGAAATATACTGAGGTGAAACATGTTAAATTTTGCTTGGTTAGCTGAAATTACCACAGGCCGAAGACCAGGATTTGCAAGTATTATCCCACCACTTAAAACAATTTTTGCTTTACTGGCATTGGCGATGGTGATGGCAGGCGGCATGTGGCTATGGACAGGTTTTTGGACAGGGATTTATGCAAATTTGGCAACCTTTATTCCTATGATTGGAAAAGGGCTTGCTGCGACCTTGGGGCTTACTGTTCTGAATTTTTGGTTTAGCCGCGATATCAATGCTGCGATGATGAGTACACGCGATATCCGAGATGATGTGTTGTATGGTCCTACTAATCCAGTCGATGTCACTAAAATGGTGAATCAGCTTTGTCATGAAGTCAATGCGCATTTTAAAGCGCAATTTGGGGATGCCCATCGAGATTTGCCAGTGCCTGTTTTATTAACCTATACAGATGATGCCAACTTTAAAATTGTTACCTTAGAAGGACGAAATCCTGGCAAAGCAGCTTTGATTTTTTCTTCTGGCGCCTTTGATATGCGAAGAATGAATCAACGCCAGTTGGCCGCTTTGATTCAAAAAGAATTAGTGAAAATATATTTGCGCCGTGGTATTGGACGCACTTTTGTCGGAATGCTGTCAGATTTAGCAACTTCATTAGAAAATTTAAATGCGCCAGGCAATGCTTGGTATTTTCGAGCGCTAGGGTGGTTAACAGGACCATTCCAACTGGTATTATTATGGGAACGTTCTATTAGCAGAACCTATGAATATGAAGCTTCTGCCGAAGTTGTCAAAATGTGGCGAGGACCAGATCTTATTGATGCGATGGATAGAAAAGTTTGCCCCTCGCAACTTGTTTTTCCAATGAAATCCACCTTAAAGAGAAATCAAAGCTTGCATAAAAGAGATCCCTATCCAGCAATAGGAGGACCTATTAAATCCTTTACCGACTGGGTAGATCAACATGAATATGCTCGTGCAGATAAAACAGGTTGGCGCATTGTGTCTTATTTTGATTGTGGAATTAATTATACTATCTATTTCATTAATGAAGTTTTGAACAGAGTTCCCCGCTCAACCAATGAAAAGCAATTTGTTTTAAGTTTAACCGAAGTTATTTTATCGGATGGGCGTAAAATTGCAATGGATTCTGATGAAGCAACAGAAGCCTTAAAACCACTTTTTTATCAACAACATCGTGAAAAAAGTAGAACGTTATATACTGCTGCAGAAAAAAGTATTGCTTTGGAAAAAGAAGTAACTATTGCCAAGGCAAAAAGAAGAAAATTAGAGGATTTGATCCCATCTATAGAACAACGGTTACAACCATATGATGTGATTGGACCAGATGGCAGCGGATGGGCAAGCACTTCCTTAGATCCAAATTTGCAAGAAGCTATTCGACATTATATGTGGCAGCAACCACAACCACAGCACAATCAAAACATAAATCAAGCGCAAGCGATTCTATATCAATTTAAACAGCAAACGGTGGCAAATGATGCGCAAAAAAGTAATGAGCAGGACCAAGATCTTGAAAGTCAAGTAAAACAAACACAAGGTAATAGATCCGTTTCAATTTGAAATCCAAAATGCGCAGCCAAACGAACGAATCCCCAGGAAGGTAAGCTTTACATAACTGGGGTGAGAGAGCAGGCAACAATGCCTAAGCCTAGAAAGGATATAGCCGTTTATTATAAACTAAGGGATTAATGTTTATGTTGTCTTCACCTTTTGGTACTTGGGATTCACCAATTACAGCTGAATTAGCATCTTCTGCCAATGTCACTTTGCAAGATGTTGTACTTGATAATGGTGCTGTTTATTGGTCTGAAGTGCGCCCGCAAGAAAAAGGGCGTTATGTCATTTTAAAATATCAAAATGGAACAGTTAGCGAAATATTACCTGCTGATTTTAGTGCGCGTACCCGAGTACATGAATATGGGGGTGCGGCTTTTACTGTATACCAAGGGACAATCTATTTTACGAACGATGCTGATCAGCGTCTTTATCGGCTAGAGACCAATCAAGCTCCCATCGCATTGACACAACCTGGCTATCGATTTGCAGATTTTAAAATGACGCCGTTTGGAATTATTGCCGTAGGTGAATCTCATTTAGAAAATGCGATATCACCCGATAACTTTTTAGCGCTGATTGATCCTATGACAGGTGATGTGACAATGCTTTGTAAGGGAAATGATTTTTATGCCTCACCTGCCTTGAGCGCTGATTTCAAACAAATTGCTTGGATAAGTTGGGATCATCCCAATATGCCCTGGGATAATACGCAATTGTGGGTAGGGGCGCTTTCAGAAACCGGGATATCTCAAGTCAAACGAGTGGATGCAAACACAAATCAATCCTTTTTTCAGCCTCAATGGAATGGGCAAAATGAGCTTGTTGTCGTCAGTGATAAATCCAATTGGTGGAATCTTTATCAAGTGAAAGGCCAGGACTTAGTCCCCTTATTTTCTGTTGAAAGCGAGATTGGATTACCGCTTTGGAATCTTGGTGCTTCAACATGGGCATTCTATCGCGATGGCCTGGTGTGCACTTTTTTTCAAGATGGAAAAAAGCGCTTATTTTATTTCGATGGCAAGCTTCATGATTTAGCGCTATCTTATCAAAACTATTCGCAAATTAAAGTACAAGATAACAAGATTGTATTTATTGGGCATTCTTCAATCAAACCTGCCGCACTATTGATGTTGGAAAATGAAAAGTTGCACGTTATTCAAGAAAGCATGAAGATGACAATGGATCCTGCTTTTATCAGTGAGCCTGAGCATATTACTTTCAAGAGTCAAGACAGAGAAGCACATGCCTATTTTTATTCACCAAAACACAAAAGCACGCAGGGGATTGAAGGAACGCTTCCCCCTTTAATTGTGAAAATTCATGGCGGCCCGACTGCAAATTGTGGTTCAAATTTCAATTTAGATATTCAATATTGGACAAGTCGCGGATTTGCCGTAGTTGACGTTAATTATGCTGGCAGCACAGGTTATGGTAGGGCATATCGTCATCGCTTGTACCAACATTGGGGAAATGATGATGTGAAAGATTGTGAAAATGCAGCACTTTTTCTTGTCAATCAAGGATTGGTGGATAAGAGTAAATTGGCAATAACAGGAAATAGCGCAGGAGGGTATACGACTTTGGCGGCACTTGTTTTTACAGATACCTTCCATGTTGGAGCAAGCCATTATGGCGTAAGCGATTTGGCTGCGTTGGTAAACGATACGCATAAGTTTGAAAAGCACTATTTAGATAATTTAATAGGACGTTATCCACAAGAGAAAAGTAAATATGAAGCACTATCTCCTCTTTTTCATGTTGACAAATTAAACAAGCCGATTATTTTTTTTCAAGGAGATGAAGATAAAATTGTGCCGCCTTCGCAAGCACAATTGATGTTTGATGCTCTAAAACAACAAGGCATATTAACGGAATATTGGTTATTTAAAGGAGAACAGCATGGTTTTAGAAAAGCAGAAAATCGTATAACAGCACTTGAAAAACAGCGTGCGTTTTTTCTAAAAGTTTTTAATGTTGAAGAAAGAGCTGGTTGATGACCAAGATAGCAGATTGGGCTTTACATGCCTATGCGCTTGCCAAAAAAGCAGGCGAAACTATTATGACGTATTATGCCTATGATAAAGAGATCTTAACTGAATATAAGGAAGACAATTCACCTTTAACGGCTGCAGATAAAGCAGCGCATGATATTATTTATCACGGTCTTGAGCACTTTGTTTTAGATGAGAATGGCCCCGCACCGATTTTATCTGAAGAGGGTAAACAAGTGCTTTTTGACGAGCGTCGCACTTGGCAGCGGTATTGGTGCGTTGATCCTTTGGATGGAACAAGAGAATTTTTAGCCCGTAATGATGAATTTGCCGTCAATATTGCATTGATTGCGCATCATCAACCCATCATAGGCGTTATCTATGCCCCAGTGCAAAAACGTGGTTATGTGGCATGGCATGGGGGCGGTGCTTATCAATATGATTTATCTGGATCTCAACGGATCTTGACGACGACCTCTTGTCAGAACCCTTTGCGTTTGTTGTTGAGTCATCACTGTCAGGATATTCAACTGCAACCGCTGTTAGCAAACTTGGGCGAAGTTAGCATTCAATATCAAGGCAGTGCTTTAAAATTTGCTAAGCTTGCCAGTGGAGAGGCTGATCTAATGTTGCGTTTGGGCTCAACAAGCGAATGGGATAATGCCGCTGGTCATTGTCTAATTAAAGAAGCAGGTGGCCTTATCATTTCACTAACAGGACATCCATTGGAATACAATTGTAGCGGCAGCTTAAAGCAAGGTAGCTTTCTTGTCGCGGGGGATAGCGATATCAACTGGCTGCAAAAGCTTCATAAAATTTCAAGCTAAATACCAAACAAGTTTTTCTGTGGATAACTTTGTGGATGAATTGTTGTTAAGCTAATGAGGATTTTGGTAAAAATAGAAATTCAAGTTGGTTTAATCACATTGTTATTATTAAAAAGCTATAAAAATCATAGCGTTAATAAAGTCAAGAGGCTTGGCGCCTGAAAAACAAAAAGTTGAAAATTTGGATTTTTAACTAAAACACCTGTGCACAACTTTCGTGGATCACAATAATTCTGTACTCTCAACTCAATTTTGAGTTACCTTGTAGAGAATTAACTTCCTAAGTGGAGAAGACTTATGACCGTGGATTATATTGTCATCGCTGCTTATTTCGCCCTGATTTTATTTGTTGGAATTTGGGTGAGTAACTCTGTTAAAGATGTAAATGATTTTTCCACAGGTAGCCGTGGGTATAGTGCCGCTTTTATTTTTGCCACCTTATCCGCTTCCTTTATTGGTGGTGGTTTCACCATGGGATTGGCTGAAAAGGTATTTACGATAGGCGTTGTTTATGTTGTGGCTTTATGGGGTTTTAGTGTTAAAGAAATTTTAGTTGCAACCCTAATTACGCCGCGCTTAACCCCATTTAAAGAAGCGATGTCAGTCGGGGACATTATGGGACAACTTTACGGCAAAAAATCAAAAATATTGACTGGCGTTGCTTCCGGATTAGTTTGTGCAGGGATTGCGGGAGCTCAATTTGCAGCCTTTGGCCATGTACTGAATGTCCTTACCGGGATCGATTCTACTTATGGGATTGTAGTCGGCACTATTATTGTCGTGACTTATGCTGCGCTGGGCGGTATGAAATCCGTCGTTGCAAATGATGTTATTCATTTTTGTGTGCTTATCGTCGCTTTGCCGCTAGTGCTTATCTTTGGGCTTAACTATGCTGGTGGATGTGACAAGATCATGCATAGCGTGTCAATTGATCATCTTTCACTTTTTGGTTCTTTATCGCTTGTAACCGTTTTGGGATTATTTTTAAATTTCTTTTTTGGTGAAACTTTAGTGCCACCTTATGTGCAAAGATTGTTAATCGGTAAAAATTTTAAAGAAACAGCACGAGGTACTTTTTGGAGCGGCATGTTGTCGATCCCCTTCTTTTTATTAGTGGGTGTTATCGGATTGATAGCATTAACAATTAATCCGCAATTGGATCCCAATTTAGCATTACCCTATGTTATTACCACCGTGATGCCGACAGGATTAAAGGGTTTAGCGATTGCTGGCATGATGGCAGTTGTGATGTCTTCTGCTGATTCATTTTTAAATGCTGCTGCGATTTCTATTAGTCATGATGTGATGAAACCGTTAGCCAAAAAGGGAGCCTTTAGCGGCGATGTTGAATTGAGATGGTCGCGTATCGTGACCGTTTTGGTGGGAGGAATAGGAGCCATATTTGCTATTACCACTAAAAGCGCCTTAGATATTTTATTAACGGCCTACAATTTTTGGACACCATTTATTTTAGTGCCTTTAGTTGCGGGTATTTTTGGCGTACGTGCATGTGCTAGTGCCTTTTGGTTAGGCTGCCTTGCTGGGATCAGTGCAACCTGTTTTTGGCTAGCATTTATGGGGGAAACCACCTTTAATGGCGCATTAGTAGGTATTGTCGTTAATCTCATTGTTTTTATCAGCGTACATTTATTAGAACAAAAAACAGCGGTGGCTGCTGAAAGGGTTTAATGAGAAGCCTTTAGAAGAGAGTGGAAAAAAACAAATCATAGATATGCAAAATGGTTTCTATCGCTATTAGGATAATAATGTAATATTCTAAGCGATGGCTGTGGTGTTGCTGCAATACTTCTAGAGAAATTTGCGCGGTGCTTGAGATTAGTCCAAGTTTGCGCTCTAAGTTTTTCTGTCTATCAATAATTTCAAGATCTTCTATTAGCTGCGCATGAAGCGTTTCTAGTTCGCTATGCTCCCACAGCAGGAGCGGTTTTTCGGTAACCTCAATTTTACCGACCATTTCTTGTACCATTAAAATGCTGGCACCAATGTGCTTAAGCAAATCGTTAGCACGGTGCCCAAGCTTGCCTTGATCTTTTAAACTTTTAGCAATGGGTTCAATTTTGTCAAATAGATTGCCAATACGGTTTTCATGATATTCTAAAACCACACTTTTAGAGAGAGCTGAGCCTATAATTTCTAAGTGCTCTTTCGTGATTTTTTTAATAGACACTTTGCCTTGAATTACCCCTTCAGGCTGATCCGGTTGGAATAGGACAGTAAATTGTTCTGTTTCAGGGGTTGATAGCAATTGAGTAACAAAACTTTGGCAACGTGTGATTAATTCAACAGTAGCTGAGGTAGTTGTATTAAAAAAAACAATGGCACCATAAGGGTAAATAATAGCGATGCTTTTGTCTGATAAACTGACGAATACCGATTCTTTGCGAACTAAAGTTCTATTGGTAAGTGCTTTAAGGTTGATATCACTTCCAACTAAGACAGCATTAACTTCACAGCTCCCTTGAGCTATTAAATTCTGAGCAAATTCTTCCGGTAGTCTGGTCAAAAATTGTAGCGGTGCGATTTCTTCGGATAACATAATCATTATTTAATTACTAGAACTTCGATATTCTATCCTGCCGGACTAACCCAAGGCAATCGGGAGTATGGGTTTAGTTTATGTTATGAGTTGAATAACTTATTTGCTGTATCTACTATACTTATAACACTTGGCCAAAATGAAGAGCGATGCTTATGAATAAAGGTGTTTACCTTATTTTACTGCTAAGCAGTGGGATGATGGGAAATTTGCTGGCAGCAGACATACCTTTATCAGAAGACATTAAACAAAAAGAGCAGCAACTTCAAAAAGACAAACAATTGGTGAGACAAACAAAAGAATCAGGCGCTGACGATAAAGATATCCTATTGATTTGTAATATGACAGAAAGCATGTTAGAAGATTTTTCCTTTTGTTATAGAGAAAAAGAGGAAATAGATATTCGGATCTGTTTGGATGAGTCACTTAAGAAATTAGCACAGAAAAACAATTTTATTGCCCAAATGGAAGTTGGCAATATCTATCGTTTCGATCAGCAACTCCAAGCGGCTTTGATCTGGTATAAAAAAGCGATAGAAAACCCACAAACCCCAGCTAGATTCAAAGATTTTATTTTGGAGATGATTGAAAAAAGTGAAGCACAATTACAAGACCCTAATAATATTGGTCCAGGAAAAGACGAAGTAAAAGAAGTGAATAATTATTATGAAATGCGTCAAAAAATGTTGAAAGATGAAATACATAAGGCTGAACGTTTAAATGAAAAAGAATTCCTGATTGTTTATAAAGAAGCGCAAGTATCGTTGGATGCTCAAATGAAATGCCTTAAACTCAAAGATGCACTTGACGCCAAGATTTGCATTAATAAAGCGATAAAAGATAAAGCGCAAAGCAATAATTTCGTAGCTCAGCATCAATTGGGTAATATTTATGAAAACGGTTATGACAATAAAGCGATGGCCATTAAGTGGTATAATGCTGCTTTAAAAAATGCAAGGACACCTAAAGCTTACAAAAGGGAAATTGAAGAAGATCTGAAAAGAGTTAGATCTAAAACCAGAGATACTCATCCAAAGACAGTAAATAAGGGGTAATGCATGTTTCAAGTTTGGATTGGTCTTGGCGGATTTTTAGTAGGCACAATTCCTATTTGGTTTATGAAAAGTAAAAATGGTAAAATGATAGGCTTCATTGTTGCACTTGCTTTTGGCGTAGTTTGCTTTGGTATTTCTCCTTATTTTTATTCAACTTATTTGGGCTGGCAATTTGAGCATGAAATTAAGAAACAAGCCCTTTTTGCATTGATTAGTAGGCATTACCCTACAGAGTATTCAGATTATATCAAAACTGCGAAACAGCATCTTAAAAAAGATCAGCCAACGTTAATTGCCAATGATTCAGCGCAATTAGTGAATAAGATTTTCTATCAAAGCCTTGGTCAAGCTTCTGATGATTATGTTGTACTTTATCTTAAAGCCACCCTAGATTTATACCATTATCTTAATTCGCAAGATCCGCGAGCGGTGGTAAAATTAGAAAATGGCAGTGATAAGATTGAATACGATTTAAATGCACTTTATCAAAATCAAGATTTTCAAAATAAATTAGCGCTTCTTTTAGATACTAAGCGATTCGTGATAGAAGCCGCAAGTCAAAGCAAAACACCATTGAATGAAAAACAAGCGGCCCCTTTGTTGCAAGGCGTTTTAACAGATTTGGGAAATAAATTTGGCGAAGGGCTTGTTAGAAGCACATTTACAGACAATCAGATCCCAGCAAACACGGCAGCACAGATCATCATTGAGTTTTATACCCATATTTTGGGTACGGGCAAAGAAAACGCTGGCAATATCATGCGTTACATTGCATATCTTAAAGCAAAGAGCCAAGCTTAGAAAGACAACTTTTTGCGAGCACTGACAAGATGGTGGCCAGAGCTGGAATCGAACCAGCGACACGAGGATTTTCAGTCCTCTGCTCTACCAACTGAGCTATCTGGCCTGTTCTAAAAGTAAGTCGCTTTAAGCGAGCGGTAATTAAACTGTAACTCTAAAACGCTGTCAAGCAAATATAAATATACATTTAACTTACTAATGAGTTGTTCATTCTAGCGGTTTGTAACCTGCTGGCTTTTGACTGGTTCCTTCAAAGAAAAATTTTTCCATTTCTTGTTCTAAAAAAGTCCGTGCTTTAGGGTCAAGGACATTCAAGCGGTTTTCGTTGATTAACAGCGTTTGATGTTTAAGCCACAAGTGCCACGCTTCTAAACAAATAGATTCAAAGATCCTTTGCCCTAGCGGGCCTGGATAAGGCAAATTACTTAAGCCAGGTGCTTCTTTTTGTAATTTTTGACAAAAGACAAGGCGTTGATTCATAACTTTCTCATTTTTTTGACGATGATGTCATAGTTTACAATTTTTTGAATTGGCGTTGGTAGTCCTAAGGTGGCTAACCCTTGGGCGCTCACCCAGCGAAAATTGGGGTTTTTGAACAAAAAAGCGCTTTTAAAGTGATATAGCGTAGGATGAAGCAGTAAACGAAAATGGGTAAAAGAGTGCTTTAATGGGAGCAATTCTTGTGATTTGCTTGTTTTTTTTCCAAGGCTGCTAATAAAACAGTCAAGGGCTTGCTCGCTGGTAAATTCAGGCAAGCTCCACAAGCCGCCCCAAATCCCTTGAGTTGGGCGCTTTTCTAGCAGAATTTCTTGTTTACTATTTAAAAGGCATCCAACCCATTTGAGATGTAACGGCAGTTTTTTTGATTTCGTCCTTTGCGGGAAGTTTTCTGGTTTGTCTTGTTGATAAGCTTGACAGTGTGATTGTACTGGGCAATGAGCGCAAAGTGGTTTAACGCGAGTGCAAATAGTTGCACCGATATCCATGATGGCTTGAGTGTAATCTGCTACTTGCTTGGTGGGAGTATAATAGTGGGCCATTTGCCATAAAGCATCTTCAACCGCTTTTTGCCCTAAAGGGCCTTGAAGACGATGAAAACGTGCCAGCACGCGCTTCACATTGCCATCACAAATGGTTGCCTTAGTATTAAAGGCTTGAGCAAGGATAGCGCCCGCGGTTGATAAACCAATGCCCGGTAGATCTAAAAGTGTTTCCAAAGTGTTTGGTACTTCTCCTGCAAACTCCTTAACAATCAGTTTGGCACTTTTATGTAAGTTTCTGCCCCTAGCATAATAACCGAGCCCTGCCCAGTGGTGTAATACAGAATCAATGCTTGCATCGGCAAGCTGATAGACATCGGGAAAAGCGCGTATAAATTTTTCAAAATAGGGAATGACGGTTGAAACTTGAGTTTGTTGCAGCATGATTTCAGATACCCAAACGCGATAGGGTGTGATAGGACGTTTCCAAGGCAAATCATGGCGCCCATGCGCAAGGTACCAATTCAGGATTTTCTTTTTAAACCAAGTTTTTGAAACATGACTTATCATCATTAACTGGTTATTCTTCTTTTTTCTTGAAAAGTTTTTTTAATTTTTTGTTTAACTTTTCTTCTATTTTTTGTTGAAGTTCGTCTTGAGTTTGCCCGTTGGTTTCATTTGAACCGTTGCTTAAAATTTTGCCTAGGTTTTTCTCTATTTGCTTATTGAGCTGTTTTTTCAATTCTTGCTCCAACCCTTTCTTTAAATAAAGATCCATATCAGGTTCAACCTTAGGATGCTGCAAGGACCCTTTAATTCTAATCGCTAAGGGATATGCATTGGAATGTGTTTGATTATCTTTATGTTGACGCCAGGCTTGCATTTTATATTCAATAGTTTGACTGCCAAGGTAAATGCTCCCTTCGCCTTTGGCATTAAAATCTTTTGCTTTAATGATTAAATCGTTATTATCAATCATTTTGTCGTGAAGCTTTAATGTGGCACTGAGATTGCCAAAAGAAGTTTGCTTCGTATCGGGGATGGTTGAATTATCTTTTTTAAATAGATTTTGCGCAAGACTTAAATAATAGCGCATATCAATTCCATCTAAAACACCATTATCAATATTAATTTGAGTAACCCCTTGAATATCATCATCATGCATCAGATTGAAATTAATATTAGCACTACCGCTGAGTCTTTTCTCTTGTTTAAAATCCTTTAATAAAGGCTGAATTTGAACATGCACAGCTTCGCCTTGTAAGTATATGGGAGATTTGCGACCAAGATCTTTAGTCATGGACAGCGAGAGTTTGCCCTGATAAAGATCTGCAGTTAACGGACTAAATTTTAATTGATTATTTTCTAGTTTCATGTTGGTTTTAACATGCGTAAGCGTTAAATTTTTAGTAATCAGCTTATCAATATTAATGTCAGCTTTTAGCCCTCTAAGTGATTTTGCTTGAGCTTGTGTTGAGCTGGATATTGGTTTTGTTGATTTTTCTGGTAAGGTATTTTGCGCTGAATGCAAAACCCTCGGTGAATCATTCTTTTTAAAATTATCAAGATTCAATTGTTTGGCATTTAATTTGAGGGTAATAGGTTGGTTTGCAGCACTTGGGATCAAGGCGTTGCCAGTGATAAGTTGATCTTGAATTTGTAACTGAATGTTGTTCAGAGAAACATTCTTGTTTGAATCGATGTCGGCATGTGTGTTTAACGTGATGGACGGTACTAAGTTGTGTGGAAGGCTCAACGATGCTGTTGTGTCAATCGATGCTGTTTTGTCTGTTAGGTTAAGTCTTGCGCTAAACTCAGCTTGTCCAGATAAAGTGATTTGCTGAAGTTGTGAGTTTTGCTGCGCTAATTTAAATTGGCCTTTAATAGGAAAAACCCCGAGCGTCGAAGTTCCTTGGCTGGTTATGTTTATATCAGATACTTCTAAAGTTTCAAACTGTGATTTATTTTCAAAAATTAAATTAGCTTGGTTTATTTTCAAAGCATTTAGCTGAAATGATAATTTTTTTTGTTTTTTTGGCGCAGCTGTTGCTGTGGGTTGTTTATTTTCTTGGTGCGTACTCTTCATCGGTTTTTGTTTAAACGTATTGGTAAAATAATCCCAGTTAGTTTCACCGTTGGTATTTTTTACTAAGTTGATATTCAATCCATTAATTGTCATGGTGTCGATCACCCATTGACGTCTAAATAATTCGCGCACCGGCATTTTAAACGAAAGTGCTTCGATATGGATAAATTGACCTTCTCCAAAGGCAGGGGCTTGTGGTAGTGATACTTGATGGACGTTAAAGCCAAGCCAAGGAAAGTAGTTCATCTCGATGGTGCCCTTAATTTCTAAGGGTAATCCCGACTTTTGACTTATAAACGCAGTGATTTCTTGTTTATAATCGTTTGGATTAAAATAAAGAAAGATCCCCACTGAGACAATCACGACCAGGCAAACTGCAATTAATAGTAGCCAAAATATCGATTTAAGAAGGAATTTAAAGACTTTCATGGTTTATTTCCATGCTGGTGGAGCGGGTGATGGGAATCGAACCCACGCCATCAGCTTGGGAAGCTGAGGTACTACCATTGTACTACACCCGCGAAAAAATTTGCCGTTTATTATGACAAAATGGTTTATGATGTGCCATAGGTCCGCCAAACATGATTTATTTTTATGACTAATAGCAAGCTTTCGTTTAGACCCATTCGTAGTTATGTTTTACGACAAGGGAGGATGTCCGATGCGCAGCTTGGCGCACATCGTCATTATTGGTCTGAGTTTGGCTTGGATTTAACCGCAACCCCTTTTGATTTTGACCATCTTTTTAACCGCCAGGCGCAAAGAATTTTAGAAATTGGTTTCGGAATGGGGGATTCTTTAATCGCGTTAGCTAAAAATTTTCCTGAAGCAGATTTTATTGGTATTGAGGTGCATCCACCAGGGGTGGGACGGTGTTTATTACAGGCAAAATTAAATAATTTATCTAATCTTAAGCTTTTTAATAAAGATGCCGTTCAAGTACTTGAACACTGTATTCCTGATCAAAGCCTAGACAAGGTGTTATTACTTTTTCCAGATCCTTGGCCTAAAAAAAAGCATCACAAAAGGCGCCTTGTGCAACCTGATTTTGTTGCATTGGTGGCTAAAAAGCTCAAGATAGGGGGGCAATTTCATTTAGCAACAGATTGGCAACCCTATGCTGATCATATGTTATCTGTGCTTGAAGCAAGCGTTTTGCAGAATCAATTTCCCAAGCAACAGTTTGCACCATCACAATTTGAACGCATTACGACCAAATTTGAAACACGTGGTCTAAAATTAGGCCATCAGATCTGGGATCTGGTTTATATTCGAGTGAGCGCAGCTAACAACGCCTAAAAGCAAAGTGGAAAGAGTATATTTTCGTAATTGAACTTGCTCTTCTATACTCTATAAGACTCTCATCAGATCCGAAGATAAGGCAAGTACATGTTTGGCATCCCAGGCCTTACACCAGATATTTTCCTAGTATTCGGGATCCTTATCATTACCGTCATACTTTTTGTCACCGAAATTGTGCGCGTGGATGTGGTGGCCTGCCTTGTTTTAGTGCTACTTGGCTTAACTAAACTCGTGCCGAGTCAATTATTATTCTCTGGCTTTTCAAGCGATGCCGTTATTGCATTAATTGGCGTCATGATTATGTGCGCTGGTCTTGAACGAAGCGGCGTTGTCGCGAAAATAACGCACTACATGATGCGTCTTGGTGGCAGTGATGAAGGACGTATTCGTTTATTATTAATGGGGATTGGTGGGTTTTTTGCGGGCTTTTTGCGCAGTGTGGGGACAGTTGCTTTATTGTTACCAGTCGTGATGCGGATCCGGCATGCAACGGGCATCGATAAAAGAAGATTACTGATGCCCTTAAGTTTCTGTGCGATTCTGGGCAGCACTTTAACCATGTTAGGGACAGGCCCATTAATTCTACTAAACAGCTTGTTGGCCAATTCTGGGGGGTTGACTGATAAATATGGGCAGGCAGCGCCAGTTTTGGGTTTGTTTAGTGTTTTTCCAATTGGTTTAATGTTGTTGCTTTTAGGGATCGGTTATTTTTCCTTATTGGGTAATTGGGTATTGCCTAAGGTATTGCTCAGAGTAAACAGTTTAGATAGTTCTGGTCCTACTTATTTTAAACGTATTTACGGAATAGGTGCGGACTTTTGTGAATGTCGCCTGCCTTCAACCAGCTCATTAGTTAATAATACACTGCGCCAATGGGAGGGGTTGCTTCCGCCAGATATTGCGATCATTGGTGTTAAAGCGGGTAACAATATGCATATTCCCCCCTTGCGAAAAACAGAGCTAAAAGAGGGGACAGTCATCGCAATGTTAGGGCCAAAAGAAGCAATACATGAATTTGCTAAAAAGTATGGTTTGCGCATGTCCCCTTATTTAACGGTATTTTCCGAGCGTTTGAATCCAACACATTCAGGTTTATGCGAAGCAGTCGTGCCTCCGAGCTCTCAATTGATAGGCACTAACTTGCGCGATTTACACATGCGTCATCATTTTAGAATACAAGTATTGGCAGTGCATCGTGGCGATAAAGTTCGCCGTGGTAAGAAAGAAATTGGTAATTTAACGTTGCGTTCTGGAGATACCTTGGGCATGTTTTGTGAATGGGGAGCTTTATTCTCATTACGAAAAAATCCAGATTTTGTAGTCGTCACCTCAGGTTATCCATTGCAAAAAATGCATACTGAAAAAATGTGGTTTGCCGTTTTTTTCTTTTCGTTGGCAATAGGATTGATTGTTTTTGGTGGCTTTTCTGTCGCGATTGGTTTACTGGTTGGTGCCGTGTGCATGATTTTCTCTGGCGTTATCAGCATTGATGATGCTTATGAAGCGGTTAGTTGGAAAACTGTTTTTTTATTGGCGGGGCTAATGCCGCTTGGCATAGCCGTACAAACGAGCGGCACTTCAGATTGGATTGCAATGTATATTCTCAAAGTTTTTTCTGGCTCTTCAGAATGGTTGTTGTTATTTATGCTTGGCATTTTTGCTTCGATATGCAGTTTAATTTTATCTAATGCTGGCGCAACCATTGTTTTGGTGCCATTGGCTGTGCATCTTGCTCAAGCAATCGGGGCTGATCCACGTGCTTTTGCGTTAATGGTCGCTGTGGCCACTTCGAATGCATTTGTGTTGCCAACGCATCAAGCAAATGCACTCATCAGTTTACCAGGACAATACAAAGTAGCAGATTTTTTGCGAGCAGGCGGCTTGATGTCCTTGCTTTATCTTATTGTTGTGATGTTGATGATCCATTGGCTTTTTTAACATTCCCATTTGGGAAATAATCGAACTAATATTTCTTTTTCTTTGATGAGTGCTTTAAACGCTTCAATCTCATCATCGTTAGAAAAGCCCCTGAAAGGTAACCAAAGAAAGCGGGTGAAAGTATTAGGTAGCACAAAGCCATTTTTAGCTTGGAGTATATAGGTTATTTGATCCCAAGTCATATTACCTTGCCTTAATCCTTTGCCAGACCAGACAAGACCATTGCGAGAAACTTCGATGGTAATGGGTTTATTTAAAATAAGAGAATTTTTCATACGCTGGCGTAATAGCCATTCGTTAAAAGGTCTTCGACCAAATAACCACAAAGTGCAAATAATGAGTGCTAGTATATCTTGAAGAGTTAAACCCAATTTAATGAATTTCAAAATAAATATGATAAAGAAAAAACCTAAAACGATATTAATAAAACCAACCACAAATAACAAAAGAGGTTTTTTTTCAGCAAATAAAGAACTTGCTTTAGCAAGTTCTTTTGCTGTTGGTTGATATTCAATTTTAATATTCATTTTTTTGTCCTAAATGTTGTAAATCCTTTGTATTACAAGTGAATATACAATGACCACTATATAAGAAAAAATCAAAAATAGTTTCTTCATGCTTTGCAGGTTTTGGACTAAGCCATTTAAGAAAGGGATAGCGTTTTTTTAATAATTTGGGAGCACTAAATCCAACTTCTGCAATGAGCTTACCATTAGGATTAAGATAGTTTTTGGCTTTCATTAAAATACAATCAATAATGTCAAGGCCGTTACTGCCACCATCTAATGCAATGCGTGGCTCATTTTTCAATTCCTTTGGTCCTTTATTGATGATATTCGAAGCAACATAAGGAGGATTGGTAATGATTAAATCGTACTGGTGATGAATATTAGTAAATAAGTCGCTTTCAATACATTTCACCCTATTCTGTAAATGATAATTTTCAATGTTTTTTTGAGCAACGTTTAATGCTTGAATTGAAATATCGGCTAAATCAACGCTTATTTTCTCATTCATCAGCGCAAGTGAAATACCAATGCAGCCTGAACCTGTACATAAATCTAATACGCGAAAGTTTTCCCAAGTGGTTTCATTTAAGAAAGCGTCAAACTGTGTGCTCATCAGCGATCTTGGTACTAAGACGTGTTGGTTGACATAGAATTTTCTGTTTAGATACCAACATTCATGGGTGATATATTCAACAGGAATACGCTCAACAATTCTTCTTTCATAAAGATGGATTATATTCTTAGCTTCTTCTCTTGTTATGATGATATCGTTATCATTGTTATTTTCAGGGGATAAATTTAAGGCAAACTGAGCCAGATATTGTGCGGTTGGCAGCATATAAGTGGTGCCATAGAGCCTTTCACGAAAAGTGGGTTTGAAAAAGAAATGACGATGAAGACCTTCTTTTCGCATTAAAGCATTGCCTAAAGCAACAATGTGCTTGAGTTTGATTCTATTTGAAGATAATAATTGATGGTATTTGTCATTTCTTTGTTTGTTTTGAGAAAGTAAATCTATCATTAAAAGCGCCTTATGGGTTTGGCAAAAAAATGCTGATAGCTTCATTGAGAAAACGATATCCTAATAAAGTAGTACAGATCTGGTTTGAAAAAGGCTTTATCAACCCTAAGTGTTGTGCTTTAAGCAAATGCTTACTTATTGTATCAAGCATGATATTTGTGCGTTCACTAAAATAGGATGAAGGGACGCCATTTTTTAAACGAAGCGCATTCAACATAAATTCAAAAGGTAACTTTTCTTCAGAGAGAATTTCTCTTGATTGAACAAACCCAGTTAATTCCATATATTTTTTCGGGTGACGATGATGATGAAAGCGTTCAATTTTTTGAGTGTCAGGATGAGTGATTTTAGCGTGACTACCTGCACCAATGGCAAGATAATCACCAAACTCCCAATAGTTTAAATTGTGCAAGCAAGGCTTTTTTGCATATGCAGAAACTTCGTATTGTTGAAAGCCTGCTTGCGCTAACCGTGCTTGTCCGACTTCTTGTAACGTGGCAATGTCATCTGCTAAAGGCAATGTAGGTGGTTTATGCCAAAAAGGCGTATTAGGTTCAATGGTCAATTCATACCAAGAAATATGTGTTGGAGCCATTGCAATGGCCGTTTCAAGACACGCTAAACCTTCTGCTTGAGTTTGTTGAGGTAGGCCAAACATTAAGTCAAGATTAAAATTACTAAACCCAGCTTGTTTAACACAATCAATAGCTTGCAAAGCTTCCTTATCATCATGAATTCTCCCCAAGATTTTTAAATGTTTTTTGTTAAAACTTTGGATCCCTAAAGATAAACGATTGATTCCAATAGCGCGATATGCCTTAAAACGTTGTTGCTCAACAGTGCCAGGATTTGCTTCAAGCGTTATTTCAATGTCGGAAGCTAAATTGCAATAACGGTAAATTCCTTGTAACAGCTTATCAAAGGCTTGGGGCGAAAATAGACTTGGCGTCCCTCCTCCCATAAAGATGCTTTTGATGGTTCGATGTTGAATTAAAGGTAAATGTTGTTTTAAGTTCAGGAGCAGCGCATCAATATATTGTTCTTCAGGAAGCATTTTATCTAAGGTGTGGCTATTAAAATCGCAATACGGACATTTTTTCACGCACCAAGGAAAGTGGATATAAAGAGATAGGGGAATAGCTTCAATCTTTAACATTATGCTGACTGTATAAGTTTAAATTGTTGATAAAAAAGTGAAAGGGCTTGTGCACGATGACTCAGAGTATTTTTTTCTGCCAAAGAAAGTTGAGCTGCACTGCGCTTAAGTGCTGGAATGTAAAATATAGGATCATAACCAAACCCCCCCTTTCCGAGTGGTTTATCCAAAATGTAACCCTCCCATTTTGCTTGACAAATGATAGGAGCAGGATCAGTAGGATGTTTCATGTAAACTAAACTGCAATAAAAATGAGCCGTTCTATCTTCTTCAGAAAAATTTGTCATCATTTTAAGCAATTTTTCAATATTGGCTTGGCAAGAGGCGTCGTTACCTGCAAAGCGTGCAGAATAAATGCCAGGTTGTCCTTTTAAAGCATTGACGACTAAGCCTGAATCGTCTGCTAGCGTTGCAAATTTGGTATAGGTGGAGGCATGACGTGCTTTAATTAAAGCATTTTCAACGAAAGTGAGACCTGTTTCTGCAATCGGTGGTACTTCAAATTCAGCTTGCGAAAGCAAAGTAATTGGCAAGTTCTGCAAAAAGCTTTGGATCTCTTTAAGTTTACCTTGGTTTTCAGTGGCTAATACAATTTTCATCGGGGTAAGTTGACAAGAAAATGGTTAATACATTCAGCCACGGCGTTGGGTGAGTCGAGGTGGACATGATGATTACCAGGGATGTTAAAAAGTTGAGCACGGGCAATATTATTAAGTCGATTTTCGAATGTTTCTTGCAAAAAAGGAAAGCCTGGATTTGGTTTAATAACACAAACTGGCGCTATAATTTCCTTTAGGTAAGCGATAACTTGCCCTTCAGTGAGATATTGGGCTAAAGGCAACAGTAACCTAGGATCAGTTCTCCAAGCCCATGTTCCTTTTGGTAATTGTTTTAATCCTCGTTCAATCAGAATTTGAATAGAGTCGCTTTGCATGGGGTTGGCTTTGAGTCTTGCTTGCAAGGCTTTTTCTTTTGAATCGTATTCTGGGGAACGTTTATGGGGCTTGGCCAGTAATTCATTCATAAAAAGTCGATATTGCATTGGCGCATGTTCAGCAGGTGCTGTGATAGGCCCTAAACCATCGCACAGCACGGCCCACAAAATACGTGATGGCAAAGCACCTGCTATTAAAGTGCAAATAGCACCACCAAGCGAGTGGCCCAATAAAGCGAATTTATTCCAACCAAAATAATCTGCAACCTTGATAGCAGTTGTTGTAAAATCAAGCATATTTAAAACAACACCAGGTGGTTGATGATCAGACAAACCATGTCCAGGGAGATCTAGCGAAACCAGATGGCATTGTTTTAATAAGGGAGCAAGCCTATCAAAACTTGCGGCGTTATCCAGCCAACCATGCAAAGCCAAAGTTGGGATCTCACCTTGACGCCAGACTTTTGCAGCCAGATTTTGCCCTTTTAAAGGAATGATGATTTCTTCAAATGCCATAAGAATTTAACGGATCCCAAATTGAAAACCAGTTTGCGTCAATGGATCAGCAATTAAAATTTTTAATAACTGTAGCCCAATTAATACCGGAATAGGTGTAATATCGAATCCTGCGATGGGTGGGATCATTTTTCGCACCGGTCGCATTAAAGGTTCGGTTAACCTAAATAATATAGGAGAAATGGGAGAGTGTGACAGGGGCGCTACCCAGCTTAGAATCACACTGATTAAAACCGCATAGAAAAATAAATTGATAGTGAGACTAAAAATATCGCCCAAAGACCAAAGAATTAAACCAAGTGGAGATGGGAATTTATGCATGCTAATCAGCATAACTAGCGTTACTTTAACAAAAGTTAACATCACAATGGCTAAGAGGGTCGCAAAATCTATTCCCCAAAAGCCTGGAACGATACGTCGTAGCGGCACGATTAATGGGCTTGTTGCTTTGACAATAAATTGAGTAAAAGGGTTGTAATAATCAACGCGAAGATACTGTAAGAGAAACCTTAACAATAAAACAATCAAATAGAGATCGAATAAACTCTGAATGAGAAAGGCACTTGCATTTTGAATTGGAGCCATAAAAAAGTGATTAACCTCAATCGTACTGTTTGCTCAGGACTTTGCCGCGTTCTGCTGCTGCCTTGAGCGCTTTTGCAATAAGATCTGCAAGTTTACCATCTTTTAAAGTTTTGATCCCCTGTTCGGTGGTGCCTCCTTTAGAAGTGACTTTGGCTTGAAGTTGCTCAATGCTTTCTTTTTGATTGTGGAGTGCCATTTGAGCACTGCCAAGCGCAGTGTTTAAAGTTAGTTTGCTAGCAATTTCTTTGGGTAATCCAAGCGCACAGGCGCCTTCAATCATAGCTTGCATCACATAATAAAAATAAGCCGGACCAGAACCAGACAAAGCTGTGACAATGTCCATCCAAGCTTCATCTTGGATCCAAACTGTTTCTCCTACACATTTAAGTAAGTTTTCAGCATGGGCACATTTATCTTTGGTTACAGTGGCTGTTGCAAATAAGCCAGTAATACTTTTGCCTATTAATGCAGGTGTATTAGGCATGGCGCGTACGATGGGATAATCCGGTTTACCTAACCAATGTTGAATTTGCGCTGTGGTAATGCCCGCAGCAATACTAATTAATAAAAGATTGTTAAAAAAAGAAGTTTTTTCCAAATGCATGATAACTTGACGTAGATCCTGAGGTTTGACTGCTAAAACTAAAATATCAATATTCTTTATCTCGGCGGCTTGAGTTGTGGTAAAAATGCCGTATTTGGCCTTAAGGGCCTGACAGTGCTGCAAGTTGTGATCTGCCAAAAAAATCGAATCGGGAGGGGTTCCTTGCTGGCATAAACCGCCAATTAAACTACTTCCCATATTTCCGCCGCCAATAATGCCTATTTTTAAGGTCGTTATCATTTGTTATCCTTTTTTAAGGGGTAGGTTCTTGGACCAAATATCCCTGTGCCCACACGTAATAATGTTGCACCTTCTGCAATAGCTGCTTCAAAGTCATGGCTCATGCCCATTGATAAAGTATCATATTCATTATTCGTGTTTAATGTATCAAATAATGTTTTGACCAGTTTAAAATAATAGCGTTGCTGTTCAAAATCTTCTGTGTAGGGGGGTAATGTCATTAACCCTCGTATGCGTAATAAGGGAAGTGCCTTGATGCTTTGAATAAGTTGAGGGATTTCTTCTAATTTTGCACCCGCACGATTTGAGGCATTTTCTAGTTTTACTTGTAGACATATATTCAATGGACCAAGATGCGAAGGACGATGGGCTGATAATGCTTGTGCTTCTTTAAGACGATATACCGTGTGAACCCAGCTAAAATGCTGTGCAATAAGAGAAGCTTTATTAGATTGCACTCTCCCGATAAAATGCCAAATTAACGGTTTTAGTGCAAGCGCCGATATTTTGGCAAGGGCTTCTTGCAGATAATTTTCTGCGAAATCTTGCTGCTTTGCAGCAAAAAGAGCCGCAATATGATCAGGGGAGTGTGATTTGCTAACGGCAAGTAATTTAATGCTGTCAAGCGGCCGATGATATTGCGTTTGTGCGGCATGAATACGTTGCCAAAGTAAGGTGAGATTTGTCACGATATCAGTCATAAGTGTGTATAAAACCTATTTTATGGTTGGACATCCTATAAGGGGTGAATATGGACATCACGGAACTACTTACATTTAGTGTACAAAATAATGCATCTGATTTACATTTATCAGCAGGGCTTCCTCCCATGATTAGGGTGGATGGTGACATTCGTCGAGTCAACATGCCAGCACTTGATCATAAAGGGGTACATGCGCTGATATACGATATCATGAATGATAAGCATCGACGAGATTTTGAAGAATTTTTAGAAACTGATTTTTCTTTCGAAGTACCAGGTTTGGCTCGATTTAGGGTAAATGCCTTTAACCAACAACGTGGAGCAGGTGCGGTTTTACGAACGATTCCTTCTAAAGTGCAAACCTTAGAAGAATTGGGCTTACCTAGAATTTTTAATGACATTTCAGAATATCCACGCGGCATTGTCTTAGTGACAGGCCCTACTGGTTCAGGCAAAAGCACGACGCTTGCTGCTATGATAGACTACGTCAATAATCAACGTTATGGCCACATTTTAACCATTGAAGATCCCATTGAATTTGTTCATCAAAGTAAAAAATCTTTAATCAACCAACGTGAAGTACATACAAATACCCATGGGTTTAGCGAAGCTTTGCGCTCTGCCTTGCGCGAGGATCCGGATGTGATATTGGTGGGAGAATTGCGTGATTTGGAAACAATTCGATTAGCGCTAACAGCTGCTGAAACAGGTCATTTGGTGTTTGCAACTTTGCATACTTCTTCTGCAGCCAAGACCATTGATCGTGTGGTGGATGTGTTTCCTGCCGGAGAAAAAGATATGGTACGTTCTATGCTGTCTGAATCATTAAAAGCCGTTATTTCTCAGGCATTATTAAAAAAAGTAGGCGGCGGACGAATTCCTGCACATGAAATTATGATTTGCAATGCAGCGATTCGAAATCTTATCCGGGAAAATAAAGTAGCACAAATGTATTCTAGTATTCAAACAGGACAAGCCCAAGGAATGCAAACTTTAGATCAAGCGCTTAAAAATCTGGTTGATTCAGGGAAAGTGACGCGGCTGGATGCAAAAGAAAAAGCCGCCAATAAAGATCTCTTTTAAAGTTATAAGGTAAAATAATGGATCTTAAGCCTTATTTTCAAAAAATGATAGAAAATGAAGCTTCAGATTTATACCTTACGGCAGGTATGCCCGCTTGTGTCAGAGTTAATGGTGAAATTCTGGCATTATCAAATCAAATCTTGGCAGAAGAAGTTGTTTGTGAAGCAATTTTAAGCTTGATGACAAAAGCGCAGCAAGATGAGTACGTAAGCACGAAAGAATGTAATTTTGCTTTGGATATCGATAATATTGGACGATTTCGTGTTAGTGCCTTTGTGCAAAGAAATCACAAAGGTTGTGTTATCAGATACATTAAATCACAGATCCCTTCCATTGAAGAACTTAAATTACCGAGTATTACTAAAACCTTGGCCATGATAAAAAAGGGTCTCATTCTTGCAGTGGGTGCCACAGGTATGGGAAAAACAACAACGATTTCGTCCATGATTAATTTACATAATCAGTTAACAACTGGGCATATTCTTACTATCGAAGATCCGGTTGAGTACATTCACAAGCACAATAAATGTATCGTGACACAACGTGAGGTGGGTATTGACACAGACTCTTTTGCCGTTGCATTGAAAAATGCGCTGCGCCAATCCCCCGATGTTATCTTAATTGGAGAAATCCGAGATGCAAAAACCATGCGATATGCCCTCACCTTCGCAGAAACAGGCCATTTATGCCTGGCAACATTGCATGCAAATGATACGGTGCAAGCTATCGAGCGCGTCGTTCATTTTTTCCCTGAAGTGGTCAGAGATAAAGTATGGCTAGATTTATCTTTAAATTTAAAAGCCATTATAGGTCAACGTCTCATTCGCCATAAGGATGGTAATAGTCGAGTGCCTGCCGTTGAAGTGATGTTAAATACACCTATTATTGCCGAGTGCATCAGAAAAGGTCAGGTGCAAGGCATACGGGAATATATTACGCGAGATGATGGTTCTGGGATGCAATCCATGGATCAATCCTTATATCAGCTGTATGAATTTGGTTTAATCAAAGACGTCGAAGCATTGCAACACGCAGAATCAGCGAATAACATGCGTATTTTAATGAAACTTAAAAACGCAAGCCCTGCAAGCAAAACAAAGCTTAACAAAACCTCATTGCCAAACAAAGATGATGAAAATAGACATTAAATTTGTCATGTATAACCCTCTTTTTGTATAATGTTCCCCCAGAAGGGGGAATCGTGCAAACACATCAAATATCCGTTCAGGAATTATCTCAGCGACTTAAAGCCAAAGAATGCTTCTTTTTACTTGATGTTCGTAATTTGGACGAATATCAGGTTTTTAATTTGGGAGGACACTTATTACCCTTAGCTGAATTGCCTCAAAGGATAACAGAATTACCCAAAGATCAACCCATTATTATTTATTGTCGCTCAGGCTATCGTAGCCAAGTTGCTTTAGAATTTTTACAATCCGTTGGTTTCACGCAACTTAGCAATTTAATTGGCGGAGTGTTGGCTTGGCAACAAGCCTATGGAATGGATCTTTAATCAGAAATTTTTTTTAACAAAAAATCTGATACAATTTTGCCTGCTTAAGCCAAAGGAAGGAACAAAAAATGAAAAAGGGGCCGTCACCAGATTGGTTTTTACAGCTTGTTTTTGATCTTGAGAAAAGTTATGAAAATAATAATAATCCTAATGAAATAAAAGAAAAAATAATAAAACTGTTTAAAGACGGACACGTTAGTAAAGAAGATCTGTTCGTTATATCAACACAACAAGATTATTATCCTGGGGTCAATCCATTATGGATGCTATTATATATCACTGCTAAAAAAAATAGAACGGGTTGTATCGACATTGCAAATGCGATGTGGGAAGAATTTAGTGATGAACTAACATTCGAAGAATGCTGTTTTGCTTCTCAATCTGGAGATGAAAAGGGCATATCTATTTTCTGGCTATTGTTGATGGCAGATCTTAACCCATCTAATACTTATTTTTTGACGATATGGAATAAATATAAAGAAAAGTTCACCTTACAAGCGTTACTGGCAAGCCCAACAGATCCTTCTTATAAGTTTTACGGTGTATCCGTACTTTATCTGTTAACAAGAACGGCCATATTGGCAAAAGATTATCATTGTCAAATTTTGAATGATATCATTATCAAATTTCCTGGAGCGTTTAATGAACCAGCGCTGTCATTGCAAATTCCGAATTACCCCGCGCTAAAAGAATTAATTCAAACATTTAGCAAAGAACAGAACAAAGATACTTGGCTTTTTATTTCAGCAAAGAGTGCCTTAGCTTCCTTTTTAAATACACATAAAACTAAAACAGTTGCCCCCCAATATCGCGATATTTTGGAATCGAATGTAGATGATGAAAAATTCCTTCAAACTTTTGTTGATAATTTAATTAAAATCACTAAAGAAACAGGTTTTCATGAGGCGTTTTATCATATCGGAGAATGGTTAAAATCTCAGGAAGTATATGTCTTAGCCTGTAAGTTTTATAAGGAAGTACCAAAGCCATCTATTCATTATTTTGCTGCAATGGAAAATGCGGCAAATCTAAATTTGTGGTGTACCTTGGATAAGCAAATGCCTCTGGCATATCGTCACATGCACTTAAGAAAAGCACTGCAGTTTGCTTTGGAAATTCGTGTACCTGAAACACGTAAAGATTTGATACAACAAATTGCTTGTCGATACTGCAAAAAACTGGACATATTAACCCAACAGGATTATTTTTTAACCGAGGAAGTTTTAAATGCCAAAAATCAATCTGCACAGTGGTATTTTCAAAAATTTGAAGAAATTGATTTGGATTTATCTCTTTTGCAAAAAAATGAAGCTGATCTCCTGCATCGGTTTAATAAACTAAATATGTGTGTTGGCAATCAAACCGAAGAAGCAAATCTCTCAACTGAAAATCAACTAAAATTGAAACTTAGGCTCACATCATCATCAAGCAAAAACAGTTAGATGTATAAATCATTTTGACGCAAAAGCAAATTGGAAAGAATATAGGGCGTGTTCTTGCGATATAAAGCATGATATCTTACTCCACATCTTGTTAATGAAAATTAACCTATGAATATAACTCAATGGATTTTAGGAATAAGCGGAGGGATTGCCGCTTACAAAACACCTGAACTTGTCCGTTTGTTGAAAAAGCAAGACTGTGAAGTCAAAGTTGTTTTGTCTCAAGGTGCAAAAGCTTTTGTAACCCCCTTAACATTACAAGCAGTTGCAGGTGGCGCTGTTTATAGCGAGATGATGGATCCGGATTTTGAAGCCGCCATGGGACATATTGAATTGGCAAGATGGGCACAAGGAATTTTAATTGCGCCAATAAGTGCAAATCGCATGGCTGCGCTAGCCCACGGAATGGCCGATGATCTACTCACCACACTTTGCCTTGCAACCACGGCTCCAATTTGGATTGCGCCAGCAATGAACCAGCAAATGTGGCACCATCCTGCCACCCAAGCAAATCTTGAGATCTTAAAAGCGCGAGGCGTTAATATTCTGGGCCCCGATTGGGGAGAACAAGCCTGTAAAGAAGTCGGTTTAGGTCGCATGCTTGAGCCACAAGCTATTCTTGCGCTTTTACAGTCACAAGAGATGTTATTTAAAGATTGTCGCATCCTCATTAGTGCAGGGCCAACCCGAGAAGCAATTGATCCTATTCGATATATTAGTAATCACAGTTCAGGCAAAATGGGCTTTGCTTTGGCAAAAGCGGCGCAAAGTATGGGAGCCAAAGTAACGTTAATTTCTGGCCCCGTGACATTGCCCACACCTTTAGGTGTACATTGTATTCGAGTGACGACAGCACAAGAAATGTTTGAAGCCGTCATGCAAGAAAGTAATTGTGATATTTTTATTAGTGCAGCAGCGGTGAGTGATTTTCATGTTGAAAACATTGCATTGCAAAAGATAAAAAAACAAGGTGCTGCTACCCTAGCTTTAAATTTAGTGGCCACGCAAGATATTTTGGCTAATGTGGCTCGTTTACCTAATAGGCCTTTTTGCGTGGGTTTTGCAGCAGAAACACAAAATTGGCAAGAGAATGCCAGACGTAAATTAAATGAGAAAGAAATCGACCTCATTGCGGTTAATGATGTGAGCCGGGATGATATTGGTTTTAACAAAGAAGACAATGCATTAACTGTGTTAAGTCAAGAAAAAACAGTAAATTTATCTAAAAAGTCAAAATACCAAATTGCGCAGGAGCTTTTACAAATTATAAGTGAGCATTATCATGCAAAAAATACAATTAAAAATACTTGATTCAAGATTAGGTAATGAAATTCCTTTTCCTGAATATGCCACACAAGGTGCAGCAGGCTTAGATTTGAGAGCTTGCATTAAAGAAGACACGTTGCTTTCTCCTGGGCAAACACTGTTGATCCCTACTGGTCTTGCGTTGCATATTGCCGATCCTGAATTGGCAGCCATGATAGTGCCCCGCTCTGGTTTGGGGCATAAACAAGGTATTGTATTAGGGAATCTTGTTGGGATCATCGATTCTGATTATCAGGGTGAAATCATGGTTTCTTGCTGGAATAGAAGTGATTTGCCTTATACTATTGCAGTGGGCGCAAGGATTGCCCAGCTCGTATTTGTTCCTGTTGTGCAAGCTTCTTTTCAAATTGTTGAAGATTTTCAAGAATCAAGACGTGGACAAGGTGGTTTTGGATCGACCGGCCATCTGTAAATAAGGAATTTTATGACATTAAAACAACAAGAAAAATATGATGTCTCTCAAGTAAGATCTGAAATTTTTAGAGCCTGTGACATTCGCGGTGTTGTCGATGAGACCATCACCCCTCACATTGCGTTTTTATTAGGCTTAAGTTTTGGCACTTTAGCACAAAGCAAAAACCAATCCACTGTCATTGTGGGGCGAGATGGTCGTCATTCAGGCGCAATATTGCTGCAAAGTTTAAGTGAAGGCCTAATGCAAAGCGGCTGCTGCGTGATTGATTTGGGAATGGTACCAACACCATTAGTGTATTTTGCAACAAATTTTCTAAATACCGGCACGGGTATTATGGTGACAGGAAGCCATAATCCTTCAAATTACAATGGTTTTAAAATGATGCTCAATCAGGATACGTTAGCCTTAGAGCAAGTGCAAAGCCTCTATGAAAAAATGTTAGCTCAGGAATTTGTCAGGGGAAAAGGCACTGTAAAATCTTTGGATATTATTGAAAAGTATATTGAACGCATTAAAAATGATATTCACCTTGCACGAAAATTAAAAATTGTGGTTGATTGTGGTAGCGGGGTTGTTGGTGTTTTGGCAGAGAAGTTATTTACAACCTTAGGTTGTGAGGTGATTCCCCTGTATTGTGAAGTAAATGGTGATTTTCCTTTTCATCATCCTGATCCAGGCCAGCCAAAAAATTTGCAGGATTTAATTAAAACCGTTAAACATGAAAAGGCTGATCTTGGGATTGCATTTGATGGCGATGGCGATAGGTTAGGTTTAGTGACCGATCAAGGGGAGATTGTATGGCCCGACAGATTAATGATGTTATTTGTCGAGGATCTATTAAAGCGTCAACCAGGAAGTCATATTATTTATGATGTAAAATGTTCACGCCTGCTTGCAGATAAAATTGTGCAATGTGGCGGCATACCGGTTATGTATAAGACCGGTCATGCATTAATCAAGCGTAAAATGTTAGAAGTGAATGCCATGTTAGCAGGGGAAATGAGCGGACATTTTTTCTTTAAAGAAAGATGGTATGGCTTTGATGATGCTTGTTATGCAGCAGCAAGGTTACTTGAAATAATTTCTAAAGAGTCACGCAGTCTTTCTCATATTTTTCATGCCTTGCCCAATAGTATTAGCACGCCTGAGATTAATATCGCAATCCACGAAGACAAAAAATTTGGTTTTATCGAAAGTTTAAAAACAAATCATCCTTTTCATGATGCAAAATTGATAACCGTAGATGGTGTGCGCGCTGAATTTGAGCAAGGGTGGGGATTGGTGCGGGCTTCAAACACCACACCGTGCCTTGTCCTTCGTTTTGAGGCAGAAACTGAAAGTGCTTTGCAATCTATTCAAGCCATGTTTAAGCAGGTGATTTTAACAATAGCCCCAGAACTTGAAATTCCTTTTTAGCTTAAGAGATTAAGGTTGTTTATTGGGTAAAGATTTGTTTTGCTGTAACTGATGATATCTTTCAATTAAAGTTTGATATTTATCATTGATACTTTGTTTTTCAGATTTTTTACGTTCTAGAAAATCGAGGTTATCTTTAATTTGTCGCTCAGAGTCATCTATGGTTTTTTGCAATGCTGCAGGCACCGCTTCACCTTTTTTTTCATAATTTACTTTTAAAACTTTGGCGTCATTGAGTTGTTTTTTTAAACGAGTGATATTTTGTTGCATAATTTGTTCTAATATGACGATAGATGCTATTTGTTCATCGCGTGAGCGAATGATATCTTCTTCTGTTGAAAAAGATTTTAATAAAATCTCATCTTTTTTGGCTTGTAATTGAGCTTGCTTTTCGATTTCTTGATTTTTCAATTCAGCCTGTTTTTGAGCTGCTTGTTCTTTATCTTCTTTGGCTATTTCTTCTTTGGATTTGACGGGTTTGACAGTTTCAATCACATTGCCGCGAGGACTAATTATTTCATAGCCCTCATCTGCGACTTCCGAGGGTAATGTGCCGGTAATGACCAGTCGACCATCTTTATCTTTATAGCGATAATAGTTTTCTGCAACCGCGACATTACACCCCAAAATTACTATTAATAACCCTATTTTTATACAGTGATGCATACTTGCTTCAACTTTTGACGATTATCTTAATATTATATACATTAAATAATACCGTATTGCTCACGATAATTAGCCAGATCTTGAGCATAATCTTTAAATTGGGCATTATTTTTTACGTAGGATAGAATATCGGCAAAGGTCATGATTGCTTTCACAGGTATGTTAAATTCTGATTGAAACTCGGTGATGGCAGAGACGTTGCTCAACCCTTTTTCTTGACGATCAAGTGCAACAATAATGCCAGAGATACTGGCGGAAGTGGTTTGAATTAGCTTTAATGCTTCTCTTAAAGCAGTGCCTGCCGTTATTACGTCATCTACAATGATGACTCGGCCTTTTAGAGGAGAACCGATAATTTGCCCGCCTTCGCCATGATCTTTTGTTTCTTTGCGATTGAAACAATAAGGCACATCTAAACCAGTATTGCTTAGCGCAAGGCTAGTGGCACAAACAAGCGGGATCCCTTTGTAAGCAGGGCCAAAGAGCATATCAAATTGTAAACCAGATTGAATCATTGCCTTGGCGTAGCATTCTCCTAATACTTTTAAAGCCTCACCTGTATTGAGTTGACCTACATTAAAAAAATAAGGACTTAGACGTCCTGATTTGAGGGTAAATTGACCAAAACGCAAAGCTTGGTGACGGATAGCAAGCTCAATGAATGTTGTTTGATAGGGCTGCATAACTTTCCTATAAAAATCATATTGTAACATTTTTTAGCAAGATGGGTTAAACTTGCCGAAAATTTCAAAAGGAAGATTCATGCGTATTATTACAATCAATGTAAATGGGCTCCGATCTGCTGCGAGTAAAGGCTTGTTTAAATGGTTAGCAAAACAAAATGCGGATGTGATCTGTTTACAAGAAGTACGTGCTCAAATGGCTCAGTTGGAGAACGAAGCCTATCAGTTACCTGGGTATCAAAGTTTTTACCAGCTAGCCAAAAAGAATGGTTATAGTGGTGTCGGTATTTTGTGCCAAAAAACACCAACCAAAGTCGTCAAAAACTTGGGGTTTGATTTGGCAGATGAAGAGGGGCGTTATATTCAAGTTGAATTTAAGGATCTTATTGTGGCCTCATTGTATATGCCTTCTGGCACAAGTGGTGAAGCTCGCCAATCGCTTAAGTATCAATTCTTAGATAAATACTTGATATTGTTGGAAGAACTCTTAAAATCGCAACGGCCCATGATAATCTGTGGCGATTGGAATATTGCTCATAAAAATATTGATTTAAAAAATTGGAAAAGCAATCAAAAAAATTCAGGCTTTTTGCCCCAAGAACGGGCTTGGCTTGATACTGTTTTTGACCAGAAAGGGTTTATTGATGCTTTTCGGGTATTAAATCAAGAAGCTGAACAATATACTTGGTGGTCACATCGTGGACAAGCTTATAAAAACAATGTGGGGTGGAGAATTGATTATCAAGTCATCACCCCAGGTTTAAGAAATACCATCAAAAACGTTGAAATTTATAAAGGCGAAAAATTTTCGGATCATGCACCTTTAATTATTGATTACGATTTAAAAATCTAGCAGCCTTTTTTGTTTTGCGATTAGTTCTTGAATACCTTTTTGTGCTAAAGCAAGCATGCTGTTTAATTCATTAAAAGTAAAAGGTTTGGCTTCGGCTGTTCCTTGTATTTCAATAAATTCACCTTGCTCAGTCATAACAACATTCATGTCGGTTTGCGCATTAGCATCTTCGGCATAGTCTAAGTCAATGACCGGTGTATCGTTATAGATACCAACGGAAACAGATGCAATAAGATGCTTTAACGGAAATTTTTTAATTAAACGGCGTTTTTCCATCCATCTAAAGGCTTCCACTAAGGCAACACAAGCGCCAGTGACGCTGGCTGTTCGTGTGCCACCATCTGCTTGAATCACATCACAATCGATAGTTAAGGTGTTTTCTCCGATGGCATCAAGATGCACACAAGAGCGTAATGAGCGACCAATAAAGCGCTGAATTTCTTGAGATCGGCTGGCAGGAGCACCGCGAATGATATCACGTGTCATTCTTTCAGTCGTGGATCGTGGCAGCATGCTGTATTCTGCTGTTATCCAGCCTTTACCTGAGCCTTTTAAAAAACGAGGGACACCTTGTACCACAGAAGCGTTACAAATCACTTTGGTATCACCAAATTCAACTAAAACAGACCCTTCAGGGTGCTTGATAAAATTTCGTGTTATTTTTACTTCTCTGAGCTCGTCACTCTTGCGGGCTGAAGGTCGCATACTGATTACCTTTTAAATTTTTGTTACGCTGGGTACAGGAAAAAAAGAGCGGGTATTATATTCTGGAATATTGGTATTGGCGATGCTAAGTTAAAAATTATTTGAGCCAATTAACTCATTTTGATTGCAATTAGAATAAAGGCTACTATGTCGCTCGCACAGCAACTTATCTTATTTTGGGAAATGGGAAGAACAGATGATAGCGAGTATGACAGCCTATGGTAGACAAGCCCTACAAAAGGAATGGGGACAGGCAACGTGGGAAATAAGATCAGTTAATCATCGCTATTTAGATTTGTCATTTAAAATACCTGAATATTGTCGCGAATGGGAAAATGAATGGCGCACCTTAATAGGCAATCAGATACACCGTGGTAAAGTGGAATGTTATTTATCTTTTTTACCAAGTCGAATAACTGCGCAGCAATTAAAAATTAATACAGATTTAGTCGAAAAACTATTATTAGGATGTCAAACGTTGGCAAGCTATGCTGAAATTTCTCCTGTTATTAATGTAATGGAATTGTTAGCTTGGCCTGAGGTACTGATGCCACAAGCACCCGATCTATCGCCCTTAAGAGAGCCGCTCACCTCATTGTTAAATCAAACGTTACAAGATTTGGTAAAAACAAGAATGCAGGAAGGAAATCATATCAGTGAAATTCTCAGGGCCAAACTTAATCAAGTGCTAACCTATGTTGATTTAATTAAAGAAAGAGTCCCGCTTTGTGTACAAACACAAAAACAAAGATTAAAACAAAAAATATTGGAAATTCCTGCAGATTTTGATGAACAGCGCCTCGAACAAGAAATAGTATTGTTTGCGCAAAAGAGTGATATAGAAGAAGAGGTAGCGCGTCTTGAAACCCATGTTAAAGCTGTTTTACAAGCCTTATCGGAAAAAGGGGCAATCGGAAGAAGGCTTGATTTTCTCATGCAAGAAATGAATCGAGAAGCAAATACATTAGCTTCTAAATCCCCAGACAATCACATTATTTCTGCTGCAATCGAACTCAAAGTGCTGATTGAGCAAATGCGTGAACAGATTCAAAATCTGGAGTAATCATATGAGCATGATAGGAACGTTATTCATTATTTCAGCGCCCTCTGGTGGCGGAAAAACCTCATTAGTCAATGCCATTATTAAGCGTTTACCTGGTTTAGTTGTTTCAGTTTCATATACAACCCGCAAGCCAAGAGTAGGTGAAATTGAAGGAAAGGATTATTTTTTTATTGATGAGCAACAATTTCAGGCCTTTAAGCAAGACAATGTTTTTCTTGAATCTGCCAATGTTTTTAACAATCTATACGGCACATCCAAAACCTGGGTCCAAGAAAAGTTACAAGCAGGAATGGATGTCATTTTAGAAATTGATTGGCAAGGTGCTCTGCATGTTAAACAACAAATGAATGCACTTAGCATTTTTTTGTTGCCCCCTTCAAAAGAAATTTTGTTTGAACGTTTATCTGGACGAAAACAAGATAGTGCGGATGTCATTTCAAAGCGAATGGCAAAAGCGAGCCAAGAGATTTCACACTATGAGGAATATGACTATTTAGTTGTAAATGATAATTTTGATGAGGCTTGTGAAGTGGTGATGGCCATTATTCGTGCCAACAGGGCGCGCACGTTAATACAAAAACATCAGCATGCCTCATTATTATCCTCTTTTGGCATATCGAGTTCGCATGAGTGACGACACACTAGTGTCGTTTCATAAAGTGAGTTAATCTATAAATATAAGGAGTTCACCATGGCGCGTATTACTGTAGAAGATTGTTTAGCAAATGTTGAAAATCGTTTTGAGTTAGTATTAGTTGCAACTAAAAGAGCAAGGCAATTAGTAATGACGGGGGCAGAGCCGATGGTGCCTTGGCAAAACGATAAATCAACGGTTGTTGCACTACGAGAAATCGCGAATGGATTTATTACCCGCACAATTCTAACCGAAGACAGTCATAGTTAAGTTACATACTCGAGGTTCAAGTGTTTGCTTTTACCGATTTACGAGATCAGCTAGCACTTTACTTATCGCAAGATCAGGTCGATGCGATTTCTCAAGCCTATACGGTGGCTGCAAATGCGCACGATGGGCAAAAACGTTACACAGGTGAACCTTACATTTCTCATCCGTTGGAGGTTGCGAGGATCTTAGCTGGGATGCATATGGATCATCAATGCATCATGGCTGCTATGTTACATGATGTAATTGAGGATACTGCCTTAGATAAAAATACCATTGCACAGCGCTTTGGCGAAAAAGTCGCAGAGCTTGTAGATGGAGTCAGTAAATTAAAGCAGATCAGCTTTGAGAGCAAAGAGCAGGCGCAAGCTGAAAATTTCCGTAAAATGATGTTAGCGATGGCACAAGATATTCGTGTCATCTTAATTAAACTCGCCGATAGACTTCACAATATGCGCACTTTAGGAGCGATGCCTGCTGAGAAGCGTCGGCGCATTGCACTTGAAACCTTAGAAATTTATGCACCCATTGCTTATCGCTTGGGAATGAATCATATGCGGGTGGAGTTTGAAGACTTAGGTTTTGCTGCACTTTACCCTTTGCGCTATCGCATTTTAAAAGAATCGGTACGTCGTGCACGAGGCAACCGTAAAGCCTTGGTACGTACCATTGAAAGAGAACTTAAAAAAAAATTGCATGAAGCAGGCGTTAAAGAATGCGCGGTTTGGGGTAGAGAAAAGCATCTCTATAGTTTATATACGAAGATGCACAAAAAGCGTCTTTCTTTATCTGAAGTGATGGATGTTTATGCTTTTCGTATTATTGTCAAAAAACCTGAAGATTGTTATTTAGCGCTGGGGGTGGTGCATTTAACTTATCGGCCTATTTCGCGTCGATTCAAAGATTACATCGCCATCCCTAAAGCAAATGGCTATCAATCCTTACATACCACGTTAATTGGTCCCCATGGTGTGCCTATTGAGGTACAAATTCGTACTGAAGATATGGAAGAATTAGCTGAAAATGGTATTGCTTCTCATTGGGTCTATAAGACGGCAGAAAAAGAAACTGCTCATGTCCATACCCGAGAATGGCTAAAAGGCTTGCTGGAAATTCAGCAAAACACCGGAAATTCTTTAGAATTTATTGAAAATGTTAAAATTGATTTATTTTCTGACGCTGTTTATGTTTTTACACCAAAAGGGAGAATTTTGTCTTTACCGCAAGGTGCAACCCCAGTGGATTTTGCCTATTCAGTACATACAGATATTGGTAATGCTTGTGTAGGCTGTAAAATCGACCGACGCCTCGCTCCACTTTCAGCACGACTTAAAAATGCACAAACGGTTGAAATTATTACCGCTAAAGGCGCACATCCTAATCCTGCTTGGTTGAGCTTTGCTGTGACGGGTAAAGCGCGGAGCAATATACGTCATTGGTTAAAGAGTCAACAGCGTACTGAATCACAAGCATTGGGTAAAAGGTTAATTGAGAGTGCGCTTGCTGGCTCTGCCATGGTATTGGATGAAATTAGCAAAACAGGTTGGAAAGCCATTACTCAGGATTTTGGTTTAAATTCTCAAGATGAGCTCTATGAAGAAGTGGGGCTAGGTAAAAGAATGGCGCCGCTGGTGGCACAAAGATTGTTAGGATATGGCTCTGAGCTTAAAGCAAAAGAGAAAGCCATTCTTAAACAGGGTGGGATGCTTACGATTCAAGGCACAGAAGGGTTGGTCGTGACTTATGGGAAATGTTGTTATCCCATTCCAGGTGATTATGTGGTGGGGCAATTAATCGTTGGTCAAGGTGTTGTGATCCACAAAGAAGAATGTGCCAAAATAGCAAGGTTGCGCAAGGCGCCAACGCAATATATCAATGTGCAATGGGAAGAACGGGTAGTGGGTGATTTTCCAGTTCCCATTATTGTCGATGTTATCAATACAAAAGGCGTGTTGGCTCAACTTGCTGCTGCTATAGCAGAATCTAATGCCAATATTATTAATGTGCATATTGATGAACGAGATGGTCGCCATAATACGGTAAAATTTATCGTTGCGGTTCGAAACCGCTCGCATTTGGCAAGAATGATGCGCCGTTTGCGCACAGTTTCAGAAGTGACACGAATTGCCCGTGGAAAATAAATTGTCAACTTTGCCATTTGATTGGTTTTCAGAAGTTAGTATTTTAAAAGGCGTAGGCCCTAAAACAAGTGAAAAATTAGCTAAATTAGGCATTCAAACGTGGGGCGATCTACTTCTGCATTGTCCTAGTCGTTATGAAGACAGAACGCAATTGACCAAAATTGCGCAAGTAACACTGGAAAAATGGGTGGTTGTCCAAGGTGAAATAAGCCAGATTAAAATAGAAGGTAAACACAAAAAAAGAGCGCTAATCACCATAGAAGATGACACGGCCGCTTTAAATTTATTATTTTTTAATTTTCATCCATCGCAATTTAAAAATTTTAAAGTGCACGCGAAGCTTCGTTGTTTTGGTCAAGTGACGGTTTCAAATCATCAATGGCAAATGATTCATCCAGAATGTGATGCAGCACTTATGCCATTGCCTCAATCATTAACGCCCATTTATCCAAGTGTTGCAGGTCTTTCACAAAGTTTTATGCGTCGTCAAATACAATCGCTGCTTCAACAAATGCCAGTGCAGCCTACAGATTGTTTTGCGCAAAAATTAACAACCTTGGTAAGTATGCCTTCTTTAGCGCAAGCACTTAGTACAATTCATTATCCGTTACCTTCAGATGATATTGAAGCCTTGCATCAAAGAACGCATTTAGCTTATCAGCGTTTAATTTATGAAGAGCTTTTAACACACCAAATCAGTTTAGTGCGTCTTAAAAATGAAGCCCAGCTAAAAAAGCGTATGCCTTTTGATTTCAAGCAAGACATTATACAGCAATTTTTGCAGGATTTACCTTTTGAGTTAACCGCCGCACAAAAGCGCGTTTGGCAAGAAATTAAGAAAGACTTATTGCGCACAATGCCGATGATGCGTTTAATTCAAGGAGATGTAGGGTGTGGTAAAACGGTGGTTGCAGCCCTGGCAGCGCTTATGTCGATTACTAACAAGTACCAAGTAGCATTGATGGCACCGACTGAAATTTTAGCTGAACAACATCATATTCAGTTTAAGACGTGGTTTGATAAGCTTGGTTTTCGTTGTGAATTGTTAACCAGTAAATTAAGTAAAAAAGCAAAATGCAATATTTTGGAAAATATCACTTTAGGATTAACCGATCTTGTTATTGGCACACATGCCTTATTTCAAGAAGATGTATTATTTAAAGAATTGGGTTTGGTCATTATTGATGAGCAACATCGTTTTGGTGTTCATCAACGCCTTGCGCTAGGAAAAAAAGGGGAAGAGGCCTTAGAGCCGAGTTATCCTCACCAATTAGTAATGACAGCAACGCCAATACCGCGCACGTTAATTATGAGTCAATATGCTCATTTAGATCTCTCTATTATTGACAGTAAACCATCCCATCGTTTACCCATTATTACTCGGGTTATTCCACAATCAAGACGAAATGAAGTCATTGAAAAAATAAAAGCAGTTTGTGCAAATCATCAGCAAGTCTATTGGGTTTGTACTTTGGTTGAAGCCTCTGAAGTATTGCAATGTCAAGCAGCGACCGAAACATTGGCGTTGTTACAAACAACCCTTCCTTTTACTGTTGCCTTAGTCCATGGTCAAATGGATGCAGATGAAAAAGAGCAAGTGATGCAAGCGTTTTATCAAGGTGATATTGCTGTATTGGTGGCAACCACTGTGATTGAAGTGGGTGTCAATGTACCCAATGCAACCTTAATGGTGATAGAGAATCCAGAGCGTCTAGGTTTAGCGCAAATGCATCAATTGCGCGGACGTGTGGGGCGTGGCAATAAGGAAAGCTATTGTATTTTGCTTTATAAAGCACCGTTAAGTGCTATTGCAAAATCGCGCTTAGAGTTAATGCGTGAAACGCAAGATGGTTTTGTTATTGCCCAAGCAGATTTAAATTTAAGGGGCCCCGGAGAAATATTAGGCTCTCGCCAAACAGGAGCACTTGAGTTTAAAATAGCTTGCCTCAAGCGAGATGAGGCTTTGTTGCCTCATCTTCATACTTGGGCTAATTTTTTAATGAATGAGCTGAGTGAAATTGAGATAGCCCATATGATGCGTCGTTGGAAAATACAAGCATCAAATGAAATAGTGGCCTAAACAAGTTACTTTTTAGTGTTCTTCATCAAGTTAAGATTAATTCTGCGTCGATTTTTAAAATAGGGAAATATTAAACCCTCCTCATGAAAAGATTTTCTATTGGGTAAGATGAGTTTAAAATGACGTATCGTTTGCACCATTTCAATGCTCAGTTCGCCATAATAAATAGGAATATCGGCTATCAAAAAATCCATGGTTCGTAAACGGGTCAGAATGCGATGTACCCTGCGTGAAGGTTTATGCACCGCTAAAGCGATTTGTTCATAATTAAATGAACAGGTAAACGATGAATTATTTGCACATTGGGTGGCAAGCCAACATCCTAGAAATTTTTCTTCTTCATCAAGCATCGTATGCTCAATGATATTTCTAAGAAAAGCGAACCATTTTGCAAAGGAGCAGGGTTTCGCTGCGCAAATAAAAGAGAAAGCAACATCTTGCATAATACTTCCTATAAGATAGGTTAGTTAACCTAGCATTAACAAAAAGAGTTCAAAAAATCGATTTTTGGTTAAAAACGATGAATTTTGAAATGCAAGACTATTGGAAAGATGATGAGTATGTTAAATTCGCGTTCAGCCATGGGTGAAAACTCCTTTGGTAAGTTTTTGCTTATGGTTAGCACGTTGAGGATGTTCCTGCATCTTCAATGTGCGCTGGCACCGAAGCATACCTTCAGTGCACGTGTGTATATTAACGCAGTTTTTTTGAGTAGCAAACCCCCAAAAAAATTTTCATATATACTGCTTCCACTTTGAAT
>JAFECR010000006.1:134080-138950 GCA_018242045.1 Pseudomonadota bacterium | reverse complement strand
GTCGCAGACTCCTCGCAATGACGGACTTGAAACTCCTAATTTTAAAGTGGATCGAGTATAGATTTAAGATGTCAAAATTTTTTGTCATCTTAATGTGCATCAAATGATGATGTAGTATTCAACTTGTCAGGATAGCAATTCACACTTAATATAAATTTATACAATGCTTCACTGCTGAAGGGCGCCCCATGCTACATCCTCGTTTCCAGTTTATTTTTGCAATTATTGTGTGGACCTTAGCAACCTTTACGAGTGAAGTGATTAAAGCTGATCCCCCCAATCGAGTTATTCGTTTAAGTGCAATTGAAGGTGAGGCAAGCTTTTTACCAAAGGGTGAAGAGGAATGGGTAGTCGCAACTTTAAATAGGCCACTTATCACGGGCGATGCTTTATGGAATGATCAAAAAACGCAAACCATTTTGCAGTTAGACAACGCAACACTTTGTTTGGGTGAAAAAACAAGTATTACTGTTCTTAATCTGGACGATAGTACAGCACAATTCCAGTTAAACGACGGAACAATTAACATCCGTGTTAGTCGTTTACCTTTAAAGCATATCTATGAGATTGACACGCCAAATTTAGCGTTTTCAATAACACAACCTGGTTTCTATCGAATTACTGTGGATGCAACAAATAATTCAACAACAATTGACGTGCGTGAAGGAAAAGCAGATGTCTATGGTGAAAACAATGCTTATGAAATCGATGCGGAAAAAGCCTATCGCTTTACTGGAACTGATTTACAAAATTATGAAGAGCTTGAACTTGCTTCTGACGATGTTCTTGATGCATGGTGCGCGAAAAATATATCAAAGCCAACGCAAAGCCAATATGTCCCCTCAGAGATGATTGGTTATGAAGATTTAAATAAATATGGTGAATGGCAAAGAGTAGAGCAGTATGGCTACGTTTGGCGACCGACAGAAATGGACACAGATTGGGCCCCCTATCGTACAGGCCAATGGTCATGGATTGAACCTTGGGGTTGGACTTGGATTGGGGAAGAACCTTGGGGTTTTGCGCCCTATCATTATGGGCGATGGGCATTTGTCAGTGGCGCTTGGTGTTGGGTACCTGGGCCAGTGACAGTGTATCCTGTCTATGCGCCTGCGCTAGTGGCCTTTATAGGCGGGGATGGCTTTGAATTATCTGTTGCTATCCACGGAGCTGAAATTGCTTGGTTTCCATTAGGCCCCGGTGACGTTTTCTTCCCTTCTTATGCTTATAGTGAAAGCTATTTCTCGGCAATTAACTTAGGAGCACCGTTAATAACACCAACCTTGGTAGCGCAGTCATTTAAAAACAAACAAATCAAAGTTAATTACCAAAACATAAAAGTAGCCAACGCAATTACAGCTGTGTCTAAAAAAGCTTTTGTAGATGCAGAAAAAATTAATAAAGCCAATGTTAAGGTTGTCAACGAAAAAGTATTAAAAGCGCCGATTACGCAAAATAATTCACTAAAGCCAGTTAAAGAAAGCGTCTTAGGAACGAAGCAAAAAGCAAAAAGCAAACCAATTACCGAGATTACCTCACGGCCAGTTGTAACAAAATCAACAGTTAATCGTCAAGATAAGCAAGGGAGTGCGATTACAACAAAGGCCACCAAGCCAAAGCCTATAACGGGTGGCAAGAGTGAAGAGGCTGGCAAAAGACCTGCTAAAAAAGATCAAACACCTCTTAAGCCTATTGACAAAAGTTTAGATAGCACGACTGACAAAAGACGTAAAGTTTCGCCAGATGTAGAAACTAAAGATCAGAACTTACAGCTTGATCAAAGTTCTCAAACTCAAAAACAGCAGATAGAACAACAAAAAGGTCAACTTGAACAGTCAAAAGCATTAGATAAAAGTGAGCAGCAAAGACAGAAAATTCAGGAGCAACGTTTACAAAGACAGCAACAGCTGCAACAACAAAAGCAAGAACTTCAACAAAATAGAAAACAGCAAAGAGAGCAAAGACAACAACAGTTGCAACAACAAAAGCAACAAATGCAAGAATTGCAGCAAAATCGAACACAGCGCAACGAACAAAGGGAACAACAGTTGCAACAGCAAAAACAAGAACTGCAGCAAAATCAAATACAGCGCAACGAACAAAGGCAACACCAGTTGCAACAACAAAAGCAGCAAATGCAAGAATTGCAGCAAAATCAAACACAGCAAAGACAACAACAATTGCAGCAGCAAAAACAGCAATTACAAGAAAATATGCAAAATCGAACACAGCAAAGGCAGCAAAACCAGGAACAGCGTCAACAGCAGATCCAACAGATAAAGCAACAAGCTGCGCCAACAGATGAAAAAAACAAAAAAAATCAATAAACCCTACGTCTGCGTTAATTAATTGGAATGGCGAAGTTTTGTGCGCCCATACTATGAAGTTGACTATCAATGAGTTCCTGCAGAATCATCAAACCAATTTCCCCTTTTTCTTTGCAAGCAAGCGTCGGATCTCCCCAGACGCCACTGATGGAAATGGTTTTGTCAGTAGCATTAACATCTCGTGTTAAAGGGCCTGGTTTATTTAAATTTGCTTCCGGAATGGCCTTTTCTAATTGAACAAGATGAGGGGCGATATGCATCATGATGGAGGTTTCAAGTTCATCTGCATGCGTTCCCCGTTTTTGTTTTAAGATAGATTTAATGCGAGGATCTTCATGTAAAGAGGCTAAATCTAAATATTCTAATTGTAGGTTTAAGTAAGATTTTTCAAGCGTTGCTTTTGCAAGTTTAAGTGGTTGGTTTGTACTCACGCCATTATTAATCACATAAAATCGTTTGGCGCCTTGTTGGTACCATAAGGCACAGCGTTGCACGATAAGATTAGTAGCAGTATTTAAGGTTAAACTGCAAGAGCCGGGATATTGAGTGAAAGATGGAAAATAACTTTCTGTAATCGAGGGTGCAATGAGAATGTTTTGATAATTTGCTTGCACATGATCCGCAAGTTTTTCAGCAAGGATGAGATCGGTATTCATTGGCAAATGATAACCATGTTCCTTGCAGACTGCACCTAAAGGGATCACAACTATCCAATTTTTCTTAAAGGCAAATTCTATTTCAGGCCAGGTAAGTTCGGCCATTTTCTTATTTTGCATGCACAGAATTCAATCAAGGGGTAAGGTTATGATATTTTATATTAAATCTAGAGTTTTTTATAGCCTTTTTTTTCCTCATCAATACTAATTTTCGGAGTTTCTTTTATTTGGCTAGTCGGTGTTGAGCCAGACAATGGTCGTGTTGGCTGTGAGGTTTGATGTGCATACCCGAAGGCCACTGCTTTTGGTCTTTCTTGCTGTGGTTTTGGCTGATGTTTTGCTTTATATTTTTCAAGCATGTCAATTATTTCTGGTGAATTGTTATTTAGCGCCACTTTTAGCGCCTCTTCAAGACGATTCACTTTTAGTTGATGCTTTTCTGCAATGGTTAAAATGCCTTTTACAAGCATTGGTTCATTGAGGCTGGATGCCATTTGTAACATATTTTCGTTGGTGTCACTTGAAACAGTATCTAATATTTCTTGATATTTTTTTTCATCTTTTCCAATCAATCTTTTGACATGAATTTCAGAAAGAGGTTCTTCCAACTTCTTTAAAGAGGCTTTTGCAATTTTAATATTTTCTTCTATTGTTAAATTTGGACTTTGATTTAATAAACTAGGTGAAATATTAATGAATATGAATTCAGCAGGGTCTATCTTTTCAAAATGAGCCACATGAATTAAGCGAGCTACTTCAAGCGGATCAGTTGTAACCTTTTTTTCTTTATCATTGGGATCATAATACGTAAACTCACCCTTTTGAGATAAAAATAAATATGATTTATGTTTACTTGCACCAATTTCAAAATGAAAAGGTTGGCCCACTTTGGCACATTCAATTAAGTATTCAGAAATTGTGTTTAAATTCGGTCGTATACCATCAAAATCAATACTTTCATGTAAAAAAGGGCTATCATCCTTTTTGAGCATATTGTATTGAAGTTCTCTGGCATCTTGTTCTGGGTTAAGCGTCTTAAGAGCAGGATCAAGTTCTAATTGTTGAAACCATATAATATCATTCAGCCATTGTTCGAGGAGCTCTTTATAGTTTTTATAACCTTCAACACCTCTCACGGACCGTGACAGTCCTCTTTCTGTGCCATCCCATTTCATGATTAAATTAAGGCAATTAAAAAATTCATCTTGTTTGCCTCTTTCGGTGTAATATTTGGCTAGAAATGATAATCCACCACATTTGCCATTTTGAAAAGTCTCAGGCAAAGATTGATTAACAAGTTTTAAATAAGCTGTAAATTGCCTGATAAGATGTGTTTGTGTTATTGTATTTCTTTCAAAGAGGTTATTTTGAATATAGTCAGGAATGGCATTATTATAAAATTGCACATCTGGATCTGATTCATATGATTTATCTTTATATAAAAAATACCTAGCGACAGTGGTTAATGGTTTTTCTCCAGTTTCATAAACTAATTTTGTAAGAGAGATGAGAGCAGTATTGTCTTGTGCTAAATATTCAGCCATTTCGGAATCAACGCCTTTATCCATATATGTTGCTACTAAGATTGGATCTTTCAGCATTAAAGCGTATTCTAGTAAGTTAAAACCGTATTCATCTACCATACTAAAATCATTTTCAAGTTTTGCACGTCTATTTAAACGAGTTAAATTCTTTTTAATGGTTTTTTGGATGGCACTATCTGAAAAATCAATACCAATCATATCGTTCCTCAATAATTAACACCTATAGCTTAATTATTAAGACTAATTTATGGTATAAAAGTTCAGGAAAGATTTAGATTGAAATGGATGTAAATCAACGCTTTTGAACGAATCCCAATCCATGTATACTCGATCCACTTTAAAA
>JAFECR010000006.1:23434-134013 GCA_018242045.1 Pseudomonadota bacterium | reverse complement strand
CTTCGCTCTGGGTCGCAATGACGGAATTCCTAAATTCAAAGTGGAAGCAATATACATATAGGCTTTATTTTCGGTAGCAACAGATTCAATAAGCCATCTTGTTCTTTAAAGCTTCAACTTCAAGATCAAATTCTTTCATTTCTTTGTCTGTGTGATAATGATGGGGTTTAATAGCGTAAAACTGACCATTGTTAAGATCTTGCCCAACGTGCTCTATTGAAAAGGCACCAGAATAAGGAGATAAATTTCTAAAATAGTAGAGACGTGTTTGCAAGATACGTGTAATTCAATCCATCGATTTTATTTGTATTCTAAAAATCGATATTCAGGATGGTTATCAATATAATGTTTCACAAAAGAGCAAGTTGGTTTTACCTTTAAATGATTATCTTTAGCATAATTAAGCGCATATTCTACAATTGCTTGCCCGATTTGTCGCCCTCTTAATTCAGGAGGGACAAAAGTACGGTAATAATCTAATCCATCACTGAGAGGTTTGTAGCTTAAGAAAGCTATTTTACCTGCAACATCAGCGACGAATTGTGAAGTCTCTTGATTATGATGGATTACTGTTTTCAAGATCATACTTATATGGTGAAAGCCATGAAGTTGATTATACTCTTTTATAGGTAAGAAAGCACATAAAGCCAAGAAGGAATATAACAATGCCATTGCTTTTTAAGATGACGAATTATGATATGCGTGTCTTTAAGAAAAATTGGGGTTGGATTTTAGCCTGGGGTATTGTGCTTGGCATTTTAGGTTGCTTGGCTATTAGTGCTGCTGTTTTTACCACGCTCATCTCGATTATCTTTTTAGGGGGTGTGCTATTTGCAAGTGGCTTGATTATGACAATCAATACTTTTCAATATTGGTTGCAAAAGCCTGGGTTTTGGAGTCATTTAATAGTTTCCCTTCTTTATATTGCTGCGGGCATAGTATTAATGTTTACCCCTATCCCTGCTGCGTATTCGATCACCATTTTATTAGCCATATTTTTTATTATTATTGGCTTATTTCGCCTCATTACGGCAGCAGCTTTTCAATTGCCAAGTTGGGGTTGGTCATTTCTAAGTGGTATTATCACTTTATTATTGGGGATTTTTATTTTAGCGCAACTTCCCGCTTCTGGCTTTTACATTATTGGTTTGTTTGTGGGTATTGATTTGCTCATTGCAGGATGGGCTTTTATTATGCTCGCGCTGCTTGCTAAAAATAGCCAGATGTAGCTTATCGGCTGAATTCTACCTTCTATCATATATTGATTATGGTTTGTTAGTGATTGACTATAAAATACCTCGTTTTTTTATTCGAGTATTATCTATGAAGCGTGGAATTAGTGAAGGTACATCAAATCAAGAAAAATATCTAAAAAATGATGATAGAGAAAGTGAAAATCAAAGCTTAGTAAAGTTGCCGCTATCAATTGCGAGCAAGCCTATTTTTTTAAAGGCGATTGACTTTACCTTTTCGCGGCCTAAGCAACATGGGATTTCACTGGGGGCCTTTTACTTGGATAGCAAGCAACAAGAATGGTTATTCAAACAAGAACGACCACAGGATGTGCTGGCAGAATTTGTGGCAGGAGGATTGTTTAAGGTATTTTTAGGTGAAAATGCATCAGAAACTCAAATAGTCATCAAAGATGGGGGCTTGATGGTTGCCTCTAAAGTCTTTTCAAGCTTCAGTATGATGTCTGAGCATCAAGATAAAAGTCCTTATTGTTCGTCTTTTCCCTATGGCAAAGCATTTCCGATGAAAATAAATGGAAAGCCTTTAAAAGGGTTTATGCAGACCCTATGGGTAATCGAGTTGCTTCATGATACAGATCCACATAATGACAACGTTGGTTTGATAGATAAGGGAGATCATTATCAGTTTGCAAAAATAGATCATGGCAAGGGACTTAAATTTGATCAAATAGAACGTGTCTCTTTAGGCAAAATAATTAATCATTTAAAGTATTACTATAAAATAACACCGGAAACAGTTGGTTTCGAAGAAAGTTATAGTTCGCTAATTGAACTACTTAAAATAGATGAAGCTAAAATACAAAATCTTGTTAGAGAGCTAATAGCCATAGGCAAAGCTTATATTAAGGAAATAAGCTGGAAAAGTCTTTACTGTAAGGAAAATCAAGGATTAGATGAGGATATTGAAAGTTATGGATCTGAGATTTGGCAGGAACTCAAAATTAACTTTTCTCGTTTAAAGCGAATTGCAGAATTTTTGCGCTTAGAAAAAGCTATCATCGAACATGATGAGAAAGAATTAAGAATTTTAGTAGATAATAATATTGATCTCAAAAAAAAGTTTACGCCTTTTTTTCAGTCAAAATATATTAATAAATTCACCCTGAATGCTTTAGAAATAGCTCAATTATACTGGCCAGGGCAGCAGCTTGCCTCCCCTAAAACTGTAGCAGTAACTCATGACTCAGATAGCGTGCGGACTCAAGATTTAGATCGTTTTTAATTTACGTCATAAATCTGCCCGGTTTGCAGTCCTTCTACGCTTTTACTAAATGCCAAGGCTACATTGGCAGCTCGGACAGGCAAAAAGCCATGGAAATACTCACCATATTGATGCATGGATTCAGCTAGTACGCTAGGACTCACCACATTAATTCGAATATTGCGCGGCAATTCTATGGCAGCCCCAATAACAAAACCATTAATGGCAGCATTGACCATGGAAGCACTGGTACCATAGCGAATGGGATCATGACTTAAGATCCCACTGGTTAAGGTAAAAGAACCATTATCGTTCATTGCATTGATACCACATGATACTAAATTGACTTGTCCCATCAATTTACTGTTAAGCCCAATTTGATGTTGTTCGGGAGTTATTTGCAAAAACTCCCCAAAATGAACCTTGCCAGTGGTGGCAATAACAGCATCTATTTTTCCGGTAGTATCATACATTTTTTCTATAGATTTGATATCCGTGATATCTACTTGTATATCACCGTGCTGATAGGCTGCCACAATAATTTCATGACGTTGAGAAAGTTCTTTTACCACAGCTTTGCCAATAGTTCCTGTTCCGCCAACAACAATAATTTTCATGAAATGCACCTTGATAGAGAAGATATAAGTAAAACATAGCGTCAAGCAATACAATCTGCAAAACGGCATATAGATAGGTTATATGTCATTATTCATTTGTTTTAGTCATGTTTAAAAAAGCATATACTATTAGAGCAGGGTACGTTATTTAACGGGTAAGTACCTCGTGCTTTTTCCATTTGAATGTCCACAAGCGTTCTATTGGAAAGAGGCTAAGGGGTTCCTTAGTAGAGGATAAAGTCTGGATAAAGTTCAGACAAACCGCACTCCGTGATGCGTCGATGTACACCTTTTGATAGCGTGGCTAGGCGCCGGAGGCCAATAAGAGCTGTGGTGCTTTTATGGTAGCGTGCCTTGCTCATTATTTTATTTCTCTCACACAGTAACGCCAACCATTCTCTTGATATCCATTGTAGTAATAGCCGCTTTGAGCATTTTCATCATCACAACAATTTTGGTAATAAACATATTCTGAGTAAGAAACGGTCGGACTATAAGGCAACATGGTGCTACAACCTGAAGATAGCAAACCAAAACACATATAAGCCATTCCTTGAGTCCATGCTTTCATGTTTGTTCCTTGTCATTAAGTTATTGATCTATTCATCGGTAAAATCTGGTTATTATTTAACAACTATAATTAGAACAATAATGTTTGGATGGGGTGTGAATATGAATAAATACAAAGCGAAAATGGGTATTGTTTTGATGTTGTTTGCGCTTAGTGCACAAGCACAAAATAAGGCGCAGCCACAGGAAAATTATACACTTGATCGTGCTCACAGCTATGTGTTGTGGCATATTGATCATTTTGGTTTTTCTGAGCCCTCAGGGAAATGGTATGCCAATGGTACCCTCGTTTATGATCCCAATAAAATTGAAAATAGCAAAGTGGATGTGACAATTGATGTGGCAGATGTGATCACTGGTATTTCAAAATTAGATGATCATATAAAAAGTGGTGAATTTCTTAATGTAGCACAATTTCCAAAGGCTACCTTTGTTAGTGATAAAATAGAATCTACCAGCAGTTTAACTGCAAAAGTTACGGGAACCTTAAACTTACATGGTGTAGCCAAACCAATTACTTTAGATGTGATAATTAATAAAGTTGGCTTATCTCCTGTTTCGCAAAAACAAACCATCGGATTTTCAGCCCATGGAAAATTAAAACGTTCTGATTATGGTATTAATGCCTATTTGCCTGGTTTGGGAGATGAAATTTCACTTGAAATTCAAGGTGAAGCAACCCTAAAAGAATAGGTGCTAAATGCGGCTATGTTAATTAAAAACACGCAAGAAAATTTTGGTATTATTGCTATATTGCTACATTGGCTGATGGCTATTTTAATTATTGCTTTATTGATAGTGGGTATTTATATGACATATTTACCACTCAATGCGCAAAAATTGAAATTATATGGCTTGCACAAAGAATATGGGATCTTAGCTTTGATGCTGGTGATTATCCGTCTTTTTTGGCGTTTTAGTAACTTGACCCCAACTTTACCTGCAACAATGCCCGTTTTGGAAAAATTGGCAGCAAGGGGAGTACATTTTCTATTTTATATTTTGATGTTTGCATTACCTATCACTGGTTGGTTATTGTCTAGTGCTTCAGGATTGCCTGTTTCATTTTTTGGTTGGTTTGTTTTGCCTGATTTAGTAAATCCAAATGAAAATTGGCGTTTTTTGCTTACTGAAACACATCTATGGCTAGGATATGCCCTAGTGGCGGCGATTGTTGGGCATATGGGCGCTGCCTTATTCCATCATTTTGTTCATAAAAATGATATTCTACGGAGAATGATACCGTGAGAAAATTAATACCTCAATTACTATCGTTATTACTATTTTTAATGAACTGCAGCGTAAAAGCCGAAGTACCAAAGTGGCAAGTTGTGCCTGATAAGAGTTCAATTAAGTTCTTTGCTACGCAAAATAATGCGCCCGTTGGCGGTCAATTTAAGAAATTTACTGGAGAAATCGCCTTTGATCCTAAGCAATTAAAAGATAGTCATATAAAATTAATGGTAGATATGAATTCTGTTTCCTCTGGTTTTCAAGAACTGACCGATATGCTAAAAACAATGTCATGGTTTGATACGACAAAATTTTCTCAAGCAAAATTTGAATCACAAAATATTAATCAAAAAGATCCTGGCACATTAGAAGTAAAAGGGACTTTAACATTAAAAGATAAAGCTGAGCCGATTATTGCTGAAGTAGTGCTTGATGAAAGCACAGTAGATCATATCCGCCTTCATGGACAAACAATCCTCAAGCGCAGCGCTTTTGGAGTGGGTCTTGGGGAATGGTCTGCTACCTCTGAAGTAAAGGATGAAGTTACTGTTAAATTCATATTGGAGTTACAACCAAGAAGTCGATAAGGCATCCTTGCTTTCAAATTTTTAAAGAAAATTTTGGTTACGCATTTTAAGAATTTGTTTTTGTTTTCTTTAAAGAATAAGAAATTTTTTTCCTTTTGATGTTTTCCCCTTCCACTTGCGATTCGATCGTATTTTTTTCTTCTTCTTCTTTTGATTCAGTGATAGTTGTATGTTGCGCGAGGCGAGGACTTGGGATAGTTTCATTCATGTTTAGATTTTTAACTTGCTCAATGATTGACAAAGGCAATTGAATTTCATTATTTGTACCACTATCTGAAAATGTGGGTGAGGAGGAACGAAGGTTTTTGCTAAATTGTAAAGTACGGCTAGATGTTGAACTGGAATGAGGATCACTTTTAATGGAAGAAGACGAGTTATTAAGGGAGCGGGGTGTCTTTGAACGAAAATTGCTATACAACGCCTTTCTGTTGATTATTTTCTTGCCTTCCTCTGTGACGGTTACTTGCCATTCACCAAAAGGGTGTTCAGGAGGAGATAAGATTTTTCTTGTTTCAGCGGTGCTGACCAGATGATTCTCGATTTTAATTTGGTGCTTAATTAATCTGTTTGATAAAGATCTTGTGGAAATAAGACCGGAATTTTTAATTTGCTTTGCAAGTTCTTCCATGCTTTGATTTTGAATATAACCAAACGTATGCTGTGCGTTCTCCGTATTAAACATGTACTGACACAACAACAAAAGATCTGTAGAAAGTTTTGTGGTATCAATCAGGTTTGTATCAGGAATAACCTTAAAAGTATAAATAAAATCTATCATTGGATCGATTAAATCCATTCTTTGCTGCAAAGTGGTTTCACAAGCTGATGAAAGTGGTTGCAAAATTTTTTGCAAAGATTCTGGCAGTTTTGTAATGATTTTCTGAATATTTAAGATTTCACTAAGTGTTATTTGAAAATCATCCGTTTTACTTAGAATATGGTGGATGGTGTTTTGCAGTTCTTGGGCTTGTAGTGTTTCTTCTTTATTTAAGCCATATTCATTGCTGTTAATGGATGCTAGTTGGTGTATTGAGCAACTGTCAATAAGTGAACGAGGCATATTGTCCCTGCTTGCGTTGATAAATGAAGGGAAAATATACCAGGTTTATTAGGAAAAGCTAGGCTTAATTTGGTTTGGTGCAACTACATCAAATTAAGCCTGGCAAAGTTCAACTACTTCTTTTTTGTTTGCTTTACTTTAATTTTTGATACGACATCTTTGACGCCTTCCACAGATTTTGTGAGCTTCACAGCGGTATCAACTTCATCATTGTTTGCAACCTTCCCTTTCAAGGTTACCACGCCGTTTTTTGTCCTAACATGGAGCCCCATCGCAGATATTTTTTCTTTACCAAACAATTTTTCTTCAATAAATTTTTCTTTCACTTTCGCGGTAATTTCGCTATCTGAAAGATACTCTTTAACATCTTTTTTGGTGCTACTTTCAGGTTTTGATTTGTCTGAATCTGTTTCACTGCCCATGACAGCAGTTAATGTGAATGGCTTCACATCTGCAGCAATAGCTTGATTGCTTAGTAACAGTGCACCAATTAGCATTATACCAATATTGAAGGTTTTCATAGTCGTCTCCTAGGTTAATTGATTAATCATCATAATAATAACGGTGGTAGTGACCATATTTTGCTTGATCGTAAATTAGCCCGCCAAGCACACCGACCCCAGCACCAATCAGCGCGCCAGGACCTGCACCGCCATGACCGACAGCAGCGCCAATCAGCGCCCCTGCACCAGCGCCAAGTAAACCGCCACCTAAAACATTTTGTTCTGTGTGATTCATATTATCGCACCCGGCTAAAGCAATGCCGGTTAGCATTAATATGGGTATGAGCTTTGCTTTTTGCATTAATTATCCCCCTAAAAGCTGATAATGTGTTTAGCATTTTAGTTAAATTTCAAAGAACATATAAAAACATAGATGTTTCAATGCAAAATGCCAAAGATTTTTATAAATAAAGTTTTAAAGCTGGCACATTATGCAGCATATATTGCTTCGCATATTATGAAAAAGTTAAAAAAGCAACTTATTTATATTCAATGCAATAGCATTAACAAAACCTCAAGCTTCAAGTATTATGAGGGGTTACATTCAGTTTTTATATCATTTAAGCATTTGAAAGGGCTTTTTCATGTCACCTTGGTTAAGCAAAAAAACCGTCGTTACGACCCTACTAATAGTTGGTTGTTTTTGGGTATATCGTCACTTTGGTAAAGCGCCACAAATGGCAGGTTATGGCGAAGCAATGCAAGTGAGCGTTGCAAAGGTGCTAGCGCGAGATATTCAGCAATGGAATGAATATGCGGGCAGGCTCGTTGCTATTGATAAAGTTGAGATAAGACCGCGTATTCATGGCACCATCGAGGCAATCCATTATCAAAGTGGGGAAATTGTTAAAAAAGGCGAACTCCTTTTTACGCTGGATTCTCGCACTTATGCTGCTGAATTTGCGCGTGCGCAAGGGACTTTTGCTTCGGCTCAAGCGCAAGAAGTATTATCTAGCAGCCAATATGAGCGGGCGATCCGATTAATGAAAGACAAGGTGATTTCACAAAGTGAACTCGATACGCGCAGCCATGATATGTTAGTAAGTAAGGCCTTATCTAAAAGCGCAAAAGCGGCATTAGAAACAGCAAAAATAAATTTAGAATATACGCAAATCAGAGCGCCCATCACCGGTAAAATCAGTCGACCAGAAATAACCGTTGGAAATTTGGCTGAGGCAGGACATATATTAGCCACGGTTGTTTCCAATAGTCCTATTTACGCTGATTTTGAAATGGATGAACAAGCATTTTTGGAGTACACAAAGACAAATGCCTTGGTTAAAATTTCCAAACCCATTCCCGTCATGATGGGGCTTGCGAATGAAACAGGAACACCGCATTCAGGATATATTGAATCTTTTGATAATCATTTAGATAGCGCTTCTGGAACAATTCGAGTACGCGCAGTGTTTCAAAATGAGAAAAACCACTTAGTACCAGGATCTTTTGCTCGGATTAAGTTAGGTGGGCATGCTCAACAAAAAGCTTTATTGATAACGGATAGGGCTGTAGGCACTGATCAAAATAAAAAATTTGTCTTAGTGGTTGATAAAGAAAATAAAGTGAATTATCGCGAGATAAAACTAGGCAATGTCGTGCAAGGTTTACGCATTGTACTGGCGGGTCTCAAAGCGGATGAACAAATTGTTGTTAATGGGTTACAACGCGTAAGACCAGGCAGTGATGTAAAACCAGAATTAGTTCCTATGGAGCAGGAAACCTAAGGAAAAAGCATGAATATTTCACGATTTTTCATTGATCGCCCTATTTTTGCCGGCGTGTTATCTTTGCTTATCTTTATGGCTGGGTTTATTTCTTTATGGCAGCTGCCCATATCCGAATATCCAGAAGTGGTGCCACCATCTGTCGTTGTTCAGGCGCAATTTCCTGGTGCTAACCCTAAAACAATTGCAGAAACGGTGGCTGCCCCCTTAGAACAACAAATTAATGGTGTCGATGATATGTTATATATGTCATCTCAGGCGTCTTCAGACGGCCAGATGACTTTAACCGTAACCTTTAAAATTGGCACCGATCCTGATAAAGCCCAGCAACTGGTGCAAAATAGAGTTAATCAAACCTTGCCAAGATTACCTGAAATTGTACGTCAGTTTGGGGTAAGCACTGTTAAAAGCTCATCAGATTTAACCATGGTGGTTCATATCCTTTCCCCTCAAGGTCGTTACGACATGCTTTATCTTGGCAATTACGCGACCTTAAATATTAAGGACAGGCTAACAAGATTGCCGGGAGTTGGTCATGTTGAGATTTTTGGTGGCAGTGACTATGCCATGCGCGTTTGGCTTGATCCAGATAAAATAGCTTCTCGAGGTTTGCAAGCAAGCGATGTGGTCAATGCCATTCGAGAGCAAAATGTGCAAGTGGCAGCAGGCGTGATAGGCGCATCCCCTGCGTTGCCTGGTCTTGATTTGCAATTGAATATTAACGCAAAAGGCCGCTTGCAATCTGAAGAAGAATTTGCAGACATTATCATTAAAACCTCCAGTGATGGCGCGATAACACGACTCAAAGATGTGGCGCGCATTGAATTAGGAGGTTCGCATTACTTGATGCGCTCCATGCTTGATAATAAGCCCGCAGTTGCGCTAGGGGTATTTCAGGCCTCTGGTTCTAATACCATTGAAGTGTCTAATAATGTGCGCAAAGCCATGGAAGAGCTCAAGCGAGATTTTCCAGAAGATATTGACTATGCCATTGTTTATGATCCCACCAGCTTCGTAAAAGAATCCATTCATGCGGTGGTGGTCACTCTATTTGAGGCGATTGCCCTTGTAGTTTTAGTTGTGATCCTCTTTTTACAAACATGGCGCGCTTCTATCATTCCTTTACTTGCAGTGCCCGTTTCGATTGTTGGCACTTTTGCCTTGATGTTGCCATTTGGTTTTTCAATCAATGCGCTTTCACTCTTTGGTTTAGTTTTGGCTATTGGGATAGTGGTCGATGACGCTATTGTGGTGGTGGAAAATGTCGAGCGTAATATTGCAGAAGGTTTAAGCCCCTTGAATGCGGCTTATCAGGCTATGCGTGAGGTCAGTGGGCCAATTATTGCCATAGGCTTAACATTAATTGCTGTTTTTGTGCCAATTGCATTTGTCAGTGGTTTAAATGGTCAGTTTTATCGACAATTTGCTTTGACCATTGCCATTTCAACCATTATCTCTGCTTTTAATTCTTTAACGCTTAGCCCTGCCATGGCAGCATTGTTACTCAAAGGCCATAATGCTCCTAAAGATCGTTTAACCCGTTTGATGGACGATAAATTAGGTTGGTTATTTAGACCATTTAATCATTATTTTAAAGTAGGGGCACAAGCTTATCATGAACGTGTCACCGGAATTTTAAAACATAAAACACTGACAATGGGAATATATTTACTGTTGATTGGTATAACGGTATTGATATTTAAGCAAGTGCCGATGGGTTATATCCCTGCTCAAGATAAACAATATCTGATTGGTTTTGCCCAATTGCCTGAAGGGGCTTCTTTAGATAGAACAGAGGATGTTATTCGTCGCATGTCTGATATTGTGCTAAAAACGTCTGGGGTGGAACATGCCGTTGAGTTTGCAGGGCTTTCTATTAATGGTTTTTCAGTCAGTTCAAATGCAGGCATTGTTTTTGTCACCTTGAAACCGTTTAAAGAGCGCAAGTTTTCTGCGCAAGAGATTGCACAACAATTGAACGGACAATTTGCAGCGATTCAAGATGCTTTTGTGATGTTGTTACCCCCGCCACCGATTCTTGGGTTAGGCACCACTGGTGGTTTTAAACTGCAAATTGAAGATAGAGGTGAGCTTGGGGATGAGGCACTTTTTCAGGTGGTGCAAGCTATTCAAGGACAAGCTTGGCAAACGCCTGGGCTTGCTGGCGTTTTTAGTGGTTTTCAAATCAATGTCCCTCAACTTTACGTCGATGTGGATAGAACCAAAGCAAAACAACTGGGGATCCCCATTAGTTCGATTTTCGATACCATGCAAATTTATTTGGGATCTTTATACGTCAATGATTTTAATAAATTTGGTCGCACCTACCAGGTGATCGCACAAGCAGATGCGCCATTTAGAGCCCATGCTCAGGACATTACTAAACTCAAGGTCAGAAGTTTGAATGGTGAAATGGTGCCTTTAGGCAGTGTTTTGCAGGTGAGTGAAAGTTATGGACCAGAGCGCGCCATGCGTTATAACGGTTATCGCACTGCTGAAATTAATGGCGGCCCCGCACCCGGTTTTTCTTCGGGACAGGCGCAAATCTTAATAGAGCAGATTGTTAACAAAACCTTACCCAAGGGCATGAGTTTTGAATGGACAGAGCTTACGTACCAACAAATTTTGGCGGGTGACACGGCGTTGTATGTGTTTGTGCTATGTGTTTTATTGGTCTTTTTAGTGTTAGCCGCGCAATATGAAAGTTTAACCTTGCCTTTAGCCGTGATTTTGATTGTACCGATGTGCTTACTTTGCGCTATTGCTGCTGTTTGGTTAACAGGCGCAGATAACAATATCTTTACCCAAATTGCTTTTGTGGTTTTGGTGGGGCTTGCAAGTAAAAATGCTATTTTAATAGTCGAGTTTGCGCGAGAATTAGAGTTGCAAGGCAAAACACCACTGCAAGCAGCACTGCAAGCATCAAAATTGCGGCTTCGTCCTATCTTAATGACATCCATTGCCTTTATCATGGGTGTTGTACCCTTGGTCACATCCACAGGTGCGGGCTCTGAAATGCGCCATGCCATGGGTATTGCCGTCTTTTTTGGGATGTTGGGTGTCACCTTTTTTGGTCTTTTCTTAACGCCGGTGTTTTATGTGTTGTTACGCACTTTGGCAGGGAAGCAATTAAAATCAATTGCAGTAACTGCTTCACCTACCAAAAACCAAGCAGAACAATCGTCACTGATATCAAATTAAAACTTCCTTCAAATCTTTGCCGATGTACTCTCACATGTTGAGGTACATCGTGCCTAAGTTACTTAGGCTTTTTCCATTCACTCGTAGGCAAAAGTATTGTTGTTAGACTAACCAAAATGCCCGAGATTTATTTTCAGTATCGCCATATAAATAAAAGTTGATTTTTTAAGCAAAATTGAGAGTATATACCTATACATTTACTTAATGGATTGGGTTAAATGAAATTTAAAACTAAGACACGATTCAAGGCCATAGCATTGGCTTCAAGTGTTTTTGCAATAATGCAACCGAGCACGGCGTTTGCAGCTTTGGTACCCTTGCTGCTTAGCACTAATACATCCCTTACACCGGATCTTGGTTTAGGGTATTTATTCGCATTACCAAACATTACGCTAACTGTAACAGATGGCGATATCATCGGTAACAGTTTTTTGCCACTTTTAAACCTGACAGGTTCTATTGATGCCGCATTGCTTGCTAACTCAAATACGGTTTTCTTTGCAGGCGCAGCAACCTTAACAAGCTTTGTCGGGGCTACTTACCCAATTGATACAATTGAATTTCAAGCAGCAAAAACAGTAAATTTTAATGGGCCTTTGAGAGTGAATACGGCAAATTTTGCCGCAAATGCGACAATGAATCTTGCTGACGGTGTTTTTGTAGTAGGAGATATGGACAATACCTCTGGTGTTGCTGCAACCGGATCGATATTGTTCCAAGGTAATGGTTTGCTTACAGGAGATGTTGGTAATACAAACTCTTTAGGGTTAATTCGCATTAATGCCGCTGGTGTAGGCGCAAAAACAGTCGAGTTATTTGGTGATTTGATAAACGTTGCAACATTGGCTATTAATGACGATGGTTCTGGTAATGCAAATAATGCATCTACTTTGAAGTTAAATGATCCTGATATGGTACTGACAGGTAACATTATTGCAACGACGACGAATCAGGATATTGTTGATATTGTTAATGCAGATACCATTTCGGGAAACATAGGTTCTTTGGGTAGTATTCTCAATCTTGTGAGAGTAGGTCAATTTAACGATACCACCGTTAACGGAAATATATTTGCGACCTCAACGCAGTTTCAGGGAAACAATACTCTGAGAATGACAGATGGCAAAGTGATCAACGGCAATGTCACAACGAGCGCAAATGGTTCAGGAGATATTGCTTTTATAGGTGGTGGTCAAGTGACGGGTAATATCGGGGTTATAAATCGTTTAGCCCTTATCACTGTCAATTCAAGCCAAGCAGCAGGAAAAACACTTGAACTAAATGGTTCAACCATCAATGTTTCTGCCATTCAAATTTTAGGCGGTGCCGCAAATCCGACAACTATTTTACTTAATGGCGTTAGTCCTATGGCAGTAACGGCAAATATCACAACGAATAACAATAATCTTGATATTCTAAATGTAGCCAATGTTGGACCAACAACCATTACAGGAAATATAGGTGGCTCCGGAAAAGCGTTTAATCTTGTAAATGTCGGGTTACATAACAGCACAACTGTCCACGGGAATATTACGGCGGTAACGACGCAATTCCAAGGTAATAATGTTTTAAGTCTAGGGCTTGGCAATGTTATCACAGGAGCAGTCGATGCCGCAGCGCCTGCCACGGGCATATTGCAGTTTCAAGGCGGCGGACGCGTTACTGGGAATATTGGTAACAACAATTCACTTTCTTTATTAACGATCAATTCAAACGGTAATGCCAATCAAACCTTAGAGCTTGATGGCGCGATAATTAATATACCGACTATGAATATTGTAGGCAATTCTGGCAGTCCAACGACACTATTGTTAAGTAGTCAGGCAGGTATGACAGTCACTGGCAATATGACTTCAAGCAATAACAATGTTGACATTCTTAATGTGGTTAACGTAGGTGCAACTACGATTAATGGCAACATTGGCGCTGCAAATCATGCCTATAATCTCATTAAAGTTGGTCAAAATGCTGCAACAACAATTAATGGAAATGTGTACGCTGCCTCTTTGCAATTTCAAGCAAATAATGCTTTAAATCTTGGTAATGGAGCGAGTGTTTTTGGTGCAATTGATAGTCTGCTACCAGGCATAGGTACGCTACAGTTTCTAGGTAACGCCACGGTTACAGGAAATATTGGAACGGTGCCAATATCGATGATTAATGCACAAGGCCCGAACTCCATTATTAACTTACAAGGAGATATTTCTGCTGGCGCTGTAAATTTTATGGCAGATGCTGCCATTAGTATTGCAGATGGCAAGGGTATAGATGCACTTGTTACAACCAATCTGAATAATCAAGGTACATTAAATTATCTTGGTAGCACATCGATTGATTCTCCTATAGGTGCAAATGGTGCCAGTCTTAAGTTGATTAATTTTCAAGGTTCATTAGGTAAAACAGCGACTTTAAATACCAATTTATTTGCTACAAATGTCAGTGTAAATAATGGTGTAAATTTTGCAGTGCCAAGTTCGCAAGTTATCACAGGCAATTTAGTCCTGAGTAATGGATCAAGTTTGAGCTTAACGACAAACACTGCACCATTAACTGTGACTGGAGATTTCTCAATGGGAGCAGGTACTATCCTGGGGCTTGATATGAACAATCAAGTTAATGCTGGGATGGTCAATGTTCAAGGCACAGCGTCAATTAACCCACTGGCTTCGGTGAGCATTTTAAATGCACCTACTTTAATTCCCAACGGTAATGTCACCATTACCATAGTGACAGATGGCGCTGGTGCTGGGGCAGATTTGCACGTTATTCCAGTCACTTCAAATAATATGTTCACTCAATTTGATACTCAAGTTTCTGGTAATTTATTACAATTAGTCGTTTCTTTATCACCGATTTCATCGTTTATTCCTGCCGGTTGTTCAGGGACGACAGTTGTTGACGCACTTGATGCTATTTCTACCTCAGGTGGCATTAGTGGATCGCTTGCTTCAATCATAGGGCAATTAGGCACTTATTCAGATCCTCATGCGCTTTGTCAAGCGATTGATACACTCGTGCCTATTGTTGATAGCGCTGTTCTCGCTGAAAGTTTTGGAATTCAACGTCATAGCATGGATATCCTTGACGAAAGAATGACAAAATCTCAATTTTGTCATCGTCATTTAAATCATCCAGCTTGTCGTTTATCACAAACAGGGTTTGCTTCCGGTGATACGATAATAGGCACACCGATTTCAACGGTCGATGAGGAGGGGGCATGGGTTAAAATCTTTGGCTTACATGCCGAACAATCAGAGCGACAACATGTTAAGGGTTATAAAAATAATGCGTGGGGCTTGGCAATAGGCAAAGATATCATGCTAAGTGATCGCGCATTGATTGGGGCTGCATTTAGTTGGGCAGATCTCAGCATAAAAGATCAAATTGCAGCTGGAAGTACAGAGGCGGATAATTTTCAAGAAGCAGTTTATGGATTTTATGAATTTAATAGCCCCCTCTATTTGAAATGGGCCTTGGCGCTTGCATACAATGATTACAGCGAGAACCGTAATATTCTGTTTGGTAATTTGATTTTATCTCCTCAGGCAGATTTTCACGGTTGGCAAACAGGCGCAAGAGCAGAGTTTGGTTATGATTATGATCAATTAGGTGTTCATATCGTACCGAAAGTTTCACTTTATTACTCAAACTTAAGCCTGAGTGCCTATACTGAAACGAATGTAGATACTGCTGATCAAGAAGTAGAAAGAGCGCATTTTAACATGCTGCTTGGTGGCGCTGGTGTTAAAGCAGCGTGGGATATTGATTATTTATGGAGTGGCTTTGTCCAACCTGAAGTGCATGTGATGGCCTATTATGATTTTATCGGTGATAGAATGGAAACGACATCGCTTTTTGTTGGTGGCGGTCCAAGCTTTTCTACCATAGGTTTCAAACCCGCGCAGTGTAGTGGTAATGTCGGAGGCAGTATTAGCGCTTTTGCACCTATCGGGATAACTGTAACAAGCACCGTAGAGCTTGATTTCAAGCAAGATTACCATGCTGCTTATGGTTTCGTAACAATGAGGTATGAATGGTAAAGCACTTGAAACAGATAGGCTCTCAGATGTTGTCATGAGCGAAGATTTGCTTTATAAAAAGCAAGATTCGCTTCGTCGGCGCTTCTTTGCCTAGCACGAATAGGGACTTGTTTGTAATATAAAAGAAGTTCAGTAGGAAGTTTTGTTGATAATGTGACACCTTCATAACATTCTTGACCCTTTAAATGGCTATACAAATTTTTTGCAGCGAGTTCTTTTAAAGTCGAAGGGCTATCAAGATCAAGTTGCAATAATTTTTGATAATGATCTTTAAAAAATTTCTGCCAAGTGGAATTAGCGATCCTGATGGCAATATGTCCTGGCCAGTAAGTAGAGGAAACAAAAGAAGCGCCAACCTCTAGGCAAAGATCTGCAGTTTGTTTTTCATCGCGGTTGATGGCCTGATATAAGTGTACATTATTTAAATTAAAACCTTTTTCATGTAAATATTTGGCGATAGCGATTTCAGCTTGGGGATTAAAATCTGGTTTGCCTATGTCAAATTGAACAAATCTTGAATCAAGTGTCAACGATTCATATAAACCAAAACGCTGTATCACCAAATTAAGCATCTCAGAATCATGATGAAGATCACTTCTTTTGCTAAAAACGGCATCCAAAAGCAGTAAGTTTTGATATCTTACGGCTATGTTAAGAATGGTTGATAGCACTTGTTTGTCTTGAGTTTCTCGCGTAAATTCTAAAAGCTGCTTGCTGTGGAGAAAAGCTTTCAGCTTAGGGGAAAGCATCGGAATATAGATGAGCGAGTTAGAGTAAGATTTTGGATTTGACTTAAAAATTATCTCAAGTAGCGGTGCTTTTATGGGATGTTTGATTGAAAATAGCGGCATAAAGTTTGTCAGTGAGGGAATAAATAGGCGGCGAATAAGATTGCCACTCAATCTGCCTGCTATGGCCCCCAAACTCAGAGCAATCATCAAGCCCCAAATAGACGGTGAGATAGCTGTGGCAGAAACGGCGGCGAGCAGTGAAAAAAACGGCCCCATACCAATAGCATAGAGAATAATACCGCGATTCAAGCGATATAAGAAACCCTGTCCTTCTGTTACTGGGTTTAATTCCAAACGAATCATCAAACAAGAAGACAGTACTATCGTCACAAGAAATAAGGCATACCAAGTAGAAAAACACATGGCGAGTGCAAGCGTTGCTCCCATTAAAGCATCAAAAATTTTAAGTCTTTTAGGACAATGAAAAAGAAAATCCAATAATTTTAGCATTTTAGAAAAGCGTCTGCGCTTCATTTAATTGGGGCATTATAAAGGATTAATTGTAATTCTGCTAGCTTATTATGGATAATTGAAGTACACTACAGGTCCATAATGAAAATAATATATAACTATTTGATAATAAAGCTAATTTAAAAGGTGATGTGTGAAATTTAAACAGATGAAATATATTGTCATTCAAACAACTAATGACTTAAATAATAAAGGGATCCTATCAATCCGTTTTAATAGTGCTCAAGAACGAAGTGACTTTATAGCTGCGCATCATCCCATCAAGCTTAAAGAAGAAACTTACCCAATTGAGTTGAATAAAGACGTCGATACTTTGGTGATGATAACTGTTCCACTGGAAGAGCCGCTAAAAAATAGCATTCCAACCAAGATCCAAACGGCCTTTATTGATTATTTTAAAACAAATTGCCAAGATGCCTATGACTATAATAAAAAGCTAGAAATTATGTTAGTGCCTGCCAAAGCTCCTAACAAAGAAAAGCCAGTTCAACCTGAAAATGACACAAAACAAACCGATCAAACAAGGAATTTGCTTAAACCAACTCGTTTGGGGCTCTTGATATCCGTGCTGACATATCCTGGATTTGTGATAGCAGCGTTTTTGAAGGCGCCGGCTAATTATCCTATACCAATGGGTATGTTGGCTGGTGCTTTGCTTGCTTTTAATCTTTCCTTAGGATGGTTTGGAATATCAGCCATCTTTGCATTGACGACCGTTGCTGTTGCTGGAGCGGTGCATTTACGTAATTATTTATATCAAAAAGAAGCCAATACACACAACAAGGATGTAAAACAGCAAAATAATCATGAATATAAAACTTATAAAACTTATAAGACAGCCTTAGAAAATGATGCTTATGAACAAGGTATGGCAGCAGGCACTTCTTGGATTTTGTACGCAAAAAGTTTTTATCCACGACAAGGTTGGTTAAAACACCCCATCGTTTGTGGCGCCGGCATGAAAGCTGTCTTGAGACAAAGCGAAAGCGAAGTAACGCGATTAAAGGTTAAATAAAGTTAAGCGCTCATATAATAATCAAAAAATTTCATTGCAATTTTGGAAGCATGCTTTCTATCGGCATTTGTGAGGATAATAATCCCCACATCATCGGGTAAAAAACCCATAAAATTGCGAAATCCTTTAAGATGGCCCTGATGATAAATAACTTTTTGGTGGGCATAATTCATGGAATGCCATCCTAAACCGTAATAAGTATCTTTGACTTTGCCTTTAGGGGCCTCTGATAGCATCACTGCTTTCGTATTTTTAACAAAAGGCGATGTCAATTGTGTTAAAGTTTGTTTAGATACGATAGAAGAGGGTTTTCCTAAATAAAGTTGTAAAAACGGCACCAGATCTTGTATGGAAGCATTGATGCCACCTGCTGCTAGAAAGGCATAATAGGCTTTAGAATATTGAGGCGCAGGAACATATTTTCCCTTTCTGCTTGGCACATGCGGATAAGCTCTGTCTGGTGCATCTAGCAAGGGTTGATACCCTACACAGATATGCTTCATCCCAAGGGGCATAAATAATTCTTCTTTTAATGTTTGTGGCAGCGATTTTTTAGAGGCGCTGGTGATAACGTCTTCCACCACGCCATAGGTGGCATTATGATAAGCAAATTGTTTTCCGGGCGCTGCTACCCGACGCGCACTTTCTAGTTTGTTAATAATTTGCTCGCGTGGTTTTTGAGCTTCAATCATATCATCGAACCCCCCCTTGGGGATCCCGGTGCTATGACTCATTAAATGACATATTTTAAGAGGTTGCTTGTTTTTACTCGCTTGGAAATGAGGAATATGATCGCTCACAGGATCATCAAATGATACTTTACCTTTATCTCGTAAAATGGCCAACATGGTTGCATTGATCGGCTTTGAAAGCGAAGCTATTTGGAATAAAGTGGATGGGTTAATTTTTTCAGGGTTGCCTACGCGTTTTACACCAAAGGTTTTAAGATAGTAAACCTTATCCTTAGAAACCACAGCGACGGCAACACCAGGAATACCATTAGATTTCATCATATCCTGAATGCTCTTTTCAAAACGCGGCAGCGCTTTGTTGATGGCGGCTTCGCGGGTGGTATCTGCTTGGGCTAAAGCATCAAATGAAGTTATGAAGAGGAGTAAAACGGTTGTAATTATGTTGGTTAATTTAACCACATCTATTCCCTTAAGATAGCGTCGATCCTATTGATTTTAATGATCTCATGTCAGTTTGTATAATAATGGAACATAACTTTGTTTACAATTAGTTAGGTATAAGTAAGCTAATGGCAATACCTATCATGAGAAAACCCATTAAAGTGTCCAATACCTGCCAAGCTCGTGGGTTTTTAAAAAGAGGCGTTAATTTGCTTGCGCCATAGGTAAGACTAAAGAACCAGGTGAAAGAGGCACTCACAGCCCCAATCATAAAAGGGATATGCTCTGAGGGTGGTTGTTCTGCGCCAATGGTGCCAAGTAGCAAAAAGGTGTCAATGTAAGTATGGGGGTTAAGATATGTAAAACCCAATAATGCTAAAAAGGTGGTAAGCTTGGTTTGCTTTGTGCCGTTTTCGAGCGCGGCAACCATGGCATGAGGGTGGAATACATTTCTAAAGGATCGGATCCCATAACAAATAAGGAATAGCGCACCGCCCCAGCGCATGATGTTGGCAATCATTGGAAATTCTGACATTAACTCTCCAATCCCGGTAACGCCGAGCACAATGAGCATCGCATCTGATAATGCGCAGGTCATAGCACAAAGAAAGAGATGTTGTCGTTTTAAGCCTTGTCTTAGCAAAAAAGCGTTTTGAGCGCCTATCGCCATGATAAGACCGGCGCCTATGGCAAAGCCTTCAACGATGTTGGAGATTTCAAATAGCATAATGTCGAATGAATAAATAATACTGAGCTCATATACTAGCAAAAAAAGAACTTAAAGCGAATGTATAAATTTAAACTGGGAAGAATATAAAAGTTGAACAACCAACCTTACTCAGTTCGGTCTTCATGATGATGCTGTAAAATTTGACTTAGAAATAGTTTTGTGCGTTCTTCTTTTGGTGCTTTAAAAAAATTATCAGGGGTATTTGTTTCAATGATTTCGCCTTTATCCATAAAAACCATCCAATCGGCAACTTTTCGGGCAAAAGCCATTTCATGAGTGACACAAATCATGGTCATACCTTCTTTAGCTAATGCTATCATGACATCCAAGACTTCTTTAATCATTTCAGGATCAAGTGCGCTGGTCGGTTCATCAAATAGCATGATGCAAGGTTGCATACATAAACTTCTGGCAATGGCCGCCCGTTGTTGTTGACCACCTGAGAGTGCTGCAGGATATTTATTTGCTTGGTCAGCGATTTTCACGCTCGTTAAATATTGCATAGCAAGTTTTTGAGCTTCATTTTTAGGAATTTTTTTGACCCACATTGGTGCAAGCATTAAATTCTCTAAAATTGTTAAATGATTAAATAGATTGAATTGCTGAAATACCATACCCACTTGTTGGCGTATCACTGCTTTAGTTTTAATATTGTCGTTAAGGGCTATCCCTTTGACTTTAATGGTGCCAGCTTGGTGTGCTTCAAGACCATTAATACATCGTATTAAAGAGGATTTTCCTGAACCTGAAGGCCCACAAATAACAATCTTTTCTCCTTGTTTAACCTGCAAAGAAATATCTTTTAAAGCTTGAAAATCACCATACCATTTTGACACTTTGTTTAACTCGATCATCAATGTTGTTGGTGTTTGTTTCATTTAAATAGAACCTATGCTTAATTTTTTTTCTAAATATCGACTATAAAATGACATGCTAAAACAGCATACCCAATACACCAAAGCACAAAAAAGATAGGCCTCTAGTGCACTGCCCAACCAAAGGGGATCGGTAATGGCAAGTTGAACAATACCCAGAAAGTCATATATGCCAATAATAAGCACAAGCGTTGTGTCTTTGAAAAGGGCAATAAAATTGTTCACTAGACCTGGTATAACGGTGCGCAGTGCTTGAGGAAGTATGACTAAACCCATGGTTTGCCAATAACTCATGCCAAGTGCGTATGCGCCTTCAATTTGTCCTTTTGGTAAACTATTTAGTCCAGCGCGGATCACTTCAGCAGCATAGGCGGATGCAAAGCAAGTTAAACCAATGAAAGCACTTAGTAATTTATCAACGATCATTTCTTCCGGCAAAAATAAAGGAGACATGACCCCAGCCATGAAAAGGATGGTCACAAGCGGTACGCCACGAATGAGTTCGATAAAAATAATACAAAAGCCTTTGATTAATAAAAGTGGGCTGTTACGACCAAGCGCTAACAAAATACCAAGAAAAAAAGCAAAGGTCATACTGCCAAATGCTAGAAAAATGGTTAAGAATAGACCTCCCCATAAATGAGTTGGCACGACTTTAAGCCCAACACCGCCATATAATAAATAAAAAATAATAATATAACTTGCAACTAGAAAGAGTAGTCGTTTAATTAATTGAACCTTAATTAAAGCTAAATTAGCCAAACTCATGCTTAATATGACAAATGCAACATTGACTCGCCAACGTAAGGGGGCAGGATAAAATCCATAGATAAATTGTTCCCAACGACTATGAATAAGCGCCCAACAAGCACCGCCTGGGTGACAATCTTTTTTAGAATTACCAGTAAACGTTGCTTCTAAAAAGGCCCAATCTATTAAAGGGGGGAAATATATCAATATAGCAAGCGCAAGCAAAACAATTGCTAGGGCTGAATAAGGATGTGCTTGTAAATAGTACCAAAGTTGTTTTTGTTTGCTCATGGGTTACCCCAACGGGTGTATTTTTCGTATAGGAGCATCAAACCCGAGATCATTAAATTAATGAATAGATAAACCGCCATGGTCATAGCGATGATTTCAACTGCTTGCCCTGTTTGGTTCAAGGCAGTACCAGCAAAAATTGAAACCAAGTCAGGATACGCAATTGCTGTAGCCAGTGAGGAATTTTTGATGATGTTGAGATATTGGTTCGTTAAGGGAGGAAGGATCACTCTTAAACTTTGAGGAATGATAATGAGCTTTAAAGTTTGCCATTTGGAAAATCCCAAGGCATTGGCTGCTTCTTGTTGGCCTTGAGGGACAGATAATAGCCCCATACGAACAATTTCTCCAATGTAGACACTGGTGTAAAGGCTTAAAGCAAAGACCAAAGCTAAAAATTCGGGAATAAGGCTTATCCCATATTCAAAATTAAAATGCCCAAGCTGTGGCTTTTCCCAAGTTAAGGTTCCTATCCAAGCGATAAGCAAACAAACAGTTAGTGCTGTCGTTATCCATCCTAAAAGTCGATAATAAGTTTTATGCAGACCTTTTAATAAGCAAAGACGCTGATCTAACCTAAAGAAAATAAAAATCGTAATAAAACACAATAAAACTAAAGATAGATAATAAGCTGAAAACTGCGATTGGGGCGCAGGAAAATAAATACCTCGATTGGTAATATAAATGGTTTTAAAAATAGAAATACTATTTTGAGGCGAAGGCGCCGCCCTTAAAACAACAAAATACCAAATAAATAATTGGAGCAATAGCGGAATATTACGAATGGTCTCCACCATCATGCTTGCCAAAAAACGCAGCAGTTTTTGTGAGGACAATCTTGCAATGCCGATCATAAATCCAAAGAGAGTAGCAAGCAGGATGCTTATTCCAGAAACCAGCAAGGTGTTAAGCAGGCCAACCCAAAAGACACGGAAATAATTACTTTGTTCATTATACGCAATTAAATGTGTAATAATACTGAACCCTGCAGTATCCTTTAAAAAACCAAAACCCAACTCAATATCACGCTTGTCAAGATTCACATGTAATATTTGCCAAAGCTTTATCGCAAGGAAGGTCACAAACCCCAGAAAAATCGTTTGTATCAAGTAAGATCTAAAGTGACGGTTATACCAAATCTCAGATAAAGAAAGCATAGAATTGCACGCTATCTAAAGGGTGGCGCATAGAGTATACCTCCTTTTGTCCATAGCGCATTTAAGCCGCGCTCTAATTTTAAAGGGCTTGCTTGCCCAACATTTTTTTCAAAAATTTCACCATAATTTCCAACTTGTGAGATAACTTGATAGAAACAATCCGGTTTTAAGCCTATTTTTTCGCTTAGATTATCTCGGACACCCAAAAGCCTTTGTATGTTTGCATTGGTACTATTGCGATTTTGTTGCACATTTTGTTGGGTTAGCCCTAGTTCTTCGGCATTAATCAAGGCAAACAGTGTCCAGCGTACGATATTTATCCAGGCAATATCATTTTGTCGAACCATAGGACCTAATGGTTCTTTAGATATTGCATCTGGTAAAATAAAATGTTCTTGCGGATTTGCTAATTTTAGTTTTTGCGCAGCCAAGCCCGAGGCGTCTGTTGAATAAACGTCACAACGGCCAGTTTCATAAGCACTCAGTGTTTCGTCTGTTTTTTCAAAAGTGAGGATTTGATATTTTAAGTTATGGGTTTTAAAGAAGTCTGCAATGTTAAGTTCGGTCGTAGTGCCTGTATTGGTGCAGATGGTTGCGCCATTAAGTTCACGCGCCATAGTTACTTTGGCTGATTTTCTAACCATCAGTCCTTGGCTATCATAAAAGAGCACGCCAATAAAGCGAAGACCTAAAGTAGTATCCCGTAAAAATGTCCAAGAAGTGTTACGAGAAAGGATATCAATATCACCTGATTCTAGCGCAGTAAATCTTTCTTTGGCAGATAATGGAACAAAGGTGACTTTATTGGCATCTCCTAAGGTTGCTGCAGCCACAGCACGACAAAAATCAACATCTAGCCCTTGCCAGTGGCCTTGATTATCAACAAAGGAAAATCCTGGCAGCCCCTGACTAACACCGCATAAAAGATATCCTCTTTTTTGAACATAATCTAGAGTTTCACTTCCTTCGCTTTTAAGTTGGGCATTGAGATTGAAAGCCATAAGCCCTAAATAGATAAAAAATGCAATTAACCATGCTGGGTTCAAATGAATTTCCTTGTTTAACTTTTCTGCCAAGCACCATAAACAGCATAGTCTTGATGGGTTTGATAAGCCCAATATTGATCGCCGTAAGACCAATGCCAATACTGAGCAGGATAATTGACAAAACCAACAGCACGCAATGCGTCTGCCATTATTTCACGATTTTTTCGTGCTTGACGTGATATTTTAGTTGAAAGACTACGTGATAATTGACCATCTTTATCTTTTAGCCAATCTTTGGGCAATATTCCCATATCAACAGGGTTGCCTTTTTCATCGATTAAGTAGACCGCAACAGCGCCACCTGTAAATTGGGGGGCAATATTTTCCGAACCATCTATTTTCCTTGCTGGCGCAACGAGTCGGGTTGTTTCATTGAAAACGGTTTCATAGGCAGCATTAGGTTGAGATCTTTGAATTTGTTGAAAGTGGACACGAAAAAGATGTTCTTGTATGCTCAGTTTGCGATAGCCTTCATGAACGCATAGCTTTAAACCTGTTGGCAGCTTAGCTTGCGCTGCTTTGAGTTTTTCGTAAACAGTCTTTCTAACTTGGGTATACTCTTTATTGTGTGGGTATTCAGGCGCAGGTCCGTATGCGATTTCAGTTTGCTGTGTCAAATCAATCATGCTCTCGTTAAGATCTTTAACTGGAATAGAAGTGATATTGTTATCTGCGATGAAAATATAGTTTTCATGTGCAAAACTGGACATGCTAAACAACATTGTAAGCAATAGTGCTAATCTTATCATAAACCTCTCCTTGGCGATTCTTTTTAAAAAAGGGTACACAAAAAAGAGAGATTTTTCAAATGCTGTCAGCTGGCAAATGGTTTTTGAGTTATTTATTTTTTCTTGTTGGTTGTTTTAGGTTCAAGCCGATGGCGTAAATGAAGATGTAACACCTTGATCTCTTTTTTTTCAAATTCAATGTGAATGAAAAGATGAATCATGCCATGGGAAGTCTCTTTTGGAAAAAGATAAATCCCTCTTAACATTTTAATGTTGGCTGAAGATAATTTTTGTGCACTAAGCTGACACGGTAAAACTTCATTTAAAAAAAGAAAAATAGCTTTTGTGGCATCTTTTGATAAATGTGCTAATGACACAACTGCTGTTTGATGAAGTGCGATATGCCACATAAGGTTATCTTTTTTGTCCTTTACCATTGTCACGTCTTTGTTGAACTAATTCCCATGCTTTACCGATAGGCGTATATTCACTTTCTAATGAATCTTTAAGCAAATGAGACGCAAGATAAAACCCTGCTAAATCATCTAGGAAATTATCAGCTAATTCATTTAATATATATGCCCTTGGCCTATCTGCAATAAGCGCAACATTATCTAGTTTTTTCAATAGTTTGATATCAATATCGAAACTGATTTTCTTTGAATGTGACATAATTGGAAAATATATTTAAAGAATAGGTAATATTACTATAGAATATTTATGAGCTTTCAAATTGTGTATCTTCGCTTAAGTTATCTCTCCTTTTAACGGGGTTATTCGCCCGCTTAGCGGTTTTTTAGTTTTACTTTTAAAGTCTCTTGGTTTAGAATGCTGACAAAATGGTTAACTAAATTTTTGGAGTATTCCTATGTGGAATTTTATTGCTCACCCAATTGAAACGATAGCAAAAGGGATAAATGCGACTTTTGGCTATAAAGACGAGGAATTTTTGGCAAAAACTAAAAACGGAGAATTAAATAGTGTTACTCAATTGCTAAATGAGGGAGCTAATCTTGAGTGTGTCGATACTGATCAAAACACGCCATTATTAATCGCTGTTTGGCAAAATCACGAAGAGTTAGTCAAATTTTTTATAAAACAAAAGGCTAATTTATTGGCGCAAGACAAGCACAGCCGAACTGCGCTTGAGATTGCTGCCTTCAAAGGATACATCAACATCGTTAAAGTATTATTAGAAAATGATAATTCCAAACAAGCGAAATTAAAAGGAATTTTAGCTGCTATTAAAGGAGAACAAATGCCAGCGATTGGTTTATTGGTGGATAATAACAATTTTAAAGAAGCGCTTGAATATGCTATTGAGCACTCAAAACATATATCATTGCAAAGTATACTGAGCCAACGACCGTTAGAGGTCGAGTATGTCAATGAATTACTTGGTAAGGCTCTCAAAAAGAATGATGTTCGAGCAATTCAAATTTTACTGCCCTATGCCAATTTAGATAAAGATGCAACCGTCCTCTTTAATGCAGCTGAAAAAGGCCATACAGAGATCACCTTGTACCTGCTGGGGGCGACCTATATTAAAAATGCTCAAAATGATGTTGGTAATCTTATTCATGTGGCTGTAAATAATAATCACTTTGATTTAATGACAGCGTTGTTAAATACTAAATTGATTAATCCCTATGAAGTGAATAGCAGAGGAGAAACTCCCTATCAAATGCTTGAAAAAAAATTAGCAAGATTAAAAGTCGATTTAAAGAAACAGCAGTCAAATAATAATAATGCATTATTTAAAGCCTTTGTTAATGAATATCAGCAAATGAAACATGTAAGCGTATTTGATTATCAATCGCCAGCAGAAAGAGAACAAATTGCTCGCACCAATGTTAATACAGCGATTGATATACTGAGAAATTCAGAATATTCAATTCAAACTCAAATTGAAAAGATTGAGTTAATGTTAAACTGGCTTTCTAAGGCAGAACAAGAAGTCAGAAAAGCAACCACAAACTCATCCTCTTTTTCTGCTATTGCAACCTTACCTGTCCCTTATGCTTATCCGCCCGCGCCAGCAACCTTTGGATACTACACTCATAATTTGAGCATCCCCGAACCAAGCGCTCCTTCTATTGATCTTGTGTCAAGTTCAAATACTGAAGCTATCCTTCATGGCTATAATGCGCAAGCCCAAGAGATAACAAATGACAATCGAAAACGGCCTCATGAAGAAACGTCTAATGAAGAACCGCCAAATAAGAAGCCAAAACTTGCCCCAGGCAAAATTTACCCAAGCAATGATTAGTTCAGGCGAGACATTGTGCAAAGGTGTTAGCAATTGCTAACAGAATTGCTTCATAGGCGCCAGGTCCCGCTGGTACCCTGGCGCCTAAGGGATCAAGCTCGATTAAATTGACGCCGATGTTGTTTAATAACTGGGTCATTTTAACATCATTAAATTCAGTTTCCCTGAAAACGCATTTGACGTGATGCGTTGCGATCAGCGTTTTAATATCTTTAAATCCGCGAGCACTTAGAGGCAGATGTGGGTTTAACATTAAGGTGCCCTTAGCATTTAGATTGAATTCCTTTTCAAAATATTGATAGCCATCGTGATAAACCAAAAAAGGCTTTTGATGTGAATTTTTTAAAATTTGCGTCAGTTTTAATTTAAGACCAGAGAGCTGGTTTTTTAAATGGTTTGCATTTGCTTGATAAGTAGGTGCGTTTGCTTTATCTATAGTTGATAAATGCTGACATATTGCATCAACAACGACAATCGCATTATCGGTTGATAACCAAAAATGAGGATCAAAATTTGCAACGTCGTCATGCGTATGTTCATGTCCGTGATCGTGTTGTGACCATTGTCGTCCAGCACGTTGCTCCAAAAGCTGTAATTTGGGAATTTCAAGTAGTTTGATCATGCCAAATCGAGGAGAAAGTTGGGTAAGGGGTTTTTGCATAAAAAGTTCAAGTTCCGGCCCTACCCAAATCACGAGATCAGCTGCTTGCAATTGTTTTAAGGTTGAGGGCTTTAACTGAAAGGTATGGGGTGAGGCATTGTCTGGCAGTAAAAGCACTGGTGTTCCCACACCTTGCATCAAGCTTGCCACTAAGCCATGAATGGGCTTAATCGTTACTGCAACTTGAGGAACAGTGTTGCTTTGACAAGTAAAAGAAAAACAAAAAAACAAGAGGGCAATCAGCAAGGATTGTTTTGACATGGGATCCCGTAGGTGTTTAGCTCAGGTAATGCTAGAATTTACCACATCTGAGGCTGTCATTAAAGTTATGAGCCAAACCATTAATACCACCCCGCTTATTCAAGCAACAAATTTAGCCTATTCAGATGGTCAGCGATCTATATTGCAAGGTGTAAATTTATCTTTAATGCCGGATCAGATCGTTTCCATTATTGGCCCTAATGGCGCCGGAAAAACCACTTTGATTAAGCTGCTGGTAGGTTTGCTAGCGCCAACAGTAGGTAAAATACAAAAAAAAGCGCAACTCACCATAGGATACATGCCACAGCGCTTGCATATCGATCCTATCTTTCCTTTGACAGTTGCCCGTTTTTTGAGTCTTGGACTAACTTGTTCACAAGCTTTGTTAAGGAATATGTTGGCAGAAGTGGGTGTCCTACACGCGCTCGATAGTCCTTTACAAGCGATCTCAGGTGGGGAGTTTCAACGCGTTTTATTAGCCAGAGCTTTATTGAGAAAGCCCCAGCTGCTTGTTTTAGACGAGCCAGCTCAAGGGGTTGATTTAATAGGCCAGGGTGAGCTTTATGACTTAATCGCTAACATTAAGGATAAATACCATTGTGGGATTTTATTAGTCTCACATGATCTGAATATTGTGATGGCGCGCACTGATATGGTGGTGTGCTTAAATCAGCATGTCTGTTGTTCAGGACATCCCGAACAAGTTAGCCGAGATCCCGCTTTTGCAGCATTATTTGGCAAAGCAGCTGCTGGGTTAGCATTTTATACGCATCGTCATGATCACCATCATGATGTGTATGGTCACATCATCGATCCGGATAAAGAAAAACCATGATGGAAATGAAAGAAGCATTAGATATTGGTTATCTCCTTATTCCACTTATGGGTGGAATTGGCGTTGCCATGATAGCAGGTCCTTTAGGGGCTATTATGATTTGGCGACGATTAGCCTATTTTGGCGATACCTTATCGCATTCAGGCTTATTGGGGATAACCCTTGCTTTGGCATTTCATTTTAATGTCACACTCGGGGTATGCGCTATCGCGCTAATGGCTGCTTTTTTGCTATTGAAATTGCAGCTTCGTCTTAACGTTGCCAGTGATACTTTGCTTGGGTTGTTATCCTATACCACCTTAGCTTTGGGCCTGTTGGTACTTGGTTTTATGCAAGATATTCGCGTTGATGTGCTGGGATTTCTTTATGGCGATATATTAGCGATGGGTTGGCATGATGTTGTTGGGATCTATGTTGGGGGAGGCGTGATCCTAATAAGTCTGGCATTTTTGTGGCAATCTATCTTAAGAGTCACTATCGATGTCGATCTTGCTAAAGTGGAAGGTTTACCAGTTGGCCATATTCAACTTGCTTATACCTTCTTGTTGGCGATAACCATTGCCGTTGCTATTAAAATGGTCGGCGTTTTGTTAATTACAGGGTTATTGCTGATCCCGGCAGCTGCAGCAAGGCCTTTGTCGAATAGTCCAGAAAAGATGGCATGCAGAGCAAGTTTGATTGGCTTAATGGCGGTGGTGATTGGTTTGATGATTTCTCATACCTGGGATCTGCCTACAGGGCCTGCCATCGTTGTGGTGAGTTCCGGCATTTTACTACTGACGACGCTAACTACTAAATATAAGCCAGTCATATAAATACTCATTTTAAGAGAATCAACTAATTTTTTTTGCAATGCCAACTTAAGCATGATACTGTTAATTTTCGATCAGATTAAGTTGTACTGATTAATTTACGTATTTTAAAGAGGTATTTAAAAAAATACGGCGAAAAAGCTGTAAAGTAGTGGAGGTGGAGTATGATTCAGTGGTTGTCCGAGCGTTTGGAATTTGATTTTAAAGATCTTTGGGGCTCAGAAAATTCAGAAGGTGACATTAAAAAGTTCTATAAAAATGGGCATATGATGTGGACCCAACCAAAAGAAGCCCCTCCTGTTTTGCGCAAACAGTCCCTGGCTTTTATGTGCTTAAAGGACAATGAAAACAATGATGTAGGTACCTTTATACCTGAGTTGTATGAATTGGCCAAAGTGGGCGGCACCATAGCACAACAAGAAAGGGATGCTTGGTTAAAGCAACATCCTGGCGCGACCCCAGAAGATTATCGCGATCAGCCCTTTTTTAACACACTTCATAAAGTAGAAAACGAAAAAATTAGAGAAAAAACCCCTTTTGAATTATCCGTTTTAAATGTGGTTTATAACGATGAAGGTGTGCGTAAAAAAGCAGCAGCAGCGGCACGTAAGATTGAAGCGCATATGACCAAAGAATATCTTTATCGTATTAAAAATAATCAGTTTTTACCGCCGTATGTGGCTAAATTTCAAATTGAATCGGATTATTTAAAAAACCTAGACAAAATTGGCCTAAAAGCAGTGCGACCACGCGATGTGGATTTGAATTTGCCTAATCCGGGCGAAAAAACACCGCTATTAGAGCGAGCAATGCATTATGGTGCACAAAGAATGGCCCTTATTTCAACCATGCTTTTAGCAGTAGGCGTTTTTGTGGCAAGTGGATCTATTGCAACAGGTCTTTTTGCTGCTTTAGGGGTTGTTTTGGCAGAGTGGTGCGGCAAAGAGTTTGGCATGTTTGGTGCGGCCGAAAGTGTGCTGCGCAGTTTAAGCCATTTTTCAGCGCAGTTTCGTTGGGGCGAAAAAATCAGTCTCAAGAAAACATTGAAAACGGCAGTGTTATTTACGGCCTTGGCTTTTGCAACCTATGGTGTGGTTACTGGGGCATGGATTGGCATCATGAGCTTACCTTGGTGGAGCACCACTGGTACAGGCTTTAGCGCTGTGGCAATGAACGTCATGCAACATGGCCTTGCAGCGCTTGTGAGTGGTGTTGCGGGTGTGACGACCTTTATGGGCGGACTTGAGTCGGTGGTATTTTTCTGGGGCTTTGGCATTTGGCACAAGCAAATCGATTTTACCAAAGAACAGTGTTTAGAAATTCCAAGCGAAGAAAAACACTTACTTGAAAAGCTTGCCAAGCTTGAGCAAAAATATAATAAGAATCAAAATAGGCTGGATATCTTGAAAAAGCGTTCACAAGATCAAGCACCGGATATTTCAGCAAACTCTTCGCGGACAACAAATTCCTTGGGAGAGTTGCCAGAGCAGGTTAGTAATACACCGCCACAAGATTTGATAGACAATCATCAAGAAGAAAGAAGGAGAATTGGTTCTCGACTCTAAATCAACGGCGCCTAGGGCGCCGTTTTTCTTTTTAACCTTTATTTTCGGCAATCAGCTAATCACCTAGAAATCACCTTTTATCTCGTTTTATTATCCATTGGTCAGGTTGGTTTTGCTTTCTTTAACAGCGTTTCTACAATGAAAGAAAGAACTTGCGAATGGTGATCAAAAGGGTTTTGATAATGTGGGATAAGTCAAGCTTTTGGTTACAATACCAAACAGCGCGTGTCAAGGGATGGTGTTTACCTTATGCGATGCTTAAGCTAACTCAGCAGTTAAAATTACGTCGGCTATTATACTATCTTCAAAAAAATATCCCCTTTTATAAGGATTTAGCAAGTCGCTTTGAGCAATTGCCCATTATGGATAAATCCATGATGCAAGAACATTTTGCGCAGTTGAACAAAGCGAAATTATCCCACGAAATGCTTCAATCTAAGCATCACTGGCATATTAACCAATCTTTAGGGACGGCGGGTGAGACAAGCTATTATCTTTATTCACATCAAGAATATTTTCTTGAAATGACCAGTATATTAAGTAGATTATGGGGGGTAAGCGGCATACCTCCCAAAAAAATAGCAGTTTTTTATTTGAGCCAATCGCCCTATTTTATAGCGACACCTTCGTGTTTTAAGTGGTGTTTTATCGATTCACACCAAAGCTTTAGCCAGCAGTTGGAGAGACTTTGTGCTTATTCACCCGATATGATCATTGCTCCTTCGCAAACCTTGTGCGCACTTGCAATATTACAGCAAGAAAAAAAAATATCACTTAAAGCACAGCATCTTGTTGCTACTCAAGAAGTACTTACCCCCGTTGAAGAAAAGCTGATTGCTACCAGTTTTGAGCAAAATGTGCAACAAATTTATCAATGCGCAGAAGGTCATTTAGGAGCTACCTGTGAATATGGCACTTTACATTTAAATGAAGCCCAATATTACATCGAAAAAGAATGGATAGATGATTCAAAAGAGCGCTTTATCCCGGTTATCACGACTTTAAATCGTTATCTGCAACCTTTAGTAAGATATCGCATGGAAGATATTTTAAGCATTAAATCAACTCCTTGTGCTTGTGGTAGTGCTTTTATGGGCATTGAGCGCATTGTCGGAAGATGCGAAGACACTTTATACTTTTCTTGTAATAGTCATCATCATCTTAAACCTATTTATGCTGATCATCTTCATTTAGCGATAGGAAAAGCGGTTGGCAGTATTTCAAAGTATCAATTGTTGCAACATTCGCCCCATCAAGTAGAAGTTAAGATCTGTGCGAAAAATATGGCGCTTGCTAAAAATAGCATCACCCAACAAATGGAAAAGTTAGCACGGCAATTTGGTGTGATGTGTCCGAAATTGGTGTTTTCTATTTTAGAGCCACCGCCTTTGTCTGAAATGTTTCGTCAAACAAAGCGGTTGGTAAAAATAGAGCATTAGGCATACTGGGCATAATAATGCACGATCTCTTTGAAATCCTTGACGATAGCGTTTGTTTTCTCTGTGCTTGAAAAAATTGCCATGAGTTTGCCTTCAGGATTAATGAGCAAAAGTGCCCCACCATGTTCTATGTGATCTGATTTAAAGGATAAATTTTCTTCCTTGGCGATATGGATGCCCACATGTTGTGCTAATTCATGGATGGTTTCTTTGTTACCTGTAAGTCCAATAAAGGAATCAGGCATATGCGTTTCTTGTTGTAAGTAGGTTTTTAAGTTTTGGGGGGTATCATGATCAGGATCGATGGTAACAAAAATAAATTGTGTATTAGCACCTTTTCCAAGGCTTTCAGAAATTTGTTTCATTGCACTCAATGTGGCAGGACATACTTGAGGACATTGACTATAACCAAAAAAGAGAAATGTCCAATATTTTTTTAAAGCAGCGTTTGTAAAAGGCTTGGCATTTATATCCGTAAGTGAAAATTCAGGTAATCTAAAAGGTCTTTGCAAGGCTGTGCCCACACTGAGCGGTAAAGCAGATGATGCAGATGATGTGGGTGCAAGGTTGCTTTCTTGGCTATCTCGCCAAACGCCAATTGCTAAGGCAATGCCAATGATAAGAATAATAAATAAAGAGTTTTTTTTCATACGATGCTCGGATTAGGTTGCAAAAAATAGCTTAAATAATGATCAACCAAAAGACCAACAAATAACGCCATGAGATAAATGATAGAATAACTAAAAGTATTCAAAGCAACTTTAGGATTGTTTGTGAAATAAAGTTTGCAGCCATAGTATAAAAATCCAAACCCAAGTCCCAATGCACATATGAGATAAGTTGTGCCGCACATACCTGTAATATAAGGTAAGAGGGTCGATGCAATCAGTAAGACAATGTAAAGTAAAATACAAAGCTTGGTAAAGTGGATCCCATGGGTGACAGGTAACATGGGCAATTTTGCTTTAGCGTAATCTTCATAGCGATAAATCGCTAATGCCCAAAAATGGGGGGGTGTCCAGGTAAAAATGATTAACACCAGTAAAAGCCCAAAGGGATCAATTTGGCCAGTCACAGCTGTCCAGCCGAGTAAAGGAGGAGCAGCACCGGCAGCGCCACCAATGACGATATTTTGCGGCGTGGCTTGCTTTAAAAAAAGAGTATAAAAAAGGGCATAGCCGACTAAACTGAGTAAGGTTAACCAAGCTGTGATGGGATTAACAAAAACAACTAAGATAATTAAACCTAAACTGCCAAGACCTAAGGAAAATAACATGCCCTGAAAAGGGCCAATACGACCTGTGGCGATGGGTCTGTTTTGTGTTCTTTTCATGTTGATATCAATATGTCGTTCTATCAAATGATTTAAAGCTGCCCCAGCGCCTGCTGCGCAGGCTATTCCTAATGTGCCAAATATCATGGCTTGCCATGGAAAATGTGTTGCAGGAGAGGCGAGCAACATGCCAACCCATGCCGTTAGCAACATCAAAGCAACCACTTTTGGTTTGGTCAGTTCCCAGTAATCTCGCCAAGAAACAGGTTTAATCAGTTCGAGTTTAGGCATGCTGAGGTTTTACCTTAAACAACATATAATTGATAGTTACCAGCACGAGCAAAAGTAAGGCGGCAATACCATTATGAGCAACCGCAACCGCTAGTGGTAGATGCAGCACAATATTGGAGATCCCTAAAGCCCCTTGAATGAAAAGTAACGTTGCCAGTAAATGACTTGTTCCAACAAAAAGGCGTTTTATTTTGGGGATAGTGATGGATTTACTTTGTCGCCATAGTTGAAAACTTAGATATAAGCCTAAAGTAAAAGTAAACAAGGCTCCTAAGCGATGAAAGAAATGGATGGTTGTTTTTTCTGCGCTATCCATCCAAGCAAGACCTTGAGAACTTGCGGCAAATAAGTTGAAAGCCTGTAAGTCAAGTGGGGGCACCCATTGTCCTTGACATAAGGGAAAATCAGGACAGATCAAGGCGGCAAAGTTTGCGCTTGTCCATCCACCAAGGCAGATCTGCACAATGAGGATCAGCAATGTTATTACAGCGACCTTGGATAAATTGCTTTTAAACATAACGGCTGGCATTGTTGGGAATTTTAAAAATAGCCAAATCAGCCACAACAAAGAAAGTGTGCAAAAACCACCCATTAAGTGACTAAGCACAACAATTGGTAATAGCTTTAAGGTGACTGTCCACATGCCAAGTATTCCCTGAAAGAGAACTAATGTAAGGAGTAAACTCCCAAGCCACCAAGGTAGTGCAAGGTTTTTTCTTTGGATAAAGGCAAGTAAGGTTAATATGAAGATGGCACATCCCAAGCCTTGGGCAAAATAGCGATGTGTCATTTCAATTTGTGCTTTTTGTATATCAACAGGTGAAGTTGGAAAGGCTTGAGTGGCAGCAGTTATTTCGCTTTGAGTACTGGGCGCGGTTAATTGACCATAACAGCCTGGCCAATCGGGACAACCTAGACCAGCATCGGATAGTCTTGTATAAGCGCCGAGCAAGATAACGCATAAAGCCAGTACAATGCTGGCAAAAGAAAGTCGATTTATCCAAGCAAATGCATTCACGCGTTTATCCTATTTTTGAGATCTTCAGTAGACGTTTCAAATCACTCAAAATGGCTTTGGGTTCCATGTTTGCATCATAATGCATCATGATATTGCCTTTGGGATCGATAATATAAACCTCTCCATAAGTATTTCTTGCATCAAGATTACCAATATTAGCAAATAAACTTGTATAGTTTGATGGCTTCAACGTTGCTCTGGCCATATCAGGGTAATTTTCAAGCAAGAAAGTTTCGCAAACACTTTGTTGGCAATGGGGATGGGCTAAAAATATTCTTTCAAGACGCAAGGCGTCTTTACCAAGCGCAGTTCGAATTTGTTGTAATGAATAAAGGATGTCTTGGCAAGTTTGTTGACATTTTGCGGGGCTTGCATATAAAAGCCACCATTTGCCCGAAAGTTTATCACCGGAAAATTGTTTTTTCTCCCCAATTTCAAAAAAGGTTAATTTACTAATGTTCACGGGAGGGGTAATAAGATCGCCATTATTGGAAAGCCGAAATTGGTAAGCGTTTCCTTTTTGCACCAAGATATAAGCAAAAAATAAAGGCCCTGCTAAAACAATAAGTAATAAAAAAATAATAAGTTTAGGATTTTTAAGTGGTATTTGTGGTTGCTTTGTCATTTTAGGTTACGTTTGGCCGCAAATAGCGAGAGTATAAACAAGGCAGCGGCCAATGAAAACCATTGAAAGGCATAAGCTTTATGACGAGCACTTGTCATAGGGGTTTGTGGTGGCAAAATCTCAAAACCATAAGCTGATTCTTTATCTAATTTAACTAACATTTTATGCACGCTTTTTGCCGTTAGTTTTTGCAGTAAATTAGTATCAAGATCTTGCATCCTGAGTGGCCATCGAATGGGATCCGTTTCCAATGCTTGTTTGATAAACGGGTTACGATACGCAAAATCCCAATAACCTTCAATGCTCACTTCACCCTCGATAGGCTTAATGCTTGGTAACACTTGGCGAGATTTACCAAGTGCCACCCAGCCGCGATCAATTAAAATGACTTTATCCATTGAGTTATCTTGAAAGGGAACCACCACATGATAACCAATTTGTCCTTTGTTTAATTTGTTATCTAACAAGATGGTAAACTCATTGATAAAATGTCCTTTTAGAATAACGCGTTGATAACGCATGCTTTCTGGAAGGCTGGTGATAAAGGCATTGCTGGGTTTAGTTTCGTTTATCGCACCCTTTTGTTGCAAATAGGCTAAGTTTTCTTTGTACTTGGCGCGCGAAAGTTGCCAAAACCCCAAGCAACACAGTAGAGTGACACTACTTATTACGATGAAGCTCAAAAAAATATGTTGCCTAATAAACGGTATGGGGATCATGGATAATCACTGGATCATTAAGTTAATTATTATCGCCTTTATGGTTTCCATCGTTTTTTCTTTGGGATCGGGATTATATTACATTTTGTATAGGCGAGAGAAAAAAGAACAAGCTGTCAAAGCGTTAACCTTGCGTGTTAGCTTATCCATTTTTTTATTTTTGATCCTATTAGGCGCTTTTGCAATGGGGTGGATAAAGCCTCACCACCTCTATCCTATAGCCAATACACAAACACAAATAAAAATAACCAAACCACATCCACAAAGTGCCAATACCACGCCACCGCTTCGAAACCAAAGTGGTGTTCAGGAGTAAAGTGGCCTTTGAGGCAACGTATTAAAATGGTGATCAACATGATCGTACCCACTGTCACATGTGCGCCATGAAAGCCTGTCAGCATGAAAAAAGTTGAACCATAAATGCCAGATCCCAAAGTTAAATTGTAATGGGTATAGGCTTCATAATATTCAAAGGCTTGGCAACAGATAAAGGTTATCCCTAAAGCAATTGTAAAAAATAATCCTAAGTTTAATTGCAGACGATTTTTTTTCACCAAACCCCAGTGCGCAATGGTGATGGTTACACCGCTTGAAAGCAGGATAAGCGTGTTAATGGCCGGCACCCCCCAGGCAGGAATAATATCATGTGGGGCAGGAAACAATTTGGGATCAGGCGTGTTGATTAATGGCCAGACACTCGTAAAATTGGGCCACAATAAATGGGATACTCCTTTATCCCCTTCGCCGCCAAGCCAGGGAACGGATAACATACGGGCATAAAATAAAGCGCCAAAAAAAGCAGCAAAAAACATGACTTCGGAAAAGATAAACCAGGCCATACCCCAACGAAAGGATTTATCCATTTGCCTGCTGTACAATCCTTGGTGACTTTCATGCACAACATCTCTAAACCAGCCAAACATCATATAAGCAACGATTAAAGATCCTGCTAAAAAGAAATAGTGTCCGACACTATTGCCATGGATCCAATTGGCAAGACCCACCATCAAAACGCCTAAACCAATAGATCCTGTGATTGGCCAATGGCTTTGCGCTGGGACATAGTAATGTTCGTAATGGTTTGTCTTTTCTGACATGTTAATCTCCCTATGGGGTCACATCAAATAAAGTGTAAGCTAAAGTAACGGTATTAATTTTTTTTGGTAAATTGGGAGCCAGGGTAAAAACGAGCGGCATTTCTTTGCCTTCATGCGCCTCAAGCCCTTGATGTTGAAAGCAAAAACATTCCATTTTCATAACATGTTTGGCAGCAAGACCAGGGCTAACACTGGGAATAGCTTGAACAACAACCGGGGAAGATTTTAAATTTTTAACCCAGTAGGTAGTATGGATAGATTCCCCAGGATGAATATGAAATTTTTTGGTTTTAGGAAAAAATTCACTAGCACTATCTGGTAGTGAGCCATTAAGCGTTGCTTGCAATTCAACGGTAATAATCCGGCTTTTATCTACTTCAACTGACGCACTTTGGGCTTGATCTGCTGTTTTTCCGTTTAATCCTGTTACTTTGCAAAAAACGCTGTAAAGAGGGACCAAGGCAAAGCAAAAGCCAAACATGCCAAGACCAACGCAAACCAAAAGGATGAGTTGTTTGTGCATTTTTTTTGAAGGTTGTCTGCTCATTGAATGCTGTTTACAACCTTACTTATTTTACGACAGGCGGTGTTGTAAAAGAATGATAAGGGGGTGGTGAAGTCAATGTCCACTCAAGCCCAAGTGGGTTTTCCCAGACTTCATTGGTTGCTTTTTTGCCGCCACGAATGGTTTGAATCACAATATATAAGAAAAGTATTTGACTTGCCCCAAAGATAAAGCCGCCAATACTGGTTATTCTATTAAAGTCGGCAAATTGTAATGCATAATCTGGGATCCGGCGTGGCATGCCAGCAAGGCCTAAAAAGTGCATAGGAAAGAAAGTGAGGTTAACAGAAATAAAAGACAACCAAAAATGTGTTTTGCCAAGCGTTTCGTTATACATATGTCCGGTCCACTTGGGAAGCCAATAATAGACTGCAGCGACTATCGAAAAGATAGCGCCTGGTACTAACACATAATGAAAGTGAGCGACCACAAAATAGGTGTCTTGATATTGAAAATCTGCAGGTACAATGGCTAACATCAAACCGGAAAAACCACCCATGGTAAATAAAAAGAGAAACGCTAAGGAAAATAGCATGGGTGTTTCAAAGGTCATTGCTCCCTTATACATGGTGGCTGTCCAGTTAAAGACTTTAACGCCAGTGGGGACAGCGATAAGCATCGTTGCATACATAAAGAAAAGCTCACCTGCAAGGGGCATACCGGTAGTGAACATATGATGTGCCCAAACGATAAAGGATAAAAAGGCGATCGAGCCAATGGCATAAACCATCGAGGCATAACCAAATAAGGGCTTGCGGGTAAAGGTGGGCAAGATTTGTGAAATAATGCCAAACGCAGGCATGATCATGATGTAAACTTCTGGGTGACCAAAAAACCAGAAAACATGCTGGAACATCACCGGATCACCGCCGCCAGCAGCATTAAAAAAACTGGTTCCAAAATATTTGTCGGTGAGTAACATGGTCACACAACCTGCAAGCACTGGCATAACTGCAATTAATAAAAAAGCAGTCACTAACCATGACCAACAAAAGATAGGCATTTTCATTAATGTCATGCCAGGGGCTCTTAAGTTAAGGATGGTTGCAACCACATTGATTGCACCCATAATAGAAGACATGCCCATTAAATGAATTGCAAAAATGAAAAAAACGGTTGAGGGGGGGCCATAGGTGGAAGAAAGCGGCGCATAGAAAGTCCAACCAAAGTTAGGTGCCGGGCCTTGCATAAACAAGGTGCTTATCAAAATGGAAAATGCAACGGGGAGTAACCAAAAGCTCCAGTTGTTTAAACGGGGTAATGCCATATCGGGTGCACCCACCATCATGGGGATCAACCAATTGGCAAGGCCCACGAACGCTGGCATAACAGCGCCAAATACCATGATAAGACCGTGCATCGTCGTAAGTTGGTTAAAAAATTCAGGGTTAACCAATTGCTCGCCTGGTTTAAATAGTTCAGCACGAATAAGCATTGCTAAACTGCCTGCGAACAAAAACATGATAAAACTAAACCATAAGTACATGGTGCCAATGTCTTTATGATTTGTTGTTAATACCCAACGCATGAACCCTTTGGCAGGACCATGATCATGATGCACATCATGGTGAGCGTCATCGTTCCTTGTTATGTGAGTTTCTGAGTAATTACTTACACCCATGGTTTTTCCTTTCAATGCATTTTAACTTATGCAGTGTGTTTGGTTGTCGTTGGCTTTTGTGATACATCACAAGGTGGCATTAGTGCAAAATTATCGGTTTCATCTGTAGCTTGAGCTGTGGTTTTTTCTTGCTTACTTACCCAATCTTGATATTCCGCTAAAGTTTTAGCTTCAACAACGATAGGCATATAACCATGTTTTGCGCCACATAATTCAGCACATTGCCCACGATAAGTTCCTGGTTTATCAATGTCTACCATGGACCATACTTCATTATAAAAACCTGGAATTGCATCTTTTTTGACGCCTAAAGCAGGAACCCACCAGGAGTGGATAACATCTTTGGCGGTTATTAGAAAACGAATTTTTTTACCAACAGGAATGACTAAAGGCTTATCTACTTGAAGAAGATAATGGGGGTTTTTAGGAGCAAGGTTATTAAGCTCATCTTCGGGCGTTGAAATGTTGCTAAAGAAGCTAATATTTTCATCGATGTAGTCATAATGCCAGAACCAACGATATCCCGTGATTTTAATGGTTACCTCGGGGTTTCGTGTATCGGTCATTTCAATTAAAGTTTTAGTAGCAGGGACGGCCATCGCAATAAGTATGATAAAAGGGATGATAGTCCAGATAATTTCAACTGTCGTACTTTCATGAAAGGTAGCCGCTTGATGACCTGCTGCTTTACGGTGACGTATGATGGCATATATCATCACACCATAAACTAAGATCCCAATTGCCACACAGATCCACAAAATGGTCATGTGTAATTGGTGAATGTTACTGCTGATAGGTGAGGCCCCTTTAGTCATGTTGAGGGTATAATCTGCCCATGCATCGAGCGTAAACCCAAACAAGGGAAAAATTAGTCCTATACCCCTGGGCAATCGAACGGACATGCCGTGTTCTCCGTTATTATCTACCTATATGCTGCGCGTACTTTACCGTGGATCGACTAAGAGTAAAAGGGGTGAGAGGCTGTTTGAGGGTTTAGGTAAGCTTAGAAGAACGGTAATTTGATGTAATCCTTACAATCTACTGTTATTTTTTTTTCAGTTTGCAAACAAAAAGCAGTTAGAGAGTTGCCCCAAACACAACCAGAATCTAATGGATAAATGCCTCGGATTTGTAATTCAATTGGCAAGGCCGCCCAATGACCGAAGATCAATTTATTTTCTTGAGTACGTCGATCTGGGAAGCTAAACCAAGGAATAAGCTCAGGATGTAGCACTGGACTTCCTTTAGCCGTTAAATCTAATGCACCTTGCGCAGTGCAAAAACGCATTCTGGTAAAAGCACTAGTGATGAAGCGAGCCCTATTCCAGTTTGTTAGTTTTTCTTCCCACACCAAAGCATGTTCGCCATAAAGATGCTGTAAGAAATTTTTAAAATGACTGTCCTGAAGCAGCTGTTCAATTTCTTTTGCATATTGTTGTGCTTGCGATAGATCCCAAAGTGGATAAATACCAGCATGGGTTAAAGTAAATCCAGTTTTTGGATCATGGTGCATTAAAGGGCGATGTCTTAACCAGTCGCAAAGTGCTCTGCAATCTGGTGCTTCTAAGATTGGTTGTAAGGTATCTTTCCCATGTAACGGTACACAGCCTTGTTCAATAGCGAGTAAACCAAAATCATGGTTTCCCAACACCACAATGGTACTTTCAGGTAAATCTCTAATAAATCGAATTGTTTCTAAAGAGTGCAGCCCTCGATTGACAATATCTCCAGTGAACCATAATTGATCGTGCTTGGGATCATATTGCAATTGATGTAGTAGTTGTTTTAAAGGAGGTAAACAACCTTGCACATCGCCAATAACGTAAGTTGCCATTATTAATTAACTAACTCTGGCAGAGCGAGCCTAAAAGGGGGAATGATCGCATCAAAATAATTTCCGGTATGACTCAACATGGTATAGGTGCCATGCATGCTGCCAACAGGCGTAGAGAGAATGGCACCGCTTGAATAGCGATAACTTTGTCCGGGCAAGATCAACGGTTGCTCTCCAATCACCCCTTCGCCATGGACTTCTTGCACATGGCCATTGGCATCCGTAATGATCCAATGACGAGTTAATAATCTAGCTGCTTGAGTGCCATGATTACTAATAGTGATAGCATATCCAAATGCATAGCGGTTTTGACTTGGATCTGAATGTTCACGTAGATACTGGGTTTGTGCAGTAACTCCAATGTGATTATCAATCGGCATGAATCGTCACCTTTGCCTTCGTTACTATCCCAGGATACGAGTTGTTAAGTTTTTTTGCAAATGTTGGAAACAGATCTAAATCTGACTGGCAAGTGCATTGCTGAGTGAAATAAATTCTTCAATGCTCAAAGTTTCTGGCCGACGCATCGGATCAATTCCCACTTGTTGATATATGCCATCCAAATGGTGATGAGAAATCAGTTCAGCCAAAGCATTTTTGAGTGTTTTGCGACGATGCGAAAATGCAACCGTCACAACTTGGGAGAACAGCTTTGTATTTGTTGCCAAAGGAAAAGGACGGTTATCAGTGTAAGGGATCAATTGAACCATGCTTGAGGTAACTTTAGGAGGAGGTGAAAAGGCAGTTGGCGCGATATCAAAAAGCCCATGCACTTCACAAGCATATTGGATCATAATGCTTAAGCGTCCATAATCTTTGGTATGCACCTTGGCCGCCATACGCATTACTACTTCCTTTTGCAACATAAATACCATGTCTTGTATAAAATCGGCGTAGATTAAAAGATGAAATAATAACGGCGTAGAGATGTTATAGGGCAAATTACCAAAGACGCGTAATTTTTTTTGTTTTTCCTCGAATAAAGTATGAAAAGGAAAATCGAGCGCGTTTGCTTGATAGACGGTCATTACGCCAGGTGAATAAGTTTCTTTGAGTTTTTGAACAAGATCTTTATCAATTTCAATGACATTAAGATGTTTGACGTGCGTTAATACATTTTTAGTCAAAGCCCCAAGGCCAGGTCCAATTTCCACTAAATTATCTTCAGGCTTAGGATGTAAAGCGCGAACTATTTTGGCAATCACCTCAGGATCTATTAAAAAGTTCTGACCAAACCGTTTGCGCGGGAAATGGCTATGCGGCATATTCAGGCAGCGCGCTATAGTGTAACGCCGTAACGATGGCTTTTTTTAAACTGGATTCATTGGCTAAACCCGTACCAGCAAGCTCCAAAGCAGTCCCATGATCGACTGATACCCTTAAAAAGGGTAATCCTAAGGTAATATTGACGATTTGACCAAAATACAATGCTTTTATTGGGGCGATGCCTTGATCGTGAAAAGCGGCGAGATAGCCTTCGGTATTTTGCCGATTGGCGGGAGTGAATGCTGTATCTCCTGAAACAGGGCCTTCAATGGCAAATCCTTTTTTTTGCATTGCTTCTATAACCGGAATCATCGTGGTTAGTTCTTCGCTGCCAAGAGAACCTGCTTCTCCAGCATGAGGATTAATCCCTAAAATTTTAATGCGTGGATTAGGTTTATGAAACACATTTTTAAGCCCATCAGTCAGAAGGTGAATGGCACTTTCCAGTCTTTCTTTTGTGATAAGATGACCTACCTGATTTAAAGGACAATGCGTGGTGAGCATACCAACCAGAAATTCTGGCGTGTAAAAAGTCATGAGAACATCTTTAACTTGCGCTAACTTGGCAAGATATTCGGTATGACCTGAAAAAGGGATCCCACTTTGTTGGATAATGGCTTTATGGATAGGACCTGTGACCAGTGCCTGGGTGAGTTGTTTTTCGCACAGTTCATAGGCTTTTTGTAATGTTTGTAGCACATATTCACTATTGGCAGGCGCTAATATTCCTGGTGTGCAGTCCACCCTTAATGGAATATCTACAATAGCAAGCCGGTTTTTGGCACCATAAAGTTGCCTTGTGTGAGGATCAAATTCATACAAATCCACCTTGATGCCAAGCAGCTTAGCTCTTTTTTGTAACAGTTGGGCACTGCCAACCACCACCAATTCTGCTCCTAAGTTTTGGGATGCTACTTTCAGGCAAATATCAGGACCAATACCTGCGGGTTCGCCAAGCGTAATTGCGAGACGTGGCATCATGGCTTAAGTCTCATCATAGGTTTTGACATAAGCTTCATCGCGTAATTGTCTTGCCCAAATCTGTAACTTTTCTTGAAATTTACGATGTTGCAGCATGTCTTTTGCTTTTTGTCTTAAGGCGGTTTCGTCACTAGACGGTGCGTTTCTTTCTAAGACTTGCATAATGTGCCAACCAAACGAGGTTTTAAAAGGTTCACTGATATCTTTTAAATTCAATGATTCCATTACTTCACTAAATTCTGGCACAAGCACATCCTTGGTGATCCACCCAAGACTGCCACCATTGCTGGCTGAGGCTAAGTCTGCAGAATGGGTTTTAGCTAATTGCTCAAAGTCTTCCCCTTTAATAATTTTTTGTCTGAGTTGGGTTAATTTTGTTTTGGCATCACTGTCAGAGGTGACGGCGTTGGTTTTAATTAAAATATGGCGAACAAGGGTTTTTTGAGTGGCGGCTTGTTGACTGTTGCCACTGCGTTTATCTACCAATTTAATGATATGAAAACCACTTGGGCTTCGTATTGCATCTGGAATTTCACTGACTGTTAAGTTGGGTACAATTTTTTCAAAAATAGTCGGTAATTCTGGCAGTTTTCGCCACCCCAGGTCGCCACCATTAAGCGCATGTTCACCGGTGGAATCTGATAAGGCCACTTGCGCAAAATCATTGCCTTGGCGCAACTTTTCAATAATGTCTTTAACTTTTTGGGTAGCCTTGTCAAGTTCTTCGGGTGTGGGAGATTCTGAAAGTGGAACCAGAATATGACCAAGGCGATATTCCGTAATCATGGCACCAAGCCCATTGGGTGATTGTAAAAATTGATTGATTTCTTGTTCGCTGATTTGAATATCATGCAAAAGATCACGTTGTTGTAATTGCGAAATCATGATTTGCTGGCGAATATTATTACGGTATTGTTTAAAATCAAGGCCTTGTTCACTAATGGCCTGGCGCATTTGAGAAATTGTCATCTGATTTTCTTTGGCAATTTTTTCAATCGCATTATCCAGTGTGATGTCATCCACTTGGATCCCGGTTTTTTTAGCCAATTGAAGTTGGACTTCCGTGCTAATTAAGCGTTCGAGCACTTGCTTATGTAAGATCTTTTCATCAGGTAGTGCATTACCGCTTTGTTTTAGCTGTTGCTCAACAAGTTTAATTTGGCCCATTAATTCGCTTTTGGTAATAATGGCATCGTTCACGATGGCTGCAATGCCGTCGATGGGTTGGGGTTTGCTTATCGCGCTGAAGGGGACCAATAAAGCGACACACCATAACAATGTTTTTAGCATACGCATCACGAAACCTTAACATGGTCAGTTAACTATTTAAATATTAATTCAAAAGAATGAAGTATACCACTATATATTAGAAGTTTCGCTGCCCATAAAGTACGGTATTGTCAGCTTAGTATATTGAAATTTCCTCAGGCGGGAAATTGGGTTTTTGCGGCGAGGTTAGCCATCTTTGACGCGAAGATAAAGGTACGTAACCTGGGATTTTTTGTTTAAGTCTGCTGTCTGGATTGTTTAATCCAATCGCACTTAATCCTTTGAATACGATTTGGGCAAAAACGGCCGTGTCGTAGGTTTTAGGGTAATAGAATTTGTTCGACATGCGATAACGAGAGCCTATCAACTGTAAGGCAAGGCAACAACCACTGTATTCAAGCCCGCCAATGACTTCCACTGTCTGATGTTTTTCAAAATCATAACGCCATAAGGAAAGCAATTCCCAATGTAATGACACGGGCCAAAGGAATGACGCATCTACTTGGTTTAAACTCCCTGTTTCACCGGTAGCAAAATCCAATTGAGCCAAATCATGCTTTAACCAATAGTAATTCATATTAAATACTTTATTTGGGCTGGGCTGATATTGCAGTGTTAAGGCTGCTTGCTCAGATACTTGTAAAGAACTATCCCATTCCCAAAATAAACCGCCAGACCAAGTTGGGGTAACATGAAGCTCTGTTTGCGCAATCAACTTGGAGTGACGGGAGGTTGCATTGACGTTGTCAAAAAGAAAACAAGCATTTTCTTGTTCAAATTCTTCGCATAAAGAAACGCGTCTGTCGCGAAAATAAAAAATTTGGCCAATACTGGCACGCAATAATTCTTGCCCCCCTTTGCTTGGCAAAAAGCGAGACATAAAGCTCACACTGATTTGATTAGCATCACCGATTCTATCACGACCGCTAAAGCGATTATCTCGAAAGAGTTGCGCATAACTAAAGTTCATAATGCCGCTGTCAAAATCTGGATAAGTGTGTTGATCGCGAAAAGGCACATAAAGATAATAAAGCCGAGGTTCAAAGGTTTGAACCCCAGAAAAAAAAGCAAAATCAATATTTCTTTCAAAAAATAAACCGCTATCAATATCATAAAGCGGGATATAACGACTTGGGCTTTTCGGTAAGTTTTGATTTATTGATTCTTGTGATAATTCTAGGGAATATTTTAACCAATCTACCTGGACTCTGGGGGTAAAAAAATAGGCTTGTTCTTGAATAGGCAAACTTAAGCTTGGTCTTAAATGATAGCGTTGTCCAGTGGTCACCGGTGTTTGAGTGAGCAAATTGGGCCGGTGATTAAAATTAACAGATTCGCCGTTTAGTCCAAAAGTAAAACCAAGCATTTGATTGGGGTAAATCGCTTGGAATACCCATTGTGGTTGGCGTTTATAGATTTCTTCATTAATATCTTTGGCTAAAGGTTGTAGCACTTGATATTCTTCGACATTAAATAAATGAGTCCAATATTCCCCATAGTAAGCAAGATTTGCTTGTTGTGGTAAGTGTATGGTGCTAGCAATGCTAATGTCATTACCTAAATCAACGAAGTAATTGTCATCGGAGACATAATCGAAAATAACATTTAATTGCCAGCGCCTGTCCCAATGGGTGTTGTGGCGAAAGTTAAAAGCAGAGCGGTTATTGTTCCCTTCAAGCGCAATAATTCTGGGATCATTAAAGGACAATCCGCCAGGAGGCGATAGGCGATTTTCTCTTTGAAAATTGCCATAGGCGCGATCATCAGGCAAAAAGTGCCATTGAATAGCCCCTTCGCTTTGAGGAAATAGATAACGAAATTTCGATTGTCCTTCAACACCACGCAAGCTCAACCATTTTCCAGCAAAAGTAAAATCATAATTGGGCGCAATGTTCCAATAGAAAGGAATCGTCAACTCATAACCAGAACTGCTTGAGGTACCATAACTTGGAAATAAAAAACCACTGTGGCGTTTATTATCAATGGGATAATTGATGTAAGGAAAGTAAAAAACAGGAATTCCTTTCATGTCTAAGCGTATATGCTGCGCTTTTGCTCGTCCTTTGTTGGGATAAAGTGAAATATTGTTGGCGCTTAACAACCAGGTATTTTTGTTGGGTGCGCAAGTTGTGTAATTTGCTTTATGTAATTTGATAACCGCATCTTCATCTATTTCAATGGCTTTGGCAACACCTCTTGCATGACGTGGATACCATCGATAAAGGGTATCTTCAAAACGAAAGTGTTGGGGGGAGTGCGTATAAATGGCTTTAGTTCCCCAAATGCTGATGCCAGGAGCTGCGTAATGTAGGTTACCTTGAGCAATAATGCGCTCCCAATCTTGAGCATCTTGATTACGCTCGATGATGACTTCATCTGTGTGCAAATAGCGTGAGCCCTGCCTTAAAGTCACATTACCACTTAAAAGTGATTGTCCGCTGAGTGTCAATTGAGTTTCATCAGCGGAGAGTTCTATAGGGAGATCATTATCTTCAATAGAAGTTGATCCGCTAGCAAAAGGTTCATAATGACCTTGGCACAGGCTTACTGAGGCTGGCTCTGCGATCCAATCATCGGGTAGTGCTTTTTCAGTAGATCCATTAACCTCTGCCTGTCCTGGAGCGCATATAAAAAGGCAGTTAAGGCAGGAAACTAGAAAAGCTAGCTTTTTTATGGTGATCAACTTTATTATGTCTATTATTAAATGGAAGCAGCGACATTCAGGGATTATATCATGTGGAGTTTGGATTAATGCAAAATCGAGAAGCGCAATTACAGCAATGGTTAAATATTGAGTTGGGCACCCAAGATTATGTGTTTGAGCGTTTACCAGGTGATGCAAGCTTTAGAATATATTACAGAATAAAGTCATCTGACAAGAATTATATTGCCATGCTTGCCCCACCCGACAAAGAAAGGACATACGAGTTTGTTAGCATTGCCAAAGCGTGGTACTTAAAAGGGTTACCGGTTCCACATATTATGGCTTGGGAGCAAAAGGATGGTTTTGTTTTAATGTCTGATTTTGGTGATAGATTGATGCTTGATTTATTAAACGATGAAACAGTTGACTTTTATTATCATCATGCCATGGATCTGATTATTCATTTGCAAAACAATCCTGCAGCGCTGAAGTTACCTCATTATGATGAGGCATTTATAAGATTGGAGCTATCCTTTTTTCAGGAATGGTTTGCACAAAAATTGCTCAACTTAAGCTTAAACTCAAAAGAACTTGAAATCCTTAAGCAAATTGACAATTTGATGATAAAAAATTTCAATGAGCAGCCCAAAATGACAGTGCATCGAGATTATCATTCGAGAAATTTAATGGTGCTGCAAGATGCTACTTTAGGGGTGATAGATTTTCAAGATGCCATGATGGGGCCTATTACTTATGATTTGGTTTCATTGTTGAAAGATTGCTATATCGCCTGGCCAAAAGAAAGCGTGAATCAGTGGGTGAGCGCTTTTTATGAAAAGCAAGTCAAGCATCATTTTCAGGCGGATTTTAATTTATTCTTACGTTGGTTTGATTGGGTGGGGTTGCAACGCCATTTAAAAGTCTTGGGAATATTTTCCAGGCTTAATTTAAGGGATAACAAACCTCATTACTTGCAACATATTCCGCGTATTTTCAGTTATGTATTAGAAGTGACCCAACAATATAGTGTTTTTAATGATTTTCATCATTTTTTACAAATAAAAGTGCTACCGCATCTTGTGAGTGTTTTACAACAGCACAATGTCTTATTTGATGAAAAAGTAAGGGTGGCCTAATGGCAATGAAAGCAATGATTTTAGCAGCAGGTCGTGGAGAGCGAATGCGCCCTTTAACAGACAGTTGCCCAAAACCATTATTAATGATTAATGGTAAACCTTTGATTGTTTATCATCTTGAAAGTTTGTGCCAAGCGGGGATCACAGACATTATTGTCAACGTGCGCTATTTGGCAGAGCAAATTCAGTCATACTTAGGCAATGGCCAAGCTTTTGGTGTGAATATTGTTTATTCTGTCGAAACTTTTGAATTGGAAGTGGGCGGGGGTATTAATCGTGCTTTGCCTCTTTTAGGGGATCAACCTTTTATTGTTGTAAATAGCGATATTTGGACAGATTATCCTTTTGCCCAATTGAAACCACCAAAGGGATTAGCACATTTAGTGATGGTGGATAACCCGCAACATCACCCTAAAGGGGACTTTAACCTCAAGGAGGGTTATTTATCACGAACGCAACAGCTTACAACCCTTACCTATTCAGGAATTTCTGTTTTGCATCCGAGTCTATTTCAAGACGCTATACCGAATACGCCCTTTAGATTAGCAACCTTTTTAGATAAGGCAGCGCTCAGCCATTCCTTGACCGGTGAACATTTTAATGGGAAATGGGTGGATGTCGGCACCATTGAACGCTTACAATTTTTAGAACATCTTTTGGCTGAAAAGAAAAATAATTTATTAACATTATGATTATTTACGGCAAAATTTTTGGCGCCATTTTTGGCTTTTTGATATTCGGCCCTTTGGGCTTTATTATTGGTATTGCCATTGGGCATATTTTTGATAAAGGGGTTGCTTTAAATACAAATGCGCCGCAAGGCACAGATGTACCACTTGCAAAAAAAGTTTTTTTTAAAACAACTTTTACCATGATGGGTTATATTGCCAAAGTAGATGGCAGGGTGAGTGAAAAAGAAATTCAGGTTGCAAGAGAAGTGATGGCACATCTGCAATTGGGCCCTGAACAAAGAATGATGGCTATTCAATACTTTAATTTAGGAAAATCGGCACAATATAATTTTAATTCAGCTATGGATAACTTTATTACCCATTGTGGTCGTCATCCGCAGCTTGTGCAATTATTTGTTGAAATTCAAATACAGGGCGCAATGGGAGAGGGAAAGCCGGATAGGCTTAAACGTCAAGTTTTAGAAATTCTTTGTGATAAGTTAGGTTTATCTCGCGCTATTTTATTGCAGATGGATTATGCTTATGGCAATTCTTATTCTTACTCCAAAAGACGTGAACCCCCGGTTACAAGACCTCCTGAAGATGAATTAGCTCATTCCTATAAAATACTCGAGATATCAGAAAATTCAACTCAGGCCCAAGTCAAGAAAGCCTATCGCAAGATGATGAGCCAACACCATCCTGATAAATTGGTTGCCAAGGGTTTGCCCAATGAAATGATTAAAATTGCAACCGAGAAAGCACAACGTATTCAAACTGCATATGAAATCATTTGTAAATATCGTGGCTGGCATTAAAATAGCGTTTAGATCAATGTGAGCAAATAAGTTAGTTATTCAATGGAATCAAAGTTTCGCTTTATAAAGGCACTTAAGCGCCAAGCGGTAGATAGTACACCTGTTTGGATGATGCGCCAGGCTGGACGATATTTGCCAGAATATCGCGCCGTGCGGGAAAAAATGGGCGGGTTTTTAGCAATGTGCAAAACCCCTGAAGTTGCATGCCAAATCACTTTACAGCCGCTGAAACGCTTTGATTTGGATGCAGCCATTATTTTTTCGGATATCTTGACCATTCCTGATGCCATGGGGCTTGGGCTAAAATTTCAAACCAACGAAGGGCCCTATTTTGAAAATCCAGTTCGAACAGCCGCTGATATCAATAACTTAGTTTTGCCTGATATGGAACAAGATCTGGGTTATGTCATGCAGGCTGTTCGCTTGGTGGCTCACGAATTAAAAGACAAAGCACCGCTTATTGGCTTTTGTGGTAGCCCCTGGACAGTAGCAACTTACATGGTAGAAGGTAAAAGTAGTAAACAATTTTCTGTTATTAAAGCCATGATGTATCAAGAAAGCGCATTATTAAGTGCACTGCTTGATAAAATAACCAAAGCAAGCTGCCATTACTTACATGCCCAAATTGCCGCTGGGGTTAATGCCGTGATGGTATTTGATACTTGGGGTGGGATATTAGCGAATGACTGTTATCAACCATTTTCTTTGCACTATATGAATCAAATTGTGCAATATTTAAAATCACAACCGCAGACTAAAGATACGCCTATCCTTCTTTTTACTAAAAATGGCGGGCAATACTTAGAAAAAATTGCGCAAACGGGCTGTGATGCCATTGGTATTGATTGGACAGTAGATATAAAAAAAGCCAAAGCACAAGTAGGACAAAGCGTTGCGCTTCAAGGCAATTTAGATCCTTGCGTTTTATATGCCAACCCAAAGGTGATTGAAGCCGAGGTAAAAAAAATCATGCAAGTATTTGGTCAAAGCCCCGGACATATCTTTAATTTGGGGCATGGTATTTATCCAGATATTAACCCAGAACACGTACAAGCCATGATAGCCGCAGTAAGAAAATATAGTGCTTTACAACGAGGAAATGAACATGAGCCCTAAAGCTATTTTTCCTGGCACATTTGATCCCATTACCAATGGTCATGTCGATTTAGTAATGCGCGCTTCTAAATTGTTCTCGCAGGTCATTGTGGCGGTCGCAGAAAATGCCCGTAAAAAACCAAATTTAGATCTTGCTACCAGAGTAGCGCTTGCTAAAGAAGTCCTAAGCCCTATTCGAAATGTCAGCGTGTTGGGTTTTTCAACTTTATTGGTTGATTTTGCACTTGAGCAAGGTGCCAAGGTGATTATTCGGGGGTTGCGTGCTATTTCCGATTTTGAATATGAATTTCAATTAGCAAATATGAATCGGCGCTTAGCCCCTGAAATTGAAACCTTATTTTTAACGCCAGCAGAAGAATATGCCTTTGTTTCTTCTTCTTTGGTAACAGAAATTGCTGATTTAGGAAAAGATGTTTCGGCCTTTGTACCAAAACAAGTGGTAAAGTTGTTAGAAAATAAAAGGTGAACAGTGGCTTTAAAGATTACTGAAGAATGTATTAATTGTGATGTTTGTGAGCCTGAATGCCCCAACGAGGCTATTTCTCAAGGTGAAGAATATTACGAGATTGATCCTTTGCGTTGCACGCAATGCGTTGGACATTTTGATGAGCCTCAATGTCAGCAAGTTTGTCCAGTAGATTGCATACCACTTGATCCGGAACATTATGAAACCAAAGAAGCATTATTTGCTAAATATCAAAAATTGCATCCGATCTCAAAAAAATCTGAGTCATTTTAACGGATGCAATCTAAGAAATTAATTAGGTTTTAGATCACGATGAATTTGAGATTTGTTTGGATCTTTTATCGCATTTTCAACTTCTTGTAAAAAACTTGGAACAGAAACCCTTGCGCAGGCCATAGCGTTAAATTTCTCCTTCTCCCATTCAAAAAGCTGCTTTCTATTTAAAATGGGCTGCTGGTTTGTGTATTGTCCTTGAGCATTAAATTCAGCATCGGGAGTTTGTTTTTCAAGTGTCTCTAGGGAAGAACATAGTTTTTTAATTGAGTCTCTTTGTTGTTCAGTACAATCTTGCAATAAAAGGTGGGTTTTTTCTTCGCTCATTCTTTTTTGTAGATTATTTGTTTGCACAAAATAGTTTTCTTTAGGTATTTTTAGTTTTTGATTTAATTTATATTTTTTTACACCATCTAAAAAATGAACAAGACCAACGAGCGAATATTCTAAAGCATATCTACCAATCACGCCTAAACCGGTTGCTACACCGATGTACATCAAGCTTGAAGGGATTTTAGCCAACAACGAGAATTGACTTAAATACAAAGCAATACTTGAAACCATGCCTAAAGCCATAAAAATCAACCCAGATGCCAAGAAAAAGGCACAAGAGAGGATAAAGGATCTAGACAGTCTGTTTTGTGTTTTTACATCGTTTTTTGAGTTGTTATCACCGCTATCCGCCATTTCCATGTTACCACCTTTATAAAAAAAGAATTAATTGTAGATAATTCTGTTTAGATTTACAAGGATGTGTATATGCAATTGACAATTTCAAGGGATATAACTTCAACAGAAAACTGTCAAACAATAAAACTTGATAGATTAAGGACAAAAATATGGAAAAATTACCTTCCATTTTTACCACCTACAAGCGCACATTTAATCTGTATTTTAATTCATACATCCAGATCTTGCCTTTTCTTTTATTGGGTGCAATTTGCGAATTTGCTATTTATCGATATATTCCAAAAGAGAACGCTGCGTCACTAATTGATCTTTTTTTGAGAGTTTTTATATATCTTTTTGTAGTTTTTGGTGTTTATGTTATACACCAGAAGCAATCATTTAATTTGATGCAAGTGATATCAAATTCATTAAAGCGATTTTTCCCTTACCTATTTTCCAGTATTTTATTGCTAACCCCCATTATTTTGATAGTGTTGATAATGATGGGTTTGTCTTATATTGGAGAAAATAAAGCAAGTGATTTGGGAAAAATTGCCGCGGGTATGACATCCAAAGCGCACATGGTAGAAATATTACTTCTCGTTGTCATTGTTTTAACTTTCATTTATGCACTAATCATGATTTATTTTTGGCCCTCTGCTGCGCTGATTATTAACAAAGGCAAGGGGGCCATTAGTGGATTAAAAGCAAGTTGGCATCTTGTTAGAGGGCATTGGTGGTCAACCTTTGGTGTTTTATTTGTATATTCTCTTATCGCTATGGTTGTTTTCTATATACTAACGGCGTTATTATCCCCTGTGTTAGTGAATATCTTATCGATGTTGATTTTAACTTCATTTGGTGCTGCACTTATGATAATTTATACCGAGCATTTAGAACAGGTTAAGAACGCTAAGACAATTGATATAGCAAAGCTTTGAGGTAATGGCTTTCAGGTAAGAGTGGATGAACAGGATGATCGCTATCGGCTTGACCTTTTCTCAATAAGGTAAAAGTTCTGCCGGTTTTATGAATGCCCATTTCTATTGCTTGGCGAAATGCCTCATTGCTTGCATGATGTGAGCAAGAAGCAACAAAAAGAAGGCCTTTAGGGGCTACTAATTGAGCGCAGCGTTTTGCTAATTTTTGATATCCTCGAAGCCCTGCGCCTTGATGCTTTAGTTGTTTTACAAAAGCAGGTGGATCTGCGATCACCACTTCAAATTGTTTTTGTTGCGCTAAAAATTGATCTAAAAGAGAAAACACTTCTTCATTAATGAATTCACATTGTGAGAGATGATTAGCGCTAGCCGCCATTTTGGCGTGTTGTATCGCCAAAGCAGAACTATCAACCAAGGTAACGTTCTTTGCGCCAGCCTTTGCCGCATAAATGCCAAATCCGCCATGATAGGTATAAAGATCAAGCACGGTTTTATTTTTGCAATAGGGCGAAAGCCACAAACGATTCGCACGTTGATCGTAAAACCAACCTGTTTTCTGACCTTCAAGTAAGGATGTAAAAAATTGATGATCATGCTCAAAAACGCTGATAATGGGCTCTGGGTTTCCAAGTACGATGCTCACTTGAATGGGTAAATCTTCTTTTAGACGACTTGGTATATTGTCTTTAAAAATGACACATTTAGGTTTAAGTAAGTGCTGCAAAGCCTCTAGCCAAACAGGTTTAAGATTTTCCATGCCGGCAGTGCCTGTTTGACAAACAACCGTGTCGCCAAAGCGATCAATGATAAGGCCGGGCAGTAGATCTCCTTCGGAATGCACTAATCGATAGTAAGGCGCATTAAATTTTTGTTCACGCAATTGTAAAGCTTTAGAAAAACGATCAAAAAAGAAAGCAGTGTTAATTTCAGTTTTCCACGCCAAGGTTAAAATACGGCAAGCAATTTTACTATGCTCATTATAATAACCAATCGCAAAAGGTTTCTTTTTGCCATCGCCTATGTAAACAAGCTTGCCAGGGGAAATCGACTGTTTAGGTGTAATTAAAGCCTGCGCAAATACCCAAGGGTATCCCTTGCGAATTTTGTCAATGTACGGTTTTTTTAAGCTTAAGCAGTCCATATTACCAATTTCATGGAAAGTTATTTTGGGCGAGCCTACCTTATCTTATAAGCTGCGTCAAGGTAAGGTAAAGCTGCAAGCTTTAAGGCTGTCTTTTTCACAGATATTTTTGCATTCAGGACTAGTGCAAACCTGCCAGCCGTCTTTGCTTAATTTAAAAGGTTTCTTTTTGTCTTGCTGGCTTTTTATCACGATCCAAGTATTTTGCTCATCTGCTCCCAAAGCATAATAACAAGCAATCGATTCTCCGTCATAGAGAATTTTAAAAAGATCGTGGATAATTTCCTTGTCGTGCAGCGGGCGACTTGTAAAATCGACATGCCAGGTAAGCTGATTGGCATCTTTCCAATTGCCACTTGGCGCATTCAAACTGACATCACTCATATCAGGGCAGTGATATCCACTGCTTGCAGTTGTTTTAACATCAGCATCTGATTTATTTAATAACTTAACAGGGTGAACTGTATTACTTTGAGGCTCAGAAATCGAAGGTTCCTCTGGCGTAATGCCAAGTTTGACTTGAGCTTCTCTCAAAGATGCTTTTGTTTTTTCATGATTAAGTATTAATTCTTCATATTTTGTTTGTAAATCTTCTTGTTTTTCTTTACATTCTTGCTGATGTTGTAACAATGTCTGATAATCTGTGTTAAGTTGAGTTAATTCAGCGCTGGTGCCATCATACTTATTTTTAAGCTCATCATAATTTTCTTGCGAATGCATCGCTTTTTCTTTTAAAATTTCATATTCTCGGTCTTTTGAATAGATTTGAGTTTTAGCATTAAAGTAAAGCCCGTATCCCAACATCATGATGATGAAGATGACAAGCATAACAATCAAGGTAATATGCTTTGGAAAGGGGAGTTTATCCAGCATCATGGGCGCCTCGCCTAAATTTAAACTGGTTCGAGTATATATCGACGCGTGAATTATTTTCTTAACAAAGATTAGCGCAAAGATAGCATGGTGGTGATTTTGTTGCTTATTCGGTGACGATTTAGAAAGTATATAATTGAACAAAGAAACAGTAATAAACTCAAGCTGACAAAGCCATATTCAATTATCAGCGCAGCCCAAAGATGTAATTGCAACAAGTTATCTTTTACCACGGGATGGGAGATATTGAGTAAAACATCATCGTGATTTAACCAATTAATAAGATTCAGACCTAAAGCTAAATTCCCATAATTTTCAATAGTGCCATTAGACAAAAAGCGACTATTGCCAATAACGACTACCCGTTGTTGTTTGTTAGGATTGATGTCTTTAGTTAATGTTAAACCAAGCAGCAAAGGCCCTGGGAATGCTTGTTCATCATAAGCATGAGCCGTATCTTTGGTCGTCCAGGTTTCACGATGGGTGATAAGCAAAGGATGAATGTCGAAATCCGTTTTTGCTATTTTTAAGGCTTGTGCCATTGGAAAGGCGGTAATGGCGTTTGGTGTGTCAAATGCCATTTTGGGATATTTATCGATGATAGTAATGGCAGGATGATGCACACCCAGTTTTTGACCGTGCCAGTCTACGATGGTGCCAGGCAAAGCTGTGACGCCTAACGCCTTGCTAAGTAAGGAAATGGAAAAAGCTGAGGGATCAGATAACCATAGTAAATCCTTGCCTTTGGCAAGATAGGACAAGATAAGCATTTCTTCTTGTGGTAAAAGCGCCGTTTTGGGGGAAGCAATCACTAAAACACTGGTATTATCTGGGATAAAAGGTGTTTGTGCCAGATTGATCTGAACTACTTTTAATCCCTGATTTTCAAGACTTATCCTAAACAAATTCATGTCGCTATTTAAGCTACCAAACGCAGAGCATTCTTGATGCCCGGTTAGAAAAACAACCCATTGATTTTTTTGACGTTGTAATTTAAACAAAGCTTGGGTGAACTGATTCTCATCAAAAATATGTTTATCCAGATCAATGATCTGTTTTGCATTTTTATATTTTATTTCAACAATATGCTTAAGTTGGTTTTGATCAGGGTACTTTTTTTGCCAATTAAATTGAATTTGTTTTTGAACATTTTGGTAGCGTTCTATCAGCATATGGACAGCATGATGCGTGTCTATATTTTGACTATACAAAGTAATCTCAATGGGATCATGAAACTTGGCAAGCAGAGAAAGCGTTGTTTGAGATAAAGAATAGGGAGTTACTTCTTTAAAGATTATAAAACGCGATGAAAGTAAAAAACACATGAAAGTGGTAAAAAAAATAGCAATCAATGCAATTTTTTTCATGGCAAGACCTTTGTCATGAAATACTTAACGCGAAGGTGAGTTAAGCATAAACAAAGTGCACTGGTGATGATAAAAAAGCAGATATCTGGACTATAAATAATTCCGTTAAGACCATGATAACTATGACTCAGAATGGAAATTTCTTTTGCTAACCAGGCATATTTTTGTCCTAATGGGTTAAGCCACTCAAGCAACATCCAGATGATGATACCAAAGTAAGTCATCCCCAAAGAAAACAAAGGATTGGGAATCATGCTTGAAATAAATAAACCAAAGCAAATAAAACAACAACCCACGAAAGCGACAGTGACTAAACTTAGCCCCATCATAGGAAAGCTAAGAGAGGTATTAAATGCTAAACTCAGGATCATAGCAAAAACGAGGCATAAGATAAGCAATAAGATAAACATTAAACTTAGCCACTTACCCATAACAAGCTCATAAGCTTTTATGGCACTTCCTGCCCATAAATAAAAGGTCTTTTGTTTTAATTCTTGGCTTAGTGTTTGGGTGGTGAATAAAGGAAATACAATCGCTAAAATTAAAATAGTCCAACTGCATAATGGTTTAATAACTTCAAACGTAAGGCTTGCTGTCTGTCGATGATTAAGCGCATGATGGGCAAGATGTAAATAATCAACACATAAACGATAAAAAAGTAAACTGATTAATCCAAAAGCGAAACTTATGATCAATATCATGGGGTGGCGAAGCAGTTTATATATCTCAATTTGCAAAATACGCAAAATCATCATAGCGCCTCTTCTAAGACGTTTTCAGATGCTAAGTGTGTTGAAAAAGATTTTTGGTGCAAAGACAAAGCACTTTTTGACTGAAGTTGTCCTTGCTGTAAGAGATAGATTTCATCACAATATTGTGCGATTTCTTGATGAAGATGGCTGGTTAAAATAATTTGCGTCCCTTGTTTTGCTAGTGATTGTAATAATTGCCATAAGAGACGACGCGCATCAGGATCAAGATTGGTACAAGGTTCATCGAGTAATAAGATGACGGGCTGATGCACTAAAGCAGCACCTATCATCATGCGCTTTTTGATCCCATCAGCGCATTTTGCAAATAAGGCTTTTTGCAAATTAACTAATTGACATTTTTGCAAGATTTCATTTATTTTTTGAGTATTACTTAGTTTATGGATTTTGCAAAGTACTAAGAGATTTTCCACCAAGGTTAAATATGGATACAGATGAGGTGACGTAGGAACGTACCCAATAAGATGCTTTAAACGTGAAGGACAGGCATAGAGATCTTTTCCTTGAATCAGGATCTTGCCATGAACGGGAGAGCAAAGCCCACTGAGGATCCTTAGTAAAGTAGATTTACCACAACCATTGTTTCCGATGATCCCTGTAATACCACCTAAAAACCGGATGTTGAGGTTCTCAAAAAAGAGAGTAGATCCTACTTTATAACTTAATTCTATAACTTCCACGCTGTCCCTGCTGGTCGTTAGAAAGAACACTTTATTGTATACTGCCAAGGATTGAAATTAGCAATAAGTAATATTATATAAGTTATAAAACTTTCAATTTCAGATCTAACATCTAATAATAGTTTTATAGCTTAACTTAGGAGTGAATAAACATGTTTTATGGTTGGTGTGATTTACCGTGGTGGGGAAATCTGGTTGTTTTATTGATATTGACGCAAATCACCATTGCAGCGGTAACCATTTATCTACACCGTTGTCAGGCTCATCGCGCTGTGACATTACACCCTGCTATCAGCCATTTTTTCAGGCTATGGTTATGGTTAACCACTGGCATGAGTACAAAAGCTTGGGCAGCAATTCATCGTAAGCACCATGCAAAATGTGAAACCGCAGAAGATCCACACAGCCCACAGATCTTAAGTTTAGCCACCGTTTTATGGCAAGGGGCTGAATTATATCGCAAAGAGGCAGCTAATCCAGAAACCTTAGTAAGATACGGTCAAGGTACTCCTGAAGATTGGATGGAAAAGAACGTTTATCGCCATAGTAAAACAGGCATTGTCATTATGCTGGTGGTGGCATTATTTTTATTTGGGGTGCCTGGGCTTAGTATTTGGGCCTTACAAATGGCATGGATCCCATTTTTTGCCGCAGGGGTTGTTAATGGCATTGGGCACTTTTGGGGATATCGTAATTTTGAATGCCCCGATGCAGCACGTAATGTTTGCCCTTTGGGCATTTTCATTGGTGGCGAAGAGTTACATAATAATCACCATACTTATCCCACCTCTGCCAAGCTTTCGGTAAAACCTTGGGAATTTGATATTGGTTGGTTTTACATCCGTTTATTTGAAATCATGGGGTTAGCAAAGGCAAAGCGTCGCCCACCTGAGCCCGCTTTGATACCAGGTAAAACACAAATTGATTTAGATACGTTAAAGGCAATTTTGATTAATCGTTTTCAAGTGATGGCGCGTTATTCAAATAAAGTCCTTGTCCCTATTTTTATGCAAGAAAAACAGAAAGTGCAGCCAACACAAGCAGGACTATGGAACAGGGTTAAAATCTTATTGATAAGAGAAACTTCTTTATTGGATCTCAGTGCCAAACAACGTTTGGCTGCCTTTTTGGCAGATCAAAAAACAATACAATTGGTTTATCAATTTAAAGAGCGCTTACAAAACCTTTGGAGTCAAAGCGCTTTAACAGAAAGCGATTTATTGCTAGCGCTACAAAAGTGGTGCCAAGAAGCGGAAAAGACCGGTATTGCAGGCTTAAATGAATTTTCTGCGTATTTAAAGAGTTTTACGTTAAAAGCGGCTTAATACGTTATCCCCGCGAAAGCGGGGATAAAAAAATATCTTATTTTACTTTTTCTTCGTTGAACTCAACATGCTTTCGCACAGTGGGATCATAACGTTTTAGCTTAAGCTTTTCTTTATTGCGCTTATTTTTGGTCGTGGTATAGAAAAAGCGCGATTCAGAAGAACGCATGATAACAATGATGGAATCTGCTGCCATTTAACTTAAGCTCCTAAATTTGTTCGCCACGGCTGCGTAATTCAGCCAATACAGCTTCAATACCTTTTTTATCGATGATCCGAATGCCGCGATTAGAAACTCGCAACCTGACAAAACGGCTTTCTGTCGCTAACCAAAACCTTTTCCAATGAACGTTTACTTTAAAGGTACGCTTCTTTTTAATATTACTATGAGATACGTTATTGCCACGAGCTGTACCTTTTCCCGTGACCATACACATTCTAGACATGGTAGACCCCATTCATTTTCGTTGAGCCAGACTTTATATCAAATGTTAGCCCTTTGAGCAATTAACTTAAGATATTTGGTGTTACTCAGTGAAATTACTTTATTCAGTTGTATTTTGTGGCAAAAGTGAAGAAAAATGAATTTTATTGATATTTGCTAACGTTGTTGCATTTAACCATAAATTGGCAAGCGCTTGCACACTCCCATGATATACGCCAGGCATTTGAACAAAGCTTGCTAAACGACTTGGTATTCCCCAATCTTCTAATAAAGGAAGCCCAGCAATGAGATCAGCAGGGATCCCTGGTAATAGATATTTTGAAGGGCAAGGATTAAAAGGAAAAGTTTGGTTTGTGCCAATTAACACAAGCCCTTTAAACTGCTGACGGTATTTTCTCAAATAAAATAGGCCAGCACTCAAAGCTTCATTTTCCATCACCAATAAATTAAATGTCGAAGTAAGAGGGGCAGGTATTGGTTTTCCAAGCAATGAAATTTGGATCTGCGCTGCGCCAAGTTCAAGTTTGGCTTGCTCAAGCAATGTATTGGGGATAATCAATGCTAATGGGTTATTTCCCAAAATATAAGCACGGTGTTGTTGATTAATCAAAATATAATGGCCAGGTTCAGCTTTATTTTGAATTAAGGGAAGATCTATGCTCAGACGATAAAAATGATTAGCACAAGCCTCAATATGAATATCCGCCATTTATACTCTTCCCAGTTTAAATTTATGCTTTGTTGCCTATGCTTACTCACCCCAGTCATGCACTAATATGTGCATTCCTGGGGATTCGCTCGCTTGGCGCCTCGCCTAAATTCAAAACTGGTTCGAGTATATACTCTTCCCAGTTTAAATTTATGCTTTGTTGCCTATGCTTACTCACCCCAGTCATGCACAATACGAAGCTGTACGCCTGGGGATTCGCTCGCTTGGCGCCTCGCCTAAATTCAAAACTGGTTCGAGTATACTCTTTCCACTTTAAATTTAGGTATTGTTAAATCACAAAGCCTTTTAAAATTGTTTGTGTCACAACGCCCGGCAATTCCCATCCCATAAAAGGGGTGTTTTTGCCATTACTATAAAGGGTGTCTTCAGCCACAGTCCAATAACACTTTGGATCAATAATACAAAGATCAGCATCGCTATCAATAGCAAGATTGCCGGTTGCAAGACCAAGCAATTGTGCTGGATGATAGGTGATAGCCTTAAGCAAGGCTTTAAGTTCAAGTTTATTTTGCCCAACCAAATGGATCCCTAAGGATAAAAAAGTATCAATGGCTGATAAACCTGGCACGGTATTGGCAAAAGGTGCTAATTTCGCAATACGATCTAAAGGGCGATGATCAGAACAGATAGCATCAATGGTGCCATCATTAACACCTTGTAGCAGCGCTTCTTTATCACGTAAACTTCGCAAAGGCGGGTAAAGATGGCAATTAGCGTCAAAATAAGCAACATCCATTTCAGTTAAGTGTAATTGATGCATAGAGACATCAGCACTGATTTTAAGCTTTTGGGCTTTCGCTTCTTTAATTTGACAAACACTTTCATAGCTTGAAAGACAAGTAAAATGAACTCTTACTCCAAACTCTTTCGAGAATTGTAGATGTTGCGCCAAGCTGATGGTTTCAGCAAGCACTGGAATAGGCGCTAAACCTAAGCGAGTTGCAACAATGCCTTCATGTGCGACCCCATTTTTCGCCAACGCAGCATCAAAGGGGTGTACAATCAATAACAGATCAAAACTGGCTGCATACTCATAGCAATGGCGCAGCATATTTAAATCAGGTATGGGTTGGGTGGCGTTGCTAAATGCGATGCAGCCTGCTTGATGTAAAGCCGTTAAGTCAGCAATAGCCTGTCCTGCTAATTGAGTGGTCAGTGCGCCAATAGGGTAAATTCTTGGCATAGCCTCATTTTGTTGGTTGTTTGTTATGGGAGAACCATCAGGTGGCAGGCATAAGCCGGTGAAACCTCTTTTAAGTGCAGCATGAGCCTCATGCTGCAACGTCGTTCCCTGAGGATGTGGCATTTGCGCCCGACAGCAAAGATCAATTAACCCAGGAACGACCCATCGATCTGTTGCGTTGATTATTTTTTGGGCCACAAACTGAGTCGGAATATCCCCCACGTGCGCAATTTTGCCATTTTCAATGGCAATGTCCATAATGCCATCGATTTGATTTGCCACATCGATAAGGCGACCATTTTGAATGAGTATTTTGTTCATTTTTGTGCATTTTCCATCAACAAAGACATCACACTCATTCGAACAGCAATACCATTGGTTACTTGATCTAAAATGAGCGCATTGGGGCTATCGGCAATTTCAGATTGAATTTCGATACCTCGATTGATAGGGCCAGGATGAATAATGAGCGCATCCGGGTTTGCGTTTGATAACATGTCGCAAGTTAAGCCGTATAGCCGATAATAGGCGTCTCCCTGAGGAAGTAGCCCCGATTGCATGCGTTCTGTTTGTAATCTTAACATCATAATCACATCCACGCCCTGCAACCCTTTTTTTAAATCATGAAAGACATTGACACCCAATTGCTCAACACATTTGGGTAACAAAGTTTTAGGCGCAATAACCCTTATCTCGTGAGCGCCCAAAATATGTAATGCATGAATTTGAGATCTGGCGACACGAGAATGCAAAATATCACCCACAATGGCGATGGTGAGTTTATGAAATTCGCTGCGATGCTTGCGTAAAGTAAACATATCCAGTAAGGCTTGCGTAGGATGTGCATGACAGCCATCGCCAGCATTAATAATAACGGTGCCTGGTTTCACTTGTTGTGTTACAAAATGAGCAGCACCACTTGCACTATGACGGATCACAAAAATATGGCATTGCATCGCTTGTAGATTACGTACGGTGTCTCGGAGTGATTCACCCTTGCTAGTAGAAGAATGAGAAATATCTAAATTTAGGACACTGGCAGAGAGTTTTTTAGCAGCCAATTCAAAGGTGGAGCGGGTGCGGGTGCTTGGTTCAAAAAAAAGGTTGGCAACGGTTTTTCCATGCAGATGATCGGTTTGCACGATTTCGCCTTGAGGCGTAAAAAAACCTTCGGCTCGATTTAAGATCTCGAGGATATGTTCTTTGGTTAAGCCATCGATTGTCAATAAATGTTTAAGGCGTTTTTGTTTATTAAACTGCATGCTTTCATCTCTATGCTGTTAGCCAAGACTCTAAAATAATCGCAGCGGCGACGGCATCTAGATCTTTTTCAATTGCCTCAACGCAAAAACTTTCTTTGATACGAGCCCTTGCTGCAACACTGGTTAATCTTTCTTCAATATAATAAACAGGCAAATTGAAGTAAGCGGCAAGTTTTTGACCAAATTTCATCGCTTTGCGGCTTGTGGGGGAATGCTCGCCGGCTTCTTGTAATGCTAAGCCAACAACCAATCCTTGGGGGAGCCATGTTTCAATGATTTGTGTAAGTTGGTCGTAGTTGATACCTTTTCCAACAGATAAGGTAATTAAAGGTCTTGCGGTTTTAGTTAAGGATTGACCAACAGCGATGCCGAGGAACTTAGTACCAAAATCAAATCCTAAAAACGTACCCTCTTGCATTAGGCATGACCAACTTCTGTGGATAAGCAATCCATATCCACGCCTAATAAAGCACCTGCGGCACGCCAGCGATTTTCAGGAGCAACATCAAATAACACTTGTGGATCAGCTGGCCCACATAACCATACGTTTTGTGCGATTTCTCGTTCTAATTGTCCGCTATCCCAGCCAGCGTAACCTAAAGCAATTATATGATCCTTAGGACCTTTATGGTTTGCGATAGCAAATAAAATATCTTTGGAAGTTGTAATGCTGATAGTTTTAGTTAATGCTAACGAGGATTCCCATCTTAAGTTATCAGATCGATGGATAACAAAACCTCGTTCTTGTTGATTAGGACCACCCGCTAAAACAGGCGTGTGCACAAGTGATTCGTCTTCTGATTTAATGTTCATATTTTGTAGAACATCACCTAAATGAATGCTTAAAGGTAAATTGATAACGATCCCCATTGCACCTTCTGGTGAATGCTCGCAAATATAAATCACTGAATGAGCAAAGTGTGGATCAGTCATGTTAGGCATTGCAATCAAAAAATGATCACGCAACGAAGTATATACACCCATAGAGCTCCACTAAACCTCGCTTTTAATCTCTCTTCCATAATATGTCATCTTACTATGTTCATGGGAATGAGAATAGAGGGGAAAGGACTTAGGTCAGAGAAAGAGGCTTGGTGCTTATGTTATGATGTAGTTAACTTACCTCTAAATTGCCAAGTGCGTATAATTTCAAGTATTTCTGTATCCTGTGCAATTTCTGGCGGTAGTGGTTCAAATGGCCCTGCTTGATAAACCAGTTTGATTGCAGCTTGATCAAGCATTTTTGAGCCCGATGAGCGACGGATTTTGACTTCGTGTATGGTGCCATCTTTATTGATTGCCACCAGTAATCTTAGATCTCCTTTTAAATTATTTTTGATAGCAATTTCTGGATAGTGGTTGTTACCAAAATGCTCGATATACGATTGCCAATTCCCAAGATAGGATTTATCTCTTTCTTCGTGAGCGGTGCTGGAGATAGTCCTTCTATTGGCAGGTTTTGAGATAGCTTTAGAGATTGTCTGATGTTGCTGTAAAAAGGGCATGTTTGAGATTTTTACATCATCAAGCTCTGAAGAGAGCATCTTTGGTATTGTTTCTTGTGTTGGTACAGGTTCAATCGCAATTTGAACTTTATGAATTAAAAGTTCTTTGATGCGGAACTTGCCTGGCATATCAAATAAAAAAAGCAGCATCAAATGTAAAACCAAGGTAAAAAACAGCACACTCGCAAATCGCTGCGGATCATTTAAAGCTGATAATCTAACCATAGGATATTTCCGTACGTCGACAAACAAGAATGCACATTGCTACTATTATGTTAGATACTTATATTGTTTGACTGAATGATACTTTGATTGTAAGGCAAGGCATGCATTTGGAACATACCCCTTTTCATGTTCTGTTGGCATTAGAATCGGCTATTCTGAACAACGCCCAAGGACTACCCTTATCAATAGCTAAAAATGATAATTGGCTTGGACTGTCTTTTCTAACAGGTGCTTATGTTGTTTTAGCGCCTTTAGAAGAAGTGAGTGAAATCATGCCGGTGCCTTTGATGACCAGTGTACCAGGCGTAAAGCCTTGGCTACGTGGCATGGTAACTTGTCATGGAGCGCTTTTCCCTGTCACTGATTTAAATGGTTTTTTAAATAACAAAATTTCACAAGTAACGCATTATTCGCGAATATTAGTCGTGAATTTCCATGATGATTATGCAGGCTTTTTGGTAGATAGGGTACTGGGATTACAACGCATTGCCAAGCAAGAGACGCAAAAAACGTTGTCTCAAGAGATTGTCAATTTGGCACCATTTCTGATAGGTGGCTATACCAATAAGCATATTGAATTACCCATTATTAGCTGTAGGGCAATTATGCAACACCCACGATTTCGTGATGTCTCATTAAATGAAAATAATAATATTGGAGTTAAAGATTAGATGGGACAAGAAGACACTTCAAGCACCCCTATCAAGAAAGATTATGCCTTTCTTGGCATTTTATTGGTTATCAGTATTTTATTAATGTTTCTTAATTTTTGGTACGTAAGCGTTCAAGATGAGAATGATAAACATTATATTGCCATTGCCGGTGAATTACGGATTTTATCGCAAAGTTTAGCAAAAAATGCCAGTAACGCTGCTGATGGGGTTCAAGATGCGTTTGAACTTTTGCGCAATCGGCGCGATGAATTTGATAGTGGTCTTGATACCTTAATTAATGGTGATATAAAGACCGATTTGCCACCCAGTGCAGCCAATATTCGCCAGCGCGAGCTATTACGACTCGAAGAAACATGGAAGCCCATCAGGGAAAAAACCGATGCTATTTTGAACAGGCAAAATTCTTTATTAGAATTACATCAAATTGCTATAAATTTAAATAAAACAATTCCGCAATTGCAAGTGGAACTAGATAAAGTAATTGATATTCTGCTTAAAAATAATGCCCCCAATGATCAAATTTCCGTTGCCGCTCGCCAAAAATGGTTTGCCGAGAGAATTATTCGGTATCTTGATAAAGTGTTGCAAGGTGGTCAGGACGCAGTGGATGCAGCCGATGCTTTTTCGCGGCAAGCTAATTTATTTGGTAGTTATCTAAAAGGGATGTTAGATGGTAATACAGCATTAAATGTTACCAAAGTGCAAGATCAAGAAGCAAGAAAGATTTTAGATGGGATTTTAGAAAAATTCAGTTACGTTGAAGAAAATGTGCAACAGATAATTCGCATTTCTGAACAAATTATGATAGTTCGCACAGCAGCTTATGATATATTTCTTGGTAGTCAAACATTGCTTGATCAGGCCACGGAATTACTACGATCATACGCTAAAGCATCTGAAAGAAGAATGATTGGGCCGTTTTCTGGTTATTTACTTGGCGCCATCAGTATTGTGCTGTTGTTGTGGCTATCTTATCAGTTGTACTTTGATACTAAAATTAGTCTTGCGCAAACTGCAGCTCAACACCGCGCCAATCGAGCAGCAGTTTGGCGTTTATTAGATGAATTAGCAAATTTGGCCGATGGAGATTTAACAGTCCATGCCACTGTGAGTGAAGACATTACTGGTGCAATTGCAGAATCGGTCAATTTTGCGATTAACGCTTTAAGAAAGCTCGTTTTTACTATCAATGATACAGCCGTTCAAGTGTCAACCTCAGCGCAAGCTGCTCAAACCACCGCCAGATTATTAGCTCAGGCGAGCGAAAATCAAGCCAAAGAAATCATCGGTGCCACCGCGGCGATAAATGCAATGGCCTCTTCGATTGAACATGTTTCTGCGAATGCCACTGAAAGCACAGATGTTGCTGAAAAGTCTGTGAATATCGCTAAAAGTGGTGTTTCCATGGTGCAAAATACCATTAGTGGCATGGAACGTATTAAAGGTCAAATTCAACAAACAGCCAAACAGATTAAGCGCTTGGGCGAAAGTTCGCAAGAAATTGGCGATACTGTCTCTTTAATTGATGATATTACCGATCAAACCAATATTTTAGCATTAAATGCCGCGATTCAAGCGGCCATGGCGGGTGAGGCAGGCAAAGGCTTTGCCGTCGTAGCCGAAGAAGTGCAACGATTAGCAGAGCGTTCGAGCCTTGCCACAAAACAAATAGCCATGCTTGTGCATGCTATTCAAAATGATACCAGTGAAACAGTGAAATCGATGGAGCAGACAACGGTGGAAGTGGTCCAAGGCGCAAGACTTGCGCAGGATGCTGGTGTAGCTTTGGAAAAGATAGAAAGTGTGTCGCTGCATTTGGCTGAGTTAATTCAAAATATTTCCAATGAGGCGCAACAACAAGCTGTCACGGCTAGCAGAATTTCTAAAACCATGAGTGTTATTCAAGAAATTACCACCCAAACCACTTCATCAACAATGACGACAGCAGCTTCAATTGGGCATCTTGCTGAGCTGGCTACAGAATTGAGAGACTCTGTAGCCGGATTTAAGTTGCCACAAGAACAAGATAATAATGATAAAGAGCTGCAAGACACGTGGCAACAAGCATCAGGAAATTAGTGCTGGAAATTTCATGAAATATGATGACGAACTTCTACAAATATTTATTGAAGAAGCAAAAGATATTTTAGAAAGCATTAATGCGCAATTAGAAAGTTGGCGCGAGTCTTTGTCTCAAATCGCTCTTTTACCAGCCATCTTACGTGAATTACACACATTAAAGGGAAGTGCCAGAATGATTGGATTAATTCCAATCAGCGAGTATGTGCATACTTTAGAACAGCTTATTCAAAAGATCCACAGTGGTGATATTGCGCCACAAGAAGAGATCCAAAAGGAAATTCAGCAGGCGATTGATTATCTTAATTATTATGTAGATGCGCTGGCAAAGTCTGTTCCAATAGATCCTATTCCTGCGGCACAATTAGAGCGTTGCTTGGGCTTTGCCAATTTGCCGATGACAGATGAAAGTGAAGTTAAAATAGGGAGCAACACTAAAACCTTTCAAGAGCCGGCGTTTAGTGATGTTATTCGAATTAAAACAGAAGTATTGGATAAATTTAGCCATCTGGCAGGACAAGTGAATGTGAGCCGAGCCCACCTTGTACAAAAGTTAGGTAAAGCTAGAGACGTTGTCAGCGAAATGGCAAAAGAAATAAAACTCGTTCAAGAACAGATCCGCTATTTGCAAGTGAAAGCAGATCTCAATGTTCGCCCGCAAGCGACGCATTTAAATGAAAAGTACGATGATTTTGATGCTTTAGAGTTAGATAGGTATTCATTTTGGCAGCAGTCGACGCGTTCTCTTTTGGACAAAATTAATTATTTAGAACAACTCAATATCGCTGTTACCAATGTGACGCGTGGCTTTGATGGATTGCTGATTGAACAAGGAAGAGCCGCGAGAAGTTTAGAAGAAAACATTACTCATGCCAGAATGATTTCATTAAGTAGTCTTGTACCAAGGTTAAGTAGAATTGTTCGCCAGGTTTCAAAGGAATTGGGTAAAGAAGTGAAATTTGAGTGCATTAAAGCACAAGGTGAGATTGATAGAAGGATCTTGGAAAGATTGATCACGGGTTTGGAGCATATGATAAGAAATGCCATCGATCATGGTATTGAATCATCAGATGAGAGAATTAAAGTTGGTAAGCCCCCTATAGGGGTTATTACTTTATCCGTGTTTCGCCAAGGCAACGAAATGATTATTGAATTGGGAGACGATGGTCAAGGTATCGATATTGAAAAAGTAAAGGAAAAAGCACTTGAGAAAAAATTATGGCATGAACGAATCATGTCTGATAAAGATGCTATGCAAATGATTTTATTACCTGGTTTTAGTACCAAGGAATCCGTCACTCCTATTTCCGGTAGAGGGCTTGGTATGGATGTTGTTAATAATGAAATTAATAAACTAGGCGGTAAGCTCGAAGTTAGCACAAACAAGCAAGAAGGAACAAAGTTTACGATTCATTTACCTTTTGGTTTATCATTAAGTCAAACCTTAATCTTAAGAGTTAATGAACAGATTTATTCTATACCATTAGCAAACTTAACTGGAATAACCCGGCTTAGTTTAAATGAAATTAATGAAACACTCAACGCCAAGGTCGCTTGCATTAATTATGCGCATCATCGCTATAACTTATTTTATCTTGGTCAATTTCTGGGTGCAAATCAATGGCAAGTAAAAGATACTCAACACAGCGCCTTGCCAGTCATTCTATTAAAATCTAAAAGAAGTAATATAGCTTTTGTTATTGATAAGCTGATTGCCAGCAGAGAAACCGTGATTAAACCATCGCCTTTGCAGCTGCAATTTTTGAAAGAGATAGCAGGTGCTTCATTATTAAGTGAAGGGCAAATTGTTTTGGTATTAAATACGCAATATCTGATTGAACAAGCCTCAGATAAAATTGAAAAACAAGAGGACATACCAGAAAAACCAGTTGTCAGGAAAAAGCAGCAAAAATGGTTAAAAGTGTTGGTAGTTGACGATTCTGCTGTTGTGCGTCAAGTAACGAGCCGACTCTTGAAGCGACATTTTTTTGTTCCTATGACAGCGTTTGACGGGGTGGATGCTTTTGAAGTGATGGCGAAAACCTTGCCAGATATTATGCTGTTAGATATAGAAATGCCAAGAATGGATGGATTTGCTGTGGTTGAGCAAATGAAAAAAGACTCAAGATATAAGAATATTCCTGTCATTATGATAACGTCAAGATCAGGCAAGAAGCATCAATTACGGGCCATGAAAGCAGGTGTAGATGGCTATTTAACAAAGCCCTATTTTGAAGATGAGTTATTGAAAATGTTGCAAAAATATTCCCGTCAATTGGTGGATGATGAATCATAAACAGGCGATAGACTGCATTTTGTTTTCATTTAATCACCAAGCATTTCTATTACCCACGGTCGCTTATGCGGAATTGGGTGTCCTGCATGACTATCAAGTCAATGTCAAAGATTTTTGTTTAGGAACCTTCTTGTGGCGTGGTTTAACACTGCCGTTGGTGAGGCCTGATTTAACACCTGCAAACGAAGAAGAAACTCATAGTAAATTCGCTGTTCTAAATACATTAGGTTCGAAGTTAAACTATTTCGCAATTTTGATAGATAGCCAGCCTTTGAGGCAAAAAATAGAAGAGCAAGATTTATTTTGGAAAGATAAAAGTAAAAACATTGCCATTTTTAAAAAGAATTTTGAAGAAGAAAAAGAGGTTAATTTAATTGATCTTAATGGGCTTTGTGCTGCTATTGAAAAAATTATCCTATAGCTCGCCAAAAAAGTATTTTTGTTTTTTGAAAAATTATTATTTAACTGACTTTAAGTTTTAAACCCGAGGAAATTCAAAAGCGCTAAGTGTTTTGCTTTTTTCAACCCAGATCGCCAAATAATCCTTGAATTAAGCTAATGGCCGTAATGCTGGCGGTTTCGGTCCGCAAAATGCGTGGTCCAAGCATTGTTGCAATAAATTGTTGCGCTAGCATGATAGTAATTTCTTGTTCGTGCCAACCACTTTCAGGACCAATTGCCAAGCGAACGGCCTTAGGTGGCAGTAACGTTTTTAAGGAAGTGGATGATTGAGGTTCAAATAGAATCGATGCACCTTCAAAAGGCAGTTTGGCCCAGTCAAAAAGAGAAAGGGGCATCGCTATTGTTGGCACTTTAGTGCGTCCAGATTGTTCTGCCGCACTGATAGCGATATTTTGCCAATGCTCTAATCTTTTACTGGCTCGTAATGGATCTAACTTAACAGCACTTTGCTTTGTAAATAAAGGCGTAATACTAGCAACGCCAAGCTCAGTTGCTTTTTGTATTACAAAATCCATTCTGTCACCGCGAGCAAGGCCTTGTCCTAAATGAATGGCTAGCGCAGCTTCACGTTGTACATTGTCAAAAGCCAAGATGTTGGCAAAAATTTGTTTTTTATTCACTTCAATTTTGGCATGATATTCGCCTCCTTGGCCATTAAAAATAATGATAGGATCATTCTTTTGAAGGCGTAGTACTGTGGCCAAATAATGCGATTTCTCCTTATCAAAAGCTATGGTGCCAGGACAATCGAATTCATGTGGATAATAGAGTCTTGGAATAAACATGATTAATATCGATAATATTCTGGTTTATAAGGGCCTTCTTGCTTTACTCCTAAATATTGGGCCTGCTCTTGAGTAAGGAGGGTAAGCTTTGCGCCAATTTTTTCAAGATGTAACCGAGCCACTTGCTCATCTAAATGTTTGGGCAACGTATATATTCCAAGGGGATAAGCGTTGCTATTTTGCCATAATTCCATTTGCGCAAGTACTTGGTTGGTGAAAGAATTGGACATCACAAAGCTCGGATGGCCTGTGCCGCAGCCCAGGTTGACGAGTCTGCCTTCTGCTAAAAGAATTAAGCGTTTGTCCTTAGGAAAAATAATATGATCAACTTGCGGTTTGATATTTTCCCAAGGATATTGTTTTAAGCTAGCAACATCGATTTCTGAATCAAAATGACCAATATTGGCAACAATCGCTTGATGTTTCATTTTTAGCATATGGTCATGGGTAATAACGCTAACGTTTCCAGTTGCTGTGATGAAAATGTCGCCAAATGAAGCTGCTTCTTCCATTCTTACAACACGATACCCTTCCATGGCGGCTTGTAAAGCACAGATAGGATCGATTTCAGTTATCCATACGGTTGCCCCAAAGCCGCGAAGGGCCGCAGCACAACCCTTACCAACATCACCATAGCCAAGCACGACGGTAATTTTGCCAGCTATCATGACATCGGTTGCTCTTTTAATGCCATCAATTAAAGATTCTCTGCAACCATAAAGATTATCAAATTTGGATTTCGTAACAGCATCATTTACATTGATGGCTGGCACCTTCAGATTGTTGGCTTTTAATCTTTCATATAAACGGCGGATCCCTGTGGTAGTTTCTTCAGTCAAGCCTTTAATACCAGCCAAAAGTTGAGGGTATTTTTCATGACAAAAATCTGTTAAATCACCGCCATCATCTAGTAATAAGTTGGGTCGCCAATCTTCTTTGCCTATCAGTGTTTGCTCAATGCACCACCAAAATTCGGCTTCGGTTTCGCCTTTTTTAGCAAAAATAGGGATCCCTTTAGCAGCAAGTGCACTTGCGGCATGATCTTGCGTAGAAAAAATATTGCAAGAAGACCAGCGCACGCTGGCTCCTAAGTGAATTAAAGTTTCAATCAGCACTGCTGTTTGGATGGTCATATGCAAGCAGCCTGCGATTCTTGCACCTTGCAATGGTTTAGATGATCCATATTTTTCTCGCAACGCCATCAAACCAGGCATTTCCGTTTGTGCAATCGCAATTTCTTTTTGACCAAAGCTTGCCAAGCTCAGATCAGCCACCCAATGATCGCGTGTTGATTGATTTGGTAACATGAATATTTTCCTATTATATTGCTTCTTTTAAAACATTGACTTTATCTAAGGCTTCCCAGCTGAGCTTAATGTCATCGCGGCCAAAATGACCAAATGTGGCTGTTTGTCGATAAATTGGCTTGAGTAAATCAAGCATGGAAATGATCCCTTTAGGGCGTAAATCAAAATGTTCATGGATCAGATCAATGATTTTTTCATCAGAGATTTTTGCTGTGCCAAAAGTATCAACTGAGATAGAGGTTGGTTTAGCCAATCCGATGGCATAAGCTATTTGCACTTCTATTTTATCAGCAAGGCCTGCTGCCACGATATTTTTTGCAATATATCGTCCTGCATAAGCAGCAGATCTATCTACTTTGGAGGGATCTTTACCAGACATGGCGCCTCCGCCGTGGTGTGCCATGCCACCATAAGTATCAACAATGATTTTTCTGCCTGTTAAGCCGCAATCACCAAAAGGCCCGCCAATAACGAAGCGGCCAGTGGGATTAATATGATAAGTAGTTTCTCGAGTGATAAGCTGTGGCGGTATCACGGGTCTGATGATTTCTTCAATGACACCTTCTTTAATCTGCGAAGCTGAAATGTCTGGTTCATGTTGCGTTGACAGAATAATGTTATCCACACTCACCGGTTTGCCATTTTCGTATTTCAGTGTTACCTGGCTTTTGCCATCAGGTCTTAGCCAGGGTAATATTTTTTGTTTACGGATCTTGGCTTGTTGTTGCATGAGAAGATGCGCATACATGATGGGTGCTGGCATAAAAGCTTCAGTTTCATTACTTGCATATCCAAACATAAGACCTTGATCACCTGCCCCTTGTTCATGATCTTTTGTTTCATCAACGCCCAGCGCAATATCAGGAGATTGCTTACCAATTGCATTTAAAACGGCAATGCATTTGTAATCAAATCCAATATCTGAATTATCATAGCCGATGTCTTTAACAACATCGCGGACAATGGCTTCAATATCTACCCATGCAGAGGTTCGCACTTCTCCCCCTACTAACACCATGCCTGTTTTAAGAAATGTTTCAACCGCCACCCTGGCCGTAGGATCTTGTTTTAGGATCTCATCTAACACAGCATCAGAAATTTGATCTGCAATTTTATCAGGATGTCCTTCAGAAACAGATTCACTGGTAAAGCGTTGATAATTTGACATGGTATTTCCTCTATCCCTTGATATATGCCCCGGTTGGGCACAGGCAGGTTAGCAGATAGGACCACAGAGTAAAAGAATAGTGGTATACTTCAGCGCAAAAAATGAAGGAGGAAATATGGCATTACTTAAAACGCCCGATTGTGAGTTTGATAAAATTGCACCGGATTTTCGTTTGCTTGCTACAGATGGTAAGTACTATAGCTTGACCGATTGCATTAAGGAAAAGGGCTTGTTGGTAATGTTTATTTGCAATCATTGCCCTTATGTTAAAGCGATTTTACCTCGGTTACTTGAAGATGCGAAATTGTTGCAACTCACTGGTATTGGTTGCGTTGCTATTTGTCCTAATGACTCAACAGATTATCCTGAAGATAGCTTTGAAAACATGCGTCGTATTGCTCAAACCATGGCTTTCCCTTTTCCGTACCTTCATGATGGGACCCAAGAAGTTGCTAAGGCTTATGGTGCCGTTTGTACGCCAGATTTTTTTGGATACAACTCTAACTTAAAACTGCAGTTCCGCGGCCGTTTGGATGAAAGCGGTATTCAGCCAGCTTCTAATAGCGCTAAGCGAGAATTAGTAGAGGCCATGCAAATGATTGCTGCCACTGGTAAAGGGCCCGAGGTTCAGATCCCCAGTCAAGGTTGTTCTATCAAGTGGCGAGCAGGTTCTATCAATTGGCGATAAGCAGTAGATCCTTCAGTGTATCTTGACAAGTTAGGTGATATAATTTGCAATTCTTTTGGTCTAGTTTTGTAATCTTTATGACAAATTAAATGTTTGAGGTGCTCGCTATGGTTGCCCCTTCTCGTCGTCAATTAGCCAATGGTCTTCGTGCGCTTAGCATGGATGCCGTGCAAAAAGCCAACTCCGGTCATCCTGGCGCTCCAATGGGTATGGCAGATATTGCCCAAGTCCTCTGGCATGATTATTTACGCCATAATCCTGCTGATCCCCATTGGCCAAATCGAGACAGATTTGTTTTATCCAATGGACATGGTTCGATGTTGCTCTATGCTTTGCTGCATTTAACAGGTTATGAACTGTCCCTTGAAGATTTGCGTCAATTTCGCCAACTTCATTCCAAAACACCAGGACATCCTGAATTTGGTCTGACACTTGGGGTGGAAACAACCACTGGTCCGCTTGGACAGGGTATTGGAAATGCGGTTGGTATGGCCATGGCTGAGCGTGTGCTTAGCGCCACTTTTAACCGAGAAGGTTTTCCAATTATCGATCATTGGACATATGTATTTTTAGGTGATGGCTGTTTAATGGAAGGGATTTCTCATGAGGTTTGTTCTCTTGCCGGCACTTTAGGTTTAGGTAAATTGATAGCTTTTTGGGATGACAATGGAATTTCAATCGATGGGCCAGTAAAGCGTTGGTTTAGCGATGATACTCCAAAACGATTTGAAAGCTATGGTTGGCACGTTATTAAAGAGGTAGATGGGCATGATGCCCAAGCAGTACAAAAAGCCATTGACGAGGCAAGAAAAAATACCACACAGCCGAGTTTAATTTGTTGTAAAACCCTGATTGGTTTTGGTGCTCCGAATCTGCAAGGCAAAGAAAAATGCCATGGTGCCCCTTTGGGTGAGACAGAAGTTGCGGCTGCAAGGGAAACCTTGGGTTGGCATTATCCACCTTTTGTTATTCCTGATGAAATAAAAAAAGCCTGGAATGCTGGTGAAAAGGGCTTAGCGCTTCAAAGTGCTTGGAATATGCTTTTTCATCAATATGAAATTAAATATCCGAATTTAGCACAAGAATTAAAAAGACGATTTGCAAAGCAATTGCCCAATAACTGGCAATCTCATATGACAGCTTTGCTACATCAAACACAACAGCAAAATAAAGCACTTGCCACCCGCAAAGCATCGCAACTTGTCTTAGAAAGCATGGGGGAATTACTGCCTGAATTGTTAGGTGGTTCTGCCGATTTAACCGAATCGAATTTAACAGCGTGGGGCGGTTCAAAAGTGATTACCCATGATAATGCACTTGGCAATTACTTACACTATGGTGTGCGAGAATTTGGTATGGCAGCCATGATGAATGGTATAGCGCTATATGGTGCATTTATTCCTTATGGTGGTACTTTTTTAACTTTTCTGGATTATATGCGAAATGCCGTGCGCTTAGCGGCGTTAATGAAGCAACGCTCGATTTTTGTGTTTAGTCATGACTCGATAGGGTTAGGTGAAGATGGTCCAACACATCAGCCTATAGAACATTTAACTATGCTAAGAGCTACCCCAAACCTACATACTTGGCGTCCTTGCGATGCAACTGAAACGGTTGTCGCTTGGCAAGCGGCAATTGAGAGAATGGATGGCCCAACAAGCTTGTGTTTGACAAGGCAAGAAGTGGCTTCTCAAAACCGTGATGAGGCGACATTAGCGCAGATTAAAAAAGGGGGGTATGTGATCCTGGGTTGTCAGGGCACACCCAAAGTTATTCTTATCAGTACGGGTTCAGAAGTGGCTTTGTGTATGCAAGCAGCGAAGCAATTTCAAGAACAACAAATTGCCGTTCAGGTGGTTTCTTTACCTTGCTTTGAAGTATTTGACAGTCAGGATAAAGCCTATCGTGATAGCGTTTTGCCACCTCAAGTTGAAGCACGCATTGCTGTAGAAGCAGCTGCAAGCTTATGCTGGCATAAATATGTTAGTCCTCGCGGACGAATTATCGCCATTGATCGTTACGGAGAATCGGCTAAAGGCGCTGATGTTTATCGAGCGTTAGGCATCACCAAAGAACATATCGTAGAAACAATTAATGAAATACTAAGTGGGGATTTATGACAATTAAAGTAGCAATCAATGGCTATGGCAGAATTGGTCGCAATATTTTGCGCGCTCTTTATGAATCAAATAGGCAAAAAGAAATAAGCGTCGTTGCTATCAATGATTTAGGTGATACTAAAATTAATGCTCACCTAACTCAATATGATACCACGCACGGACGTTTTAAAGAGGAAGTGAAAGTAGGTGCTGATGGTAGTTTAATTATCAATGGAGATGAAATTCAAGTTTTAACGGAACGTTCTCCCAATAAACTGCCTTGGCAACAACTTGGCATCGATGTGGTCTTTGAATGCACAGGGCTTTTTGCAAGCAGCGAAAAAGCAAAAGCGCATCTTGAAGCTGGTGCCAAAAAAGTACTGATTTCTGCGCCTGCAGGCAATGATGTACCCACCATCGTCTATGGGGTAAATCATCAAATACTTAAAAGCACTGATACCATCATATCCAATGCCTCTTGCACCACCAATTGCTTGGTACCGGTTGTTAAACCATTACATGATAGTTTAAATATTCAAAGTGGTTTGATGACAACGGTTCATGCTTATACGAATGATCAAGTTTTAACTGATGTTTATCACGAAGATCTGCGTCGTGCCCGCTCAGCAACACAATCCATGATCCCAACTAAAACCGGTGCCGCCAGTGCAATTGGGCTCGTATTGCCTGAATTAAAGGGTAAATTAGATGGCTTTGCTATTCGTGTGCCGACCATTAACGTTTCGGTGGTTGACTTAACGGTGACAGTTGAAAAAAGGGCAAGTGTCGATGAAGTCAATCAAATTTTAAAAGTAGCTTCAGAAACATCACTCAAAGGAATATTGGCTTATAATGATTTGCCGCTTGTTTCGGTTGATTTCAACCACAATCCATTTTCTGCCACATTGGATGCCACGCAAACTAAAGTGATTGGAAACCTTATCAAGGTTTTGGCTTGGTATGATAATGAATGGGGCTTCTCTAATCGGATGTTAGATACTGCAATTGCAATGATGAAGGCAAAATAAAAATGTTAACTATGGATTCGGTCTTACTTCAGGATAAATGGGTATTGATCCGGGAAGATTTCAATGTACCCATGAACCAAGGAAAAATAACGCATACCGCCAGAATAGATGCTGCCTTGCCAACGCTTAAAAAAGCGCTTGCTTTGGGGGCTAAAGTTATTGTGATGTCCCATCTGGGAAGACCAACAGAAGGCACTTTTGATCCCTTACTTTCCTTAAAGCCTATTGCAAAATATTTGGAGACTTGTTTAAAACAGCAAGTACCAGTGTTTGCACTGGGTGAAAACAAACCAGCCTTAAAGCAAGGGGAGCTTGCCTTACTTGAAAATGTGCGCTTTTTGCCAGGTGAAGAACAAAATGATACTACTTTAGCAACACAATTAGCAGCCTTGTGTGATGTGTTTGTAATGGATGCCTTTGCTGTGGCTCATCGTAGTCAAGCATCTACTTGTGGTGTTGCAAAATATGCTCCTATTGCTTGTGCAGGTCCCTTATTACAATCGGAATTGCAAGCTATACGAAAGGTGCTCGTTGCGCCGCAAAGACCAGTGGTTGCCATTGTAGGGGGAAGTAAGGTTTCATCAAAATTAAAGTTATTGAATAACCTTTTGAGTAAAGTCGATACGTTGGTCGTAGGAGGCGGTATTGCGAATACTTTTCTTGCTGCCATGGACTTACCCATAGGAGAATCTTTGTATGAGGCGTCGTTGGTTTCAACTGCAAAGTCGTTGCTGGAAAAGGCAAAAAGCTTAGGCAAAACAATCTGGCTGCCAAAAGATGTGGTTGTTGCAAAGACGTTAAGTGAAGATGCCAGTACAACAATAAAACCCTGTGAAGCCGTAAATGGGCAAGACAAAATATTCGATATTGGCCCTGAATCACTAGCAAGCTTAAAAACATGCCTTAGCCAAGCAAAAACCATTTTATGGAATGGACCGGTTGGTGTTTTTGAATGTAAGCCTTTTGCGAAGGGAACCCAAAGCCTTGCACTGATGATAAGTGAATCAAATGCTTTTACGGTGGCAGGTGGGGGAGATACTTTAGCTGCAGCAGAGCAATTTTATGTTAGCAATAATATTTCTTATCTTTCTACCGGGGGCGGGGCCTTTTTAGAAGCCCTTGAAGGTAAAATCTTGCCCGCCGTGGCAGCATTAGAATCCAAAGCGAAAGAAAAAGTACTATGAAAAAACCGCCAAGAAGAACAAAAATAATTGCAACCCTTGGTCCTGCAACGGATTCACCTGAAGTGATGCGTGCCCTGATAGAGGCAGGCGTTAATTTAGTGAGAATCAATATGTCTCATGGCAATCATGAAGAACAAGCAATGCGTATCAGGCTTGTTCAACAATGTGCCAAAGATTGTAACAAGATCATCGGTATTTTGGTGGATTTACAAGGCCCAAAAATTCGTATTGCTCGCTTTAAAACTAAAGAGGGCATAATACTAAGTGAGGGGCAGTCATTTATTCTCGATGCCAGTCACCCCAATGGTGAAGGAAATGAAGCCATTGTTGGCCTTGATTATTTACAATTACCAGGTGAAGTCTCAACCGGCGATATTTTATTGCTGGATGATGGACGCCTGGTTTTAGAAGTGACATCTGTGAATGGCAGTGCCATTCATTGTATCGTCAAAGTAGGTGGTAGGTTAACCAGCAATAAAGGATTAAATCGCAAAGGAGGTGGTTTAAGCGCACCGAGTTTAACGGATAAAGATCTTAAAGATATAGAATTTATTGCAAATCATGCAGTGGATTACGTTGCATTGTCATTTCCTAAAACGGCCCAAGATATAATAGAGGCACGTCGCAGGGTGATGCAAACGGGTAGTATGGCCAAAATTGTCGCTAAAATTGAACGCGTTGAAGCGATTGAGAACATTGATGAAATTATTGAGGCAAGTGATGCCTTGATGGTGGCAAGAGGAGATCTTGGTGTTGAAATGGGTTATGCCGAAATCCCTGGCATTCAAAAATACATCATTCGAAGAGCAAGATTATGTGATAGAGCCGTGATTACGGCAACACAAATGATGGAATCCATGATCAAAAATCCCATTCCCACGCGCGCTGAAGTTTCGGATGTCGCCAATGCTATTTTGGATGGCACAGATGCGGTAATGTTATCCGCTGAAACGGCAACTGGGGAATTTCCGGTGCAAGTGGTGGAGAGTTTGAACGAAATTTGTTTAGCCGCAGAGCGCTATCGTTTAGCGCGTACAGCCAAGCCAGAGGATGATCAATTTAAAAGGCATGATCAAGCGATTGCTATGGCTGCGATGTATGTGGCTAATCATATCCCTATTAAAGCCATTGTGGCTTTAACGGAATCAGGATCAACGCCGCTGTGGATGTCTCGTGTACGATCTGGGATCCCAATTTACGCGCTGAGTCGTCATGCGCAAACTTGTGGCAGAGTGACATTATTTCGAGGCGTCTATCCTGTTGAATTTGATGTGACACAATATAAAATTTGGGAAATTTCTCGTTATGCCCTGGATACGCTCATTAAACAAAATATATTAGAACCTGGTGATAAAGTCATTGTCACTAAAGGAGATATTTTAGGCATTGGTGGTTTTACAAATGCATTAAAGATATTAACTGCCCAACCCTTATAAGTAACTTAGATGGAGGATTAACATGGCACTCATTACCCTAAGACAGCTATTAGATCATGCTGCTGAGCATGGTTATGGCGTCCCTGCTTTCAACGTTAACAATTTGGAACAAATGCGTGCGATTATGGAAGCTGCGGACAGAACGAATAGCCCAGTGATTGTTCAAGCTTCTGCCGGGGCAAGAAAATACGCTGGCTCTCGTTTTCTAAAACATTTAATTGAAGCTGCGATTGAAGAATTTCCAGATATTCCAATTTGCATGCACCAAGATCATGGCGCCTCTCCTGCAGTATGTCAGCAATCCATTCAATTGGGGTTTTCTTCTGTGATGATGGATGGCTCTTTACATGAAGACATGAAAACACCTTCTGATTTTGAATATAATGTCAAAACCACTTCTCTTGCTGTTGCCATGGCTCATGCGTGTGGTGTTTCAGTGGAAGGCGAGTTGGGATGTTTAGGCTCTTTAGAAACATTGGCCGCAGGCAAAGAAGATGGCTCTGGCGCAGAGGGTGAATTATCGCATGATATGTTGCTTACAGATCCTGAAGAAGCGGCTAAATTTGTTAAAGCCACTAAAGTAGATGCGCTTGCCATTGCGATTGGTACCAGCCACGGTGCTTATAAATTTACTCGCCCACCAACCGGTGATATTTTAGCAATTGAACGTGTTAAAGCGATTCATAAGCGGATCCCAGACACCCATCTTGTGATGCATGGTTCTTCTTCAGTGCCCCAAGAATGGTTGAAAATTATCAATGAATATGGTGGCACCATGGGTGAAACTTATGGGGTTCCTGTAGAAGAAATTCAAGAAGGCATCAAACACGGTGTGCGCAAGGTCAATATCGATACCGATCTGCGTATGGCCGTCACAGGGACGTTGCGGCGTTTCTTTGCTACCAATGGTAAAGAATTTGATCCCCGAAAATACTTAAGCGAAGCGACCAATGCCATGCGCGATATTTGTATGGCGCGTTATGAAGCATTTGGCACAGCAGGGCAAGCAAGTAAAATAAAGCCCTTAAGCTTAGAAAAGATGGCGGATCGCTATAAAAGCGGTACGCTCGATCCTAGGGTGAATGATTAATCTCTCAATAGATACTTTCCCACTTTGCTTGGCGTACTTCATACAGCAAGCAAAGTGGTTAAAGATCATCTCCACCAAAGCGCTTTCTCGATTACCAAGCTGGCTTATTGATGCGAGAAGACGAATTATCATTCGCTTTATTTGCCAAACTATTTGAACCGATAAGTTTGTCAAAATTTGGATTTTTAAGATCAAGAATTTGCATGATTGGCTGTAAGGTAATCAGCTGTTCTTTAAGTATGTCAATTTTGTCGTAGATTTCTGTAAAGTACCCAGGCATATTTTTAAATTGCCTAAGAAAATTAGGGGCGTTAGAAAATTTTTTGCTTTGATCAACAAGGACGCTATTGATGTACGCTTTTTTACTCCAATGTGTATAGCTCATCCAGGAGGTTAATGAAGCCCAAGAGATAGATTGTTTGTGTTGATGAAATGCCGCTAATAAATCAATAAAATCATTCAAGGCAGATTTAAATTTTATAGCGACATCATCAGTAGTTAGTCGATGTTTTATGGCACAAAAGAAATGACTTAAAGGTTCGGTAGTATTATTTTCAAAGCGCATTGCATACTGCCAAAGTGTTTTGCATATATAGCGACTGACTTCATGTGGTGTCTCTGCAGACTCGGGATACATTCCTGCCAAAGGGCTACAGAAAGCATATTCCATTTTAGCGAAAAAACTTCCAAATTGAGCGAGATATTTATTTTTATCTTGAATGTCTTCATAAGTTGCCAGCGCACGTGCTGGCCAATTGTATTGCTTTTGCTTCAGGCTGGCATAAAAATAAGGATAAATTAAATCATTATTTACAAAAGCATTAACGAGTTCATCGAATAGAAATAGGGTGGCATAAGTAAGTTCATTGTTTTTGGAAATACAGCTTTTTTCAAAGGTATCTAAAAATAATAAACTCTCTTTAAAACCTTCAAGCTGTTGCTTGCGGTGCTTTGTTAAAACGCCGATATCATCATCAGCAAAGAGTTTTTCAAAAGCAGCGATATCTTCTAAAAACAATTTAATATTGCCACGAAATTCTTTTACACGATTTTCGATATCAAATTTTTGTGATTCCATTGGCGCAACAAGCGTCGTTTGGGTGCTCACTTCTACTGCCGGCTCAATAATGTAAGTATTTAAATAGGTGTAAAAATCTTCAAAGGTGGGAGAAACCATCGAAGCAATATCAGCTTGAACGCCACAAGTATAACCGAATTTACTTGCTATTTTGCCAAAGTAGGAGAATTTTTCGATAAAAGCAAATTCAAGAGCATGGTAAGCTATTTGTGAAATAGCGGCACCACCGCGATTAGTAAGAACAGCATCATTAAAACAATGAAATATTTGGGCAATTAATATTTTTTTTCTATCTAAATCAGCGCTACTTTTAAGTTCATTAAAAGCTTCATCAGCTTTTTTTATAAGAAAGCCAGGCTCTTTTGTGTGATACATCATAATTTCATCACACATAAAATCTAATGACATGACAGTACGTTCATATTCTTTCTCACCATCTTTACTACTAAATGTAAAGGATTTAGTGCCATTATCATTCTTAACTTGAATACAAGGCCCATTTGTTGTCGTCTCCAGTATTCTTTTTAATTCAGGGTATTGATCTTTATATCTATTTTGATTGCTAAAGATGGTTTGGAGGTATCCACTTCGCGGTTTCCCTACTTCTGTGCTGTGATTGAGGATGGTTCCAATTAGCCTGCGACATTGTGCAATAAAGCGATAGATTTCGATAGCGGAATTTAATTCATTATGTTTAATTTTGTCACTACTGATGAGAATAGCGTAGGCCGATAGCTTACCCCACAATGATTGCTTGGCATTACCCCAGGCATTAGAGAGCGCTTGATGTTTAGGGAGCATGATTTTTTCAAGAGGAATGATTTGTGTTGCAGTTGTTGATATGGGGCCTTGGTTTTTCATGGAACATCCTAACTGATGGTAGTATGGTGAGTATTATACTGAATGAATTTAATAGCTTGATCATTAAAGAAGATGAATACTCACATTCATCCTAATAAATGGTAAGTGCAATTACAACGATAGAATCAGCCCAAGGCTAAGGTAAGGCGCTTGAGTATAGCGCATATGGTTAGGAACAGCTTGATTATCTTCATAGTCCAATTGTAATACACCAAGACCAAGATGTGGGACAATACTTAAACCTTTCAAGGTGAATATTTTATTTAATCCTAATTCGCTTGAAAAAACAGTTAAATTGGTGATGGGGATGGGACATGAAACTTTTAAATCAAAAAAGAGCGTTGCATTAACTTCATATTGTAACTGTAAAGCAAGGTTGACACCAGTAACGTTAAATGTTCGCGCACTGCTGATAGGAAATGCATTAAAATCATAATGATATTTAAGAAAATTACTTTCAAGAGAGAATTGCGTCAATAGTTGCCAAAAAGTAAATGCTTTACCGATGCCAAGCGTGTAAAGATCATAATCAAGCCCAGCGGTAAAATCATTTCCTGTGGCAATAAATTTTCCATGCGTGATGAGATTTTCTGTTAGGAAAGTTTGTCCTTGAGGAGAAAAGTGTTGATATTCAATAAGTAAAAAATAGTCTTGTAAAAACAGCTTAGTGCCTAAAGCATAAAAGGTATCTTGGTGAATATGAAGCTCATTAAAGCTGGGACGATGAAAGCTGGTAGAGCCACTAGTGCCCCCTTGTGGAGTTTGCGTAAACCCGCTTAAGATACCCTGACTGAAGTTGGTAAAAATAAGTGCATGTTGTGCAAAACAAGGAGATAAAAAGCAGGTGAAGATCATAAAAAATAGTGATTTTATTGTTCGATACACAGTCCCATCCTTGGGAAGAAGTTCATTTTAGTCGTAACCTATTTGCCCAATACTTGAGCGTCAATTTGTGAATCAATCGCTTTGTGATAGGCTGCATGTTAGTCCATAAAGGATCTGCATTTATCCTATAAATATGCTGTGTGCTATCCCATCCGAGGTTTAAAGCACTGCCAATCCTAATCCCATAGCGATAAAATTGATTGACCATGTTACAAGCTGTTTTACTCATGCGCCCATAAGGATAAACAAAAGAATCGATAGGCACTTTGAGCTTTTCTTGTAAGATTTTTTGCGAAAAAATAATTTCTTGCGAAAAATTTGCATTTTTATGAGCTAGATTTGCGTGACTGTAACTGTGAGATGCCATCACAACATGATTACTTTGTGACATTTCCCGTAGTTCTTCCCAGGTACAAAAAGGAGTTTTATCAGCATGAATGGGGTTTTCCATGCCTTCAACATAAGGCACACTCAGGCGTTTGTTTGCAGGCACGGTTGTTTTTTCAACAATGTATTTTACGGGCACAGCTAATAACGCTTTAATTTTGTGTTGTTGCAATAAAGGAAAAACATCGTGATAAAAATCATAGTAAGCATCATCAAAGGTTAAACAAATGGCCAACGGATCATGAATAGGAGAACCTGGTACAACAATCGGAAAATGATTTACAAGATAAGATAAATATCGTGCAAATTGTGGTGCTTGAAAACCAAGGGAGGCGTCGTTAACGCGATGAAACATTAAGGTGATGATTCGAGGTTTTCTTGGCAAGCGTCACCTTTGTTCACATAGATACATCAGTTTTAAATAACGATAAAAAGTGCCTTGTGCATTGCTTATAGCAAGTAAAAGACCTTCTCTACCATCCAGAAAACCAAATTTTAAAATATAGCCTCGAAGAAATGACCAAAAACTATGAGAAAGTGCTGTATAAAGAGAAGCTTTTTTACCTCTAGCGCGTAGTGCTTTAGCACTTTGGCTTGAATAATCATTCATTTTGTAGATCATGGCATGTAAATGCAAAAAGGGATGATGAATTATTGGATTTTTAAGTTTGCCAATATTACCTTGTACTTGCAAATGACAATGGACGATATCTTCTGTAAATTGCGCTTTGCCTCGCATAAAAAGGCGGATATGAGATTCACCTCGCCAATCGCCAAAGCGGATCGTTTTGCCACAATAAGTTGATTGATAAGGAATATCAAAGGCAGTATCGGTAGTATTTTTAATGGATGATTGAAGCTCTTTCGCCAAAGAAGCACTCACACGTTCATCAGCATCAAGGCACAAAATCCATTCCCCAGTTGCTTTTTGTAAAGCTCTATTTTTTTGAGGCCCATCTCCAGGCCAATCGGGGGTGACAATCACTTTGTCGGTATAAGCACGACAAAGCTCGGGCGTGCCATCGGTGCTGCCAGAATCAAAGACAATAATTTCATCGGCAAACGAAACGCTTTTTAAACAATCGACGATATTGTGGGCCTCGTTTTTAGTAATAACAATCACAGTTAATTTTGTCATCTAAATCATAATATGTTTATGGCAATAAATAAAATCATAGCGGATTTATATAGGGATGAGAATGTGACTCGGACTTTTAACTCAAAAAGAGTTAAAATGATCTGGTTTTTTTGATGAGGACAGGTATATGGCTTGGCGATCTCTTAGGTGTTTTTATAGTTTGATATTTACTTGTTTGCTACCCTGGGTGTTTTTTCGTCTTTGGGTTAGAAGTCTGAAATTTAAAGGATATAGACGAAGATGGTCTGAAAGGCTAGGCCATGCACCACTGCCACCCTTAGATAATGTATTATGGGTTCACGCAGTTTCAGTAGGAGAAGCTGTTTCGGCTATTCCACTTATTCATCGGATCAAGCAACAATATCCTCAAGCCCCCATCCTATTTACAACAACTACGCCAACTGGCTCAGAAAGAGTGCAGGCCGCTTTTAAAGATATTTTAGGAAAACAAGTTTATCATTGTTATTTACCATATGATTTGCCTTGGGCACTCAATACCTTTTTTCGGCGGATCAAGCCCAAGTTATTGATTCTTATGGAAACGGAAATTTGGCCTAATTTATTGCACGCCTGTAGCAAAAGAAACCTTCCTGTATTAATCGCAAATGGTCGTTTATCCCCTATTTCTGCCCGCCGTTACCAGTGGTTAGGGCCTTTTGCAAAAGACATGGTGAAACCTATCAAAGGCGTGGCGGTACAAAGTGCGTTAGACGCCAAGCGTTTTCAGGAGTTGGGTGTTAAAGCCGAAAATATTTGGGAAACAGGAAATATTAAATTTGATCTGCAATTGCCAAATTATTTGAATGAAGCGGGTATGGAGCTGCGTCGAGATATAGGTAACGATCGAATCATCTGGATTGCAGCGAGCACGCATGAAGGTGAAGAAACGCTGGTGATGGATGTCTATCGTTCCTTAAAAGAAAGATATTCCAATTTGCTTTTGTTTTTAGTACCAAGGCATCCTGACAGATTTAACAAAGTTGCTAGCTTGTGTGTTGAACGTGGCTTTAAAGTAGTAAGACGTAGTCAAAAGCTAGCCATGGATAACACCGTAGATATCTTCTTGGGCGATACGATGGGTGAAATGCCTTTATTTTATGCGGCAAGTGATATTGCTCTGGTTGGTGGCAGTTTTACCCCAATCGGTGGGCATAATCTGTTAGAGCCAGCAGCACTTGGGTTGCCAGTCTTAACAGGCCCGCATTTATTTAATTTTGTGGCCATCAGTGAAATGCTGACTAAAGCAAAAGGGGCAACCATTGTGCAAGATGAAAATGAACTAAAACATCAGCTAGCTTTATTAATTGAAAATACAACACTACGCCATACACAAGGACAATTGGCTAAAACAGTCGTAGAGCAAAATAAAGGTGCGCTCGATAAGTTGATGAAATTGATAGATGCATTTTGCTCGCCTGCTTCGCAAGCGTCACTTGCTATTTAGGGGCCTGCGTGCCTGCTCAGGCCAGGGCAGGCTTATGCATTTTCGTGTCATTTATTTAGGTTTGCGCAGTATCGCATTCTATCAAATTGCTAACAGCATAGAGATCATCAGAGGTGAGTGTGCCGGCTTTTTGTTTTAGGGTTAAGCCTTGCAATAAGTACTCATAACGTGCTTTGGCATGTTCTCGTTTTGCATTGAGTAAGAGCACTTCGGCGTTAAGCACATCGACAATGGTTCGAGTGCCGGCTTCATAGGCTGCTTGCGTGGCTTTAAGAGAACTTTCGCTGGAAATAACGGCTTGAGCCAGTGCTTCAACACGACTGATAGCAGTTAGGACACCTCGAAAAGCTTCTCGCGTATCAGCATCAGCCTGGCGTTGTGTTTGTTCTACTCTTTCTAAAACTTCATTGTAACGTGCGCTTGCTTCTTTGGTGCGCGAAACGATCCCACCGCCTGCAAAAATGGGCATAGAAATATTTAACGTGACGCTGCGGCTATAGGTTAAGTCAGCAAACGGCGGTCCGCTTTTATTACGTTGTACATTACCTTGCACATCAATTTTTGGAAAATGCCCAGCCACTTGCACACCGATTTCCGATTTAGTTTGCAAGGCCTGCTCTTTAACAGCAATAACATCTAAGTTGTATAAATGAGCCGTGTTGACCCATGTTTCTTGCTGATTGGGGGAAGGAGGCAATAATGGTAATTTTTTTTGAATGGGGAACAGGGTCACCGCTTGAATAGGTTGACCGACAATTTGACGTAACTTTTCATATTCATTTGCCACGGTATTTTTTGCAGATATTTCAGTTGCCAATGCATTATCGTAGCGAGATTTTGCCGTTTCAACATCGGTGATAGCAATAAGGCCTACATCAAAGCGTTGTTTTGCTTGTTCATATTCACGGCCAAAAGACTTTACTTGCCCTTTGGCATAGTCCAAATCATCAATGGCACCAAGAATATTGAAATATTGGGTGGAAACTCGAATAACAAGAGTTTGCGCCGCGTTGAGATAAGTTGCTTGGGCACTTTTTACAGTATGACGTGATCTTTCAAGTTGTGCCCAATGCTCAGGGTGATAAATGGGTTGCGTTAAGGTCAGGCCGTAGTTTTGAGAGTTGTACCCCCCTTGCGCTACAAAGATGTTAGGGGTAGCTTGACTCGTTTCGGTACCAACTGTTTGATAGTTGCCTGATAAGCTGGGGACCATTTGTGCCAAAGCTTGAGGAAAAGCTTCCTTGTTTGCTTGTAGTGCAAAAAAAGCTTGTTGAAGCACAGGATCGCTTTGCACTGCTAAGCGATAAACTTGTGTTAAGCTGTCAGCTTGTAAGCTGTGAGACCAGCATAACAGTAGTGTGAGATAAACACGAAACGAACCCATACTTCACCTAGTTAAAATTGAAATTTTTTAGGTTGTGGCGCATGAATTAAAGCGGGAACAACCGTTTCAAAGAGCGTATGGGTGGCATAATCAGATTTTCCATGACGTTCAATGATAACTGCTCTCATCAGAGGAGCAATACCAGTAATTGCAAAAAGTCGCCCGTCCGGTTTTAATTGCTCACAGATTTTTTCTGGTACGCCAAGGGGATAAGAGCCAGTGACAACAATCACATCATAAGGGGCATATTCTGTCCAACCGAACACAGCATCCCCTTGGGTTAGGGTTAAATTTCGACACGACAAGGTGTTTAAATTCATCTCAGCTTGTGCAAGTAAGGTTGGTTGAATTTCAACGCTGATGATCTCTTTTGCCAATTTTGCTAAACAAGCGGTGACATACCCTGTGCCTGTACCCACTTCCAATACTTTTTCCTGACCGGTTAGCTTTAAAGATTGTAACGCTCTACCAACCACTTTCGGAGATAACATGGTTTGGCCTTCGCTTAATGGAATATCGGTGTCGCTGTATGCAAGATGGTGAAAAGCCAATGGCACAAAGCTTTCTCGTGAGATCTGCATCATCGCCGCTAAGATATTTTCGTTTACCACATTCCAAGATCTAACTTGTTGTGTGACCATATTCGTGCGAGACCTTTGAAAATTCATTTTAATTTCCAAGATAGTTAGATAAATATTTTTTGAAAATGAATAAGCCCAGCATCCTACCATATTTCTGTGTACAACAAACCTGATCAGCGATGCATAACTTGAAATTGTCAATTTTAAACAGCCTCGGTAGACTCTGTATCTTACTAGCCAGACTGAGAATAATGGATGACAATGCTTTGGGTTCCCTCATGGCAACATGAGGCAGTTGAAATAAAGTCTAATAACTTTGTGTATCGCGGATTTTACCAGGTCCAAGAGTTTACCTTGCGTCACAAATGTTTTTCAGGGGAATGGAGCCCCTGGCTAAAAAGGGAGCAGATCCGTTCAAAAGATGCGGCTGCGGTATTGTTAGTCGATATTTTAAAACAAAAATTGCTTCTGATTGAGCAGTTTAGAGTCGGCGTTGTTAACAGAGAACAAGAAAGCCCTTGGTTACTTGAAGTGGTTGCAGGGTTACAAGAACCTAACGAAACATTAATGCAAACAATGCAACGTGAGGCTTATGAGGAAGCAGGTTGCCAGGTTATCGATTCGATGGTAATAGGAGAATTCTATAATAGTCCAGGTGGGTTTGCCGAAAAAACAACTTTGTTTTGCGCAAAAGTTGATAGCAGCACGGTCAGTGGTGGCGGCATACAAGGTGTTTGCAGCGAACATGAAGATATTCGAGTGCACGTATTGGATATTGATGCGACCTTATCCGCCTTTAGCAAAGGAATTTTATTGAGTAGTTCTTCAACAGTGATAGCACTGCAATGGCTTATGATTCATTTAAATCAACATCCCTTTCTTTTACAGAGTAAATAGCAATAATTATGGTTAAACAAGCTTATAATGCAAAAGCAATAGAAGTACTCAGTGGACTTGATCCGGTGCGTAAACGTCCCGGAATGTATACTGATACGAGCCGTCCTAATCACTTAGCACAAGAAGTGATTGATAACAGTGTCGATGAGGCCTTAGCAGGGCATGCAACAGAGATTTTTGTGATAGCGCATAAAGACGGCTCGTTATCGGTCAAAGATAATGGACGTGGTATGCCTGTCGATATGCATCCTGAAGAAAAATTAACGGGCGTAGAGCTTATTTTGACTCGTTTACATGCGGGCGCTAAATTCTCAGATAAAAATTATGCCTTTGCTGGGGGCTTGCATGGGGTTGGGGTTTCCGTTGTCAATGCCCTATCCAAAAAGCTCGAAGTCACTGTTTTTCGTGAAGGTAAACAATATGAGATGTCCTTCAAAGATGGCAACACCCATACTAAGTTAAAAGCAACGGGCAGTGTTCAAAAAAAACAAACGGGTACCAGTTTGCGTTTTTGGCCAGATCCCAAATATTTTGATAGTCCGAAATTCTCTATTTCCAAATTAACGCATGTGCTTAAAGCGAAAGCGGTTTTATGTTCGGGTTTAACCATTCATTTTACAGATGAAGCAGAAGGAACAACTCAAACTTGGCATTATGCAGAAGGACTATCCGCTTATCTAAAAGAAAGCAGTCAAAAAATGGTGTGCTTGCCAGAACTTCCCTTTGAAGGCAATTTTGAAAGTGACGCTGAAACTGCAGCTTGGGCCGTCGTATGGTTGCCAGAAGGCGGCGAAATATTAACGGAAAGTTACGTCAATTTAATTCCAACTGCTCAAGGGGGAACACATGTCAACGGTCTTCGTACTGGTTTGTTAGAAGCTATGCGTGAATTTTGCGAACGTCGCAATTTACTCCCTCGAGGCATTAAATTAGCGCCTGAAGATGTGTGGGAACGTTGTAGTTATGTTTTATCAGTGAAAATGCGTGATGCCCAATTTTCTGGACAAACAAAAGAGCGTTTAGCTTCACGCCAATCTGCTGTTTTTGTTTCAGGTGTCGTGAAAGATGCTTTTTCATTGTGGCTGCATCAACATGTTGAGCAAGGAGAGCAGTTAGCACAACTGGTCATCAACTTTGCTCAAAATCGCTTACGGCAAGGCAAAGTAGTTGCACGTAAAAAATTGACGCAAGGGCCTGCGTTACCAGGCAAATTAGCTGATTGTTCAAGCACTGATCCCATGCAAGGAGAATTGTTTCTCGTAGAGGGTGATTCTGCGGGCGGCTCTGCTAAGCAAGCGCGTAATAGGGAATTTCAGGCAGTGATGCCATTAAGAGGAAAGATTTTGAACACTTGGGAAGTTGATAGCCATGAGCTGCTTGCTTCACAAGAAGTGCATGATATTGCTGTGGCAATAGGACTTGATCCTGGTGAAAAGGATTTAAGCAAATTGCGCTATGGCAAAGTTTGTATTCTTGCCGATGCCGATTCAGATGGGCTTCATATTGCAACATTGTTATGTGCGTTGTTTTTAAAACATTTTCCAGCTTTGGTTGAAAAAGGTCATGTATTTGTAGCGATGCCACCTTTATATCGTATTGATATTGGAAAAGATGTTTACTATGCACTGGATGACGATGAAAAAGCAGGCATTTTAGATAGAATAAAAGCGGAAAAGAAAAAAGGCAAAATCAATGTACAGCGTTTTAAAGGCTTAGGCGAAATGAACCCACTTCAATTGCGCGAAACAACCATGGCGCCAGATACCAGAAGGCTCTTGCAATTGCATCTTTCAGATCCAACCAATGCCATGACAAAGTTTGATATGTTATTGGGAAAGAAACGTGCACCTGATAGACGCCAGTGGCTAGAAGAAAAAGGTGATTTAGCGCAAGTTTAGTGTGCCAATTAAAGCTGTATCAGGAGCAATGAGATGAGTGAATCCATCGTTGAATTTGAAGGGGTTGAGCGTCAACCTATCGAAGCTTTTACAGAAAAAGCGTATTTAGATTATTCGATGTACGTCATCATGGACAGGGCGTTACCTCACCTTGCTGATGGTTTAAAGCCAGTACAGCGACGGATCGTCTATGCGATGTCTGAGCTTGGACTGCATGCGCTTGCCAAATATAAAAAATCTGCGCGTACCATTGGGGATGTTTTAGGTAAGTTTCACCCGCATGGCGATAGTGCTTGCTATGAAGCAATGGTATTACTGGCACAACCTTTTTCCTATCGTTACCCATTAATAGATGGCCAAGGAAATTGGGGTTCACCTGATGATCCAAAATCCTTTGCTGCCATGCGTTATACTGAAGCCAGACTTTCGCCGTTTAGTGATTTATTTTTAGCTGAACTTGGGCAAGGCACCGTAGACTGGACATCCAACTTTGATGGCACCTTAGACGAACCTAAAATGCTGCCAGCGCGTTTACCTACCTTGTTATTAAATGGCACAACAGGCATCGCTGTGGGTATGGCAACAGATATTCCGCCTCATAATCTCAAGGAGGTGGCAAATGCTTGTATACATTTGCTTAAAAAACCCAAAACTACCTTAGCAGAACTCATGAATATCGTGCCTGGACCTGATTTTCCGACGCAAGCTGAAATTATTACGCCTAAAACTGAATTACAAAAAATGTACAAAACAGGGCAGGGCAGCTTAAAAATGCGTGCCAAAGTTAGCTTTGAAGAGGGCAACATTGTTGTGACTGCCTTGCCACACCAAGTTTCCGGTGCCAAGGTGTTAGAGCAAATTGCCTCTCAAATGCAGGCAAAAAAATTACCCATGGTCGCAGATTTAAGAGATGAATCGGATCATGAAAACCCAACGCGTTTGGTGATTGAACCTCGTACCAACAAGATAGATAAAGACGCTCTGTTGTTGCATTTGTTTGCAACAACAGATTTAGAGAAAAATTATCGTGTCAATATGAACGTGATTGGGCTTAATGGGCGTCCCCAAGTTAAAAGCTTGCAAGAACTTCTTCAAGAATGGTTAGTTTTTAGAACACAAACCGTCATAAAGCGATTAAGCTTTCAATTGGAAAAAGTTCAATCGCGATTACATATATTAGATGGTTTATTGATTGCATTTTTGAATATCGATGAGGTTATTCATATTATTCGCCATGAAGATAATCCAAAAGCAGTATTGATTAAACGTTTTGGATTAACTGAAATACAGGCAGAAGCCATTTTAGAATTAAAATTGAGACATTTGGCAAAATTGGAAGAACAAAAGATCCGAGCAGAACAAAAAGATTTGTCTAATGAAAGAGATAGGCTTCAACAAACCTTAGATTCTGAAGCTAAACTCAAGAATTTAGTAAAAAAAGAACTGGAGCAAGATAGTGAACGCTATGGTGATGAACGTCGTTCACCGATTGTAGCGCGAGAACAGGCTCAAATTATGAAAGATATCGACAAAGGACCTGTAGAGCCAGTCACTATTGTGCTATCAAGCATGGGATGGATAAGAGCTGCTAAAGGCCATGAAGTACAAGGTGTTGATCTCAGTTATAAAGCTGGCGATAGCTTTTTTATGCAACTGCGTGCCAAGAGCAATGACACCATCTACTTTCTAGACTCAAGTGGCAGAAGTTATGCATTACCAGCAAATTCCTTACCTTCGGCTCGGGGTCAAGGTGAACCTTTAACTTCCAAGTTAAAACCAGAGGGCGGTGCTACCTTTGTTGGGATGATTGCAGGCATTGATGAAAAAATCATCTTAATGTCTGACAGAGGATATGGATTTATGGCAAAACTTGAGGATTTGTTTACCAAAAATCGCAGTGGTAAAGCATTACTCAAAGTGCCAAGTGAGGCAAAGGCCTTAAATCCCATCAGTTTGTTACCAACAGATACCCGTGTCGCGTTGTTGACCAATGAAGGGCGTTTATTGATAGTGGAAGTTGCAGACTTTGCGCAAATGGGTAAAGGCAAAGGCAATAAGATAGTGCAAATTGCAACAGCCCAAGATCCACAAGCGCAAGAGCAAATTATCAGTGTTCTTGGGGTTTCTCCAAAAGAGAGTTTATTAGTTCGTGCTGGGCGTCGTACTTTAACTTTAACGCCAAGAGAGCTTGATCAATATTTGGGAGAACGTGGTAAACGTGGTCAAAAATTACCTAAAGGATTTATGCAAGCAACCAGTTTAGAGCGCGTGACTTCCTAACTAAAAACATTATTGCTGATTGCCCAAAGTCCGTCAAAAATTAATCCATAGACAGCGGCTTGCCCTGCAGTGAAAAGAACACAGCGGGCCGCTTCCTGTAAGGAAATGCATTGCATGCTATAAGTGCGTCTTGCGTAATAACCTAAGCTATAGGCGCCTGCAAAGCCTATCAGCGCACCTGCAACAATAAAGTCATCAGTTGCCCAACCTTCGATAAAGGCACTTCCAGTAACCAAAGCAGATTCTGCCTGATTGAGGCTTCGCATTGTTAAACTCCTATATAAAATTCAGCTAACTTTATCATTTTGTGCTGACTTAAGATAGCTGTGAAACAATCGCTTATCCTCATAAAGTGACCAATAATCGGAAAGTTCGATAAAAATGAGCATTATTATTATTACAATAAAAATGTGGGTTTGGGTTTCAGTAAGTTTTGCATAGCCGTATTCCCTGCTGCAAGCTCACTGGGTGTTTTGTTGTCTTTATTTTTATAATCCAAAATAGCATTGTGTTTTACTAATAAATTAAGAATAGCTGGGTTATTCGATCGAATAGCGTATGAAACGGCGCGATCGTCGTTGGCATCCATTTTATTAACGTTTGCACCTTGCTCAATTAACATAGTCACTACCTTGAGGGCACTTTTCTCGCAAGCATGCATTAATAGCGTGCGATTTTGCTGATTAATCGTGAAAAAGGAATTAGGGTCCATTGTTTCTAATAACTCTTTTAATCCTTCAGTGTTATCATCCGCTATCATTTGTTCCAATGCTAAAGGCATTTTTGGTTCTTTAGTGTTTGCATATAGCGTCGTTAAACTTTTTGAACGTCCTTCAGAATACTTTTGGTTTATTGCTGAAATAAATTCCTCATGACCTGCTTTAGCGGCTATCATTTTTGCTGTTTCGCCAAAGTCGTTTTTAGCATTTATATCTGCTCCCTTGGCAATTAGCTTTTTGGCATAATCTATATGATTATATTGGGCTGCTAACATTAAAGGGGTTCTACCCGTGCTTGTTTTGACATTGACATTGCTTTTTTCTATCAATTCCGGGATTAATTCGCTGAAGTTTTCTTGGATAGCGTATGTCAACGGTGTTGAACCAAACAAATTAGTAATATTAACATCAGCTCCTTTGGCCATAAGCTTTTGCGCAATCTCAAGCTGGCTTGTTTCTAATGAGTTCATGAGCGCAGTATCGTTATCCAAATTTTTGGCATTAATATCGCTTTCTTCAATTAACTTTAAGATAATTTCCATTGGAAATTTATTTTTAATTACTAGCATTAAAGGTGTATTGCCATATTTATCTTTAACATTAATTTTAACACTTTTTGCAATAAGTGCCTTACAAACATCAAACAATTTATGTTTAATGGCTAAAAAAAGCAATGAAGTACCTTCATTGTCAAGGCAATTTACATTAGCGCCTTTTTCTATTAAGGTTAAAGCTGCAGCGGGGGCTTTATTTATAATCGCTAAGGTAAGTGGTGTGTTACCATCATCATCCTTGATTTCAATATCATTGTCTTTTTTAAGAAATTCTAAAATAAGTTGGCTGTGATTAAATTTTGCTGCCATACTCAATGGGGTCATTTTAAGACTAGATTTTATTGTAACATCCGCATTTTTTTCAATGAGTTTTTGCGCAACATCTAAAAGACCATATTGAGCAGCAAAGAACAAAGCCGTCATGCCATTGGCTGCTTTAGCGTGGATATCTGCCCCTTTTTCTATAAACTGTAACGCAATGTCGCTTTGATTCGTTTGAATAGCAAGCATTAGCGCAGTAAGGTAATTAGGTGGAAAGTTGATATTTATGTCAGCCCCTTTTTCAATTAGGATTTTTACGACTTCATTTTTTTTATGAAGAATAGCAATGAATAAAGCCGTCGCAAAGTCTCCTTTTGCATTAATATCAGCACCGTTTTCCAATAAATTTAACACAACGTCTTTATAACCACTCATAGCAGCCAACATAAGCATGGTCTCGCCCTTATTTGTTCTAAGATTGATATCAGCCCCTTTTGCAATCAGTTTCAAAGCGATATCTGAGTTTGAGTTTAATGCCAGCATTAAAGGCGTTTGAAGATTAGCATTAACAGAATTAATATAAAGCGTTTTTTCTTCAATTAAGGATAATATTTTGTTAATATCTTTAGGATTGCTAGTATAGTAAAACTTGGTTGATGCTATAATCGCCTCAATTTCTTTTATACGATTATATTTTTCAGCCAACGTTTTTATTTTACTAATTAACTTGTCTTTGTTAGCAAGAATAGCCCAATTTAATGCAGCCACAAGTATTTTATTGTCCATCAATGGCATTGACGATTCCATTGCTTGGGTTATCATTAATTCTGTAGGTGTCATAGATCCTTGATGCACATCATACCAATAAAAGTCAGGATAATTTTTATCAAATAGTACCAATTGGCTTGATGAATCATTTTTGGCATTATAATCAACAAATTCCTCATATGAGCTTAAATAGGGTATGCCAATATCAGTAACTTTACCACCACCGCTTATACCGTAAGCGACTTTATCTGTGTGCCCAAGTACAGCAAGTTGATAAGCAACATGAGTATAGAAATCTTTAATCACCTTAAAAGTATCTGGGTTATTAAAGAATGGACTTTCAATTGAATCAAAAACAATGGCATTTTTTTTGCTGCGCCATGTCCATGATTGTGCTACTAATTCATCAGAGATTTTGGGATTTTCACTATCTCCTTTACAAAGGACATAAAACCCCCCAAAAAGACTAGTCAAACCATGAGTAACGCATGGTTCACCCGCCTCTCCCGACAAAGATTGGCAATTTTTAGTTAATTTGCCTAAGCACGCCGCTCTAGCTGCATGAAGCTCGTCTAAAACAGGGATCTTCATAAAATAGTAATTAGGATGTCCGATGGTTTCTCCAGATAATTTAATATCAGGAATTTTGATAGGATCATCCTTTCTTTCAAGCGCCACAAATTTAGTGTAATCTTTCTTAGTTAATCCATTATTTAAAAAAAACTCTAAAGCCTTAGATGCCATAATAGCATGTTTCTCCCTAAAGGCTTCTAAAGCGACTAATGTTAGATTATGAGAAAATGGCAGACCAAGTTGAGTAAGCGCTTCTCGTTTTTCAGATAATTGTATTAATAAGTTTTGATACTCTTTTTCTTCTTCAGGTTTGAGCTTAGCATGATGTCTTCTTAATTTTTTAAAAGCAACGTTGATTTTGGAGATTTCATCGGTTGCTTTTTTTACAGCTTCGGGGGAAACTTTTTGCTTTTTTGTTAACGAACGTATTAAAAATTCAATGTCTGCAGCTTGTGGTAAAATTTGATCACGAAATTGTTTTTCTTCAAAGAATTTTCCACTCAATTTTCGCCAAACATCTAGACTAAATTTACCTTGTGGCAAAGCAAACTGACATGAGTTATACATTGGATCTGCAATGTCTTTTTGGGTATTTAAATAGTTTAAGGCTTGGATTTCATTTTCAAATACAACAGATAATTTATAGGCGTGTTCTTCAGCGATTCCTTTTTGCTCAGCAGAATACATTAACTTGGCGTAAGGTAACAAGAAGGTATACACTTGGGGGCTATAAATTGATTTGTTGAAATTAGGTACGGTTTTTTCAAGATGGTTTTGAATCTTTACTTTTTCTTCTTCAGATAAGGGTAGTTTTTCATTTTTCTGAGTGGTGCAAAACAAATTTATTTCTTCGAGATCTTTTTTGTCGGGTAAATATTCTTGTAAGGCCTGTATATACGTACTTACGTCTGCTTTCTTATTTTTGTAAATCGTCATTCTGATTTTTTCAAGATTCTGAAATATAAGGATGCTTTTATTGGGGCCTAGCATATTTTATCTCTATTTAGAGGCATAACGATAGGACCTTCTTAAACAAAAAAAGTTCAAATATTTGCCAACCAGCATTGTAGAAATAAATGTGTATATCAACTTTTAAGAAAAAGAGGTTGCAGGAGGGTTATTTGTGTAAATTTTGGTTCTTAGTTTCTGAAATCTTTGGGTTATATAGATCGCCCTGATGTTCTGGAAATTCAATTTGTTTAAAGGGAAAGACAATACCAAATTCATGATAGCTGGAGGAAGAGGAGTAGGATTTTTCTAAATTAGCTGCGTAAGTATTATCATTATATTCTATTTCAAGTTCATTGCCTGTTTTAAAAGGTAATGGCGGGGCGATAAGGCGCATTGGTTTTTGTTGGTTTGGTATTGCGGCAAGTAATAAAGTGGGTACAAAGTAAGAAGTAGTTGTTTCTGCGATTCTCGTTTTGACGGGGATAGCTTGAGATCCTAGTAATTCTATACCCAACATCATCGATGAATCCTGATCAGTTTTAAGCCATCGAATGGCGCCAAAAGACCATTTTCTATTGATAGCATCAAGCTCCATTCCAATAATTTCTCCAGTTTGTAATTTAGAAGGAATGGTGTCAAGCAATTTTAAACGACAACCCGTTTCGCTGAGGTTAATAATTTCGCAGTTAAAAAGAACGGGCGTTGTTGGTGCACGAGAAGTTCCTGGCATGGGTAGGGCATTGATATCGATGTCAATGTCAATGTCAATATCAACGTTTTTTGTGCTAGTTTGTGTTTCATTATCAAGCGTGATGAGAGGAATTTGTTTTAAAAACCAATGGCAATCTGTGATCCCAAAGCAGACTGAAATCGTGTCATGTTTTTCTTGGCGCCCGCTTGCTCTTTGCCTTATACTTTGCCAAGTATTTAAAATATTCTCTAAATATTCTATTGGCAGTGCTAATTCAGCAGATGAAAATTTCTTTGCTGCTTTTTCGTGCTTATTATTGTTATATAAAGTAAGCAATTTCGATATTCGGTCATTTATTTTTTCTAGATTTATGTAATAACAAGATAAAGCTTGATCGCTAAAAATGCCTATATATTGAGGTGGCAAATCTTGAAGTCGATCTATCACATATAGACAGGATTTATTATCATCTTTCTCAACAAACGTAAGCAAAGGTGCCCAGGATTCTAAAGCATACAGCATTTGAATGATTTGCGCTCGTCTTAAGTTGGTTGGGTTTGCAATCGAAAATAATAAACAATGCTTATAGATATCTGTTAATGTGCGAAACCGACATTGCCAGGTTAAAAATCTTTTGAGCATTTTATTCGCAATCCTCTTTTTCTTAGCAAAATTAAAAAGAGAATGAAGTTCTAACCAAATGCCTGGTGGTACGCTGCGATGTTGCTCAAAGGCATGAAAAATCAGTTTACTGCAGGCTGTCATGGCACTTTGCATAGAAGTAATTAGTATTTTACGATTATAAAAAAAGTGTTTTGTGGTCTCTTCGATAATGAGCTTATAGCCATTTATCATTTCAATTTGTAATGCATTTACTAAATCAGCAATAGGAATTTGTTGCTCATTCAGCACTTCTTTATTTTCAAAGTATTTTTGTAAAGATTGACATACATATCTTAAGGTAGGACGCAATAAAGATAAAATCGCAAATCTTTCTTGATAAGAAATGTGGGCCTGATGGCTATCTTTTAGCATAATGAACAGTTCTTTTGCGGTTGACGAAACATCTGACAAAGATAATTGACGACGCCAATTGTCAATAATGGTGACAGAAATTTCACGCTTCTTAGACATTTTTCCTGTCTGTGCGGGCAGGGTCAAGCCTGATTTTCCGATGACGTAATTCATATCGACTTCATTATAGATGAGTCCTTAATGCATCATCGGACAAAATGGCTAAAGCTTGAGCCCTCTAAAGAAAAAAACAGTACAGCTACTCATCTAGTTCTCAACAAGATCTAGAGGTGTTTTGCTTGAGCGATGAGGAATTTCTTGAACAAATTTAGGGACAAGATAACCAGGTAGAGAATTTCGCAGTGCTTGTTGTAGCATTTTGGCTTTGTTGCTTGAAACAGCAAAATGACTTGCCCCTTGCACAGCGTCTAACAGGTTGATGTAATAAGGTAAGATCCCAGCATCAAACAAAGCAAAAGATAGCTTTTTAAGGCAATCAAAGTCATCATTAACACCGTGTAGTAACACACTTTGATTTAACACTGTAATGCCGGATGCTTTTAAATGAGCCACCCCATTGGCGATAGCTTGATTGATTTCATGAGGATGATTGATGTGATAAACAAAGATTATCGGAATGGGGCTTGAGCTCAACACTTTAATCAGGCTATGACAAATACGTTCAGGGATAACCACAGGCAGTCGCGTGTGAAATCGCAGCAACTTAATTTGAGGAAGTTTGGCCAACATTTTTATAAATAAAGCTATCGTATCATCTTGCGCCATTAAAGGATCGCCGCCACTTAAGATAACTTCAATGATTTGAGGATGTTTTTCAATATACTCAAATGCTTGTTGCCAACCTTTTTTACCCGGGTTGTTATTTTGATAGGGAAAATGACGTCTAAAGCAATAGCGACAATGAATAGCGCAACTTGACGTAAACGTAAATAGCACACGGCTTTCAAATTTATGTAAAAGCCCTGGTACAGGATTAAATTCCGACTCTTTGAGTGGATCTGATGAATAATTGTTAACTAAATGACTTTCAGCCTTGATAGACAAAACTTGACGTAGTAAGGGATCGTGCGGGTTTCCCTTTTGCATGCGCTGAACAAAACTCTCACTCACGCGCAGGCCAAAATTAGGATCCCACTGCCAGGGAAGTTGTTGGGGACAAAGATCTAATTTAGCTAATAGGGTTAAAGGGCAGGTAATCATCTCTGTAAGTGCTTGCTGCCATGTTTTAGATTGTTGTAAAAGGGTAGGTTGGGGTATGATCGCCATGCTGTTCTCAGATCAATCCAATTGGACAAGCGATCATACACAAAAAAATAACATAATCCATGGGTGATATATGGCGACTTATAGTACAAATGAATTTAAAAGCGGCGTAAAGATTATGTATGAAGGCGATCCGTGCGCCATTATTGAAAACGAGTATGTCAAACCAGGTAAAGGTCAAGCGTTTAATAGAGTTAAGTTGAGAAACTTAAAGACCGGTCGTGTCTTAGAAAAAACCTTTAAATCTGGAGATACGGTTGAGGCAGCAGACGTCTTAGATGTAGAAATGCAATATCTTTACAACGATGGTGAGCATTGGCACTTTATGATGCAAGAGACCTATGAACAGCATGAAATGAATGCCTCCACTGTAGGAGATGCTGCTAAGTGGTTAAAAGAGCAAGATATATGCATCGTCACCTTATGGAATGGTCAGCCTTTAATTGTTGCTCCGCCTAATTTTGTGACACTCACCATTGTCGATACCGATCCGGGCTTAAGGGGAGATACTTCAGGTGGTGGTACTAAACCTGCTACCTTGGAAACAGGCGCTGTGGTTCGTGTCCCTTTATTTTTATCCATCGGCGAAACTGTTAAAGTTGATACCCGCACGGGTGAATATGTTTCGCGTGTAAAATGAGCTGGCAATCCACTGCAACTTTGGCAAATTTGCAAGAAAGAGCAAAATTTTTGCAAGACATCCGTCATTTTTTTGCAGCAAGAGCTGTCATGGAAGTCGACACGCCTTTGTTATGTCAACACACTGTAAGTGATGTACATTTAGCTTCTTTCAACATCGGTGATCGTTACCTACAAACATCTCCTGAATATGCCATGAAGCGATTACTGGCCCAAGGTTGTGGTCCTATTTATTATCTTGGTAAAGCTTTTAGAGAAGCGGAACTCGGTCAGCGACACAATCCCGAATTTACCATGCTTGAATGGTACAGACCCAATTGGGATCATCTTCAATTAATGGAAGAAGTTTTTGAATTGCTGCAAGTTTTATTAGGAATTCAAAGCATTTCAGTCACAACTTATGGTGAAATTTTTGCAAAATATTTTAATATTTGTCCGCATCAAGTAACCATTGAAACATTGCAACAGCTGGCGATTTCGCATCAATGGGTAGATAAAAGGCTGCTACCTGAAATGGATAAGGATGGTTGGTTAGATTTGTTGATGAGCCATGGCATTGAGCCGTCTTTAGGTTTATCACAACCACAAATGATCATTGATTTTCCGGCCTCGCAAGCAAGTCTTGCAAAAACACGTTACATGCCAGGACATGATTTTGAAGTTGCAGAGCGTTTTGAATTATATTATCACGGCGTTGAGCTTGCTAATGGCTATCATGAGCTTGAAAATGCAATGGTACTGCGCGAGCGGTTTAAAGAAAATAATCAAAAGCGACAAAAACTGGGTTTGCCTGTTATTGCCATGGATGAAAATTTGCTAGGAGCAATGCAAGTTGGATTTGGTCCTTGTGCTGGCGTTGCTTTAGGTGTTGACAGATTACTGATGTTCAAATTGCAAGAAACAGATATCGCGAAAGTCCTCCCTTTTGGTTGGCAAGCAGCCTAATTAAAGTTGGTTAAAAACCTCATTCATAGTAAAATATCAAAAATTTTCTATTGAGTTTTAAGATGAGAATATTAACTTTTATTGAATGCCATGACATAGGGGCAGCAGGCGGGTTTTCAACTACTTCAGAATATGATTTTGCGTTAATTCTGGAGCAATTGCCTCAAGAACAAAGAAATGAGTATATGCAAGCGACAATACTTGCTGATGCCAGAATTTTGGGTTTAATCGCTGGTGCAATGGGATTGTCATTGATGGTAAGTGTTGTGACATCAAATCCTCCTTTACTCTTTGCTGCAGCAATACTAGGCGGTGGTTTTGGCTTGAAAATGGCCCCCAAATCAATACCCCTTGTAATGCGCTGACTGTAAAAGGCAACAAGCTATCCCTTTTTTTAGTGAAAATAAATCCTATCATTTTTGTGATATGTTTTAGGAAAGTCCTTAACGACAGAGGATTATCTTGAAACAGTTGTACCTTGTTATCATTGTCCTCTTACCGATGAATGTCTTGGCCTCAAAACCACTTTCTGATGGGGGCGTCAGAGATTTAATTATTTCTGGAAATATCAGTGCCTATGAGGGTGATTGTCCTTGCCCTTATAGTGTTGATAAACGCAAAGACACCTGTGGCGATCATAGCGCCTATAGTGTTTATCCTGGAGAAATTAAGTGCTATCCCGGTGATATTAGTGATGCTGAAGTAAGACAATATCGTGAACAATATTTGGTTGATGAGCCTAAATTACCCTGGGAAAAGAGTAAAAAAGAAGGTTATTAATTATAGGTGGGCCGTGTGATGAAAAAGCAATTGCTATCTATTCTTATCTTAATAAATATCACGAATGTTTATGCTTTTCGAGATATGAAGCCCATGACCGATTCAGAAATTCGAGCCAGTATTTTAAGCGGTTCTATCAAATCTTTTGAGGGAGAATGTCCTTGCCCCTTTAGCCGTGATAAAAAAGGCAAAGTTTGTGGTGAAGACAGTGAATATTATCGGACGCGCGGCAAAATTTTATGTTACGAAAGGGACATCACTGATGGTGAAGTTAACACCTATAGACAAAAATATAGTATTACCGATCCAAAAGGGGATCCGCATGGTCGGTTAGATTTTGGTATTAATACCGAAGAAAATAATACCAAAAATCCACTGACTTCGCCTGAAATGGGTGGCTCAAGCCCAGGAACAGACTCTCAATAATCCAGTCGCATCAGATTGTTTTTGCTTTGATATTGTTTTTCAAAGTCTGATTATTTTGCAGCTTGGTTTCATAACCTGCATAATACGCTTTAGGTGCTTTATAAGCTTGCCATTGGCAAAGGCCCCAAAGTTGTTGTTTGCCACTCATTGCAGCGTTATAGCCAATCTCAAATGATGTCACTTGGGTTTTGTTAAGTTTATTTAAATCAGCTTCAGCTTTATGACAATAAATGTCATATTGTTGTCTTTTAAATGAATCTCTGATCTTTTCAATTATCTTTGTGCCGACAAATGTACCCAAAGCAATGCCCGCAAATAGTGGCCAACTTAATTTTAAGGGTAGCAATAAAAGTAACTTTATAGCCGTAGTTGCCAGTGGCCATCGGTTATTAAATGCTAATTGCGCAAGCGTTAGTCGGGGTTTATGACTTTTAGACTCTTTTAATTGCACGTACTGTTCTAAATGTTCTTGTATTTGGATGTTACAAATAGGGTTAAATTTATGGCCTCGTCCTTGTAAATTTTCCTCAATGCCTTCACGATAAAAGGCTGCTGTCTTGAATTGGGGGGCAGTGGGAGCAAGCACATCTTCTTGGGTGCAAGCAAATTCAATGTTATTTTTTTTGCAAAGAAATTGAATAAGCTCATACACTCTTTTTAATTCAGTATTTGTTTCTTTGCAAGGCGCCAATTCTAGGCGCTTTATACAAGATAAGTTATGCGGATTTTCGTCAAATTGTTTTAAACCTTTAAGTATACCCATGCCATAATGAAGTAAAATGGCATCGTTCATTTCATCAGAAAAAGCAACAGGAATATTATTATTCAAAAATTTAAGGTTAAGCGCTTGAGGGTTTTCCTCAGTTGCAGTGTGCAAAGCCCGGATAGCAAGCATGAAAGATTGAGCAATAAAAGCGTGATAGGCTTTTGTATCAAAAAGTATTGTTTTATCAAATTCTATAAATCGATTGGTTTTTTCTTTTTTTGCTTGTGCAAAGGTAGGTTTTTTCTCACCCACAACGTTTTCATAGATTTCATTATCAAGCAGTGTCCAAAGAAATTGGCTAGTATTTTCTCTTATCATGGCATGTTGAAAAAATTCATAAGTTGGCATATCGAGAATATACACTTCTTGATTGAGAGCCGTTCTTGTGGCCAGCGAACCCTTTCTATAATGAGTTGCAGTATCTTTACCCGCAATAGCGCAAAGGGCAGCGAGTTCATTTAAAGCTGCCAAAGCTTCAAGATTGGAGAAATCATTCACGCTATTTCGTGCAAGTGCTACTAAATCCAAAAGAGTCATTTGTGCCTTTATTTGCCAGGTTCTTTGCGAATTTCCGATTTTAAAAGTTTTATTTATAAAATGCGGGCTAAGCTTTTTAAGCAATCTGGGGACATAAAAAGGGGCAACAATGCTGACATTGGCATCGTTGGCCAAAGTATGCTCATTTTCATTAGCTCTAAATTGAATGGTCATGGCTATCTCTTTTTAAAGTTAAATTAGCAATCATGCTAACACTTAATATGCAGAAAAGCACTAAGTTTATGATTTGCATGACAATTTAGTTAAATTTCAAAAAAATACCAAAACACCCTTGACAGGCGTCAATAATGTTAGTAAATTAACTTTTTTGTTGAGGTTCTGGAGAAAGTGTTATGCAAGTTTTAAACAAAACGCAAATCAATACGGTGTCTGGCGGCTTAGATGCATCGCAATCAACCTATACAACAGTACTTATCAGCCAAGCTATCATTGGATTAGCAGTGCAAAGTGGCTGCAAAGTATGGAACGCTTCTCCGCAAAGCATGATGGTAGCTCAAGTTTTACTTCCAGCATTAAATGTGCTTGCTTATGCCGGTATGTCTGAATTTGGGAATTGGTATTTTAAGGCAAATACTCCTAAAGAATAACGCTCAAGGCCGCAAGGCCTTGACGCCAAGGCGTTTCTATTTTTTATGATCTAGCCTTTAAAATTCTGAATCATTCTTATAGTATCTTCTTTGAGTTTTGGGCTTTGAGATGCATCAAACATTTGTTTGGGATGGATGCTATTGGCGCAAGATAATAGCAAAACCTTAACAACATTATCGTGACCATTCATGGCTGCTTCATGAAATGACCAACCTTTATAACCATAGTTAATTTGAGTGTTAAATCGATTTAAAATAGCTTGGACAGTTTGTTCATCGCCATTTTGGGCAAAATTGAAAAGCGTAAATCCTTTGTCTTGATCGCTTATCAGATGAAGATGGTTTAATAGCTGTTCAGTTTCGAGATTTAATTTTACTCTTTTGATATTTTCTTCTGTTTCAAAACGATTATCACTACAGCCACGTTTCATTGAATATACCCTTGCTAAAAATTTAAAACGATATTGTAACTGAATAAGCATCTGAGATTTTGCTATTAGGTTAAAGGCTACCATTTGTCAGATTTTCTGCTTGCCAAACCAAAATATCTCCAGGTTGGCATTGTAAGTGTTTACAAATGGCGGCTAATGTTGAAAACCGAATGGCTCTGGCTTTACCGTTTTTTAAGATAGAAAGATTTTGCTCACTAATACCAATAAGTTTAGCTAATTCATTGGAACGCATTTTTCTTTTCGCTAATATCACATCTAAATTAATCAGGATAGACATGGGATTTCCTTGAGTTAAATAATATGTTGCGCATCTTCTTCAAGTTGGTGGGCTTTTTCCATTACATAAGATATCCCAATGATAACCAAGCCAACAAGGATCGGAAATAATTGTGGGGTTCCTAAACTCAAAGAGATGAAACGTGTGCCGGGAGGATTTTGAAAGCTCAAAGCAAGACTTAATAATGCTGGAGAAAGAAAATTGATAAAAGCTAAAACAAACATGCCTTGCCCCAGTTGTTTGTAGTATTTTACATTATCTTTGTTAAAAACAATACCTTTGGCATAATTATTAAATAGTTTGCTCAATTTATAAATTAATATCATGACTAAAATGGTTGGTATTAAACTGATCCCAAAACCTAATAATTTGCTAAAGAAATTGAAGGTATAGTGGCCTTTGGGGATCCCAAAAGGGTTAATTGCTAATAAAAAAGCAGGTTCTATGTTTAGCCAATAAAATAGTGTAAACAAAGGCGTCATAAAAAATAGTATTTTAAATAACCACGCTAATTTTGCACTAAAGGTGTTTATGGATGACATCATCATTTCCTTAATTAAATAGTAATATTAATTATCATATATAAATTATCGTTAGTCAATAATAATTTATTATTTACCATTAATTAATGCGTAGCCTTTAAAAAGCCTTTACCGAAACAGATAGCTCTACATTATAAATAATCCGGCCGCATTTTCCTGCGTAATAAAAACAGGTTCATTAGCTTGAGGAAAGGCTTCATAAAAATGCTGCAGGGCTTTTTCATGTCTCGCAGAAGGGGAATAAAATGGCTGAAGCCCGTCACCGGGCCTTTCCTATTTCAGGATAAAAAAGCGAGAACAAATGGCAGTGGGTTTAATTCAAGCGACGTTTTGTTCGTGGCGCATTGTCGTCGTTATTTTGTTCCTCATCTACAGTATCGCTATTTGACACTTTTCTTTGCGAAGCCAAGCATTGTTCTTTGGTTATGGTTATTTCCCCAGCGCTGTCGTCAAAAAGAATACCCTCGCGCAAGGTATCAGGCAAAGCAGTGAGCTGGTTGCTGGAAACATCAAGCCGCTCAAGCGCCGCCAATTGTCCAATGGACTCAGGCAAAGCGCTGAGCCGGTTGTAGGAAAGATATAATGTTTTCAACTTTTCCCAAAAATCCTTAAGGGTCTTATCGCTAAGATGCCTCTGGAAAGCGCGTCAGGAAATGATTGTGACAATCTAGTACTGTTTGCGTCTTTCTGATTTGATTTCTAATAATCAGTTCATTGATCTTATTTAAGTAATGCTCTCTTTGATGATAGGAAATGACATTTTGATTATTTTTTAAGCCTTCTAGTTGTATTAGGGTTTTACCAAAGCAGGAGAGCTTAAATTACAGGAGAGATAATCTTGAAAAAAGCAGTTACCGAAACAGATAACCACAGGCGCACTTGCACTAATAAAGCGTCATGGACATGTTAAAACGTTGGTGAAAGCTGTAAATATACTTAAATCATATTTCATTTTTTATTCATTTTACTGCGTACAAAGCAAACTGTGCGAACTTAAATAAAATAGCTAAGGCGGTCCGTCGGCTCATTTCGCATGACGCGGTGCGAAGTACAGTTAATTTATCCAGTTTAATTTTTCAAACTAAGTGCCGATATTTTTACTACCTGCATGTTTAGGGTGAAGCACATGAAAAAAATACTAACGATATTTGGCCTTAACTTTTGTTTTGCCACCTGTTATGCACTTGGCCCTAATGAAATTAACTTTAACGGAATAACGTTTTATAAAAGCAATGAAAAACAGCAAAATAATGCGGTAATTGCTGAGTATACTTCCGTTGGAGATTCGCAGGCCAGTATTATTTTGACTCATGTGCTGAATAAAAATGACCCAAACAAAATTGCTCAAGATCTTAAAACTAAAAAATCGATAGACGTAGTAGATATTGAAAGTCTTAATACCGATAATAGTGATGTGTTGGTTTCTTTTGTGAAATTTGATGCCTCAAATTCAAGAGTACAAAATAATATTTGTCGCATTAAAAGAAGTGGTGAAAAAGAAGGAAGTTTTGTTTTTCAATATATGGATACCAAAAGACTCAAAAGCCAAGCCGAAGGAACAACATTGCCAGATTTTACCCAACTTTCTGAAGTGATGAAGAAGGCGCCCATCGATAAAATTTTAAATTCAACTTCAAGTGCAGCGCCAAATTTTGCTGCAAGAGGAGAAAGATCACCGTCAGCGGCACATATGCCTTGGTATAAACGTACCAATATGCGATCAGGTAGAAGTGCCTATGAACGTCGTTCTAGAACCTATCATCGATATCACCACTATCCCTATCGCTAATTACTTCAGATCATTATCATCAAGGGGTAAGTATTTTTGGTGTGTTTGCGAATAGGTGAAGATTTCACCCTCTTTAATAGCAAAAAACCAAAGATGTATTTTGAGATCATGCGCTTTAAACCGTTCTTGGATCCAAGGAAAAGTCATACAATTATGGTAGGAATCCAAAAGCGCTTTTTTGGCGAAATCATCTCCTTGCAGATGATGATTATCTTTTACTTTGACTAATGAAACCCAGTTGTTAATAAAATCATTATCATTATCAGATTGATTTAACAAAGCTTGTATGCCACCACATTGGCTGTGCCCAAGAATAATTAAATGTCTTACTTTAAGCATCCGAATGCCAAATTCCAAAGCAGCACTGGTACCATGGTGTGTTTCGTCTTTTTCAAAGGGAGGAATGATATTCGCAACGTTGCGTACAACAAAGAGATCTCCAGGATCGCATTGCATAATAAGCGCTGGATCCACTCTTGAATCGCAACAAGCCACAACCATAATTTGAGGTTGTTGACCATGATTGGCCAGATGATGCATAACGGCATCATCACCGAGCACATATTTTTCCCTAAATGCTTGGTAGCCCTGCAGCATTTTTTTAAAAGTATTTTCCATTTAAAGTACATGCAAAATTAGTTTTTTACTGTGCTGGATAATAAAGGACAAGGATAGGGTTGTCAATTTTATTAGTTTGTTTGCTGTATATTAAATTAAAGAAGAAAGTGCTTCACGCGGTGAAGCACTTATTGCGAGCATTTAGTTGTTCCTAGGGGTGTAAGGTACTTTTTGCTTCCTTTCTCTGGTTGCGCGACGACCTTGCTGTTGCTGCTGGGGCATTGCAAATGGATTTTCGCCTGCAACTTCAACTGTTGCTTGATAAAGCGCTGCATTTTGCACTACAGCAACTGGTTGTTCTGCAACTGGTTGTTGTACTTGCGCTTGCTGCTCTTGCTGCTGGACGTCAACTTTACGACGTTTGGCGTCATTAGCACCAGGAACATAAGTTCTATCGCTGGCATCCAATTCCATATTCGAAGTATTCGATGAATTCGAGGAATTTGAGTTTGCTTGAACATTTTTTGGTGACAGGTAACCAGACAATCTTTCAAATACGGAAGGGGTTTTTTCTTTAGCCATTGATTGTATCGGTGTTGCTACTTTAGCAGGGATTTCTACTGTAGCAGGTGTTGCTACTCTAGCAGGGATTTCTACTGTAGGAGGTGTTGCTACTTTAGCAGGGATTTCTACTGTAGC
>JAFECR010000006.1:21817-23369 GCA_018242045.1 Pseudomonadota bacterium | reverse complement strand
TCTACTGTAGCGGGCGTTGCTACTTTAGCAGGGATTTCTACAGTAGGAGGTGTTGCTACTTTAGCAGGTGTTGCTACTCTAGCAGGTTGTACGGGGGTTTTTACTTTAACTACATCTTCAGCTGGTTGTTCAGGTGTCACTTCTTTAACCACTGGTGTATCAAGTTCAGCCTCATCCGCTTTACGTTTTTTACCTTTTGTAAGTTTTTGACCAATATGATTAGCACCAAGGCAAGTGCTTGAAATAGTCGCGCCGATTGCACCTGCTGTTCCGACATAAGCAACGGGTACAGCCCAATTTGAGAAAACTAAGTTTGCATTAGCGATATCTGTAGCGGTTTGCATCATATAACCAGCGCCACCATACACGCTTAATAGGGCTGTACTTGCACCAACGATGAGTAATTTATTATCGTCAGCTTTTTGACTAAGATAACTTGCACCTTGCATCAGGTAGTTTGCGCCTTGGCCCATGAAATGTGCACTTTGTTGGCCAAAATTAATTACACCTTGTTTAATTCCTGAGATCCCTTCTTGAATTTTTTGAAACGGCTGGTTGGAAGGGAAGCCGTCCATTAGAAAGGGAGCAGGTACATCATTCATTTGAATATCGTTATCTGTTGGGCCATTTGTAGACATGAGAAATTCCTCTTGCAAAATTAATAATAGTGACTAAGAAAATAGTTATGATATAGATTTGATTAACTAACACAATAGATGGAGTGGATGTTTAGGATAGATGGGGGCAACTACCAGATAGACTTATAACGCCTAAAAAGCTTCTCACCTACTTGAGCGAGACTGTCCCGTAGCTTGATACGAGATTCAAAACTGGTTCCAGTATAAAAGTTGTGGATATAAGCAATTTAAAATCAAAACTTGCTGTGGGATGAGTTTGTTGGAATAAAGTGGTTGGCTTCTAATGAAATGAACAATACGTGCTTCACTGGGTGAAACACGTATTGAGCATAATTTGCTGTTTGAGCGTAAGTTAGCTATTACTTCCGTTTCTGGGTGAGTTACGGGAGGTTTGCTGAGATGCAACATAAGCAAATGGATTTTCATCAGATGCAACTTCAACAGTTGCTTCGTAAGCCATTGCATTTTCATTCTCTACCGCAATAGATGGTTGCTGTGCGTTAACTTCTATTTTACGACGCTTTGAACCATCAGCACTAGGAAGATAAATTGGTGATTCACTTGCAAATTCGACATTCGAACTATTTGAGCTGTTGGTATTAGTTGTTTTTGTCACTTTTGATTCAACAGTAGGCGGCGTTAAACCCGATCTTTGTATATTTGGAGAGTTACTGGTCCGTGTTGTTGTTATAGTACTAAACTTTCCAGGATACGCAACGGTAGGCGGTGTTACTAAAGTTACTGCCCCTGACTTTGGCGAAAAGAAATCAGTCATTTTAGCGATCATTTTCTTTGACGTCGACTTCTCTTCAGCTACTTGCTCTAGCTGCACAGGTGTTGGTGCCTTAGCAGGTTGCAAAGGTGTTGGCGCTTTAGCTTGTTGCACAGGTGTTGGTGCCTTAGCAGGTTGCGCA
>JAFECR010000006.1:0-21753 GCA_018242045.1 Pseudomonadota bacterium | reverse complement strand
AGCAGGTTGCGCAGGGGTTGGTGCTTTAGCTGGTTGTTCTAGTTGACCATGGTTAGGTTGATCGCTACCAGTTTGAACGACATCAAGTTCAGCTTCATCCGCTTTGCGCTTTTTACCTTTTTTAAGGCTGTTATAAACTTTATTACCACCAACGCAAACACCAGCAGTAATTGCGCCGCTTAAAACACCGCCGGCTGTAATATAAGCCATTGGAGCTAGAATTGCAGTAGCTTGCGTCATAGATGCAATATGACCATACCAGCCTCCTAAGCCTGTACTTACTGCAACTGCAGCTGTTAGTAATTTGTTGTTTTCAATGGTTTGGGTAATGGAACTTACGCCTTGAACAATTTTATTTGTGAAACCTTGATTTTGTGTATTTAATGATTGTTCTGCCAAAGTGTCAAAACTGCCAAACGCTGTTTCTGGAGCTACGCCGTTTAATTGGGCAGATGAATTGCTATTTGAAGCAGCTGAAGTGATAGTTGCTTCATTCATTTGAACATCTTTATCTGTTGGGCCATTTGTAGACATGAGAAATTCCTCTTGCAAAGTTAGTAATAATGACTAAGAAAGTAGCCATAATATAGATTTACACAACTAACACAAGATATTGAACAAATGTTTAGGATAGATGGGATTAACCACCAGATAGATTTAAGTAAAGTTGTTTTTTAACCGACAAATGGTATTAATAATGAGCAATTTAAACCCACATACCGATGGAACTGCATCAAGCTTGTTGTTAATTCACAGGTGGGAGAACAAGACGAGGACTGCTGCGCTCTTCGATTTGCTTTTCTTCCCGAGGTTTTAGGGTATGTTTGCCATGTGCCCCTAAGGGGGTATAAGAACGACTAAATTTATCGATGGCAGACAAACTGGCTGTTGGAGATGTTTGTGAAGGAACACTATTATTTAAAACACTTATCAGTTGTTTTATAGCATCTGGTAAGGCCCCTTTCACTTCACCACCGGTCTCACCATGGGCAATATCGGTCAGTTTTTCTTCAAATCTGGCTCTTTGTTCTTTAGCAGAAAGCTTTTCTTTAATTTTATGAATGATTTGTTGCCAGTTTTCAGGAAGATCTTGAAAATAGTCATCTTCCTGCAGTACCGCTAGCGCTATAAAAGAAGCAATGACGTGAAAATTATCAATATGAGATGGTTGTGCGCTAGCTATTGCCATTTTTTACGCTCCTGCCAAAGAGGCAAAGTTTTGTAACAAGGGAAATAGAGAGTTTTTTACCTGGGGAAAAATGTGCTCTTTAATGTAATCTCGGATCTCTTGAATAGAAGCTGCTTTAAAATCTTTTGGAATAGGTTCGTTAGGATAAAGTTGTTGGAGCTTTTTTATAATGATGTGAGCACTTGTTTGTTGGTAGGCCCATAATGCAAAAATACCGGGATAAAATCTAAAGTCAGCATTCTTAAAAACATCATTTTTAGGGAGTAGTTGAACGGGAAGATGCTCTGAGTAGGGCTTTCCTTGCGCAATAGCGTAGCAGAATTGCACTTGTTCTGGTGACACTGTTTCCCCTTGCTTTCATTAAGCGTGGTAAGAAATTATGGCAGCAAATGACCAATCCTTTGGCCGACAACAAGCTGTGAATTCTGGGTTAGATCATACTCCCAATTTGAATTTGCATCAAGTAAAACGATAACGGTTGAGCCTAAAGAAAAATATCCCATTTCCTCGCCTTTGTTTAATTTGATGTGATGATCTGGAGATTGGTGATATTGGATGTCCTCCATAACTTTACCGCGATGAGGGGTAAGGTTTCCTTTCCAGCGTGTAAAAATGCTGCCCACAATCATAGCGCCGACGAGGACAATGGCAAAATTTCGATGTTGGTGTTTAAAAAATGTCACAACCCGTTCATTTTTAGCAAATAAATTGTCGACATGTTCAGTCGTTAAAGGATTGACCGAAAATAATTTGCCTGGGATATAACGTAATTTTTCCAAAGTACCCTCTAAGGGCATATGAACACGGTGATAATCTTTGGGAGCTAAATAAATAGTTATAAAATGGCCTTGTTCAAACGGCTTAGCATCTGCTTCATTTCCTAATAAGGAGGCAACCGTAAATGTTTTACCTTTTGCTTGAATAAGCCTGCCTTTTTCGATTTTAGCAATTTGACTTATTGTTCCGTCGCAAGGTGAGGCTATCCCTTGTGGATTTGGATCAATTAAACGCAGATTGGGTTTTAAATGGCGCGTAAAAAACGCATGGTAAGAAGGATATGCGAAAGGATCTTCGATGATGGCTTCTTTCATATTGACATCATAACGTTTTAAAAAATAGCGAATGAGATAGTTTTTAATCCAAGGGATTTCACAGTGCGATAGCAATCCTCCAAAACAAGTTAAAGCATGTTGAGGTAATAAAAATTGACGCCAGACTTTAGGGGGGTATCGCACAGACTCTTTTCTCTTTATTTAATATTTATTTAACTAATTCATTAATAAGGGTATGGTAATTTTCTAAACGAAAAGGGGCAATTTTGCCTAGCTTTGAGGCTTCCTGTAAAGCACAAACACGAGCATCCAGATGTCCGCAGTTACGAAATTTGCATTGATTGATAAAAGGGAGGAATTCCTTAAAACCAGCTAATACAGTTAATTTATCTAGGTGTCTTAAATTGAAAGCTTGGATCCCAGGAGAATCGATAATTTGTCCGCTATTGGGTATATGATAAAGACGTGTGGTCGTTGTGGTATGGCGTCCTGCACGGTGCAGTTTGGATAATTCTTGCGTTTGTGCTTTGGCATTTGGGACAAGGACATTGAGAAGGGATGATTTACCAACCCCGGATTGCCCCATTAAGATACCGGTTTTTTCAATTAGGATTTGCGCTAATTTTGCAATCCCTTCGCCTGTATGGCTGCTTACCTCCAACCAGGTATAGCCTAATTGTTGGTAAATAGCACTTTGGCTGCGAAGCATTTGTACGGCTTCAGGATAAGCAAGATCGCACTTGTTTATGACAATGATTGCCTCTAAATTTAGGCTTTGCGCCAAAATAAGATATCTATCTAGGGTTGTTTGTCTGGGTAATGGTTCTAGTGCCAAGACAACAATTAAGACATCTACATTGGAAGCGATTGGTTTTGTACTATGTTTGTCCGGGCGGCTGATAGTTGAGCGACGTGTTTGACAAGCGACCACAACGCCAGTTTCATCATCAATGGGCTGCCAGAGGATCTCATCGCCCGTCACTAAAGTGCCTAAATTTTGCCTAAAACGGCAACGGTAAAGTTGCCCAGCTTGGTTTTCTACGATCACAGTGGTACCGTAGTGCGCGATTAAACGACCAGGTTGTTCGAGGCCTAAACTTTGGTTTAAGGTGAGTCTTTTTACCATTAATATAATATTAGTCAGTCTAAGGATAAAGAATGAATGATAAGCCAACTTTTTTAATTTGGATAGATCTTGAGATGACTGGTTTAGATCCACAAAAGGATGCCATTCTTGAAATTGCTACCATTATCACTGACAGCAGACTAAATGTTATTGCGGAAGGACCAAATTTAGCTATTTATCAAACAGATGAAATTTTGAATCGAATGGATGAATGGAATACAAAACAACATGGCAAGTCTGGTTTGGTTGCTCGTGTTAAAGCAAGCACAGTTTCTTATCAAGAGGCTGAAAAACAAACTTTGGCATTTGTTCAGCAATACCTTGCGCCTAAAACCTCACCCATGTGTGGGAATACGGTTTGTCAGGATAGACGATTTTTATACCGGTTAATGCCCACCCTAGAGGCATTTTTTCATTATCGGCATTTGGATGTGAGTACAGTTAAAGAGCTAGCAAGAATGTGGTCGCCAGATGTTTATAAGGGATTGAAGAAAACAGGAAACCATCTTGCTTTAGATGATATTAAGGAATCTATTGAAGAATTACAGTATTTTCGTGATCACTTTTTTAAATTAGTTCAGACGGAGGGCAACAATTGAGTGATCTGCCACTTGCGCTTTATTCAAGCAAAGATGTTAAAAAAATCGATAATTTAGCAGTTCAAAAATTAAATATTACTGGCTATGAATTAATGTGTCGAGCAGGTGAAGCGGCCTTTAAGGCATTGCAAAATTATTGGCCTGCTGCGAAAAATATCAAGATATTGTGTGGTCCTGGCAACAATGGTGGCGATGGCTTTGTTTTAGCGCGATTAGCTAAAATGGCTGGTTTAAACGTTAGCGTTTTTCTAGTGGGAGAACGCGGTGACGTTCCTTTGCAAGCAAAACAGGCACGTGAAGACTGGTTAAAAGCAAAGGGTGAAATTACTTTGTTTCAAGATCAAAATCTAGTTGCGGATGTGGTGGTAGATGCTTTGTTGGGTACAGGCTTTCATTTTCCTTTACCAGATCAATTTGCCACAGCAATTCGGGCAATAAATAAAAGCAATAGCCCTGTCTTGGCTGTGGATATCCCTTCAGGATTAGAAGCAGATACGGGGAGCTTTGATGAGGTAGTTTATGCCACACGGACTATCACTTTTATTGCGCTAAAGATAGGAATGGTTTGCGCAAAGGCCATAGATGTTGTTGGTGAATTGATCTTCGATGATTTAGGTATCAATGCAGGTTTATTTACACAAGTGAAGCCAATGGCAACTTGTATCGTTTTTAAGGAAGTGATTCATTATTTAGCGCCAAGACCTTTGTCTTCCCATAAAGGGGATAACGGCCATGTTTGCATTATTGGAGGAGGCAAGACAGGTTATAGTGGTGCCGTTTGTTTGGCAGGAGAAGCAGCGCTCAGAGCAGGTGCTGGGCTCGTTTCTGCAGTGATTTCACCTGAGAGCTTGCCGTTAATGGCGCGTGCGCCAGCGGAATTAATGACGTATAGCTTTTCTCGTCCAAAAGCAATGCGAGCATTATTAGAAGCTGCTACGGTGCTCGTATTGGGGCCTGGTTTAAGCCAAAATGCTTGGGGTAAAAAGTTCTTTCAAGAAAGCATAAAAACGACTAAGCCTTGTGTTATTGACGCCGATGGTCTTAATTGGTTAGCTTGTTACCCACAAAAACGTGAGCATTGGATTTTAACTCCACATCCCGGTGAGGCAGGTCGTTTATTGGGTATGACTACGGCACAAGTGCAAAATGATAGAATCCATGCTGCCATCGCGTTAAAAGAAAAATTTGGCGGCATCATCGTGCTTAAAGGTGCTGGGACGATAGTGGTTGGTGAAAATAGCGAGATAGCCATTCATGTTGGCGGATATCCTGCTTTAAGCACTGGCGGGACTGGGGATGTGTTAGCGGGGTTGATTGGTGGGCTAGTAGGACAAAAACTTTCTTTATTCCATGCAGCCTGTTTGGGAGTTAGTGTACATGCTGGTGCTGCGGCACTGGAGCAAGCATTAGGCGCGCGTGGGATGTTAGCAAGTGATCTCTTTTTACATATACGTAACTTAATAAATCCTGAAGGTTAAGATGTCTCAACTTATATTATCCATCACACATCCACAAGCAATGGAAAACATAGGGCGACAGTTATATGAAGCCTGTCGTGGACGTGGGATCATTTTATATTTAAAAGGGAATTTGGGGGCGGGAAAGACGACTCTCGTTAGAGGTTTTTTAAGGGCAATGTCTTTTCATGGTAATGTGAAAAGTCCTACCTATACCTTAGTGGAGCCTTATGAATTTCTTGATGCAACGGTTTATCACTTTGACTTTTACCGTCTAAATGCCCCAGCTGAACTAGAGTATATGGGTATAAGAGACTACTTTTTATCTGGAAATTATTGTTTAGTTGAATGGCCTGAAAAGGCCAGCAGCTATTTACCTGAAAGTGACTTACAAATCGATTTTAACATCTTAGATGATATCCGAAAGGTAACTTTAAATGCCGTCAGCAAAAAAGGCGAAGACGTACTGCAAAAGCTTAGGGCCGAATAAGCTCGTTACTTGGTTACTTATTACGCTAATTTGCTGTTATAGTCATTGTTTATTAGCAGAAAAGAAAGTTGAAGGACTGCGGATATGGTCTGCTCCTGAAAATACCCGATTAGTTTTTGATTTGTCTCATCCAGTTAAATATAAATTATTTACATTAGAAAACCCTCATCGGATTGTGATTGATCTCAATGATGTAAAAAGTCAAACCAAATTTGATAAAAACTTGTTGCGCAATTCAGGGATCTCCAATTTGCGTTTTGGCGTGCATGATAAAGGGATCCGTTTAGTGCTCGATTTGCAAGAAAAAGTAAAACCTTCAAGCTTTTTACTAGGACCGAATCAGACCTATGGTCATCGTTTGGTTGTCGATCTTGCCTTAACAAAAACACCCCTTACAACCACCTTGCCTGCAGCGTCCTTGAAAAAAAGGGTAGAATCTAAAGCTCACGCAGGCCAGTTTATTGTCGCCATTGATCCAGGTCATGGTGGGGATGATTCAGGCGCTATCGGTCGTCATCATCATCTGAAGGAAAAAGATGTTGTTTTTGCGGTTTCTAAAAAGCTTCAAACTTTAGTAAATGCACAACCAGGCATGAAGGCATTTTTAGTTCGTACAGGAGATTATTACGTTGGTTTACGCAATCGTATGGAATTAGCAAGAGCGCAAGGCGCTGATCTTTTTATCTCAGTTCATGCAGACAGCTTTAATGATCCACGAGTCTCGGGTGCTTCTGTCTTTGTTTTATCGGAAAAAGGTGCGAGTAATGAGGCTGCTCGCTGGTTAGCTGAAAAAGAAAATCGCGCTGATCTGATTGGTGGTGTTAAATTAGAAGATAAAGGAGATCTGTTAGCGTCAGTCTTGCTTGATCTTTCTCAAACAGCCAGTCAAAATGCTAGCCATGAATTGGCAAATCACTTAATTGCTAATTTATCTAAAGTAACTGATCTACATCATAAAACAGTGCAACGGGCAGGTTTTTTGGTGCTCAAATCTCCAGATATTCCTTCAGTGTTGGTTGAACTTGGTTTTATTTCAAATAAGCAAGGCGAAAAGAAACTTCAAGCTAAAACGCACCAACAAGCGTTGGCTAGTGCCTTGTTATCTGGTATCAAAGCCTATGCCGCAAAGCATGGAAGACAATCGCAAGAGTGGACTATCGCCAAAAATTAAATTTTAATTAAAAAATGGTTGGGTTTTTAATGAACACATCACGCATTATTCAACTTCCTGCGCTAGTTGCTAATCAAATTGCCGCAGGGGAAGTGGTGGAACGCCCAGCGTCGGTTGTCAAAGAATTATTAGAAAACAGCATAGATTCTAAAGCCACTAAAATTGAAGTAGAAATTGAAGGGGGCGGTTTACACTTAATTCGGATCCGTGATAATGGCACTGGTATTGTAAAGGAAGATCTAACACTTGCTTTTTCTCGTCATGCGACCAGCAAAATTGCGACACAAGCAGATTTAGAAGCTATCACTTCGATGGGTTTCAGAGGAGAAGCCTTAGCCAGCATCGCATCAGTGAGTCGTTGTCGCTTGATTTCCCAAGTTGCTCACCAAAGCAGCGCTTGGCAAATTCAATGGACAGCTGATTTAACCCCCCTCATTCAACCATCAGCACATCCTATTGGCACCACTGTGGAAGTGAGTGATTTATTTTATAATACCCCTGTACGACGAAAATTCTTGCGCAGCGAAAAAACAGAGTTTCAAGCAATCGAGGAAATGGTTAAGCGCATTGCTTTGGCTTTTCCTTCTGTCAATATTATCTTAAGGCATCAGCAAAAAGTTCACCGTTATTATCCTAAGGCAACGTCAGTGGGAAGTTTGGAACGCCTTACTAAAATATGTGGACAGCAGTTTGCCTCTCAAGCCATAGAAATTGCAGTGCAGACAGGTTTTCTTTCTTTGCAGGGTTGGCTTGGTTTACCGAGTTTGGCAAGGCGCCAAGGAGATTGTCAATATTTTTTTGTTAACCAACGAATGGTTAAAGACAGATTATTAAATCATGCCGTTAAATCAATTTATAGCACTTATGCCGAGATGGTAGAAGGATCTTATCCCTGTTATGTCCTGTATTTAACATTGGATCCAAAAGAAGTGGATGTTAATGTTCACCCCACAAAGCAAGAAGTTCGCTTCAGCCAAGCAAGGCTTGTTCATGATTTTATGAGCAAATGTGTGCAAGATGCCTTATCTCAATTAAATAAACAAAATCAAAAAAGTCAGCCTGTTTTGTGTGAAATACCAACGCCAAAATCCATTCAAACTTCATTGGAGCCACATTTTAAATTAGATGTAGTTTCAAAACTAAGTCAGCAAAAACCAGTTATGAAACGTTATGCTTTTCTTGAAGATGAAACAGGGGTTTCGATTGTTGATCTGCAAGATCCACTGCTTGGCGCTTTTTATTTTGCACAAAATGTGTCTCAGATCCCAAGCAAATCCTTGTTATTTCCTTTACGTTTTAAGATAACAGACACACAACAAAGTCTGATGAATAGGTTAAATCAATATGGTTTTCATGTACGTTGCCAAAACAATGAAATGGTGATGTTACAGCAGCCGATCTGCTTGCTCCCCATGGACAAATCACTTGCCGAAAAAATGATAAACGCTGCCTACCAAGGAGATAAAAAGCTGTGCGAAGAAGCTGGAAAACACATGCAATTTTTCACTTTTGATAGTTTGTTGTTAACAAAATGGTTAACACAAAAGCCGCAAAAAATATTGCATTTATCGCATGAAGCCATTAGCAAGATGATGTTGGATAAAGCTGAGTTTGAATTGACTCTGAATACTACCTTGTGATATGGTTCGAGCTATTTTGATGTGAGTCCACTTATGGATCCTACTTGTCAATCACCGCCCATTGTTTGTCTTATGGGCCCAACAGCTTGTGGTAAAACGGATTTGGCCATTGCATTAACACAGTATTTTCCTTTTGAAATTATTAGTGTCGATTCTGCGCAAATTTATCAAGGCATGGATATTGGCAGTGCTAAACCCTCTTTAGCCATTCGCAGTAAAGTGCCGCATCATCTGATGGATTTTCTAGATCCTGCTATGGCCTATAGTGCAGCACAATTTCGTCAAGATGCAATTCACACCATAAAATCAATTCAGTCACGTAATCGGATCCCATTATTGGTTGGTGGCACGATGTTGTATTTTAAAGTTTTACAACAAGGGATCTCAAATTTACCTCAAGGAAATCCCAATTTTCGTGCTTTGCTGGAAGAAAAAGCAAAACTACATGGATGGGAAGCACTGCATGAGGAACTTGCCAGACTTGATAAGGATAGGGCTTTAAAAATAAAACCAACTGATAGCCAGCGCATTCAAAGAGCCCTAGAAGTCATCGCGTTGACAGGACAATCTATGTCTCACTGGTATTCCAAACCTAAAGATCCTATTGATTTTAATTTTATTAATATTGGCTTGCTGCCCATCCAAACTGCAAGAATGGCGCTACATGAAAGGATACAAAAGCGATTTACCCTGATGTTGCAGCAGGGGTTAGTAACGGAAGTAAAAACGTTAATGCTGCAAGGCTTAAATTTAGCATTGCCGAGTATGCGTGCAGTTGGTTATCGCCAAGTGTGGCAATTTCTTTCAAAAGAAATAACCTATATTCAAATGCAGGAAAAAGCGGTTGCAGCAACCAGACAGTTAGCAAAGCGTCAACTCACCTGGTTAAGACATTGGCCACAATTAACAAGTTTTGATTTTTGTGAGACAGCGCTCTTAACTCAGATTATTCAGCATTTGCACAACAAGATAAAATAAAAAAGATCGAGTAGATAGGGTACTCGATCTTTAAATATGTCTATCAGAATTAAGAATTACGACCAGGTTTTTGACCTTTTTGAGGATTGTCTCTTTGTGGATTATTTTGTTGAGGATTTCTTTGCCCTTGTCCTTGTTGATTTTGATTAGATTTTCCTTGTTTTTGTGCGAAGTCTTTTTGTTGTTGTTGTTTTTGTTGCTGGTCTTTTTTTTCCTGTTCGAAATTGCGTTTGTTGAAGTCTGTCATGACGTTTCTCCACTATAGGATAAATGAGTTACTGCCTTGATGAGAGACGTATACAAACTGGTTAGATTTGCATACGAAACAGCTTAGGCTATAAGCTGTGTATCTTAAATATAGCTCAGTTTTGAGGTTGATTTGCTGAGAATTAGTTAGGTGCTCATAAGTGCAGCAGAAGTGGGATCTTTAAGAATTCTAGGCAAATTAAAATAATTTCGCAAACTATATACAGCAATATAAAATGGCAAAGTACTTAAAAGTGTCGCAACCAGTTTAAAAGTATAACCAGCAATAATCATGGAAATTAAGGTGAGTCCTGGGTTCTTAGCAACGGGAGTAATAGCATTGGTAAAGCAAAAAGCGAATGAATCAATAATAATCGTATCTACCAATTGGCTGGTTAAGGTAGAAACATTTGAGCGAAACCATAAGTGTTTACCTTTGGTAACTTTGTAGCACCATTGAAATATTTGCACATCTAAAAATTGAGCAATAAGATAAGCTATCATCGAACCGAGAACCCCACTAAAGGCATAACTTCTTATTTGAAAGAAGGTGAAACTCGGATCGTTTGGCAAAGGTAACTTGGTATGGGGGTCAATCATGATCTCAGGCGGGAGTAATCCGCCAATCCATAAAATGAAAACAATCCAAAGGTTAACAGCCAAGCCCATCCAAATGACTAATCTTGCGCGCTCCTTACCAAAAAATTCAGTAATAAGATCAAGACAAATAAAAGTGATAGGGTAAGGTAAGAGACCGATAGGTATTATAATTGGAATAGTCCATGATCCTATGGAAAAGCTAAAATTGAGAATGCGGGTTAAACCAATAACATTAAGAACGGCCAGCGTGCTTAAAAACAAGCCAGCAAGCGCAAGAAAAACCATCTCTCGTTTTTTTGCGTGTAAAGAGGCAGTTTGGGCAAAAAGGTGATCCATATTTTCTCTAAGTTGACTAATAAAATATGTGATGATACTGGAAACTCCCCCCCTATGCTATGGTAGAGTTGGGAAATAGGGAGGTAACGTGATTGAGTTAATGAAGGATCCTAGAGCAAAGATTGCGCTGGTTGTTGCTGGCGTTGCTTTGGTTATTTATCTATTAACAGGTAGCTGGTTAAACTATATTCAGACCACTGATAAGACGATTCAAAGCAATTGGCTTTCGTTAAAACAGAATTATGAAAGGCGAGTTCAGCTTGTTCCAAAATTCGTGCAACTCATCCAATATTTTTCTCCTCAAGCCCTTGAGCTGCAACAAGAATTATCTAAAACTTACGAAAGTGTTACCCAAGCCCCTCTTACGGATAAAATCTTGACAGATCAAGCGCTTATGCAGGATGTTATGGTAAGGCAAATAGGACTTGCCAATGCTTTAGCTTTTATGGAAATGCAAGTTAAGCAGTATCCTGCTGTTGCGCAAAATCGAGAGTTTTTAATGCTAAACATGGAGCTTCTTGCTTTAGATCAACAAATTGAATATACCTCAGCGTTACTTAATCAGAACGTGATGATTTATAACAGCTTTTTAACAGGGTTCCCAAAAAATTGGTTAAATGTCATGTTTTTAAAAGAAAAAGAAAAGCAAGTTCTGCCAATTGCAACAATGAGAAGGGTTTTAGAGCGCAGTGTTCAAGGAAAAACCCCACCTGATGAAGGCACAGGGATAGTCGATAAAAAGCATTGAAAGTTGGTTGTTTAAATTACTATACTAAACAACTGCTTTGTTAATCGAGAACGCTTCATGTCGTTGTTCAATTTAACCAAATATTCTCCGCTTTGCTTGTGGCTTTTAGCGATGCGTTCTTTATTGACTTTTAGGACTTTGTTTTTTAACTTCACCAAGATATTTGTTCTTGTTTGTGCTTTTTTGGCTTCCCATTTTTGGCATGTGGCACAAGCGAATACTGTTGTTGAATTACCCTGGATAATCGATGAATATCATCTTATCTCAACGGCTGCAATGAAAGGGGTAACTGATGTGTTAGCACAATCTGCCCAAAGCGGCCATGCTCATATCCGTGTTCTTGTGCTAAATGTGCAAAGTGAAAATTTAAAGGAAATCATTAACCAAAAAGTGATGGAATCACAGAATAGACTTCCCTTTGCTCTCAAAGAAAAAACGACTTTTTTTGTGATAAATCTTGGTACAAATCAAAGTGTCGTTTTGTTGGCGAAAGCACTTGCTAAAACAGATCCTTTAAATCAGAGTTTAAAACGTATTCAACAAAAGATTGTATTACCCTTATTAGAAAATGGAGAAATTGAGCAAGCACTAGCACAAGGGGTGGTAGCATTAACGACGGTATTAGAGACAGAAAGTTTAACCGATAGTTCGTCATTTTGGCATCGGCTAAGTGTTTGGTTATCTGACCATTATTTGTTGTTGCTCATTCAAATATTGGTATTGGTTTCATTATTTTTTGGTGCTTGGAAGTTATACTTCACCCAATCAAGAACGCATGCCTGGAAAAAGATGACTTAGACCATTTAGGTTAACTTTAACCCGTGATACTATGAGATCTTAAGGGAATATTGTCGAAAGACAAGTAACAATAAGGAGAGTGCCAATGTCGAAAGGGCAATCTTTGCAAGACCCATTTCTTAATGCGCTGCGCAAAGAGAAAATCCCAGTTTCTATTTACTTGGTCAATGGCATCAAGTTACAAGGACAAATTGAATCTTTTGATCAATTTGTTGTTTTATTAAAGAATAGCGTTAGTCAAATGGTGTATAAGCACGCAATTTCAACAGTTGTCCCAGCAAGAAATATAACTACTAAGATTCCGCTTGTAGGGCAAAACGGGGATGATTTTGGCGTAGGTAATAGTGCTTAAATTTTACTGACCATTATTCAATAAAGGAGTTTTATTTTGTTCGAGCGGCTTGAGCGAACTGATCGGGCTGTTCTTGTCCATGTTAATTTCCGTCATTGTGTTGAGCAAGCTGATCTTCATGAATTTGGTGAGCTTGCCCGTTCTGCAGCTTTTAATCCTGTTGCTATATTAACAACACTAAGAGATAAACCTGATCCTAAATTTTACATTGGTAAGGGAAAGTGTGAAGAACTTGCCCACTTGGTTACGGCAAATCAAGTTGACGTTGTAATTTTTAACCATGAATTAGCGCCTTCGCAAGAAAGAAATGTCGAACGCTTTATCAAGTGTCGTGTTTTATCACGAACCGGTTTGATCCTAACCATATTCGCTCAGCGTGCAAGAACCTTTGAAGGAAAACTACAAGTGGAGCTTGCGCAACTAGAGCATATGTCAACCAGGTTAGTGCGTATCTGGACTCATCTTGAGCGGCAAAAAGGAGGCATTGGTTTACGAGGTGGACCAGGTGAAACTCAATTAGAAGTCGATAGACGCTTAATTAGGGTACGGATCCAATCCATTCAAAAGCGACTTGAAAAAGTAAAAGAGAATCGTCAACAAAGTCGCCAAGCAAGGCAAAGAGCTGAAGTATTAACTGTTGCCCTAGTCGGTTATACTAATGCAGGGAAATCAACCTTGTTTAATGCCTTAACCGGTGCCCATGTTAGGGTGGCAAACCAACTTTTTGCCACATTAGATCCGACATTGCGTAGCATTGAGATCCCGACAGTTGGTAAGGTTGTGTTAGCAGATACCGTTGGATTTATCAGGCAATTACCGCATACACTGGTAGATGCTTTTAGAGCAACATTGGAAGAAACGGCACAAGCAACCTTGTTATTACATGTCATTAATGCTGTAGACGAACAATATGAGGATCATATCCATCAAGTTAATCAAGTACTTGCAGAAATTGGCGCAGACAAAGTGCCTCAATTATGGGTGTTTAATAAGGCAGATTTATTAAATAACTCAGATCGTTATCCTGGCTTTATTGAGCAAGATAAAGATGGCAAAATAACTAAAGTTTGGGTTTCTGCTCTGACTAAAGAAGGGTTAGATTTGCTGCAAGAGGCATTGCAAGGTAGGCTAAGCATTAATACTGTCACAGGTGTACTCCACCTAACATCAGTGCAAGGTCAACTACGAGCGCAGCTTTATGCTTTGCAAGCAGTGATAAAAGAAGATAAAAATGAAACAGGCGGATGGGATTTGATCATTAGGCTGACAAAATCTCAGTGGGATAGATTTTGCAAGCAACATCATGGGTTAGGGCTTGCGTTTACGATGAAATAACGATTTAAGAGGTTAATTATGTCCTGGAATGAACCCGGCGATCGGGATGACAAACCAAAGAAAAAAGATCCTTGGGGTAGACAAGATGAAGCTGGTCCACCCAATATCGACGAAGCATTACGTCAATTACAGCGTAAGCTACGTGCTATGTTTAGTAAGCAAGTACCACCGTCTTCCTCGTTTAATGGCGCTGATAATAAACCTGCAACCAATAAAACTTTTGGTTTTACTTTAGCAGGCATCGTTTTGCTTGTTGTTTACGTGATTAGTGGTATTTATGTGGTAGAACCTGCAGAAGAGGCTGTGATACTACGATTAGGGCGCTATGTAGATACCGTTGGACCAGGACCGCATTGGATTGCTCCGATCTTAGAAACAAAACAAGTTTTAAATGTTCAAGAAGTAAAAACATCTAAGCATGGTGGGCAGATGCTCACAAAAGACGAAAATATTGTGAGTGCAGAGATTGCTGTGCAGTACCGCATTGGTAATGCCAAAGATTATCTTTTTAACTTAGTGCAGCCTGAAAAAAGTTTGCAGCAGGTTTCAGAAAGTGCTTTGCGCACAGTGGTTGGCCAATCTACTTTAAATGAAGTATTGACCAGTGGTCGTGGTGAAATTGGTTTAGAAATTCGCAAACAAATTCAACAAAATTTGAATAATTATAAATCAGGGCTTGAAATATCTGATGTTGCTATGCAGCAAACCAAAGCACCCGAAGAAGTTAAAGCAGCTTTTGATGATGCTATTAAAGCACAACAAGATGAAGAACGTTTGGTTAAAGAAGCGCAAGCTTATGCTTTCAAAATTCTACCCATTGCCGAAGGTAGAGCAAAACGTACTTTTGAAGAAGCTCGGGCATATAAAGAAAGCGTTATCTTAGATGCACAAGGAAAAACCGCGAAATTTGCAGAGATCTTGCCAGAATATCAACGTTCTCCTAGGGTAACACGTGATAGACTTTTTATAGATACTTTACAGGAAGTGTATTCCAATACTTCCAAGGTACTGATTGATGTGAATGGTGGAAACAATATTGTTTATCTACCTTTGGATAAAATGATTGCAAGACCTCCTGCAAAGGAAATAGAGCAAACAGTCATTCTTCCTGAAAAGCCGAGCCAGAATTTAAGCTCGTATAGCCGTGGCCCAAAACGGCCGACCTATGAAGACGCTGAGCGTCCATCACGCAGTGGAGCATAATATGAGTAGTAAAGCTAAAACTATTTCATTAGTCGTTTTTTTAACCGCACTTTTGTTAGCTGGGCTAAGCTTGTTTATTGTAGAAGAAACAGAACGCGCTATTGTGGTGCGATTGGGAACGATTGTTATCGATCCTGATACTAAGCAAGCGGAAGTGTTACAGCCGGGTCTGAGAGCAAAATGGCCTTTAATTGATAGTGTTCGATTTTTTGATAATCGTATTCAAACCCTTGATATTTCCTCCTCAAGGATCCCAACGCAGGAAAAGAAAGAGCTAATTGTCGATCTTTTTTCCAAATGGCGTATTAATGATTTTGCAAAATTTTATAACACAACTCGTGGTAACAAAAAGCAAGCTGAACAGTTATTGCAAGAAAAGATAGTTGATGGATTACGCGGTGAATTTGGTAGGCGTCGATTAAATGATGTGGTTGCTCAAGATCGCGGCAAGGTTATGGATAAAATCCGTTTTGATGCGAATAATACAGCCAAAACCTTAGGGGTTGAGGTTGTGGACGCAAGAATTGTGCGCATTGATCTGCCCAAAGAAGTGAGTGAATCCGTGTTTAATTTGATGAGAACGGAGCGTCAACGTGTGGCAGCAGAGCACCGTGCTCAAGGACAATCGAAAGCGGAAGCTATTCGTGCTGATGCAGATGCTAAGGTGATTGTTATTGGGGCTCAAGCTGAGCGTCAAGCAAATCAAATGCGCGGGGAAGGCGATGCAAATGCCTCTAAGATTTATGCTGATGTCTACGGTAGAGATCCTGAATTTTATACTTTCTATCGAAGCTTAGAAGCTTACCGAGAGACATTTAAAAGCAATAATGATATGCTAGTGCTCAAACCGGATGATGCTTTCTTTAAGTACTTCCGTCGCAGTAGTGTCCAAGATTCTGCTACAGGAAGCACAAAGAGTTAGTTAGTATAAAAACAAATATTATTTATATCGGGCGCAATGGCGCCCGAGTTTTTTTGGGCACCACATCAAGCATAAACATAAAATATAGGAAGCCGACTTATGGCAAGAACAATGGTGATCCTCGGAGGCCAATGGGGCGATGAGGGTAAAGGTAAAATTGTTGATCTCTTAACTGAAAAAGCACAAGTTGTGGTGCGTTTTCAAGGAGGACATAATGCAGGTCATACCTTAGTGATAGATGGCAAACGACATGTATTACATCTTATCCCTTCAGGAATTTTACATGAAGGCGTCACTTGCGTCCTTGGTCAAGGGGTAGTGATTTCACCTCAAGCGCTAATGGACGAGATAGATTTACTCAACCAAAAAGGGATCTCTGCTTTAGAGAAACTAAAGGTGAGTAGTGCTGCTGTTTTAGTTTTGCCATACCATGTGGCATTGGATAAAGCACGAGAGCAGGCGCAAGGCGATAAAGCCGTGGGTACAACCTGTCGAGGCATTGGTCCGGCTTATGAGGATAAAGTGGCACGACGTGCATTGCGCGTGGTTGATCTTTTAACGCCAAGCTTGTTTGAACAAAAACTTGAAAAAAACTTAGAATTTCATAATTTCATGTTAACGCAGTACTACAAAGTTGCCCCTGTTAGTAAAGAACCGATTTTAGAAGAAGCTGAGCGTGCCAGAAAATATTTATCTAATGTCATTACCGATGTGCCAGCGTTACTTGCAACAAGTTACGCCCAAAATCAAAATATTATTTTTGAAGGTGCTCAAGGTGCCTTATTAGACGTCGATCATGGTACCTACCCTTACGTGACTTCTTCCAACACCACCGCAGGAGGCGTTGCAACAGGCAGTGGTTTTGGACCAAGATATTTACAAGAGATTATTGGTGTAACCAAAGCTTATTGTACTCGCGTTGGTGGCGGTCCTTTTCCAACGGAATTGAAAGATAATATCGGTAAGCACTTAGCAGAGGTTGGCAAAGAAGTGGGAGCTACTACTGGGCGCCCGAGAAGATGTGGTTGGTTTGATGCCGTTGCAATGCGTCGCAGTGCGCAGCTGAATAGCATGACTTGGCTAGCTATCACAAAATTAGATGTACTAGATGGATTAAAAGAGATTAAGATCTGTACAGGTTATCGTACACCAGAAAAAATGTGGGATAACCTACCGGTAGATTGTGAACAGTTAGCATTGTGTGAACCTATCTATGAGATATGGCCTGGTTGGCAAAGTTCCACACAAGGGATCCGAACTTGGGGGGATTTACCTAAAGCTGCACGTAACTATTTAGAACGTCTAGCCCAGTTAGTAGGTACGCCTATCGGTATGGTATCTACAGGGGCTGATCGTCGTGATACGATTATGCTAACATCTTTTGAATGAGTTAGTTTTTTAAATGTTGGTAGCGAAGAAGAAAGGAATGGTGCCGAGGAGAGGACTTGAACCTCCAAGGAGTTTCCTCCACAAGTACCTGAAACTTGCGTGTCTACCAGTTTCACCACCTCGGCAGCAAAGGATTGCCCCCCGCTTAGAAGGCGGAATCTAACTTGCGCCAACGAATATGTCAATATAAGTAACATGTCAAAAAAAAATATACCACCAAGTCAGGATCCCTTTTTACAAAGAGAAGCTCAAAACTATGCGACCCCCATTCCTAGTAGAGAATACATTTTATCTGTGCTGACAGAGATTGGGGAGCCAGTTAAACGCCGTCTGCTGCTCAAACAATTTGACTTAGACACGCCTGAGTTAAGAGAAGCTTTAAGAAGACGTTTGAAGGCCATGGTACGTGATGGTCAATTGTTTAAATCGCCCGAAGGCTATATTCCTATTACCCATCCAGATACTTGTATCGGGGTGGTTGTGATAGAAAAAGAAGGTGTGGGTTATGTGAAAACGCATGATGGTCAGACGATACAATTGAGCGGCCTAGCCCTTAAAGGGTTTTATGATAGTGATGAAGTTGAAGTCCAAATTATTCAAGTAGATAAAGAAGGTTATACGCGTGGGCGTATCATGGCTTTACGACAAGCCAGTACACCTATGGTTGTCGGTAGACTTTTGAAATCTCACCAGCAGCATCAATTATTGCCCTTTGATAGAAAATATTCTCAACCCATCATTGTCATTGAGCTCAATGGAGCTAAAGAAGGGGATATTGTTCAAGTCCAAATTTTGCGTGATAGAAAAGTTCAAGAAAAAGATGTTGCTAAAGTGACAGAAGTATTGGGTGATTTTTCAACCCCAGGTATAGAAGTGAATATGGCTATTCGCAAATTTAATTTGCCAGTTGTTTGGCCAAAGTCTGTTGAAAAGGAATGTAAAAAATTCAAACCACCCTTAGCGAAGTCTAAGGATAAACGTAAAGATCTCACCGATTTACCTTTGGTGACGATTGATGGCGAAGATGCTAAGGATTTTGATGACGCTGTCTATTGTCAAGAGACAACAGCAGGTTGGCAATTATGGGTTGCTATTGCAGATGTCAGCTATTATGTTCAACCAGGCTCAGCCTTGGATACAGAAGCGTTACGAAGAGGAAACTCAACCTACTTTCCGGGAACGGTTATCCCTATGTTACCGGAGGCCCTTTCGAATGATTTATGTTCATTAAAGCCAAATGTTCCAAGGTTGTGTGTGGTTTGTCAAATGCGGATTACAAAAACGGGTGCTATTTCAAGCTACACGTTTTATCGCGCAACCATGCATTCTAAAGCCAGGCTCACTTATACTGAGGTCAACGAAATACTTCATGGCAATCAAGACTTACGAGAACGTTATTACAACCTTGTTACCCCGCTAGAAACGTTACATGCGTTATATCAAGCTTTATGTAAACAAAGAAAGCGTCGCGGCGCGATAGATTTTGATACGCTGGAAACACAGATTTTATTTGACAAAGGCGGAAAAATAAAAAGTATTATCCCGCGTAGTCGCAATATTGCTCATAAAATGATTGAAGAAAGCATGTTGGCAGCGAATGTTTGTGCTGCAAAGTTTTTGGAAAAACATAAAATTCCTACCCTATATCGAATTCATGATCGCCCTGTTCAAGATAAATTGAAATCTCTGAGAGAATTTTTGGCTGAACTTGGGTTGGATTTATCCGGACAAAAACAACCTATGGCTAAAGATTTTTCAAGATTGATAAACAAAATTCAATCGAGACAAGACAGGCATATGATTGAAACAGTATTGCTTCGCTCTTTGAGTCAAGCACAGTATCATCCTAAAAATATTGGTCATTTTGGCTTAGCTTATCCTTGTTATTTACATTTTACATCGCCCATTCGTCGCTATCCGGATTTAATAGTGCACCGAGGTATTATCGCAAGTCTTCATGCCAAAGGTAAAAAGCAAACTATAGATTATGAAAAACTGGGTTTACATTGTTCGCAAACAGAAAGACGTTCTGATGATGCCACGCGTGATGCAACACTTGCCTTAAAATGTCATTATATGCAAGACAAAGTGGGTCAAATCTTTCAAGGTATCGTGTCGGGTGTTGCTAGTTTTGGCATATTTATAGAACTAAAAGATATCTATGTTGAAGGCTTAGTACATGTGACAAGCTTAGGAAATGAATATTTTCATTATGATTCAACGCATCACCGTATGGTCGGCGATAGAACAAGAACCATCTATCGCTTAGGAGATAGTGTTCAAGTGCAGATAATGAGAGTAGATATTGAAACGAAGCGTATTGATTTAGGGTTAGTTAATGAAAAATCTAAATCTAAGTCAAACGCTAAGCGTAAGAAAGTAGCAAAACCTCACGCAAAGAAACCCAAGAAAGGGAAGATTAACAAAACCCCTAAACAACAAAAAACAAAAAGAAAGAAAAAATAATGGCAGATAGAATGATTTACGGCTTTCATGCCGTTTTAGCAGCAATAGAACATCAACCCCAACTGGTGCTAAATATTTATACATCCTTAGTAGAAGGAACCAGGGTTAAGTCTTTAATCGACAAAGCAAAAAATCAGCAAATTCATATTGAAGTCTTGACTGTCGCAAAGCTTGATAAATTAACCAACACTTCCCACCATCAAGGGATTGCTGCCAAAGTTCGCATGATGCCGGCAAAAGATGAAAAAGCATTGCAAGCATGGTTAAAACAAACCGATAAAACACCACTATTATTATTACTTGAAGAAATTCAAGATCCGCATAACTTAGGTGCTTGTTTGCGCAGCGCTCAAGCTTTTGGGGTTGACTGGGTGGTTATTTCCAAAATCAAAAGTGCCACTTTAAGTCCTGTGGTGAGTAAAATAGCCTGTGGCGCCGATGCACTTATTCCCATTTTACAAGTAAGCAATATGGTGCGATTTATTCAAAATATTCAAAAGCTTGACATATGGGTGGTTGGTACCTCAAGCACGGTCACAGCACCGCTTAAAGCTGCAAAATTGACTCGTCCATTGGCCTTGGTTATGGGAACAGAGCATCTGGGGTTAAAAGCATTAACCTTAGAAAATTGCGATGAGGTGATCAAAATTCCTTTATTGGGAGAGATGGAGAGTTTAAATGTCTCTGTTGCAACAGGAATTTGCCTTTATGAAGTGATGCGAAATCGTTCCGATTAGTGCAGCTTCTTCTTTCTAAATCTTATCTAAGTATTATGCTAGAGTATCTTAAGTATTTCTAAGAAAATGTTAGATACAATGACAGTATTACATGCCTTTTCAAAAGGTGCTACTACACAAAAAAAAGCACTTATATTAATGGAAACCACCGGATTGCAGTTAGATTCCTTCAAGAAGCTTTTTTATCTTGCAAAAAATTGTATCGATAATGGTGCTGTCAAGGTCACTGATACCGTAAAAGCCCAATTCTAAATGATGATAGAAAAAAGAAAATATAAGGGGTTGACCGATGTCTAAAGCGCCAAAATTATCAATGGGAGAGGTGTTTTTGCTGCAGACTCAAAGTGCTTCCTTGGCGATTTATGATCCAGATCTTTTATATGATCGCTTAGAAGAAAATATGGATTGGTTTATAGAAAGTCATTATTGTGAACTGATGGAAGTTCAAAAAGGCGAATGTGGGTTAATTGGTTTGGGTGCAAAAGGAGAATATAAAATTTGTGTAAAAGAGGCAGAATTAACCCAAGAAGAAAAAGCCTTTGCCAAATATACCGCCTATATGGGATTGAAAATTATTTCAGGTTTGTGTTATGTAGGAGATGAAAAGCAAGGCAGGTATTTTGAGCTACCTGAAGGAGATTATGATCTGCTCATTTATGGGTTTGATTATGCCCCGTTGAATGCACTGGAGCCTACCCTAGCTGCGCCTTTACCAGATATTGTTATTATTATCCAACATCGGACGTCTTTTTTTGGAGCACCCTTGGAAGAAGGTGAGATGTTTCGTGAAACCAGCAAGCGTTATTTGTTTGATTCAAATTTTAGAAAAGAGATCATTGCCAAGTATACTTCGCAAAAGAAGTAAGCTATTATACTCTTCCCAGTTTAAATTTATGCTTTGTTGCTTGCGCTTACTCAC
>JAFECR010000005.1:80017-95747 GCA_018242045.1 Pseudomonadota bacterium | reverse complement strand
ATTCAAAGTGGAAGCAGTATAGAACTGTTTTAATTCCTATCACGAGTGGTACATCAGCAGATAAGATGTGCCATGATATTCATTGAAGGAGTATGGTTAGCAAAATTTATTTTTGTCCATACATTGCGAGGAAATTGTGGCAATAAATACAGAATATGTAGCTAAATCTATCAGTATTTTAGAGAAATCTTATGAACTTTTAATGTCTTCTCAGAAACCTTCTATAGAGTATGAGATATATAGAAACTCAACTATCAAATGTTTCGAGGTGACATTGGAACAGATCGGGAAACTATTAAGAAAGAAAATAAAGCCGTACTTTTCATCAGCTAAAGATGTAGATAGATTAAATTATAAAGATGTATTTCGTTATGCTTTGAAGCATGGGATCTTAACTAATGACACCGTCGAAAGATGGTTTAAATATCGAGACAATCGAAATGATACAGCCCATGATTATGGAGAGAGTTTTGCTGAAGAAACTGTAGTACTATTAAAAGACTTTATTCCTGATGCCAAAAAAATACTTGAGATATTCTGATGTCTTTATTGCACATTTCAGATATTGAACTGAAAGAGATAAAAAATATTATAAAAAAATTATATCCTGCTGCAGTAGTATGGGCTTATGGAAGTAGGGTAAATGGAAATTGTCATGAAGGCAGTGATCTTGATTTAGTTGTAATCGATTTTGGTGTAGCAAAAGGTAATATTAATCAAGTTAGAGAAGCTTTTAGTGAAAGTGATATCCCAATTTTAATTGATATTCGGTATTGGGGGGATTTGCCGACTTCATTTCAAGAGGAAATAAAAAAATCTTATATACCTATTTTGATTTGACTTCCATTCGCAAAGCCAAAGAGTAAAGATAATAGAATTAAATTAACAAGCTATTGGATGTTTAAACTGATGGAGATACAAAATGAAAAATTTTCTATTACTTTTGGGGGTTGTTTTGATGTTTAACTGTCAAGCATCGCAAGAAAAAATTGTACTCATCGCTGATCCTGAAGTGCTTGCAATCTCGATACATGAAAACCATGAGCCATTCATTGATCTTAAAGATCAAAAAGAAATTGCGTATGGTCCCGCTCCTTTAATCCCAAATAATACGAATTATACCAAAATGCGAAAAACGGTTTACGATAAGCTCAAACAAGCCCAAGCAACTTTGCCAAAGGGGTTAAAATTCTGCGTTTACGAAGGCTACCGCAGCCTTGAATTACAACAAGATATTTTTCAAGAACGATATAATAAACTTCGTAAAACTAATCCAAAAATGACGCATGAACAAATTTTTGTAGAATCTACTAAATTTGTTTCCCCTGTGACTAATTTAGACGGTTCCAAAAATATCCCACCGCATTCAACAGGTGCGGCCATTGATGTTTATCTTATTGACCAAGCGGGGAAGGTTGTTGATATGGGGATCCATCTTGACGATACCTACAATGATTTAGAAGGTATTTTTTGTAAAACAGATTCTCAAGTCATTTCTGAAAAAGCAAAAGAATATCGCAAGATAATGGGTGATGCGTTACGAGCAGTAGGCTTTGTTAATTATCCCACGGAATATTGGCATTGGTCGTACGGCGATCGCTATTGGGCCCACCAAACAAATCAAAAATACGCTATCTACGATTCAGTATTAGAAAAAAAATCATAATAACTTAAGAATCCCACCTACGCCTACTTATTGTACAATCGCAGTAAGTAGGCTGGCTACTCATGTTCATACTATTCCATCAAATAAATTCAGTTCGAAAACACTCACAATTATAAGATAATAGCTAATCCATACGATAAAAAAACTAAGGAAAACCATGCTAGGTAATATTCATTATGCGCCTTTATTGAAGGAAACAAATTTAATTAATGACGCTATAGGTCAAGCGAAACTATATCTCCAGCAATATAACATGCCCATTTCTTATTTTAATGTGAGACCTCAAGAAGGAGAAAATTCAAATAGTCCCAAGCAACAACTGACATTAATTTATACGGTTTATGATGAGCAGATAATTGCAGTTGATCAAAATCAAATTATAGGTAAAGGAAAAGATAAGACAGTCGTTTGTCTGGGGCAAGTACTTTGTGGAAGTAAAAGCAATCAGCTTTGTGCTGTTAAAATACCGAAAGAGGCATTAAATGATGACTTTAAAAATGAAGTTGTCATTTTAGACCACCTTGAACGATTAATTGCAAAAATTAAGACAAATAATCAATTTTTTTTGATCAGTCAATTATGCCAAGGGATTAATTTGGAAGCACTTTGTTATGATGAAAGTGGAAAAGTAAAAAAAATTCTTGATATTGAACTTATTTATAAAATTAGTGTCGCCATCATAGAACAAGTAAATGAACTTCATCAAACTTTCAATGTTTTACATTGCGATTTAAAAACTTCAAATGTCATTATAGAATTTCTTGCTAAGGGTAACATTAAAGCCCATCTGATTGACTTTGGCACCTCTTGTTTTGTTTGGAAAGCAGATAAAGCCTTTGATCGTGGCACAACAGGATATCAAGGGCCTGAAGTAGGAATGCCCAAGGATGCCCCCAATAAACCGGTTTATTCTATTTCAAGCGATTTTTTTTCGGTTGGGGTTATTATGGCCGAACTTTTGACGCAAATAAATTATATGGAGTATCGCGCTGCTTTGGTCGCAAAATTGAATGAAAATAACGATCCAAGCGGTTTAACACCGGTCGTGCCTTTAGATTTTTTGCAAGTTGGGATGCCAGATGTTTTTGATGGAAAAAAAGCAGAAACTTATCCATCATTAATGGGCACGATAGCATGGTTAACGAATGCTAATCCTAATGCAAGGCCAATCTTTAATCAGATCCCTAAAATTCTCAGAAATTTGAGAAAAGAATACTTTAAATTATTCGGAAAAAATCTTGTTGATTTAAAGATAGAGCTTATGAATGAACATTCAGATTTCCTTGAAGGTGCCTCATTGTCAAATTCTTCCATGCTTTGTCAAACAGCCCCTAAGCTTTTAAGAGTCCCTTCCAAGTCCGCTTCAGATGAAGAGGAATCTGGTTCTCCTTCTCCTCCTAGAAGAAAAACAAGCTCTTCTAAAAAACTTTTTGGCTTTTCCAACCCATCTAGAAAACTTGTGACAGGAAAATCGATTAATTCAAGCGCGCCAAGCTCAGTAAAAGCAAATGCTTCAAGTGGGCTAAATTCTGAAAATACAGATGCTCCAATAACCGATGTCAATAAAGGGATGGAAAAGCTACAGATCTCGGAAAAACCTCAAGGCTTTCCTTTATTATTCATATCACAAGGTCAAAAAAGAAGTAAAGTAAGCGAGGTTCATTCAAGATCAAAAAGTGAGGCTGTGAAGGTTAGTTTGAATGAAGAGGAAAATGCAGACTTGCAAGATGACGACTCGCCACTATCTGAGAAGAAACAAAAAGAAAAAGGAAAAAAGAAAAAACAAACTCAGTAAAGCATTAACCAAAATTTCGATAAATCAAGGAAGGTACGGCCTTGAGTTTGGCATTTGGGCACAAAAAGATACAAAGACCGGATTCAGTGAAATAGAATCGAACATTTTCGGTAATCTCACCCAAGGGTTTATAGCAAACTGCCATTGACTCTTGGGGGGGCGTATTGTAAACATTGACACCTATTTTTTCTAAGGCTTCAGTTAATTTACTAATGATAAAACTATTATCTAAACGAGGATTCACACGAACGTGATTTAATTCAAAGAGCACATTATGCAAAGCTGTACGGAAATTATTTACCGGATAAATAATTCCTTGAGAAAGTGATTCAACATGCACGCACTCGATGATATGCAAACTTTCATTTAATACAAACTCATAAATATCCACCTGTTTTTTAGGTGTGACACGAGTTGCGTTGATTAATATTTCAGTTGCAGTATAAGTACTCATAACCAAGTGAAATCGACGATACAGCAGAAAAACTTTAGAGGGCTAACCCAAAATGACCAAAGCAAAAACACAGTACAGCTGCAATGAATGTGGGGGGCTTAGCCCTAAATGGGTAGGAAAATGTCCCGATTGCGGGGCTTGGAATACGCTAAGTGAAATTGCGCTAGTTAAATCAGCCTCGCCTTGGCAAGGGTATGCAGGTTCGAGATCCGGCGCATTAATATCATTGCCTGATATTTCAACAACAGTTTGTGAGCGCTTTTCAACTGGGTTACCAGAATTAGATCAAGTACTTGGCGGCGGGGTTGTTGCAGGATCGGTGATTTTAATTGGGGGAGATCCCGGCATTGGTAAATCGACCTTACTATTGCAGGCGCTTGCGCATGTGTCTTCTCTCAGTCAAGCCCTTTACGTGACGGGGGAGGAATCCTTACAGCAGGTGTCATTACGTGCGAAAAGACTTAAAGTGGGCAATGCGCCCCTGGGATTGTTGGCTGAAACGCAAGTTGAAACCATTATTCAAGTGGCGAATCAAGCAAAGCCACAAATTATGGTTATCGATTCTGTGCAAACTATTTTTACGCAAGCTTTACAGTCCGCACCGGGTTCGGTAAGTCAGGTAAGAGAAAGCGCTGCACATTTGGTAAGGTTTGCCAAACAATCAGGCATATCTTTATATTTGGTGGGTCATGTTAACAAAGAAGGTGCCATTGCTGGGCCTCGGGTATTAGAACATATGGTCGATACAGTACTCTATTTTGAGGGCGAAAAAGACAGCCGTTTTCGCATGGTGCGTGCGATTAAGAATCGTTTTGGTGCCGTGAATGAATTGGGTATTTTTGCCATGACAGACACAGGGCTTCGTGGAGTAAGCAATCCTTCAGCTATTTTTTTGTCTCGTAATCGTTTTCCTGCGCCTGGTACTATCGTCATGGTGACATGGGAAGGCAGTCGACCGTTATTAATTGAAATTCAGGCGTTGGTTGATGACAGTCATGGGATTCCGCGTCGAGTCACCGTCGGATATGATCACAATCGTTTAGCGTTATTACTTGCCGTTTTAAATAGACACGCAAGTATTACCCTACATCAAATGGATGTTTTTTTGAATGTGGTCGGCGGGGTCAAGATTACCGAGACAGGGGCAGATCTTGCGATTTTAATGGCGGTTTTATCCAGCTATAAAAATAAAATAATTGATAATACCACGGTATTTTTTGGTGAAATTGGGTTAGGAGGGGAATTAAGGCCAGTACCGGGAGGGCAAGAGCGTGTTTTAGAAGCAGCAAAACATGGTTTTAAGCGCATTATAGTGCCAAAAGCCAATGCTCCTCGTACCAAGCAAGAGGAAATCACTGTGATTGCAGTAAATTCTTTAAACGAAGCCATCAATGCCGTCTTGATATAATTTCAGCGGAAAAATACAGTTGCGATAGCTATACTTGCATTATTTATTGGTAATCAATGGGGCATGTTATGAAGAGGCTAGTTATTTTATCAGGGGTTCTGCTTTGTTCTGCTGCCATGGCAGATAATTGTCCTGAAGCCGCGAGTGTATTTGATCATGCCACTAAAGATGGCATAGGCGCGCAATGGAAAACAAACAATGATAAATTAAATTGGTATCTTGATAATTTTTCAAATAATAATAAGCCCCCTGCCACCATTGCCAGTAAATTTACCTTTATGCAGGCTAATTATGAAAATAATCAATTAACTTGCTATTATCAATGGCCGACCGAAGATGGAAAAACCACCAATTGGCTGAGTGTGCGCCTTAAAACGACGCAAAAACTAAAATTAGAATGGACAGGTGGGGCCTGTTCAAACTTTGAAGCACCAAACTGTCAATTTTCGCTTATTGATGATGGTGCTGCCCCAGCGTCGACGAATAATGCTCCCCCTGCAGCTACCACAAGTCCCAGTGAAGGCATCAAAAAGTAAGTTGATTGGATTATGTTTTTTATAAGTTTACAAAGCTTACCTTGTTAAGTTACTATGCTAGATTCATTTAAGATAGAAAGGTAAGCACAATGTCGGCCACAAAAAATAAGAATTTTTTAACTTTTTTTAAGAAATACCCTATTGCCACCGTTTTGAGTGGCGCTTTGTTAACTTTTTTGGGCAGTTATTTGTTTACTTGGCCATCTTTGGCGCTTTTGCAATACGCTATTGGTTTTAAAACGGGGTTGACGCAGGCGCAAGTAGCCCTGTTGGCAATTCAATATGTAAGTGGGTTTAGTTTTTGGGGGCATTTGGCTTTTGCGCTTGGAACGGTTGGCTTTATTAGTTTTGTAATTACACGTGTTATTCAAAATCTGATCTTTATCGCTGAATTAACGATGAAGTTTGTTGACTTTAGCATTAGGGGTAACAACGATCTAGAAGATAAAGTAGCTGTGCGCAACATTATGGAATTGATGAATGGCGACGAGCCACCAAAGCCTGGATATTTCATAAAAACACTCAAACGAAATATTAGAACAAAGGATGAACTTTATTTAAGAAACCTCGAAAATAAATTTAAAGAAGCTTTCTCTCTTGAAGAGGGAGTTAATATAGCCGTTAAAGATTTTTGTGATAGCATTTTAAGTCAGCTGACACATAAGTCGTATGAGCGTGCTATTTTAATCTTAGCCTCCCAACCAGAAAGGAAAATCCAATTTTTAAGGCTTTTAGAGCAAGATGTTAAGGAGCGCTATGTAGATGTCGTTAAACCGGCAGTGATTGAAGTTTTTACAAAATATGCGCAAGATAAAGGCAAGCACCTTATTGGTATGCAAACTATAAACAAATTGTTATCTCAGAAGTTAACGCCTTATCAAGTATTACAACTCGATCAAAACGCCACCAATGCTCAAGTACATGCAGCCTTTAGAAAGGGATCTTTGGTGTATCATTCTGATAAAAATAAGAATACAAGTTTGATGTGGGATAATATTTTAAATGCCAAATCATTATTACTAGATAGCGACTGTCGTCGCAATTTGGATAAAATTTTAAAAGACAACAATATTATTGTCCACAACACCATAATACCAACAGGAACTGATGAAGATAAGCCAAAACAACTTGATAATAACCCTCAAGTGGTTTCTAACGTTACTAGTCAAGAACCGAAGATTCAAAAAACAATTTCTCCTTATCTGCAAGCCAAGATTAATAAATATTTGTCTAAAGAAATTGAAGTGTTGAAAAATAAACGTCGAAGCTTAAAAAAACAAAGAAATATACTTTTGAACACCTTTGGGGTTGTAGAAGGGCATGTTTTTCAAGAGAGGCTTGACACTGCTATCAGTGATAAAAGTATTCCTACAGATGCCAATGGCCATGTTATTGAATCTCAGGATGAAAAGACAATACCTGTTTTTGAAATTCTTAACTTAAAAACACAGCTTTTGTATTTAAAAGAAGCTCAAACGAAGAATATCCCTGTAAATAAATTGATAAAAGATTATCCAAGTAGCCTTGATTATCATGCACTTGTTGGGAAACAAAAAGTTAAAATAGGATAAACGCTTCCTGCTTCGCTAAGCTAAGCAGGATAAGTCCCAAATTTCCAGCCACTGTGGTTTGAAGATGCTCAACTTATACTTCAACCAATCGCTTATATTTGATGCGATGCGGTTGAATAGTATCTGTGCCTAAACGTGCGAGATGATCTTTCTCATATTCGCTATAATTGCCTTCAAACCATCTGGCTTCACTTTCACCTTCAAAAGCCAAAATATGCGTGGCAACCCTATCTAAGAACCATCTATCATGCGAAATCACTAAGACGCAGCCCGCGAAAGCTAATATACCTTCTTCTAACGCGCGCAGTGTTTCGACATCTAAATCGTTGGTGGGTTCATCAAGTAGCAGTACATTACCACCGCTGCGAATGATTTTGCTTAAGTGAACTCGGTTTCTTTCTCCGCCTGATAGCGAGCCAATGATTTTTTGTTGATCACTGCCTTTAAAGTTAAAACGACCTACATAAGCGCGAGAAGGCATTGAAAATTGGCCAACAGTAATATAGTCAAGCCCATCGGAGATCTCTTGCCAAACAGTATTTTTATCATTAAGACTATCGCGAGATTGATCGACATAAGCCAACTTAACCGTATCGCCAATGATCACATGGCCTTGATCGGGGGTTTCTTGACCGGTTAGGATTTTAAAAAAAGTGGTTTTGCCCGCGCCGTTTGGTCCAATAATGCCAACAATAGCTCCTCTTGGAATGGTTAGAGAAAGATCTTCAAATAACATTCTACCACCCAAAGATTTAGTAATTTTATCTACCTTAATGACATTTTCACCGAGTCTTGGCCCAGGTGGAATATAAAGCTCTTGGGTTTCATTGCGTTGTTGAAATTCTTTAGAATTCAGCTCTTCAAAATTGGCAACGCGGGCTTTATTTTTCTTGCGTCTGCCTTTGGGATTGGTTCGTACCCATTCCAATTCAGCTTGTAAGGTGCGTTGATGGGCGGCTTCTTGCCTTTTTTCTTGCTCTAAGCGTTTTTCTTTTTCAGTTAACCAATGTGTGTAATTACCTTCAAAGGGGATCCCGCGACCTCTGTCCAATTCCAAAATCCAGCCTGCCACGTTATCTAAAAAGTAGCGATCATGGGTTACGGCAATAACGGTTCCAGGAAATTCTTGTAAGTATTTTTCAAGCCAGGCAACACTTTCTGCATCTAAATGGTTGGTGGGTTCATCCAGCAATAAGACGTCGGGAGCTGACAAGAGCAGCTTGCAAAGCGCAACGCGGCGCTTTTCACCACCAGAGAGTGTGGCGACATCGGCATCCCAGGGAGGTAAGCGTAAGGCATCGGCCGCTATTTCTAGTTTTCTATCAAGTTCCCAGGCGCCGGTGGCGTCAATGATGTCCTGTAAACGGCCTTGTTCTTCTAACAAATCTGCCATTTCTTGATCGCTCATGGGTTCGGTAAATTTTGCACTAATTTCATCAAAACGAGTGAGTAAATCCTTGGTTTCGCGCACACCATCTTCAACATTGCCGCGGACATCTTTGTTTGGGTCTAATTGGGGTTCTTGGAGGAGAAGGCCAAAACGCAGACCCTTTTGATAGGTTATTTCACCAACATAATCTTTGTCTACATTGGCGATGATTCTTAATAAAGTTGATTTACCAGAGCCATTTAAACCAAGTACCCCGATTTTGGCGCCATAAAAGAATGAAAGGGAGATATCTTTGAGAACTTCTTTTTTAGGAGGCACGATTTTACCGACTTGATTCATAGAGAAGATGGTTTTATTGGGCATAATTTGTCTCTTTGCATTATTTTCGTGAGGTACACGCTACCCCAAAGGAACCATTAATTCAATCCATGTGGTTTTTTATCGGTCAATATCTTGCTTAGGATGGGCTAGAGGACATAGCTGCGTTACAATAGTAGCCCGATAGCGGCAAATGAGAAGAGGTAAGTGATGTTTACACAAGATATGCAAATTCAAGGGTTTGATGATGAACTTGCCCAAGCATTAGCGCACGAAACGACGCGTCAACTGGAGCATATAGAACTCATTGCTTCAGAAAATTATGCAAGTCCGCGCGTACTCAAAGCTCAAGGTTCTGATTTGACAAATAAATATGCTGAAGGCTATCCCGGCAAACGATATTACGGTGGTTGTGAATATGTAGATGTTGCTGAGCGTTTAGCCATTGAGCGAGCTAATTTAATATTTAAGGCTGGATTCGCCAATGTTCAGCCACATTCAGGTTCACAAGCAAATGCAGCAGTTTATATGGCTTTGTTGGAGCCTGGCGATACCATCTTAGGCATGAGCCTTGATCACGGCGGTCATTTAACCCACGGCGCTAAAGTAAACTTTTCGGGGAAATTGTACAAAGCTGTGCAATATGGCCTTGATCCACAAACCGGAGAAATTAATTACGAGCAAGTAGAAGCTTTGGCCAAGCAACATCGTCCTAAAATGATTGTTGCAGGCTTTTCAGCTTATTCAGGGATTGCCAACTGGCAGCGTTTTCGTGACATTGCAGATAGCATCAATGCTTATCTCATGGTCGATATGGCGCATGTTGCAGGTTTGGTCGCAGCAGGATGTTATCCAAATCCCGTCCCTATTGCCGATGTGACGACCAGCACAACACACAAAACCTTACGAGGACCAAGAGGCGGGCTTATCCTTGGTAGACCAAATGCTGAAATTGAAAAGAAAATAAATGCGATGGTGTTTCCTGGTATACAAGGTGGTCCTTTGATGCATGTGATTGCCGCTAAAGCAGTTGCTTTTAAAGAAGCCATGCAGAGCGAATTTGTAGATTATCAAAAACAAGTGATCAAGAATGCAAAGGCTTTGGCCAAAGGTTTACAACAACGGGGTTATAAAATTGTTTCTGGGGGAACTGAAAATCATCTTTTTCTAGTCGATCTTATTGATAAAAATATAACTGGAAAAGAAGCAGATGAAGCTTTAGGCAATGCTTACATTACGGTTAATAAGAATAGCGTGCCAAACGATCCGCGTTCACCTTTTGTGACAAGCGGTTTACGGATGGGGACACCGGCCATTACCACGCGAGGGTTTAAAGAACCACAAGTTGCCACTTTAGCAAACTGGATAGCGGACATTTTGGATAATATCCAAGATAAAGCATTGCAGGCTCAAATTAGAAAAGAAGTGATTTCGCTTTGTTACGACTTTCCTGTATACGGATTTACTCAACCTTAGACGGAGTTTTACCTTATGCGTTGTCCTTTTTGTGGTAGTACTGAAACCAATGTTAAGGATTCTCGATTTGCCAGCGAAGGCGATCAAGTTCGTCGGCGTCGAGAGTGTGAAGAATGCCAAGAACGCTTTACCACATATGAGATAGCTGAATTAGCGCTTCCTAGAATGGTTAAACGTGATGCCAGTCGCGAGGCCTTCAATGAGGACAAGTTACGCCAAGGGATGTTAAGAGCGCTTGAAAAAAGGCCTGTGAGTATGGAACGGGTGGAAGAAGCCATTAGTCGTATTATACGAAGGCTTAGGGCTTTTGGAGAACGTGAGGTTCAAACCAAAGTATTAGGGGATTGGATCATGGAAGAATTACGCCAAATTGATCATGTTGCCTATGTTCGTTTTGCTTCAGTCTATAGACGATTTGAAGATGTTCATGCCTTTGAAGAAGAAATTAAGCGGTTGCGTCAAACACACCATGATCACGATGAAATTCTCGGATAATTCAGATGTTGTTTTTATGCAACAGGCTTTAGCATTAGCAAAAAAAGGAGAATATTCCGCCCGTCCTAATCCATGCGTGGGTTGTGTGATGGTCAAAGATGGCAAAGTAATTGCCACAGGCTTGCATTGGCAAGCAGGAGCAGCGCATGCTGAAGTAAATGCGCTTTTGCAAGCAGATTGCAAAGGTGCAACTTGCTACGTCACTTTAGAACCTTGTAGTCATCATGGTCGTACGCCTCCTTGTGTGCAAGCACTCATTGCTGCTAAGGTTTCGCGGGTGGTGATTGCCAGTCAAGATCCCAATCCGCTGGTGCGGGGTAAGGGGATCCAGTCTTTAATGGATGCCGGGATAGCCGTGAGCGTTGGCCTATTAGAAAAAGAGGCTATTGCGTTAAATAAAGGGTTTTACTCGCGCATGCAAAGAAACCTCCCTTTTGTTAGAGCAAAAATAGCAATGAGTTTAGATGCAAAAGTAGCCATGTCCAATGGTGAAAGTCAATGGATTACCACTCAAGCAGCAAGAAACCATGCTCATCTTTGGCGCGCAAGAAGTGGGGCGATTATCACTACCAGCGAAACAGTCCTCCATGATAATTGTCGACTCACCGTGAGAGATGAAAAAGCTTTAGCCTTGGACCACAATGTGAAATTTCAACAGCCCTGGCGAATCTTGGTTGATTCTCAATTAAGAGTTGCCAAAGATGCGGCGATATTTCACCAGCCTGGAAAAACCACGGTAGTGACACTAAAGCAAGCAAAAAATCATGTGGTTTTACCAGAAAAAGATGGCAAAGTTAATCTTTTTGCTTTGTTATCGTGGTTAAGTGATTGTGAGATTAATGATGTGATGATAGAGGCCGGAGAAACGTTTGTGGGAGCGCTTTTAAAGCTTGGCCTCATTGATGAATTATTAATTTACCTTTCACCTAAAATTTTAGGCACAGAGGCCAGATCTTTTGCCAAGCTGACAGGCTTATCTAAATTAAGTGATGCCCTTCAAGGTACTTTGACTCACGTTGAAAAAATAGACAAAGACTTATTTATCATCATATCGATGAAGGAGAATGAAAATGACAATCAGTACAATTGAATCCATCATTGAGGATATTCGTCAAGGGAAGATGGTTGTGATGATGGATGATGAGGGCAGAGAAAATGAAGGCGATATTATTATGGCTGCGGCAAAAGTAACGCCATGGCATATTAATTTTATGTCCCGCTATGCAAGAGGGTTAATTTGTTTACCATTAGCAAAATCTCAATGCGATAGGTTAGGTTTAGGTTTGATGGTGCCAGAAAGCTATTCGAATTTCAGAGCCAATTTTACGGTTTCAATTGAAGCTGCACAAGGGGTGACAACGGGGATTTCAGTAGAAGATAGAGCGCATACTATTTTAACGGCGATTAACCCAAGCGCAAGTGCCAAGGATATTTCAAAGCCAGGCCATGTCTTTCCCCTTTTGGCACAAGAAAAGGGTGTATTAGCACGACCTGGTCATACCGAAGCCAGTATCGACTTGGCGATGTTAGCCGGGTTTAAACCTGCGGCAGTTATTTGTGAAATACTCAATGAAGATGGTAGCATGAGCCGTCGTCCACAATTAGAGGTATTTGCTAAGGAACATGGTTTGAAGTTGGGAACAATTGCCTCGCTGATAGCTTATCGTTTAAACCAAGCAGATACACCAATAAGGAAAAACTATGCAATGGCAGTTGAATGAAATAAATGGCGAATTTGTTACGCCCAGCGGTAACATTGCGATAGTGGCATCGCGCTTTAATGAAACCATTGTTGAAAGACTTATTGGGGGTGCTAAAGACGTATTAGTGCGCCATGGCGTTAAAGCTCAGCAAATTGATCTTTTTCGCGTGCCAGGTGCTTATGAGATCCCCCTTGTTTGCCAGCAAGTGGCAAAAACAAATCGTTTTACAGGGATCATTGCTTTAGGCGTGGTGATTCGTGGAGAAACGGCCCATTTTGATTTTGTGGCAGGCCCTTGCGCACAGGGGATTATGCAAGCACAACTTAGTGCTCAAATTCCGATTATTTTTGGCGTGATCACCACCGAAAATATTGAACAAGCCTTGGCTCGTGCAGGTGGGACTGCTGGCAATAAGGGAGGTGAAGCAGCGATGGCTTTAATTGAAATGATCAATCTATTGGGTAAAATCAATGGGTAACAAAGTTCATGGTCGACATGGGGCTCGCTTTGCGGCTTTACAAGGGTTATATGCTTGGCAGCTTTCAGATCAGGCTATCAGTGCTATCGAACGTGATCTGCAAGCAGATATTTTTTTACCATTTGCTCAAAACAATGAAGAACAACTCAAGATCTCTTTTGACAAAGCATATTTACATGAGTTGCTTGCAAATATCGCTCAGCAAAAAAGCATGCTCGATGAGCTTATTTCGCCACATCTAGATAGAGGACTAAAGGAAATCCATCCCATAGAACATGCGATTTTATGGATTGGGATCTATGAATTACAGACACGCATAGAAATCCCTTATAAAGTCATTCTTAATGAGGCTATTCTTTTAGCAAAGCTATTTGGTGCGCAAGATAGCCATAAGTTTATTAATGGTGTCTTGGATAAGGCTGCCCGTGCTTTAAGAGAAACAGAATTACTGGCAGTTTAATTAACTAGCGTTTGGTTTTATACGCCTGCTAAGCACGGTCGGCCTTGGCTTTGACGTGTTAGTGTTATTTTCAGTAGTTGAAAACTTAAGTGTGGCATCTTTTATTTCTTCTGTTTCATTTTCATCAACTTTAAATTTAGCTAATTCTTCTAGGATCTTTTTCAATTTAGCACTTTTTTCGGGATCCATATCAGAAGCATTGGCTGTTAAAAGATCTTCGGCTTTGTGCCCTGCTTTGTTTTGCGCATGAATATCTTGCGTAAAAGATAATTGTTCAATCAAATATTGTGCTCCTGTATTAATGATGGTTTGCAAAGGGGCATAGTAAGCACTGATGACGTTAAAAGAAGCTTCATAAAAAGAGGCACGATTTTCTTGAGTGTTTTCTTTAATGCATTTTTTGATTTCTACTAACCATTCACTCCATTTTTGATTGATTTGCGCGTTAAAAAGTTGTTTAAATGTCGTCAAAAAGTCTTTTATCGTCAGCAGTGGGCGAACGCCAGCTTGTAATTCGATCATGATTTCATGCGCTAGTTTATTTTGGACAGCAAGATGAAAGGCATTATTACCTGTGCCATCTTGACTAAATGGGCTAGCCTTACGAGCGATTAATGTTTTAATTTTATCTAGCTCCCCCTTTTGACATGCTTCTCTGAGTGCTTTATCTAAAAGTTGTTGCGTGTTTAAGATGCAATCATGTATAAAAAAAGCAGAAAGGGCAGCGCTGTAAGCAGTACAAATGATGATTTGTGATAAGGGATTCATTTGCAATAAAAATACTGCCAGTAAAGCAAAAATAGTGCCAGCAAAGGTTTGAGAAGGTTTATCGAGTTCAAGCCCCTTAGGCTCTTTGCTTAAGTCATCACGTTCAGTCCATTGCTTTAAAGATATTAATAAGGCAAGTGAAGCACCGCTTAAAAGCGTGTAAGTGATTAAAGGGAATGCGGCACTTAGAACCATAGCAAGCCCTGCCATAGTTGCGACAAATATGATCTGTATTTGCTCTTGTTTTTGCCTTTGCGTTAAAGGATGACGGCCCGACATGCATTTGTCCTTGTGATTTACAAAAATAGGCTCTTATTTTGCCAGAGATTTGTCCTTTTCGCTAGCTAATTTACTAGCTTTTGAAAGCGCGCGGTCTTTAATTTATATTAGTTATATAACTTAAGCTTTATTAAAGTAAAAGACTATGAAAATTCTCAGGACTATCTGTTGTTTCCTATCATTGTTTATAACAAGCGTTATGGCAAGCAATATTCAGATCTTGGCTTTATTCAAAGACAAAGTGATGCTTGAAATAGAGGGTAAAGCGCATTTGCTTAAAATGGGGGAATCTATTGATGGCATCAAATTAATTAGTGCCGATAGTAAAGCATGTATCTTAGAAATAGACGGTAAACAAGCAACTTATGTGCTGGGTAGTCAAATTGGTACGCGATTTAGATCACAAGAAAAACCACTTGTGCGTGTGGCGCAAGATGAAAGAGGTTTATATTTTGCCAGTGGTAAAATTAACGATAAATCTGTGAATTTCATCATTGATACTGGTGCGACGGTTGTTGCACTTAATGTGAATCAAGCTAAGGCATTGGGGCTTGATTATGAGGAAAAATCTGTGCAAATAGAAACAGCTTCTGGCAACGCTAAAGCATACCATATTATTTTAAATAAAATATCTCTTGGCCCTATTGTTGTTTATAATGTTCCTGCAGTTGTGGTAGAAGGAAATTCTCCACCCGATGTGCTTTTAGGAATGACATTTCTCAATCGTATCGAGATCACTGATAAAAATAAGTTACTAGAGCTGCGACAAAAATACTAACTTCTTCCGGAAGTTTCGCTTTTAATCATAGCCGATGATCTCTTCAAACAATGGTGCTGTTATATACTACTTCCACTTTGAATTTAGGAGTTTTGTCATTGCGAGCTTTTAGCGAAGCAATCCAGAAAATATCAAGATGTAATCTGGATTGCTTC
>JAFECR010000005.1:63519-79998 GCA_018242045.1 Pseudomonadota bacterium | reverse complement strand
TTTTAAAGTGGATCGAGTATACACAAGAAAAGTATGGCATAATTCTAACACATAAATGCTGAGTGAAGACGTAGAATTTTTGCAAGCATTTAAATAGAAAATTGCATTGAAAGTCTTGCGTTGTTGCTGGTTTGCAGTGCTAAAATAACTCATCCGTCTTGAGGCTAACCAGATAATTTTTTTGTCAGTTTCAGGATTTTAACTAAACGAGCTAAGGAGCCTATGTTATGCCAAAGAAAAAAGCTGTAAAACCTAAGAAGATGCTTGCAAAGAAAAAAACCTTAGCAGCAAAGAAAAGTGCTAAAACGGTTAAAGCGAAAGGGAAAGTAAAAACAAAAGCAAAAAAGAAAGTGACAGCAATCCCCAAAGGTTATACTAGCATTACGCCTTATTTAATAATGGATAATGCAAGCAAGGCTATTGAATATTATCAAAAAGTATTTGGTGCCAAAGTTGTTTTTCGCATGGATCAACCCGGTGGGAAAGTTGGTCATGCCGAATTAAAAATTGGTGATTCTAAATTTATGCTGGCAGATGAATGCAAAGAAATGCCGTCTCAACCAGGCTCAGCTATTGGCATTTTGCTTTATATCAAAAATGTGGATTCTGTGATAGAAAAAGCCGTATCACATGGCGCAAAGCTGCTAAGACCAGCTCAAGATATGTTTTATGGTGATAGATGTGGTTCCGTGGAAGATCCTTTCGGGCATCAATGGCATATTTCGACACACATTGAAGATGTGACACCAGCCAAGATGAAAAAACGGGCTGCGCAGGCTTATAAAGACAAGGAAATGCAAGCCTAACATTTCTTCTCATTCTAAATTGTTCTGCGCAAGTCTGCGCAGAACAAACCGTCGCTTTAATAAAGATACAAATAAGTTAACCTATTGAATTTGTTGCATATTTCTATAAATAACGATTTGTTGAACTTCTTCCCATTATAATTATCTAATAAAAATAAAGGAAAAAATAAGGATAATTCCATGCTGGGTTACAAAGAAACCATTTCAGATAATGAAATAACGCGTGAGATCCTTGAAAATGGACATCCTGTCATTTCCCATCAAATGTTTCTTAAGGCAGCACAATCACGCCTTCAAGCTGCAAAAGCACTTATTCAAGAGAAAGAAAGCACGCAAGAGAAAAATCAGGCGCTTAAGGAGCTTGAACGTATTGAAGGTTTGCTCAAGGATTTTTTTGATGATAAGCATGAAGCCAATTTTCAGCGTGTTAAAAATGAACGTATTAAAACTATAAAAACCGCTGAAATTGAATTAGAAAAACTAAAACAAGGCAAAAATAACAAAGATACTCCTGTAAATACCAAGCGAGCGATTCAATTGAAAAAGGTAAACGCTGAAAAAGAATACCAGCAAGCCTTTGATAAAGTTTATGAATATAACATGAATAAATTAATGCAGGTTAGTGTTTTAATTGCTCATCAGGTAGATCCTTCTCAAAGTGCTGAAAAAGTTCTAAAGCAAATAAGTCAAAAAGCCAATTTAATTCGCTCAAAGCAAGAAAGACCTGCACAACATAATCATTATGAAGTTTTAGATTTGAAAGTGCAAAGCTCGCATATACCAGAAGGTGAATTAACAAGCACGCAAAAAGATTTATATGAAGAAACCTTTCATGAAAAACCACCTTCAGACAAAATTCATACCAGTGCCAGCACTGTTCGAAACGAGAATCAAGTCGGACAGGCAAATGCACTTTGCACCATGCTGAAAATTGCAGGAAAAGTAGTATTTAAAGCGCACCGTCATGGCTCACCCAGCGTGCTAAAAATTGAAAATCAAGCAGAGCGTGAATATCGCACTATGCAAAATGTTAGGCAAACGTTGGCTTTGGCAGCCAAGGAGAAATTGGAAAAGATAAGTTCAGAAATAACAGCGCTAGAAAGCAAAAAGGCACTTGAAAATTATGAACAGGTAAAATTGGCTGAACTAAAGGAAATCATAGCAGGTAGGCGAGCATTACCCTTAGACGTGGCCACCATGAGCTTACTTTCTCCAGTTGCAGATGATAATCCGCTTTTAATAAAAGGCTGGGATGATCCGATGAAGCAATATCGGCAAGTAAATGATTCAAGGCAAGCTTATTGGTCATTACACGGGCGGGAAGTGTCATTAGAAATTCCTGGTGATAAAAATAGACGAGTTCAATTAAATTCGACCTTTATGAGTATGGGCGTGAATGCTGCACGAGGGATCGGAACGCTTGAGGCTCAAGCACTTGTACAACGCGTAAACAACCGCGGTCTTAATCATATGATGGATAATTTTTTTAAGAGTGAGTTTAAAGGGGATTCAAAATTTTATAGCATCTATGATGCCTTAAAAAACTTGGAAGCTGATAATGAAAAAATAAAAAAATATAAAGACAGAATTAATGACGTATATGACAAAAAACCATTGCATCAAGCCTATGCCACTTTGGAATCTTGTAATGCTTTAATGCATGACACCAAATATCAATTAAAGCAACTGAGAGAGCAATTAGCTGCTTTTAACAAAGCATTAAAGGATCCCGAACATAAGATGATGATAGGTAAGGATACAGATAAAAAGTCTGAAATTAAACAAGAAGCAAGTAAGCTGCAAAAACAAATAAGCGATTTAAAGGTAGCCCTTAAAACTCAACAAGAAGATCGAAAAAAAGCAATAAAAACAATCGATAAATATGAAAAAACATTAGATGGATATTATCGTAACTTAGCCATTGTCAGAAAAAAAGCCTATAAAAAAGCCTTACCGCAATTGCAAGATCAACTAAATGCTCTTCAAGATGCGGCTATTTCTGATGAATTAAAGAAAGATAAGAATTTTCAGAAAATAAGATTGTTTGTCGATGCTTTAGACACCTTTTATAATCAACCGCAACCTGGATTAAAACGCCTTATTCAACAAAAGCGTTTGACTAAAGAAAAAAATAAAAAGGAAAAGGCCTTAAGTAAATCGACGGATAATACCAAGCAAGAAAAACTATCAGAAGAAATTGCGGATATTCAAGCAAAAATTGACGCGCTGAATAAAGGTAATTATCGTTTTCAAGCCCGTTTTGCGCTATTAGCTCAGCACATGGATGCTTTTGTGGAATGGTTTTGCAAAAGTGGAGAAGATAGAACAGGGTTGCTCAATGAACACATTGAAGCATTCTGCATATTCATTGAAAAATATGGTTATCCACCAAGATGGGAAAATGAAGAAGATAACCAAAAATTTCATGAAATTATGCCGCATGTGCATAATGGCGCACCCAATCGAGAAACCAATGGGTTAAATGATGATAGCCCGGGGTTAAAAGTAACAGACACCGATTTTGAAATGCCTTCAGTAAGTTATTATACCGATAAAAAATTGGCAAACATCGCGTCAAAATCGATTAAAATAGGTAAAAATGAAAACCAACTTTTAAGCGAAGCGAAAAGTATTTTTACAACTTCAACAACGCAAAGAGCACAACGTATCAATTATTTTTTAGACAGCTATTTGCAAAAGTATCAAGACACCAACATACCCGATACAAAAAAACTGAGCATGTATCAAGAATTACTAACTTATTTACATGATAAGGATTTATCAATTAAACGAAAAGCTGAAGGCCTTTATGAAAAAATAGATGTATCCAAGGAACCTCGCACAGGAATTACTATCTCACCTAGATTAAGCATTTTTGCCAATAAAAAAGATGAGTCTTTGGCATCTAGCGAAAAAAGCGACAAACCTAAAAAAGGTGGACCTTCCAAGCGCTAAAGGCAAGGTTCTAACGCTAAAGAAGGCACATTTTCATTAGGATCAACTTCTTCGCTATAATTGACGCCAGACATATCAAAACCAAATAATCGATGAAATTCATGACGATATCCTTTGAGATCGGTCATGGTTTCGATGTTTTCTGCTGAAAGTGTTGGCCAAATGGCGCTGATTTTATCTTGAATTTCAGATTTCATTTCCCAATCATCAAGGCGAATTAAACCATTTTCGTCGACAATGACAGGTGTATTGGCGTAAAGTCTTTCTTTGAATAAGCGACAGATCTGTTCGATGCAGCCTTCATGTAAATGGTGTTCTTTCATGATTTTATAAAGTAAAGAAATATATAAAGGCACGACCGGAATCGCAGCGCTTGCTTGGGTTACTAACGCTTTATTTACAGATACGAAAGCTTCGCCTTGCAAGGATTGAAGTTTTTGCGTTAAGGTTTTTGCTGTTGCCTCAAGGTGAGCTTTGGCTTGACCAATTGCACCTTCTCTGTAAATGGGGTAAGTAAGGCTTGGGCCAATATAAGAATAGGCAATGGTTTTTACTCCTTTGGCAAGCACGTTGGCTTTTAATAATGCATCTAACCACATTTCCCAATCTTCACCGCCCATTACTTTAATGGTGTGATCAATTTCAAGTTGGCTTGCTGGTTCGAGTGTTATTTCACTGACCACTCCCGTCATGACATCGACTGTTTTGCTGGTATAAGGTTGGCCAATGGGCTTTAAAACAGAATTGTAAACTTCGCCTGTTTTAGGATGGACACGCCGGGGCGAGGCAACACTATAAACCACCAGATCAACTTCACCATCCCAATCTTGCTCGATTAATTGAATGGTTTTTGCTTTTACGTTGTCGGAAAAGGCATCGCCATTAATACTTTTAGCATAAAGACCTGCTTCCATTGCTTTTCTTTCGAAAGCGGCGCTATTGTACCAGCCTGCTGAAGCAGTACGCTTACCTTCAGCAGGTTTTTCAAAAAAAACACCGATGGTTTTGGCATTGGCGCCGAACGCCGAAGCTATTCGACTTGCCAAACCATAGCCCGTAGACGCACCGATAATAAGTACTTTTTTAGGTCCGTTAGGTAATGACAATGTTTGTTTTACAGTTTGAATTTGTTCGGCCACATGCTGCATACAACCCGTTGGATGCGCTGTGGTACAAATAAAACCACGAATTTTAGGTTGAATGTTCATGAAGACTCCTTAGAGATGACCAAAAAGCCCTATTTTATAGTGTTTTTAATTAAAATGCATACCTTTAAATTAGTCCTTTAACTGTCATTTTTAAAAACAACACGGTCATCATTTTGTAACTACCACTCATCATTTAAACAAATTTGGCACTTGCTAAGGGCAAGAACAATTGTTAGCTTGGCCTCGGATAAAACGCAAATCAAGTTAGGAGAAAATCATGTCCAAGCAAGGCCCTAAAAGTTTTCAGCAAACTGATGGTGATGTTACTCATACACGTGTGCTTTTAAAAAACACAACAGCGGCTAGTGCTAATCCAGTAGTTCTAACTCCAGCTTTAACGCCCGGTGCGGTTAAGCTTGTAAAGGCTCCGAATCAGATCAAAACAGCAATTAAAGTAAAACATGGATTGACACCGCCACCATTACAGGGGGTTGTAAAGCAAAGCCAAATTCCAACGGTCGTAAAATATACTCAAGTGACATTATCCCAATCAGCACCATTGTTGCATGCTTTAGAAACGGCAAAGTTGAATCAACCAAAACTTCAAACCTTACCTACACCAGCTGTTGTTGCAACAAGCATTGCTCAGCCAGTAACCATTAAAATAAAGCTCAATAACAAATCTTAGTTTTTTACCTGCGTCATTTTTAGTTTAACTGTAAATTGGCGCAGATCTTTTTTCATGGATTAAGTAAAAGCAATATTGATCTTCTTTCTATACTTGTATGTCCCACTTGCTTAAAATAATAACTCTTGTTAGCTTGGGTTTGGCAAAAAACCAAAAATTATTTAAGGAGTTAAATTATGATGACTAGTGGTCCTAATTTTGGTAATCCTGTGAATCCCGTTGAATTTGAGGTTTTTGTCAATACGAATGTCACGGTGGTGCCGTTATACCAAGCATCTGGAAAAGAAACACTGCCCATGTCACCAGATGGAGCCATACAGAACCGAATAAAATTCAGTATTACTGGAATAAGACAACCAGTGACAAATCAATTAAACTATCATTGTTGGTATTCGAATAATCCACAAAGACCAAGAAGAAATGCCTTGCTAGCGCAACAACAATTTCTAATCCAATTCCCTCAACACTCTCAGTCCCAGCTGCAACAGCAAAATTATGGGAACGAGAATGAGGATCCTGTTGAATTTGAGATTTTTGTCAATACGAATGTCACGGTAATGCCGTTATACCAAGCATCTGGACAAGAAACACTGCCCATGTCACCAGATGAAGCCATACAGAACCAAATAGAATTCAGTATTACTAGAATAAGAGAACCAGTGACAACGCAACTTAACTATCATTATCGTTATTCGAATAATCCACAAAGACTACGAGGAAATGCCTGGCCAGCGCAACAACAATTTCTAATCCAATTCCCTCAACACTCTCAGCCGCAGCCGCAGCAACCACAGCCGCAACAACAGCAACAGCAAAATTATGAGAACGAGGATGATCAAAGGCTTCAAAGAAACCGAAATCGAAAAAAATAAGATTAAGCTAAGTTCAACGCTTGGCACTAAATTTACGCAGGATTTTCCTTTGGAAAAACCACGGTAATAGACCAGGGAACAAGCGGTTTAACCATATTCCTAATTTGGCATTGAGGGTAATTATCTTTTCGCGTTGACGCTTTTGAATAGCTTTTATCATGATGCTGGCGGCTTTATCCGCATCAAGTCGAAGCCAATCTGGGAGAGGATCTCTTGTTCCTGCCTCATATTGGCCAAAATTATTAATATTTCGGATCTCAGTTTTGATTAAACCTGGGGTAATCAATGTCACACTTATTCCGTAAGGTTTTAATTCTGCAAAAAGGGTTTGAGCTAATGCTGTAATCGCATGTTTACTCATGGTATAAGCCCCATATTGAGGCATACTCATATATCCTGCTGCGCTACCAATCAGTACCAAACGTCCTTTGGTTTTTTTCAAATTATCTAAGGTAGCGTAGATCGTTCTTAAAACGCCATATACGTTTGTTTCAAACTGACGATGAAAGTCGCTTAAGTTTAATTTTTCAACATAATCAACTACTCCAAAGCCGGCATTGGCAATAACCACATCCAATGATCCCAAAGTTTGCTCTGCTTGAGCAACAGCATGGGATAGAGCTTTATCCTGCGTTACATCGCAAACAATCGCCATGGCTTGACAGGGTTGTAATTCCTTAATCAAGGCCTCAAGCTTAGCCTGGCGTCTTGCAAGCAGTGCTAATTTGGCACCTTGCTTGGCAAAAGCTTTTGCTAAAGCAGCACCAATCCCGGAAGAAGCCCCGGTAATTAACACAACTTTATCTTTAAAATGATTTGCCATGATACATTAACGAAAAGAATTTTTAAGAGATGGTTAGAAGAATATAATTTAAATTATTCTGCTCGAATTAGCAAAACAGGCATGGTTGCAAGGCGGATCACGCCCTCAGCGACGCTGCCTACGATTAAATGTTGTAATCCTTTGCGGCCATGTGTTCCCAATATAATCAAATCAGCCGGCCAGCTTTTTGCTTCTTCTACAATTTGCTGTGCTATTTTAACTTGAGGGTTTTCCTCAACTAATCTGGTTTCAAAATTTGAAATATGGGCTTCACGCAATTCTATTTCAATATTTTTCAGTAAAGCAAGTTGAGCATCTTTAAAAACTTCTTTGGTGTCTTTTGGATAAATGGCTTTTCCATCAAAATCAATAAAAAATTCATTACCCACATGCAAAATGCGTAATAAACATTTGGGTAAAATGCGACTGAATTTGATAGCTTCTTGCAATGCAAGTTGGGAACTTTGACTTTCATCCACAGCGACTAAAATATTTTTGTAAGGCATACGATATCCTTTGTTTGTAATAAGGTATTCGGCCCAAAAGTAAAATGATTAATAAAGTATGAATTGTCATTCTTAGCAGCCTGGCTCAATTTTCAGCTTCAACATGTTTACAAGAATGTGGGCTTTTAGTTAAGATCGAAATTTTGTTGTGAGCCCATATATGAACTTATTAAAACCCTTGCGATATCCTAATCCACAATTGCGCCAAAAAGCGGTCTTAACGCCATGTGATGAAACGCTTCGTTCCACTATTGACCAATTATTTGATACACTCTATGCGCTTCATAGCTGGGCTTTAGCCGCTCCGCAGGTAGGGATTTCATCTCGTATTTTTGTGATGGACTTGTCGCAGGAACAAAATCAACCACAATGCTTTATTAACCCTGAAATTATCAACAAAGAAGGGGAAATTCTTTTTGAGGAAGATTGCATGAATTTTCCAGGATTGATTATCACCGTTGCTCGCGCGCAAAAAATACAACTACGATATCAAGATGAAAATGGAAATACACAATTACAATTATTTGATGGACTAAGCAGTGGTTGTCTGCAAAAGGGCGTGGATGCGCTAAATGGTGTTTTGTTTATCGATCACTTATCGAGCCTTAAACGCACTCGAGCGTTAGCAAAATATCAAAAAATGAAGCATGTACATCATCATGGATGTCATCATGGTTGTGATGATCATTAATTATTTTTCTTTCCAGTTTAAATTTATGCTTTGTTGCGTGCGCTTACTCACCCCAGTCATGTACCAATACAAAGCTACATGCCTGGGGATTCGGTGAGAGTATTGTAGGATAAGCTGAGTTACTTATTCGTAGTGGTATTCTCTAATTTCGCAATAATCTTCATAGCAAACTTCTTCTTCATAGACATCGCGCGCTGCTCTTCTTGCAACGGGCTGTTGACGTTGTCGATTAGATTCTTGCATAGCGCCACCCATAGCACCGATACCTGCGCCAATAAGAGCGCCTTCTCCTGCATGGCCTGATAATGAACCCATCGCAGCGCCGCCCACTGCACCTAAAGCCGAGCCACTTAAGACGCTTTGTTCTTCAGGGGTCATATTGGTACACCCTATTGTAAAAAGAGTTATTGGGAGGGCGCAAAGTAGTGTAATTACCGCTTTCATTATTTTTATACTCCTTAGGAACAATATTTTCAAATAAGCAGAAAAGATCAAGAAAATTGATTACTTGATGCAGCCGCAATCTACACTATTGTGATTTTATTGTCTAGTGAAAGGTGCATATTCACTCGCAAGAGCTTATTATCGCAAGCAACAGGCAAAAAATAGAGTTAAAAATACAATCATTTCAGCAACAGAAAAAAGCACTTGAAATTGAAAGAAAAACCTTAAGTGATAAACTATCTGACGTGCTTGATTCATTTTCAAAAGGCTTAAATGAGGTTCTTAAATTTAATAAGGGAAGCAACAAGGTAAAGAAAATGATGACAAATTTAAAATTTAAGAGAGTAACGAAAGCACACTCGGCGTAAGATGTATTTGCTGTTTTAACATCTTAGCTAAAGTACGGCATTTTAACCAATTTTTTAATGACAGGGCGTTGGTATTGACTTTATTTGAAGAAAGTGCCCAACAGCTAACCCAGAACTTATAAGTTTGTGCTTTAAGAGAAGCGATCGCAGGTTCCCGTAAAATAGCAGTCGCATTTTTGCCAATATACCAAAATTCAATTTTGACGCCCAGTTTTATGCCATAGGCGTGATAAGTAAATTGCCGGCAATTTAAGCGAAAGGTTTCAAGCTCATTGCTGTCAAATATAGCTCGTTTTAAAGGATCTCTATCGCTGTCTATGATAGCGATAATAGTCATATTGGTGCCAATATTCGAAGTTAATACATAATCGCATATTTGGGCAATACGAGTCACTTCATTAGGATAACCTAACATGAATGCTCGGTGATCAATGAGAAAGTTAATCGTTTGTTCCACGGGAGATAAAATCATGGGCCTTCGCTTTAATCGATGAAAAGAGGGGCATCGTAACAACATTCATAAAACAAGGTATAGCTTAAAACGATGAACACAAGCTACTTTGCGATAAGTGTAAAATTTGTAAATAATTAAAAGAGAATTTACACGATTAATTATTTCATCCATTTATAGGCACAAGCTTGGCCGCGACAATAGCCCGGATTATAAATGCCATTAAAATAACCATGATGATAGTATTCATTACTATAAAAGCCGCCTTTGTAATAACCATTGTTATAGTTATTATAGGCATTGTAATAGAATGATTTTCCGGTCAAGCTATCGACGGTATTAAAATACCCACTATTGTTGTAATAAGGATCCTCATAGTGTCTGTCTGCATCATAAGGACCTCGATAGTAATGATATCCATATCTGTCGACAATAAAGCGATATTCGGTATTATCATTTTTAGTACGAAGAACTTCATAAAGCGGAGCTGTATCGCATCCCAAGATGCTAAGGTAGGCTAAGCAAAGTAGTAGCGCCTTTTTCACGTAAAGTCCTTTTAAATACTCCTCTTAAAAAAGTAGCACAAAAGGCAAAAATAAGAGAGAAAAGCATATTTATACAGTAGTATTTAAATAGTTTATGGCCAAGTTCGACAATAAGGCTATGGCATCAGGCAAGAGTGTATCGTTGAAATCATATTGGGGATTGTGACAAGAGGCACCATTGCCATTGCCAATAAAGAAGTAGCAGCCAGGCACTTTTTGTAAGAAAAAAGAAAAATCTTCAGATGCCCTGCCCGACATGTGCTTGAGAGAAACACGATCTTTTCCAAGTAACTGCGTTGCTTGATTGAACACAAAATCAGTTTCTGCTTTGGTATTGATGGTAGGGGGGTAGATATCATTAATTTCAATTGAAGCTGTAGCGTTATGTTTACTTACACAGTCTTGCAGTGTTTTCTTTAAAATGTTTTGTGCTTCTTTACTATGTGAAATTGATGCAGCTCGAATGGTGCCAATGAGATTGGTGCTGGTAGGGATAACATTGGCGGCAGTACCACTATTGAGCTGGGTGACAGTGAGAATGATGGGCTCTTCTTTTTGAGCCAAGGAACATGACACGGTTTGAAGCGCTTGAATAAAGTGAGCAGCAATAGTGATAGGGTTATTGGCTAAATTAGGCACAGCCGCATGTCCCCCTTTACCATGAATGGTGATATTAAATTCGACATTACCATACATAGTGCAGTCATGTTTTACCAAGATATTTCCAACAGGGGCATTAGGATAATTATGGTAAGCAAAAATAGCATCTACGGTCGGATTTTCTAAAACCCCATCATTAATCATGGCTAAGGCACCAGCACCACCTTCTTCTGCTGGTTGGAAAATAAACTTTATTTTGCCAGAAAATTGATGTTTAAACTCACAAAGAACATGCGCTACAGCCAGTAAGGTGGCTACATGTCCATCATGACCGCAAGCATGCATTATCCCTTTATTTTTTGATTGATAGTGTAATTGTGAATCTTCTGTTATCGGTAAAGCATCCATATCGGCACGAAGCGCGACAGTTTTGCCAATACCTCTATCCAAAATAGCGACGACTCCGGTTTGACCTACTTGAGTTTGCACTCCTAAGTTTAACTTTTGCAGTTCTTGGGTAATCAGTGCTGCCGTTTTAACTTCTTGGTATCGTAATTCTGGCATTTGATGGAGTTGACGGCGCAATTGTTGATAATAAGGAAAAATAGCGTTAATAAAATCTTGCATTTTTATCCTTTAGTTTTAGTATTTTTGCTTATCATAATATTCTATCTATTTAGAATCAACCAAACCTTAAAGATAGCATGCGCGTATTATTTTCGCCCAAGATAGTTATATACTCGATCCACTTTAAAATTAGGAGTTTCAAGTCCGTCATTGCGAGGAGTCTGCGACGAAGCAATCCAGATTACATCTTGATATTTTCTGGATTGCTTCGCTAAAAGCTCGCAATGACGGAACTCCTAAATTCAAAGTGGAAGCAGTATGTACACTGATTTATTAAAAAAATTCCAGAATTTGCCGAAAATAAAGGTTTCACTTAGAGGGCAGGAAGATGAACATCAGTGATCAAATTGTGCAAATTCTAACTCAAGTTGGAGTTAAACATATCTTTGGGATCCCCGGAGATACGATTGATTCGCTTATGGAATCACTGCGCCTACAAAATGAAATCCAATTTATCACCATGCGACATGAAGCAACAGGTGCCTTTGCTGCAAGTGCTCAGGCTAAACTCACGGGTAATCTAGCCGTATGTGTTGCATGCCAAGGCCCTGGCGCTGTTAATTTGTTAAACGGGCTATATGATGCTGCACTGGATAAAGTTCCTGTTTTGGCAATTACAGGTCAAGTTGATTCCAAACTGATTGGCACTCATATGCCGCAAGAAATAAACCAGTTAAAGTTATTTGATGATGTTGCCATTTTTAATCAAGAAATTAGAACGAGCGAGAGTTTTCCACAGATTTTACAGCTTGCATGTCAAGCAGCCATTAATCAAAAAGGGGTGGCGCATATTGCTATTCCTTCAGATATTATGCGCATGCGTGGGGTTAAGACGTATTCACATAACATCCAACAGTTTCATAGTACCTTGATACCAAGTGATCAAGAACTTGATAGCGCAGCAGAACAATTAAACCAAGCTAAAAAAATTACCATTCTTTATGGTGGCGGTTGCGCTAATGCTAAAGATGAATTAAATTTTGTTGCTAATATGCTTAAGGCCCCTTTGGTTCATACCACACGTTCAAAAGATATTCTTGATAATAGATTACCCAATTATGTGGGTGGCATTGGGATTATGGGAACAAATTCTGGTAATTATGCAGTAAGTGCATGTGATGCTTTACTGGTCGTTGGCTGCAGTTTTGCATATAAAGAATTTTATCCTAGTAGTGCTTTAATCATACAAATTGACACAGACATTAACAAAATGGGGATTCATACCAACCTTACCCAAGGATTGTTAGGTGACAGCAAAACCACCTTGCTAGCTTTAGCACAACGTTTAAATCCAAAATCGGATGAGCATTTTTTGCAACATGCTCAAAGCTTGAAGCATAAAAAGATTGGACATGAAACATATTTTAATCTATTGGAAACTCGAAAATATGTTCACCCTCAAGTATTAACAGAGCGTATTGGTATGATGGCAAGTGATAACGCCATTTTTTGCGTAGGGACGGGGTCAGTAACATTATATTGCAATAATTTTTTAGAATTAAATGGTAAGCAACGTTTATTGTGGTCTTGGAATTTAGCATCGTTAGGTTGGGCTTTAGGTGGGGCGATAGGCTGTAAGTTGGCATTTCCACAACGGCAAGTCATCGTGCCAATTGGAGATGGTGATTTTCAAATGTTAATTGCAGACCTTATCACTTTGGTGAAATACCAATTACCCGTGACATTTATAGTGTATAATAATTCAAAATACCGATTTATTGAATTGGAAGAAGCAAATGAAGGAAACCCTGCATTTGGCACTGAATTACTCAATCCTGATTATGCGCAATTAGCCAAGGCACATGGTGCGCTTGGGATCACAGTGAAAGAGCATCATCAGATTGATTTGGCTTTAAAGGAAGCATTTTCTTCAAACCTCCCCGCTGTGATTGATGTTCATATTGATCCACAAGAATTATATATCCCGCCTAGGATAACACCAAAAATGGCATTATCCTTTGCTGAGTCCAAAATAAAAGATTGGAGATGGTTAAAAGGAATGATGAACTTTATGACAGATCATCGAGATACAAAGCATTAACTGGGAAGTTAATAGCTTCTTCGATAGCGAGGTTTATAGCAATATCCGTCACTACAATATCCTCGGTTATAATCTGCAATGTAATATTCTGCGATGTAATAATCGCCAGCATAATAATTGTCAATATAATTTACTTTAACAACCCCGCCGGCATTTGAGACACCAGGTGTCAGATCGGTACATCCAAACAAGGATCCCATCATAATAAAGGCAAAGCAAAGGTATAAATGTTTCATAGTTTCTCCTTGAGTGCTTTCATAACCTTAGACGAAATTAGGCAAACGTGATTTGTGAGATATTACACTTATCAAAAAAGCTATAAATCTATATAATGTCATTTAATTTACATTTGAAGTGGTGAGGCATGAAATTAATAGCAAAAAAAAATTTAGCGCTTATCAGTGCAGGTGGAGGGCTTAGTCAAGATGATATTTTAGATTTGTCTGCGCTTTATGGCTGCATGATTGGAACTTTCAGTGGCATGAACGTGGGCGGTGTTTTGGGATATGCCAATCATATTTGGCTCACACCCATTGGAATTATCACGGGTGGTGTCCTTGGCATGTCTTTTGGTATCGCCAGCGGAATTCTATATGGGGTAGCCCTCTCCGGTTGGGGCTCATCAAATTAATTAATAAGAGGTTAGGAATGAGAAATATAGTTTTACAAGAATTAAATATAGTAGCAGGCGGTGTGACTATTGAAGAATTTGCCAGCATGACGATGTTTTATGGATCGGCGGTTGGAACTGCAGCTGGTGCTCTTGCTGGCGCTGCGAAAATTGCGATGGAGCTAGGTGTACTCTATACACCCTTAGGATTTATGGCAGGTGGTTTAATGGGGGCTGGTGCAGGCATTGGTTGTGGTGCTATTCTCGTTATTCCATTATCGGCTATTTTTTGCCCACCGGATTATGCAAAGTTATTTGCGTATTCAAATATATCTTAACTAGAAAAGCAAGCAACCAGGTTACTTCGCTGCTTGGTTGCGATTTTTTAAAAATCCGTACAAATAGCAACAAAGACATAGAATAAATAAGATTGAGAAAATAAAGAAAAGAAATTTTGCAATTATCACCGCACCTAAAGCGGCAAGATATCCCATAAAGCCAACCGCAAAAGTAAGAACGCATAATATCAAAAATGCAAGGGCATATAATAACATAAAATCTTCCTAAATATCATAGACCCAATCTTTTGGCATTGGCAATTTAGGCAGTTCCATCCAATGCGTCACATTAATATGTTTTCCGGAATAAAAAGGCTGGCCATACCATTTACCATCTACATAATCTAAAATATAAGCTTGTGAATTTGACACAACAGCCAAGTATTTTCCTTGAACTTTAGGAGCTTTATCAGCTTTTATCCACTTCATTGAAAAACACTCCATTTTGCACAATGATATTCTTATATCGGAAGCATTTAAAATTAAATAAGCTGGTTTTGTTTTCAAAATTAGCAATACTCCTTTATTGTAATTGCACCCTATTTAGGGCGTTGGGTTATCATTTTCCTTGTGCGCTTTTTTGTGTATTTGTGGCAAAGTGAAAAAGTGCTTTAAAGCCTTTGTGTTGAGTGGCTTTGAAAGCTTAACTTTAGGAAATATTTCTTTTTTAAGTTTTGCATTGGAAAGTAAAAAGATGTATTTTACAGCTTACTTTCTAACTTTTGACTTCAAGAGATTCTAAAAAACCTGCTGTAATAAGTTTGATTTTTGTGTCAAAATGTGTCTATTAAAACAATGAGCGTTAGTCATGGGAAAATATTTAGATCCAAAAAGCGATATTGTCTTCAAAAAAGTTTTTGGACAGCATCCACATTTATTGAAAAGCTTTTTAAATGCTGTTCTGCCGCTTGCTGATGGAGAGCTGATTGACACTTTAGAATATTTACCAAGCGAGCAAATTCCTGATATTCCCATTTTAAAACGGACCATTGTGGATGTGAAATGCTATGATCAACAAGGGAAAATTTTTATTGTTGAAATGCAGATTGAATGGTCAGATTCTTTTATGCAACGCTTATTGTATGGCACTGCATCAGCTTATGTGAAACAATTAAATACTGGAGAAGCTTATCATCTTTTAAATCCTGTTTATGGATTGGGATTAATCAATAGTATTTATGATCATAAAACCCCTGATTGGTATCATCATTATGGTTTAGTGAAATTAAGCAACCATGAAGAGAAAATCATTAAAGGCTTAACACTTGTTTTTGTTGAGCTTCCTAAATTTGTGCCAACAACTCACTTGGCTAAAAAATTACGTGTTTTATGGTTGAGATTCATTAGAGAAATAAATGATAAAACTCGAGAAATTGATCCTTTGTTATTGGAAATTCCTGAAATAAGAGAAGCAGTACGTTTAACTGAAGAAGCAGCCTATTCTCCGGCAGAGCTAGATGCTTATGAAAGCTATTGGAAAGCTGTTAGCTCTGAAAAAACCATTAAAGAAGAAAGCTTGTTAAAAGGTAGAGCAGAAGGCAGAGCAGAAGGCAGAGCAGAAGGCAGAGCAGAAGGCAGAGCAGAAGGCAGAGCAGAGGGTAGAGCAGAGGGAAATGCAGAGAGTAAAGCGCAAGTAGCAAAAAAAATGAAAAATGATGGGTTAAGCATCGATCTCATTTCAAAGTATACAGGGTTAACTATGGAAGAAATTCAAAAGCTCTAATAGTATCAAACGTACCCTTTACACGAAATTATACCAAAACATATCAAAGTCACTATCGTAAGCCACCGGATCATTTCATTTACAACGCTTGGCACCTTGCCTAACCCTGTCACCTACTTGATACGGAATCTAACTGGAAAGGTATATACTCGATCCACTTTAAAATTAGGAGTTTCAAGTCCGTCATTGCGAGGAGTCTGCGACGAAGCAATCCAGATTACATCTTGATATTTTCTGGATTGC
>JAFECR010000005.1:43095-63501 GCA_018242045.1 Pseudomonadota bacterium | reverse complement strand
ATTGCTTCGCTAAAAGCTCGCAATGACGGAACTCCTAAATTCAAAGTGGAAGCAGTATATTCGGGCTTATATAAATCTTTTTACATATTGATGACAATAAGGCATTTTGTGGTTTTTTTCATAATACCCCTGATGATAGCTTTCTCCTTGCCAAAAAGGACTTACAGGTAAAGTTTTGGTGGCAATAACATAACCTTGCTCTTCTAGCATCTTAATTAAATGTTTAATTATCCTTCGTTGTTCTTCATTATAATAAAAAGCAATGCTTAAATATTGCTCTCCTATATCTGGTCCTTGTCCATTTTTTTGTGTGGGATCATGTATCTCAAAAAAATATTTTACTATTTTTTCAAAGGAAACAAGCTTGGGATCATAAACTACTCGAACAGCTTCAACATGTTCTGAATCACCTTGACAAACTTGTTCATAACTTGGGTTGTCCAAGTGTCCGCCTATGTACCCTACTTCAGTTTTTAAAACACCAGGTAATTTACTGAAATAATATTCAACTCCCCAAAAGCATCCTGCAGCAAGAATAGCTTCTTCAGAGTCGCTCACATTTAGGGTTGCCACATAATCAAGGCTTAATGAATTGACACAATAGCGGGTGTTAAGTGGCGTTAAGCGCTCCCCGTGAAAAATATGGCCAAGATGAGCATTGCAGCGCGCACATACAATTTCTGTGCGTTGACCATCTGGATCGGCTTGATGTTTAATTGTATCTTTAATGCTTTCATCAAAACTTGGCCAACCACAACCTGAATGAAATTTTCCATGGGATGAAAAAAGAGCAAGCCCACATCGTCTGCAAAGGTAAGTACCGGTTGATTCTTTAAGAAAATATTCGCCGCTAAACGCCAATTCAGTATGCTTATGCTCAATAATGTTTAATATTGCAGATGGCAAGCTTTTGGATTTGTCTATCATCAGTTCACCTTATCAGGGATCGTTGGGTTAGTAGCTTTAACGTTGTCTGACATAACATTACTATTTGCTGTTCAATTTCTTCTGGTTTTGTGATCGGTTGTTGATTGTTATCAACAAGACTCAAGATGCCCATTTCAACCCACTGTTTTATAATTTGATTAAGCATAAAAATGTTATGTTTGCCATCGAGAAATGGGATCAAGGCTTGAGCTAATGGAGTAAGATAAATATTTTCATGATAATTATTTGTAACAATATCTTGTTGGCTTGCTTGATATTGCACTAAGGCGCAAGCAACTGGCGTTTCGTTTAGGATGATGTCTTTTTCGGCAAGAATATGAGGAGATAATTTTTCATAAGCATTTTGTATTTGGTGAAGGGAATGTATGATTTTTTGTCTTGCGTCTTTATGACAAATTAAGCTACTCCTAAAGCGACGATTTTGTAAAAAATCTTGGTTTTGTAACAACGCTATTGCACTTTCTTTTTCAAAGAATGTGGCATCAGTGAGATACTCAAGTTGATAGTGAGTAATTTTTTCGATAAATTGGTTAAAATAAAGTGGATAATGATATTTACTTAAATGTTCGTGCATCAATTGAGTTTCAGAGTGAGTCGATATAAGCTTTGCTTCTTGCTGTAAAAGCCAGGTATAAGGAGAATTTGCTTCTAATGAAGACAAATTTTTTAATAATCTTTGCACATGGGCGAATTTTTCCAAAGGAGAAAGATGATTGGATTGGTATAACAGCATGTCTCTTAACGTATCGCCAATAACCCAACCAGGATAGGTATTATAGCTAATATAGGCTATCCCTTGAGGTTGGAGATTATCGTGACAAAGTTGCAACACTTTGTTCCTAACTTCATCATCGACCCAAGAAAACAAGCCATGACAAATAATATAATCGAATTTTTCTTGCATTTTAAAATCAAGAATAGATTGGCTTTTTAAAAAAATGTTGTTTAAGTTAAGGGCCGCTATCATTGATTGTCCCTGTGCTATCTGTTTGGAAGCAATATCAATGCCTATAAATGTCGCGTTTTTTTCATAAAAGGCCATTGGGATCAGATTCTGACCATTGGCACAGGCAAGTTCCAATACATGTGCTTGTTGAGGCGTTGTGGGATTTAAGCCAAATAATTTACCCAGGGTATATAAATGCAACGGGTGAGTTTGTTTTAAGGCATGACTCTCGTAGGGATAATCATCATCAATATTACTATCCATGTCTTTCTTAATTTTAATGGGTTCTAAAGCCATCGAGAAAAGTATCTTAAGGCGTCGCCAAGGGGGGTTGGGGGGTAGTGGCACGAAATAAGATACTTTTCTCGATGACTATAGCATACACGGTTTAAAATAATGTTTGCTAATAGGGAAGAATATTAATCCAGATGGTGTAAAAAATAAAGCCATAAAGATAAATTAATTGATAAAAGGAAAAAAGAAATGGATAAGCCAGAATAATAGGGACTTGAGGAAGTATTTAAGGGCCTAAAAGGTAACTTTGTATAGCGCCTCATAAATGCTTTATTGTAAGTATTCACTCATTTAAAAAACAGCGGCTTCTCTTAGATGCGCTTTTTTCAAAGAGTCTTCTTCTTGCCAAAGTTTATCAATTTCTGCAAAGGCAGAGTGGTTGTGAATAGACTCAAAATTTTCTGAGCTGATTTTATACCCTAAAACTGATTCAATTTGAGCAAGTGAAGTGGCAACGTCTCGTACCATATCTTCAACGAATTTTGGGTTATCATAGGCGCGTTCAGTAACTGCTTTTTCATCGGTTCGCTTTAAAATACCATAGAGATCGCTCGAGGCTTTGCTTTCCACTAACTGAATGATTTCCATTAAAGAAAGCGTGGGCGTTGCGCGCACAGTCACAGTCACATGGGAGCGTTGATTATGAGCGCCATAGTCGGCAATTTCTTTAGAACAAGGACATAAACTTGTTACAGGAACAACCACAGAAACAAAGGTATAGCATTGATTATTTTCTAAAATACCCCTAATACTCACATCATAATCCATTAAACTTGCTGCTTTTGAAACTGGGGCTAGTTTTTTTACGAAATAAGGAAAATCCACTTGGAGATGGCCATATTTAGCATTAAGGCGAGAAACGATGGTTTCTAACCAATAGGGAATACTGGCGACACTCAATACAGTGTCATCTTCGTTGAGAATTTCAACAAAGCGAGACATATGAGTCCCTTTCACATTTTTGGGGAGATCCACCAACATTTCAAAGCGAGCAATAGTCGATTGACGAGAAAGGCCTCTTGAAGGGGTAAAATCTTCAAAAATCATGGGATGTCTTAGATCTCGGATCCCAACTCGGTTTACAGGCATATTGCGCCAATCAGGGCTACTTTGGATATCTGCGATGGGATCATTTTTCATATTTAACCTAATCGTGACGTTTTAAATTTAACGTAGAGACTTTAATGGAGAAATCATCTGAATACAAGACTGACTTCTAACTTTTTTCTGTATTGTTGCCAAAATACCCGCAGGATCAAGACCACAACTGGCCAGCATTTCATCAGGTAGAGCATGCTCAATAAAGCTATCAGGGATCCCGAGATTGATCACTTGATTTTGGCAAGTATGGCTAAGCAAGCAGCTGTTAACACCTTCCCCCGCCCCACCGATTAATGCATTTTCTTCTAAAGTGACAATTACAGGATGTGTTTTGGCAATTTCTAATATGAGTGTCTCATCCAAGGGTTTTACAAATCGCATATTGATGACAGTGGCATCTATCTGTTCTGCGACAATCATTGCATTGGTCAACATTGAACCGAAACTTAATAAAGCAATGGTCTGGCCATGTCGACAAAGTTGGGCTTTGCCGATAGGAATAGCTTCACAGTGAGGATCTAATGATACTTGAGGCCCACTACCTCGAGGGTAGCGAACTGCAGCAGGACAACAGGCCATTAGTCCTGTGTAAAGCATATGACGACATTCGTTGCCATCACTGGGAGCCATAATCAGCATATTAGGAATGGCTCGCAAGTAACTTAAATCGAAGCTACCATTATGGGTTGGGCCATCTTGACCTACTAATCCGGCTCTATCAATAGCAAATAATACGCCTAATTGCTGAAGCGCCACATCATGGATTAATTGATCATAGGCGCGTTGTAAAAAGGTGGAATAAATTGCTACAACAGGCTTCATATTTTCACAAGCTAATCCTGCGGCTAAAGTGACGCTATGCTGTTCAGCAATGCCCACATCAAAATAACGATCAGGATAGGTTTTAGCAAAGCGCACCAATCCTGAACCTTCACACATGGCGGGTGTGATTGCAACCAAGCGAGGTTCTTGTTCTGCCATTTCACAGATCCAATCGCCAAAAATTTGTGAATAGGATGGCATACCAGCTGCTGATGGTTGCATGGATGGTTGTGCTGGGTGATAAAATCCTTTGTTTACACCGTGATATTTAATGGGATCTGCTTCTGCAGGCGGATAGCCCTTACCTTTTCGGGTGATGGTGTGTAAAAGCTGAGGGCCTTTGAGGGCTTTAATATTTTGTAAGGTTTTGACTAAGGTATTGAGATCATGACCATCGACAGGTCCGATGTAATTAAAACCCATTTCCTCAAATAAGGTGCCAGGAACAATCATTCCCTTAAGATGTTCCTCAGTTTTACGGGCAAACTCCCAAACAGGCGGGATCCGCTTTAGAACGTCTTTACCACTTTTGCGCATGGAGGTATATAATTTACTTGATAAGATCCGGGCAAAATAATTGGATAACGCGCCGACGTTACCAGAAATAGACATATCATTGTCATTGAGCACAACTAAAAGATCAGCTTTGAGATCACCTGCGTGATTCAGTGCTTCAAAGGCCATGCCGGCAGTCATTGCGCCATCCCCTATTACGGCGATAACGCGATTGTCTTGCGCTAGCAGTTTGTGGGCAAGACTCATACCAAGCCCAGCACTGATGGAAGTACTTGAATGGCCAACGCCAAAAGCGTCATATTTACTTTCTTCGCGTCGTGGAAAAGGTGCAAGCCCATTTTTTTGGCGAATGGTATGTAGCTTTTCACGTCGCTGCGTTAGAATTTTATGTGGATAGGCTTGGTGACCAACATCCCATATAAGGCGATCAAGGGGAGTGTCAAACACATAATGCAAAGCCACAGCGAGCTCAACAGCACCTAAGCCTGCACCTAAATGTCCTCCTGCTTTATTCAGCGTTTCAAGCATGAATTGACGAATACAGTTAGCAACTTCTTGCAATTGGGCGGCGTTAAGATTGCGAAGATCAGTTGGCGTTTGAATGCCGTCAAGAATATTCATTACATACTTCGCTCAATGAAAAAGGAGGCCAGAGAACGCAAAGGCAAGGCTTTATTCTTAAAGCGATCTAAGCTTGTTTGTGCTTCTTGATGCCAATGTAGGGCATGCGCTTTTGCTTGCTTAAGACCAAGCAAGGTCACAAAAGTGCATTTATGTTTTTTGGCGTCACCAGGATTTTTACCCATTTTCTCACTATTGCCTTGGGCATCTAAGATGTCATCTTGAATTTGAAAACAAAGCCCTAACGCTTGTCCAAATTTTTGTAAATCGACCAAATCATTTTCAGATGCCTTGCCAGTTGCTAAAGCGCTACATTGTACACTGGCGCTAATCAGAGCCCCAGTCTTTGTACGATGCATTTGCATTAATTCTTCAAGATTAAGGGAGTTTCCTTGGGCGGCCATATCAAAAGCTTGCCCATAAACCATACCTTGAGGCCCTGCCGCGATTGCCAACAGGTGTATTATTTTTAGGATAGTTGACTGGTTTTTGATAGGGTAAGATCTTTCATTTGCTAATACTTCAAAGGCAAGCGTCAATAAAGCATCGCCTGCGAGAATAGCATTGGCTTCACCAAATGCTTTATGACAAGTTGGTTTTCCGCGGCGCAAATCATCATTATCCATAGCGGGTAAATCATCATGTATCAGTGAATAACAATGAATGAGTTCAATGGCCACAGCAAGTGGATTAAGTTGTTCTGGAGCGGCGTCAAAAAGCTCTGCAATCATATAAACTAAAAGTGGGCGCAAACGTTTGCCCCCGTTTAAACAGGCATAATGCATTGCATTGAATAAAGGCGTTTGATTATCTGGGGGTAAATATTGCTTAAGTAGCGTATTCATCTTTTCTTGGCAATGGGTAAGGCGCATTTGGATAGCACTAGACAATAGCGTTGTCGTCATGGTTCGTATCTTGCTGGTTTGAGGGATCCTCAATCATTAATTCTTGTACACGTTGTTCTGCAGTACGTAAGGATTGCTGACACTGTCGTGCTAGCGTAATGCCTTGCTCGAAGTGTTTGAGCGCCTGTTCGAGCGTAAGATCTCCGTCTTCCATCTTTGAAACGATAAGATCGAGTTGTTTAAGAATTTCTTCGAAGTTAGGTACTTGCGATTCAGTAATTTTGTTAGCCACTGGATTCGAGTTGTTTAAGAAAACCAAAAACTTATCCTAGACAAACGAAGCGGTCAATGGGTAAGGTGTAAGACAACAGCAATATTAGTTATTTTGATACCTAATATGGTGCCGCCTATCCTGTTCGAGTATACTTATCCCATTCAATTTGATACACTCGTCTAACTTTTTGATATTTATCGATTTTGTGGTTTTATATGATAGGTTCTGCCCAACTATATCAATACGTTTGTAATAAGAGTCTAATCACGAATGTTGTTGCGGCCATTCTGATAGCTTTGAGCTATTGCCTTATCAATACCCCTTATCAGCCTATATTAGCCAATATCGGATTTTATGCTTTATCCTGCGCGTTTACTAATTGGATTGCTATCATGATGCTCTTTGATAAGATCCCATTTGTTTATGGTTCAGGGGTTATTCCTGCAAGATTTGAATCTGTGAAGGCTGGCATCAAAAATTTGGTGATGAGCGAGTTTTTTACTGAGAGCCATATTCAGGCTGTGATACCCGATTCCCCTTTAAATAGTGAAAAATTAAAAGAAATTGCTAATTTTATTGATTATGACAAGCTATATAATGCCTTAATTGAAGGGATCTTTGAATCAAAAATTGGCTCAGTTTTCTTTATGATGGGTGGCCAGAATGCCATTGAGCCACTGCGAGAAGTGGTGCAAAAAAAGTTAAAAACTGCCGTTGAAAACCTTTTAACAGACGAAAATTTACCCAGCATGTTGGCCAAAGAAGCACTTTCTACAGAAAAACTTATCGCAAAAGTTGAAAAAATTATCGATGGACGTTTAGCAGAATTAACACCGGATATGGTTAAAGAAATCATACAAAAAATGATCCGTCAGCACCTGGGATGGTTAGTGGTATGGGGTGGTATATTTGGTGGTTTAATTGGGCTTATTGCAAGTTTTCTATAAGTGAAAATCAGAATGAATAAACAAGTCTCTTTTAATGAATATTTGGTTTTTTTAAGAGAATCTATCGAAAATTTAGCTGAATATTGGCAGAAAATAGGCCATAATAACCCGCATATTAAAGACATAACCGCTGGCTTAAATCATCATGATCCTTTTATTATTTATAAAGCAAGTATTGCAGCAACTTTGTTGTTGGAAGATAGGTCAATTTATCATTGAAAAGGAAAGATCATGAGTGTGGTAAAACAACATGAAATTTACCGTAATTTTTTTCAAATTTGTCATCCCCTGATTGCAGGAAAGCTTTCTTTGTTGCGCCAAAAACAAACCGATCATAAATTGTTTAGAGAGTTGGTGCATGAAATCACTTTATTGTTAGGGTATGAAGCAACTCAAAATTTAAAAACTACTGAGCGAGAGATCCAAACCCCAATGGAAAGTTGTTTATCCTCGTTTTTGGCGGATCCTGCCCCAGTAATTTTGCCGATTTTAAGAGCCGGTATTGGCATGGTAGATGCACTGCTAAGTTTAATGCCCTCCGCTAAAGTGGGGCATATTGGTTTATTTAGAAATGAACAAACTCTGCAACCAGAAGGTTATTATTTTAAAATTCCTGAAGATAGCGATCAATGTCATTTCTACATCTGCGATCCCATGCTAGCCACTGGGGGTTCTGCTGTTCGTGCCGTGAGCACCCTTAAAGAACACCGGGTGAAAAGTATCACATTTTTGTGTATTTTAGCAGCGCCTGAAGGGTTAAAAGCTTTTTTTCAAGAGCATCCTGACGTTCCCATTTTTTCAGCCAGTCTAGATAGATGTTTAAACGAAAATGGTTACATTTGTCCTGGTCTTGGTGATGCTGGGGATAGAATGTTTGGCACTTGGTAGCCTCATTATTGCGTGTATTTTTCCTTATTTTTTTCACGAAATACCTTGCACAAGTCATAAAGCTACTTTAGTATTGGTTCTTTAACTAAGTGTTTTAAGGCTTTATTTTATGCATCAATTAACATTAAACGAAACCCAACTAATTTCGGGTGGCACACTTTCAGATAATCTTACTAAAGCGGGTGGACTTGTCGGTGCTCTTTATGGTGCTGGCGCTGGTGCTGCTATCGCGATCCCTTTTGCAGGAATAGGTTTGGTATTTGCTTTAACCTCACAACCTATTATTTGGTATGGTGTTTATGCCTCTTGTGGCATATTAGCAGCAGGAACGATTGGCGGCGCCTTGGTTGGTGGCTTGCTTGGTGGTACGGTTGTTGCTTTAGGAACTCAAGTTGTTAATTCAATTTATGGAGCACTTCCTGCTTAAATAATGCGTTAGTGCCCTTGACGAGGGCGCTTTTCTTTAGTGCTTTTTTGCTTATTGGCTAAAAAATCATGCATTGTTTTTTCAAGTTCTTTGTATTTGGCCAACGAATCTTGTCTGAGCTGTTCTGAATTTTCAAGCAAGGCGTTGGCTTTTTCATGAATGGAGCGCATTTCCCTTTGCATCACTTCTTGTTGTTTTGTATATAAATCATTCCAAATTTCTATTTGTGTATTTAAATTTTCATTTGTCTTGTCAATAAATTGTTCAATTAATTTGTTCGGTTGTTTTTTAAACATCTCTTTAATCGTTGTCATATTTTGCTGCATCAATTGTTCAGACTGTTTTAGATGTTGTTCAATAAATTCTTCAGCACCTTTGGCAGATTTTTTTCTTAAACCCTCAATACGATTATTATTTTCTTCAATATGATTTAAAATCTGACGATATTGTTTATCGTAAAAAGACATGATTGCTTTATAATGTAATTGCAAAATGCTATTTACTTTATTGGTTAAAAGCGCGATATCTTCGACAGAGTTGGAATTTTCAAGATTGTGAGTGAGCTCTTGATAAGCTTTGAAATATTGTGCAAAAGGATCACTTGGTGCTTGGGTTGCTTTTTTCATAAAGCTCCTTAGAAATAAGATGTCATTAATTAAAAATATAGCGCTTTTTTAAGCGCTTAAAAGATAGGACAAAAAACTAGGGCTGGATTTAAATTGGCAGTATATACTCGAACCGCTTTGTTTTTAGGCAAGGCGGCAAGAGAACGAATCCCCAGGAGTGTACGCTTTGGTACATGACTGGGGTGAGTGAGCGCAGCCAACAATACCTAAAAGCAAAGAGGAAAGAGTATAGCTACTAGCGGTTATCTGGGGGTACATTGAGAATATGCAAGGCTTTGCTGACGACATTTTTATAAATAGGAGCAGCAACTAAGCCACCATAGTAATTTGCTTCATTAGGTTCTTCTACAACCACAATCGTGGCAAGACGCGGGTTATCGACAGGTGTTATGCCGGCAAATATGCCAATGTGTCGATGTGGATCATAACCATGAGGGCCTACAACACGTGTGGTGCCAGTTTTGCCAGCAGTTTTATAACCAGGAATGTTTGCTCTTGATCCTGTTCCTTGAGCAGTTAAAACTTCAGTGAGCATTTGTAATGTAGCTTTGGCCACATCAGCTGGTAAAACTTGTTCACTGATAATGGTGCTGGGATCGTCAATTTTAGTTAAAGAAATCGGTTTCATTTGACCATCAGATGCTAAGGTGGCATAAGCGTGAATAATTTGTAATGGCGTCACGGCCAAGCCATAGCCAAATGCCAAAGTGGCATGCATAAATGGGTGTTTAGGAGGGGCAGGTAGCATGCCTCTTCTTTCTCCTGGAAAAGGGGTTTTAATACTATCCCCTAATCCTAATTTACGAAAAGTGTTCACTAATTGCTCTGAAGGAACAGCCAACGTAATTTTAGTGATCCCAACATTGCTTGATTTACTTAACACTTCTTTTAAGCTGAGAACGCCATAGTTATGAAGATCTTTCACCAGTCGATGGCCAATGTGGTAGGTGCCAGGTGAGGTATCGATAAGTGAATCTAAAGTAAAAAGACGACTTTCTAGCGCGCTTGCCATAGAAATAGCTTTAATCGTCGAGCCAGGTTCAATGAGATCGGTTAAGGCACGATTGCGCGTACTGCTGCCATGGCATGCTTGGCGATTGTTTGGATTAAAAGAGGGAGCACTTACCATGGCTATCACTTCTCCCGTGCGTACATCCAACATCACCAGCGTCGCTGATTTGGCACCCAAATGCGCAATAGCGCTTTCTAATTCACGATAAGCAAAGCCTTGGATCCGCACATCAATGCTTAGGGCAATATCTTGTCCGGAATGAGGTGTTTGTAAATAATCGATATCTTGAACCCAATGACCCGTTCTATCTTCTAGTACACGTTTTTTGCCAATGATGGGTTTTAGTGCATCTTGAAAAGTCATTTCAAGACCCGCTTGTCCTTGATCGTCTATATCGGTAAAACCTATCAATTGCGCACTTTGCATGCCGGTGGGGTAATAGCGGCGAAATTCTCGTTTTAAACTAAGGCCAGGAATGTCGAGATCTTTGATTTTCTGAGCAACATCGGGAGGGATCCCGCGTTTGAGATACACAAATACCCGATTGGGATAAGCTAGGGCTTTGTCTTTGAGTGCTTCAACCGAAAATCCTAGTAAAGCAGCAAGGTGCTGGCTTTGTGTGGGGGTTGGATTAAAGTGTTGCGGATTAATCCAAGCCGCGTGCACCGGTGAGCTAATTGCAAGTGGCACCCCTCGTCGATCGGTTATCATGCCCCTATAAGAAGGGATATCGACAATTCTTAAAGTTCTAGCATTACCTTGAGCTTGTAAAAAATCAGTATGTGAAATATGTAACTGAATTAATCTACCGACAATTGTTAAAGTAAACACAATCAAGAAAAGGCATAATAGGTAAAGACGCCAAGGCAGAGCAGCATATTTAACCGGCTTTGTATTTAGTATACTTTCTTTTGGCGCAATAGATTTTATCATTATTTTTAGGTACTAATTGATGACAGTGATATATGAAGTCAACTTGAAAATAGCACAATCCATTCTCGCTGAATACTTAGCTTGGCTACCAGGGCATATTACGCAAATGTGCCAACAAGAAGGTTTTTTATCTGCAAGCTTTTTTGAGGATATTTCTGATGAGAATGAAAGCAAGAAATCTTCTTACGGGCACTATATCGTGCAATACCAGGTAGCTTCAATGACTAAGTTGCAACATTATTTTGATAATGCTGCTAACGCTATGAGAACGGATGCAAGAGATCGTTTTGGAGATAAATTTACAGTAACCAGGCGTGTCCTGCAGCCGAAAACATTGTAGTAAACTTTCTTAAAACTCCGTGGTGCGAGGAATGCCGTTATGCCAAATGAAACATCACCTAATGGTGAATTAGTTATAAAAACCATTGCGATGCCTGCAGATACAAATCGCTATGGGGATATGTTTGGTGGATGGTTAGTTTCCCAAATGGATTTAGGTGGCGCAGTGCTTGCTCATAAATGCGGGCATGGGCGTATGACTACCGTTGCCATTGATCGCATGACTTTTATCCTTCCTGTTTATGTTGGGGATGTGGTTTCTTGCTATGCCACCATTGTTAAGCGAGGTAGAACATCCGTTGGCATTGGCGTTGAAGTTTGGGTAGAACGTCTTGCCGATCAATCATTACTTAAAGTCACAGAAGGTCTTTTTACTTATGTGGCTATCGATCAACATGGTCGTCCCACCGCAATACAATGGTCATTGTAAGGAAGCCAGCTTTAATATTTCTTAAAAATGTTTGCTTAGTCCAGGAGCTGGCGCTACGATGAAATGCTTAGCGTTATTTCTAAAGGGAGTGTAGGCCAATGCTGGTTCCAGTGATCTTAGCGGGTGGATCAGGTACGCGCTTATGGCCTTTATCTAGAGAAGCATATCCTAAACAATTTATTACGCTGCTGCAAAATCAAAGTCTCTTTCAACTTACCTTAGAACGTTTATCTATTCTTAATGATTGCGCAAAGCCGATTGTTTTGGGTAATGAACAACATCGATTTTTAATTGCTGAACAAATAAGACAATCTGCGCAACCCGATTGCACCATTATTGTTGAACCCTGTTTTAAAGGTACAGCACCAGCCGTGGCATTGGCAGCTGTGCATGCTTTGTCACAGTATAACCAAGATGTGATATTGCTGGTGTTACCGTCGGATCATATGATTAAAGATGTGCAAGGTTTTGCCAATTCAGTAAATGAGGGCATTTTTGCTGCCATTGAAGGTAAATTAGTTGCTTTTGGTGTTCGCCCTAATCATGCCGAAACAGGTTATGGCTATATTCAGCAAGGAGAATTGCTACCTTCTTGTAATGGTTTCAGTATTAAACGCTTCGTTGAAAAACCCGACATTAAAACAGCCAAGCAATTTGTAGAAAACGAAGAATATTGGTGGAATAGCGGTATGTTCCTATTTTCTGCAAGTAGCTTTTTACAAGAATTGCTATTACATGACCCAGCAATGTTTCATAGTGTAAAAGGTGCAATGAGCGATGCCCAGCATGATATTGATTTTATTCGCCCATGTGCAAAGCAATTTGAACAAAGTAATACAGATTCTATCGATTATGCGGTAATGGAAAAAACCATCAATGGTGCCCTAGTTCGTTTGCAAAGCCAATGGAATGATGTTGGTGCTTGGGATGCTTTAGCGCAATTACTCCCTAAGGATGAATCTAATAATGCTTGTCATGGTGATGTCTTGGTCAAGCAAAGCCAACATTGTTTAATCCATGCAGATCATCGTTTAGTGGTTGCGCTGGGGGTGAAGGATCTTGTGATTGTTGAAACGCAAGATGCTGTATTGGTATTAAATAAAACACATGCTCAAGATATCAAACCTATTGTGATGGCGCTTAAAGAAAATAAACGTAAAGAGGTGGTATTTCACCAAAGAGTCTCTCGTCCTTGGGGATATTTTGAATCCATCGATAGTGGCGATAGGTTTCAAGTAAAACGCATTATGGTTGCCGTCGGGCAAAAATTATCATTGCAACGACATCATCACCGTTGTGAACATTGGGTGGTCGTCAAAGGAACCGCTCGGGTTACTCGGGGAGACGAAGTTTTTTTATTATCTGAAAATCAATCTACTTATATTCCGATAGGTGTTAATCACCGTTTAGAAAATGTGGGAAAGATCCCTTTAGAAATGATAGAAGTACAATCTGGTGCGTATTTAGGCGAGGATGATATTTTGCGCCTTGAAGATCAATATGGTCGCCTTGATCAAACGCCTTCCCATTTTGAAACAATGACTTCAGAATTGAGCAAAACAGCCTAAAATTAAAGAATTTTCTTGCCAATTTTGCTATCCACTCGTCTGCTTATTATTAAGGACTATCGTTCCCCTTACCGTTGATCCTACAGAACATTCACTTTGTCATAAACGAATAGTTATCCAATTGACCAAAATCGGAAAGAGTTTATAATCCGACTACATTCACAAAGGTAATTTTATATTTAATGAGGAACTAATCATGTTGATGAAAGAATTTGTAAGCCTTGTAAATTGGCTCTATGGTGTAACTCCTGAAGACATCGCAAAGCGAGAAGCAGAAAAACTAGCAGAAATTGCAAGACTTGCAGAAATCGAAAAACTTGCAAATCTGGAAATCGGGAAACAAGTGCTGGGAAATGCAACGCTAAGCATAGACACATGCGCTAAGAAGCTAGCTCAAGAAACAGCGCCTGTATCAGAAGAAGAATTAGTTAATGCTGCAATGGAATTAGAAGCTAAGAAATTAGCAGAAGAAGCTGCAATAGAATTAGAAGCTAAGAAATTAGCAGAAGAAATTGCACAAAAACTCGCGGAAGAAAAAGCCGCGTTAGCGGCAGCAGAAGCTGCAAAGAATTTAGCTGTTAACATGACAGATACGGTTTGTTTAGCAAATCATACTGCCTTCAATGCCACTTTGGATACACTAAATACAACAACAGCAAATCAAACCATTGTAAATGAAGTATGCCAAGCGATTTCAAAACTTCCTTGTAGTGACGCAGATTTAACTTGTAGATTCAATGATTTTTTAGATGAAAATTTTCCTGGTGTTGAACTTAAAGGACCTATTAATGACATAACTAGAACTGTAGGTACCGAACTTAGTGGCGGTAAGCTTGATATGTCTAAATTTGACATTAGCGATTATATGAATATGACCAATACCCCAGTTTTTGTTCAAGAAAAATTGAAAAGTGTAGTTAATATTGTTGGCATGAATCCTTTAACATTCGGTTTGATTGCTGGCGTCGTTAGTTTAGCCGGCTTGTATGGTTGTATGGGATGGTATAAAAAACAAAGCAAAGAAGTACAAAGCAAAATTGACAAGGCAACGTTTGATATCATTAAAGGAAACGCACAGTTAGTGGCATTGTTTAACGCGTCAGTTGTAGTGAGAGATATGTTTGCTCAAGCAAGCCCGGAAGAAATTTCAAAACTTGCAGAACGGTTTAATGATGGCACAAAAGTCACTCAATTCTTACAAATGGATGCTGGATTGCAAAAAGCCTCTATTCAAGGCTTCAAAAGTGCAAGAGCTGCAGAGATTGAAAGAGCTAAAAATGAGGTAGCTAAAGTTGAAACTGCTAAAGTTGTAGAACAGCCCAAGCCAGTGGTGCCAAAGAGAGAACTCCAACAATTATTGATTCTTACTTTTTTAGACAGCAACCAACATAGAAAATTTGCTGAAGAAAATTTTAAGTGCATGAGTGATCAAGAAATTCAGGTGCTTGCTGGGATGTCAAAATTGCAGTTGACGCATTGTATAAGACATATGAGCCATGAGAAGGTATATGCTTCGTGGTTAAAACTTACAACACCACAAAGAACTTTTTACCTAGATCAGCAACTTGCGAGTATTGCCAAAATGCAAAAAGCGGATCAGGCACCATCTTCAAGCGGTTCAGCAAGCTACACGCCAATGCTGCAAGCTCAACAGGCTCAAGCAAAAGCAGAAGAAAAGGCAAAAGTGGAAGTTAAAGCCGCTGAAGATCGAAAGAAGCCTTCTGCATAAGCTTCTTCCTTTCAAAGAAAAAGCAGGCTTAAGCCTGCTTTTTTGTGTTTAAAACCTCATTTTCTTTTTAAGCTTCTCGTTCCAATTTATCTTCCTTTGATTACAGATATACGGTCATTATAACCATCAAGCATGCTAGAACATTCCCTTTGTCGCAAATCAATAGCCAGTTAATTGACCAATAAAAATAAAGAGATATAATTTCCACTACATTCAGAAATGTAATTTTATATTTAAACTTTGTGAGGAACTAATCATGCTTATGAGAGATATTGTAAATTTTCTTTATCGTAAAAGAGAAACAATAACAGAGGTACTAGAAAAGGATGCACAAAAGGTTGAAGAAATTGCTCAGCAATTAGCAGCAGAAGGAAAGAAACTTGCAGAAATTGGCAAACAAGCGCTGACGAATACAACAGAATTCACTGACAACCTAGCCCAAGAACCCGGTGTAGCAGAAGACGTTACAAATGTATTAACTGATGCTGCAAAAGAAGAGGCTGCCAGGAATGCAGCGGAACAAGAAGCTTTAGGCATCAAAGCTGGGGAACTTTTAGAAAAATTAAATGCAATGGAAGCAGAGGCTAAGAGATTAGCAGAAGAAGCTGCAAAGGCTTTAGCTGTTAATATGACGGATACGGTTGGTTTAGCAAATCATACTGCTTTGAATACCACGGTGGATATGCTAAACACAACAGCAACGAATACCACTTTGGATACGCTAAACACAACGGCAACATCAGCTGTAAATCAAACTATTGTAGATGAAGTATGCCAAGCGGTTTCAAAACTTCCTTGTAGTGACACAGATTTAACTTGTAGATTCAATGATTTTTTAGATGAAAATTTTCCTGGTGTTGAACTTAAAGGACCTATTAATGACATAACTAGAACGGTAGGTAGTGAACTTACTGGCGGTAAGCTTGATATGTCTAAATTTGACATTAGCGATTATATGAATATGACCAATACTCCAGCCTGGGCGCAAGAAAAGTTGAAATCTGCAGCTGATTATTTGGGTATGAATTCATTAACATTCGGTTTGATTGCTGGCACTGCTGTTAGCTTAATCGGATTGTATTCTTGCATGAGCTGGTATAACAAACAAAGCAAAGAAGTACAAAGCAAAATTGAAAAGGCAACGTTTAATATCATCAATGGAAACACACAGTTAGTGGCATTGTTTAACGCTTCAGTTGCGGTAAGAAAAGCGTTTGATAAAGAAGTATTTTCTCAATCTGAGAAGGAAGAAATTTTAGCATTTGCCAAAAAGTTTACGGATAATGTAAAAGTTAAACAATTCTTACAAATGGATGCTGATTTGCAAAATATCGAAATTAATAGCTTTAAAAATACAAGAGCCGCTGCAATTGAAAAAGCTAAAAGTGATGTAGCTGCAAAAGCTGAAACTGTTAAAGTGACAGAGCAATCCACAAAAGTGGAATACAAAGCAATGACAGATAGAGAGCTTAAAGAGTTGAAGATTCTTGCTACCTTAAGCAACCCGACGCATAAAACGTTTGTTAAGGATAACTTCGCCTTGATAGGTGATGCAGAAGTTGCGAAATTAGAAACTCTGTCAAAATTTGAGTTGGTATCTTTAATAAATAAGATCAGTGTTAAAGAGGGATATGCTATCTGGAAGGGGCTTAAACCAATAGCAAGAATGGCATTCATTGACTCACACGTTCTAAGAGTTGCTCAGGCACAGGCAAGCTCAGCAAGCTATACACCGCTGATGCAGGCTCAAGCTCAGGCAAAAGCACAAGAAAAGCCAAGCGTGGAAGTTAAAGCTGAAGATCAAAAGAAGCCGTCTGTATAAGCTTCTTTCTTTCAAGAAAGCAGGCCATGGCCTGCTTTTTTTCCTTCCATTTTTAGTGTAAGCGATTGCTTGGATAATGCGTTATTCGTAAATTGGGATCTTCACCTTCGATGGTGTAATTATGAATTAAGCAAGGGAAAGAATGAGTAGCATTACTGTTATGATCAAAATCAAATTCGTTAAATTGCTCTACTTCAACTAAGACAAGTTGTTTATTGTTATTATCAATATCTGTCGTTTCGGCAAGCACCCATTTCGTATTCCCTTTTTTAGGTTGCTCTATAGGAGAGAGGCTTAATTTCTTGATAGATGGTCTTTTCAAAGATTGTATTTTATGCTTTAAGAGGTTGAAGCCCTTTTTAAAGGCATTTATCATAAGTGATTTAAAGGAAATTGGCTTGATTTGACTTGTCATACAACATACTACCTCAGTCAATTTGTTTGAATTACACCTCTTAACAAAGAGGGGTATAAAGTTATTAAACGTGTTTAAGGTAGTGGTGTCAACCTGACTAAAGTACAATGCTAAAAAAATCAGTTATTTTCTGCAGAATTTTTAATATAAACAAAGGGTTTTAGCCTGCCATTGTATATACGTTACAAAGTTAGGCGGGCTCTTTTGCTAATAAACGTTTGATTTGAGGCAAAGCATTTAAAGCTGCCATTTTACCTGCTTTGTACATTTCTTCATTAGCATGATCATCAAACATGCCAAAATTATCCACCTCGGGATGGATAACAATATCCGCTTGTTGTGTTTGCCATTGTGACAGTTTGAAATATGAAATATGCAAACTGCGCATTGCTAATTGATAAACATTATTGACGGAACCATAATCTGGCGAGGTGCTAATATCTACAGCAATGATGACTTGTGGAGAGAACGTTTTTGCAACCTCTACAGGTACAGGGCTTGATACGCCGCCATCCACTAAGGTTTTACCGTAGAGTCGGACTGGGCTAAATAGCATGGGTACAGCACTAGAAGCATGTAAGGCAGGTGCTAAGGGGCCGCTTTGAATGACATAGGGCTCTCCTTTATCAACGTCTGTTGTCACAACTACGAGTGGTATTTGAAGTTGATTGAAATCTTTTGCTTTAATATTTTTTTGTACAAATAATTTTATAGCATTACCTTGCACGGGACCAGTTAAACCCCATAGCATTTTAATACTATGAAACATGCTGGGATCAAGTAGATCCCATTTATTTAAAGTAATTATCTTTTGTTTTAAATTATTGGCTCGAGGATCATCGGCGTACAATGCACCAATCATGCTGCCTGCACTGCAAGCAACGATTAAATCAATAGAGATGTTGTGGTTTTCTAGTACTTCAAGTACCCCAGCATGGGCTAAAGCCCTTGAACCGCCGCCGCTTAATACAATAGCGAGACGTGGTTTTTGAACCAAAGCAGGTGCGGGTGGTTTTTCTGGGAGTAAAATAAAATCGGGTTTAGGGGTAGTGCAACTTATCAATGATAATAAAATAATTAGGAAATAAGCGCTCAGAATTTTACGCATGATGTTAGTTGGCTGTGTACGTTAAAGTCACAGAACATTTTACGGTATTTTAAAGCAAATGCAATAATTTAAAGCTTTGTAAAATGATCAAATGGATAAAATAAATCTCTAAAGAATAACGAGATAATATTAATCCTGGCCAGAGTAAAGGCTTTGGGCAAGCAAGTGGCATGAGGCGATAATATCGCAGCAAAAATAAGCATAATATTAACACACCAAAAATAAACATGCCCTGGGGTAATTTATAAAATTGAAAATAGGCGCTTTCCCATAAGTAATATACGATTAAAGTTAGAAAAAACCAAAAGTCAGCTTGCTTGTCTTTAAGCGCGATTAACCTTGCGCTATAAGCAATTAAAAAGCCAAGTAACCCATATTCGATATAAAAGAACACAAAAACATTCATCAAAGTAAAGGCGATAAACAAAAAACTGCGGTTAAAAGTGCTTAAGCGCTCTGGTGGAAAATGGATCATCGCATAGGAAATAATAATAAAGTTAATCAGAATATTAGCTTGTAGGTTTTTGTTAACAAGATAGTCGCTTAGACTTAAAATTAAGCCATAACACAATATAGTGGATTTAGCATTGAGTTTGGCGCTATACCCTATTAAAAAGAAAAAAAGGACAGCTGCACCACGGCCAAAGAGGCGAGCCCAAGGATTGTCATGTAAAAGATAAAGCCCAATATGATCAAGTATCATCAAAGAAATAGCGATAACTTTGATTAAATCATGGCTATTAAATTCCAAGCCATAACGGGTGATTTTGTCGGTTTTGATAAGGTGCGTTAGCATTTTCTTATCATAGCAATTTGGCGCTGTTTTGTCGTTTTATCTTCACTGCTAAACGGCTTATCCGCTATTTATTGACGTTATTATCAATATTCAGTTAACTACATAAAGAAATAATGATTTGATAAGCCGTGAATATGCAGTATTTTACATTAGCAGCATTATTACTACTTCAATTTCATGCCGCAACCCAGGCTTTGCAGCGAGGGTATCCTTTGCATTTGAGTGCATTGATATTTTTTATACCGTTGTTAGGTCCTTTAGTATTTTGGTTAAGAGAAATATCCCTTTTAACGAAAAACTATGCAAATTTTATGAGGCATTTTCGCTCAAAGGCCAATTTGCTCCAAGAATTAATGACTTTGCAGCAACAAGTTCGCAATTATCCAACCATAGAAAATCAACAATCTTTAGCAAAGCTATATCAAAGTATGGGAAAATTAAAAGAAGCATTGTTTCTTTTAGAGAATTTGTTGATACATAAAAGTTTTGCAACCGATCCTTTTATATTATTGGAAAAAGCCAAAGTTCATTTTGCGTTGAGTGAATTTGTCAAGACAAAAGAAACCTTAGATTTTTTGTTGTGCGCCAATCCTCGATTTCGTTGTCTTAAGGTTGATTTATTGTATGCTCGCACGCTATCTGAACTTGGTGCTTGGCAACAAGCTAATCAGGAATTTGAAATATTACAGATCCAATTTCATGGCCTTGAAGCGTCGTATTATTATTTACAACATTTACAAAAGATGAATAATCCTTTAGCTTTTGAAATACTAAGTATGATGCGATATCGTTTTGCACGCTTGCCACAGCATTATCGTTCCTCACAAAAAACTTGGCTTAAACAAGCGGAATCTGCAATTAATAGGCATTAATAAATGCAAACAGCCTATTAAACTGGAAACCGCGGATAAAGCGCGGTTTGCAGGGAATGAAATAAGTTTGTGGGGATCCCTCAGAGTATACACTGCTTTCACTTTGAATTTAGGAGTTCCGTCATTG
>JAFECR010000005.1:0-43032 GCA_018242045.1 Pseudomonadota bacterium | reverse complement strand
TTTAAAGTGGATCGAGTATATACAAACTAAATTTGAAATGATATCCTGTAAAGTGATTTTACCTGCATCATTGATTTAGGAGAAACGATGAAACTATATTATGTTCCCACGGCTTGTTCATTATCTCCCCACATTGTGCTGCGCGAGTGTGGCTTGCAATTTGAATTGGAAATGGTGGATCTTCAAAAAAAACAAACGGCTTCTGGTGAAAACTATTTTAACATCAACCCTAAAGGATATGTACCAGCGCTTGAACTCCAAAATGGAGAAATCCTGACCGAAGGAGCAGCGATTGTGCAATACTTAGCAGATTTAGCGCCGCAAACGAAATTAGCACCTCCCTCTAACACGCTTGAGCGTTATCGTTTGCAGGAGTGGTTGAATTTTGTTAGTACGGAAATCCATAAAACATTAGGTGCTTTTTTTAACCCAAAACTTGCTCCAGAAACAAAAGAATATCTCACTGGGCTTTTAAAGAAACGTTTAGATCTTATAGAAAATCATCTTAAAGTGAATTCATTTTTATTGGGCAATAACTTTACGGTAGTTGATGCTTATTTGTTTACGGTATTAAGATGGACCTCAGGGTTCAAAATTAGTTTAGAGCCCTGGCCATCTGTCGTAAAATATATGCAAGCCATTGAGGCGCGTCCTGCGGTTAAAGCAGCATTAGAAGCAGAAAAAACTAAAGCATAGGTTGAGAAAATAGCACTTTATCAAAAACTGTTTTGTACAGAAAAATTGCTTAAAGTTAGCGTAATTCAATGTTAATTTTATCAACCTGCCCTAAGGCATCGACCACAGTGAGTGTGTAAAAGCCAGGTGATGGGGGTGTCCAGAACGGTTTTTGCCAAAAAACATCTTGAAAGGGTTTATCATCGATAAGCAAAGTGTATGGGCGCTTACCGCCAGTGATGGATAAGGGAATGCTCTTGAAATGTTCTCCTTCTTTCTCAAGTTCAATTATGGTGTCATTGACTGGGAAAAGAAAGCTGGGAGCAGATTTAAATATCGTTGTTTTTGGTTCGTTTTTTAACACTAAAGCAGGTAAATCATTCGGTGAAAAAGAGGCATCCTGCGCTAACAAGTTAAATACTTTTTTTAAAAGAGGAACGCTGACATTACTTGCCCAAACGCCATCCATGCTAGAACCATCCGGTTTACCAATCCAAACGCCAACCACGTAACGATGATTATATCCAACCACCAGCGCATCTCGATGACCATAAGAGGTGCCTGTTTTTAATGAAATCTGACGATTTCCTTCCAAGCGGATCTTTAAAATATCTGTAATTTCCTTACTTGATTTAATTGATAAAACCTGAGTGGATGAAGGCATGACATTACTCTCAAGATAGGATAATGGCATATCGCAGCCATGGCGTGCAAGGATAGCATAAAGCTTAACAAGCTGTTCTAAAGTTAATCCAACACCACCTAAAGCAACTGCTAAGCTTGGGCTATCAAATGATGCAGGAAATTGCGGCGTTATTTCAGCCTCTTTTAATAGCCCTAAAAAACGAATAACCCCAATTTGATTTAATAGTGAAACAACGGGAATATTAAGCGAACGCACCAGCGCTTCTTGCGTGCTGACAACGCCATAGCTTTGCTTATCAAAATTTTGTGGATAATAAGCCCCAAAGCGTTGGCGCTCATCTAGAAGATAAGTACCTGGCGTAAGTAAGCCAAGATCAAAGCCAAGTGCGTATATAAAAGGTTTTAAAGTAGAACCAGGTGATCGGTAAGCGTCAATATAATCTACATATCCATGATTTTCTTCACTAAAAAAATCATGAGAGCCAATATAAACAAGCGGTTTATTTTGTAAATGATCTACCACCAAAATAGCAGCATTGGCTCCTTGGGGAAGGAGAGGTTGGTAACGTTGCAGCATAAATTCAATTTGTTTTTGTAAATTTAAGTCTATGGTTGTAGAAATTTTAGTACTAGGAAATTGTTTTTTTAGTCGCCAGGCCAAATGAGGAATTTCACGGGGAAATTTTATTTTTTGTGTGGGAATTGGCAAAAGCATATTTATCTTTGCTTGCTCTTTCGTAATTAATCCTTGGCTAGCCATAAAGCTAAGCACTTTGTTTCTTGCCTTAAATGCACTATCAGGATACAAATTTGGCTGCAACCGACTAGGCGATTGTACCATTGCCACCAGTAAAGCAATCTCAGCAGGCACCAGTTGCGAAGATGATTTATTAAAATAGGAAAGGGCACCTGCATTGATACCCTCAATATTACTGCCAAGCGGGGCTAAGGTGAGATAGATATTCAAAATTTCATTTTTAGAATAATGCCACTCAAGTTGCAATGCTCTAAAACACTCGATCAATTTAGATAAAAGCGTTCTGGATCTTGGCTCTAATAATCGTGCAGTTTGCATGGTGAGGGTTGAGCCGCCAGAAACAATATGGCCATAACGGATCCATTGCAAAAAAGCGCGCCCCAAAGCAATAGGATTGATCCCAAAATGTTTTCTATAATATTTGTCTTCTTTTTCAATAAGTGTTTGTGTGTATAAGGAAGGGAGCTCTTGGGCTTGAGTTAATATCCGCCATTTTTGATCCTTGGTTAAAAAAATATGGGCAGGTTGCTGATTGGCTGTAATAACGACAGAAATATCTTGATATCGCGTAAGATTCAGCGGGTAAAACCAATCTGCTGTTAAAAAAATAATGAAACTAATTAAGCAAAAGAGAAAGCCTTTAAATAGTTTAAAGGCGATGGCTTTCCTATTCATGTCTTAAGACAGTCACTTTTTCTTCATTACCATAAAGAAAATACTGTGATTGATACATAGCACTAACATAAGGGGCAGGGTAGATAAAGGTTCCTGCGCTGACAGCACGCACGATATAAGCAACGCTAAGATCATTTTGTTGTGCAAGTTCTAAGGCAGCAAAGAAGCGATCATCACGTCCCTCAAGCCTGTTGGCATGCGTGAGTGGGCCTAACCAATCAAAAGATTCTTTTAAGGTTTGCTCAATTTCAAACCCCGCAGGCAAAAGATCAACAATCAAAATGTGGTTTAAGCTTTCAAGCAAACGCCGTCCTTGCAAATGAACGATATAGCGTTCGCCTGATTTAAGTTGAGTCAAGTCAGCAGTTTGTCCGTTTAATGTGTATACCGTTCGTTTTATTTCAAAACCAGCTTGAGGTAGTTTTTTAATATCAAGTGGTTCACCTTGTTTTGTCATGGCGTAATAAACTGGTGTATTACCAGTGTTGAGTAAGCTTGGATGCGTATTTAAATCAGGCGCCGAGAATTTTAAAAATTGAGAGCTTACTTCGGTTAGCGTATTTTGATTAAGCTTCAGGTGGTAGGGTTTTTGTTTTTCTTTGATTGCGCTGCTTGCTCTAATTAACCAAGCCATTTCTTGTGTGTTTAAGTATTTTGCATCACGTATTTTATCAACTAAGCTTTGGGTCAGAGAAAAAAGTCTTGGATCTTGCTCTGTGGTTTGGGCAAGTAAGCTGACGACAATCGCAAGGTTACGGATCGAAGAACCAAATTGGCTGGGATCGGAAGATGTTTGTGTTTGAATGGCTTTATCAAACCAAAAGGCAGCGCGCGTTGGATCTTGATAGTGAGCAAATGCTGCAGCAACAAAAGCCATATCTTGTGGGAAAACAATTTCTTTTAAATAATTTTCGGCAAAAAATTGCAAAGCAGGTAAATTACCTTGCTTTTCTTTGGCTAAAAGATAGTGGGCATAGGCAACATGCGAAATATCTTCAGGACGATTGATGGCAGACTGCGCAATTTCTTTGACCCAGCGTTGTAGCCCTGCGTTTAACGGTAATGGCATAGGATGTCCTTTTTGTTTGGCAATGCTTAACACATCCTGCGCATATAAGCTAAGCCAAGGTTCACTATGTCCACTTTGTGTCCATAAGGCAAAAGAGCCGTCGATTTTTTGTAAAGTAATAAGTTGGTTGTAAATATTGTCTAAGGAAAGATCTTTTTGGTTTGAATAAAGCGTCGCTACTAAGCGAGAAGTTGTTTGTTCAAGACAATGATAAGGATATTGTAAGAGTTCATCAATAAATTGTGCACTACCCAATTCAGGCATCGAGCCCAACGATAAGGTTAAGCGACTGCTATTTGCCTCAAAATCTTGTAATAAGCTAGGTGATAAGGCCAAAGATTGATTTGGCGCTATTTTGCCATATTCAATTAAGTTGGTGCTTTGTACTTTAGGACGTACACTCAGTTCCCAGTCTCTTGTCAGCAAGATTTTATTATCTTTTTTAAGCGTGACTTTAATCTTTTTTATACCATTATCAGTATAGCGTAGGGTGATCGGTAACTGAATTTCCTGTCCTTGCTTTAATTGAATGCGATGGGTTTGAGGTGAGCCTTGTGTTTCAAGGATTACGGTATATTCACCAGACGCTGCTTTCACATTATTGATAATTAACGGGACCGTTGCTTCATCAGTTGGTGCAAGAAAGCGTGGCAATGCAAAATACAGATCGATGGGATCTTGAACAATCAATTCACTTTGCGCCTGTCCTAAACCTTGTTCATCCCAGGCTAAGGCCATCACACGCAGCTTGCCTGTGTAAGGTGGCAGTTTAAAGGGAATCGAGGTTGTTTCTCCTTTTGCCGAGATAATACCTGAAGTAAGGCTGACTACTTTGAAGGCTTTAGCGCTGAGCTGTGTTAATGCATTAGAAAATGCTTCACTGCTGCCACCACCGACTTCAAAGGAACCGGGACGTACACCATAAGGATTTATTAATAAGCCATAATTATCTTTGATTGCAAAAGGTAGATTTTTTTGAGAGAAAAAGTATTGATAAGGATCCGGTGATTTAAAATCGGTTAAAGATAAAGTGCCTTCATCTACTAAAGCCACGACATAGCGCAGACTTTGAGTTGGCTTCTTGGTCTTTACTTTGATCTCAACTGTATCACTGGATGGTATTTGCTCAGGATGTTCAAGCTGAATATCAAGGCGATGTGCTTTATTTACCTTTTCATTTGAAAACCAAGCAACCCCAATCGCACGTTTAGGCATTTTTGAGGCTTTGTCATCCCGTGGAGCAAAGACGGTGGCAATTAAATAATTACCAGAAGAATTTTCAAGTTGATTGAGGGGGATCTCTAAAGTTGTTGGTACATTATCAATTTTGCCAGAATAAACAGGTTTAAACGTTTCGCCAGCCAAAGCGATAAATAATTCTCCTTTATAAGGGCTTTTAAGATGAACCTTGGCTTTCGCAGGTTCATTTGCCTCAAGTGCAAACTCTAATACATCCGGTCTATCAGGTGCTTCATTCGTATGATAAAAGCCGCCACCAAATCTAAGGCTACTGGCAACACCAGATTGCTCATCTGTAATTTCCAAGCGGTAAGTACCATATTGTACTGGGATCTTAAACGCAGTGGGATTTGCTTTATTCAGAGTCACTTGCCCATTAGCGACTACTTTATCTCGGATCACCACTTCATATTGCCAATTAACACCAGCACGAAACCAGACATAATCATGTTGTTCTTCATAGAGTCGATAGGTTAAAGCGGACTTTTCTTGTAGTTCACCTTGTTGATTGACAGCAATGATATCGAATATTGCCTCGTTTTGACTGACCTTGTCTTTGAATCGAGGGGATATCCCAATTAAAAAAGGTTGATGCCAAAAAGGGGTGCTGTGCTTAATGCTTTTTGCTCTATTACCAGCTTCAAATACGCTAATACTGGTTTCAAGTTGTAGAGGATGGGTTGTTTGAGGTTGATAAGGCACTTGCACCATGACAAGGGCTTGGCCATTGGCATCAGTATGGTTATCTTGGTGTTTAAAGCGAAGCACAGACCAAGATTCCTCTTCTAAACCAAACTGATAAGCCTTCCATTTTTCAAAGGGAACCTTCATCACGGTTAAAGTCGATTCCGCTTGCACTTTCAATTTTGCCCCAGGTTGCCCAAAATAATATTGGGCATTGACCGAGATAGGATTTGGTTGCCCCTGTGTCATCAATTTAACGTCTGAAGATGTTTTAAGCTCAATACGCGGCGGTACAAAATCATTGACTTCAAAGGGGATATGGGTAATTTCTTTATTTTCTTCAAGGCCAATTGTTGTTGTCCATAACCCTGTTTGAGCGCTTTGATGAATGGGGTAGTCAAAAAGATAAGCGCCATTACCAAGATCTTGTAATACCACTTGGTGCGCCATCGCCCCATCAGGACGAAATACCTTGAGTGTTAAGGGTAATTGAGAAATAGCATTTCCATGAGAGTCACGCAGCAAAGCAAGATGATGGACAGTTTCACCGGGTCGGTATATTCCGCGTTCAGTAGTCAAAAAAACATCGGTGGTTGAACTTTGGCGTCCTTTAACGCCACGATCTTTCAAGTCAAACGCTTCATTGCGCAAGTTTAAAATAGTGAACTCTTTGCCTTGGATGTTGGCACTTAAATATGCTGGCGCATTGCCGCCTTTGCCATTCAGTAATTGAGGTGAGAACCTCACGTTGCCAGATTTAGCTGTGGTTAATTTTCCAAGTTCGCGATTGTTACGAGCGTATAAGGTAATTTGTACATCACTCATTACTGATGCCGTACTTAATTTTCGGGCATAAACATGCAAGCCATCCGGCCCTTGATAGGTACTAAGACCAATATCACTGATGACCAAAGCTTGCGAAGCAAAAGCACCTTCAAGGTGTTCGTTATCAAGCGCAGCAATAACCACGTAAACACCGGGTTGCAAAGACTTTCCAATGATTTCATGGATAGGCACGCCAGAAAGCGCGGTTTTATCTTGCTCTGTGGGAAAATGATAGGTGCCTTGCCAGATCAATTGTCCTTGTTCTTCTTCCAGTTGATATTCTTCCCAACGATGAATGCTATTTGCAAACCAATTCGTTTGAATGGCTGGGATATTTCTTTCAGGAACCTGATAGATTTTGAGTTTTACTTTTTGAACATTCACCGCCACTAAGGGAATAAGTTGAGGCGCGCCACTTGGTAAGATATAGCCTTTTTCACGAAAAGAAATGCTGGGCTTGCGATGAGGAACGTACAGATCCAATTTTTGTGGTTCTTGCAATTTAACGTGTTCACCAGAAAAACCTTTTTTAAAAGTGACTTGATAGTTTTGCCCAAACGCCAAACCTTCAAGGCAAAGTTGATTGCCTTTGGTATGGATATTGAAATCTTTAGGGCTTGGGTTGAGTGTTATATAGTTTCCGTAATGGAATTGTTTGTTCTTAACTAAGGGTTTTGACCAAGAAATACAGGCACTTGCCACATCTGTGCGTTGTGGTATGTTCAATGCAAACGGCGCAAATTCTGAAGGATATTGCATAATGATATTTTGACTATGTTGCTCAATATCCGTTTTATTTTGAACAGGCGCTTTTAGCTCTTTAAAATGGGGTTGTGCTAGAACAATCACAGCAGCCTTATCAAGATCACTATTGGCTTTTTGATATGCTTTTATCAGGGCTGTTTCTAAAAGATCATCGTAATTTTGATAGGTGTCTTGTTTTTGTAATTCTAAGACCGCTTTAATTAGTAAAAACCAACTTTGATAATCACTTTCATTATCAGACAAGACATATTGTAAGGTGTAGCGACTGCTATACCAATCTTGTCTGTCAAAAGCATGCTTTGCATTGACTTTTCTTTCTAAACGCTCAAGTTGGGTGCGAGCGGGCGAAGCTTGGGATTTAATATGATTTTGATAATATTTATCAGCTTTTTGTAGATGCTGCGCTGTTAAAAGCGTGTAATTTCGCTCATCTTCGATAGTGGCCCCTACAACGGTGCATTGAAATAACAATAAACCAAACCAAATGAGTATTTTGGATATAAAAGTGTTTTGCATAAGGAATCAAAGGATGGTTAGAAATGATGGGCTATTTTTACCACAGGCAATGCTAACTGCCTAGTAGGCTAAGCGCTTATGATTAAAATTTTTCTTGCTGTAGGTACACGACTCAAAATAATATACGCTAAAAAGACTGGATTATGACCTCTTATTGTTCTTCGCTGTTAAGGTTTAGCAGATTTAGCCTTTTTCAGTTCGGAGTTATCAAGTATTGGGATAACGCTTTTTATATTCGCTAGCTGCGCTTCAATACTTTTGCTGAGATGTTTATCTGTTATGTTTGGTAATAAACTATTGCAAAACTCTATTCTCCCCACAATCCCTGCACGTGCCTTTTTAAAAGGCTCCAGTTGCGAATTATCTCTAGCTTCGTTCAATTTTGATATTAGATTGCGTATATCTTTCAAATGAGTAACACATTCATCAATAGCTTTTTTTTCATTCTGCTGAGTACCTGGCTGTAAAGGGTGATTTTCTATTACTTCAAGTACATCATCGATTAAGCCAATTGCCAGAGATCCCAGCATTTTATTGGCGACGTTTGCAAGTGGATCTGCTGCGAATGGATCTAATACTACTCTGTTTTTTCTTTCTTCTTCAAATTCTGCCACCGCCTTTTTTATTTTGGTTTGTAAATTTTCGGCTGTTGTATTGAGATTTTCCTTGTTTTTATTAGGATCAGCGGCTCGTTTTATGGCATCAAATTTCGCTACTAAATTATCCAAAATCTCAACTTTTGTAAGGTGTGTTTTTTTAAAGGAAGACAATACAGTGCTTTTTATCTCTTTATAACGTGTTTTAGCTTCGGTTGTTTTGCTTAATATCTTTTTAAGTTCTCTTGTTGCTTTTAAATTATCCTCCAATATTGTTTCTCTTGTATAACGATGTCCTGCGCGTTCTTTAGCAATAACTGGTAATGGATGACTTGGGGCTGGGGTAACTGGCTGAAGTTGGTTAATTTTAGTTTGAATCTTTTCTAATTTGTCAAGGTGCTTGAATAATGCCATTTTTTGGCTGGTATTAAATGCAAATTCATACCAGCGAGACTCTTTATTAGATTCAAAATCACTCGCTGCATATCGAGGCTCAAAACCTGAAAAGTAATTTTGAGGATTTTGGAGTAAATCATCGATAATGATACCATATTGTTTAACGCGTTGTTCGGGATTGATATATAAAGAGACATCTTGTAATTGTTTTATTAAGTGCTGGATGGCTTTTTTCATTGCACTTGTATCTGTTTCACTTTTACGATCACGAATTCTTAAAAAAGCAGTAAAAGCATTGACTACTTCTTTTTCAATCGCATCTAAAGTTTTTTTTAATTCTTCTTTTTGCGCAAGCAGGTCTTGCGTATTATTGTTTAACATTTTTACTACCTCCGTGACAATACACTTATATAAACCCTGTCTTATATCTATTGCTTTAGTGACAATAGCAATGACAGAATAGTTCAATTATTTACACCCCCATAGGATGGATATGCAATATGAGCTTATAAAATTGAACTCAGAAGAGTTTCATCTGGTGCAACCACTTGCCGTGTATTATGAATACGATATGTCTCGTTATTGTGGCCATTTACCTGAGTGGGCATTTCCAAAGCAAGGTACCTACGAAAGTCCACAACTGATGCAAGATCTGAAAAAGTACTTTGATAAAAATGAAGCCAATCGCTATCCATTTTTAATTAAGGTAGATGAAAATCCGGCTGGATTTGTGATGGTCAATAAAGCAGTGGTTTGTGGTGCGAATTGGAATATGGGAGAGTTTTTTGTGCTAGCTCCTTATCAAAGAAAAAAGATTGGTCAGCGAGTTGCCCTAGATATCTTTAAACTATTTACAGGTATTTGGGAAGTTGCTGTTATTCCACAAAATAAAGGAGCATTGCTATTCTGGCAGGGGCTGATTTCTGTTTTTAGTCATGGTAAATTTTCTAAGGAACTTAAATTTTTTACTAAACCTGAACCACACCAAATGGTGATTTACAAATTTGAGGCTTGAATGATCATTACAATAATTGGCGCAGGCGCATTAGGGAAAGCATACGGTGGTTTGTTATCAGAAGATCACGAGTTATGCTACTTAATGCGTTCAGAATATCAAGCCACTTTATCAAATAAAGGTTTTGAGCTTGAATTTATACAACAAGCGTTGAAATTACAGATTGAAAACCCTCAAGTTGTGAATGATGCGACACAGCTTATACCATCCGACATCGTTATTATTTCACTGAAAACAACACAAAACCAATATATTCAATCCTTACTGACGCGTTGTTTGAAGAAAAATTCGCTTATTCTTGTCATTCAAAATGGAATAGGTAACGAGGAGTGGATTTCGCAATTTACGCAGCAGTGCCCCATTATTTGTGGTATTTCCACCATGGGGGCAAGACGTACTAGTGCAACAAGTGTTGAAATATTCACTTTAGGCGAGCTGCGGCTTGCGCCATTTCAGCCTGAACACTTAGCACTTTGCGATGTTATCAAAAATCTCTTTGAGAATGCCCTCATTCCTGTTCCTATTAGAATAGCGCAAAATTACAAAGAGTTAAGATGGCAAAAGTTGTTATGGAATGTCCCTTTTTCATGCTTATCGGTCATTTATGGCAAAGATGCAAAAGTATTGGCTACAGAGCCTTATCTTAGCATTGTTAATGCTGTTATCAATGAATTGGTAGTGCTTGCCAAAACGCAAGGTGTAAGTGTCACGCAAGAATATATTCAAAAAATGCTGGATTTAACGAGAACGCTTCATGGTTATTTTCCAAGTATGTATTATGATCATATTCAGGGAAGGCCCATTGAAAAAGAATATATTATTGATAAAGTGCTTGTGCTTGCAAAACAGTTACAAAAAGACACACCTACTTTGAAATTAATTGAACATTATCTAACACAAAAAAAGCCAATGAGTGCATAGTAACCGCTTTGAACTAAATTTAATTCTCCTTTGTCTAATTGGATATTAGTCCTTCTTGCAGGAAAGACTTTAAAGAACAAGGAGTGCGATTTATGAAGCTATTATTAGCATTATTAATCGTCTATGCAGCATCTGATGTTGCACATGATAGGGTTTTTCAGCGCAGTTTTTTATATCAAACCCCCAAAATTGTAAAATGTGAACTTAAACCACTTATTTGGTATGGGCAAAATCATTCTATTAAGGGATATTTTGAAAAATCTTGGTGTTGTGTTAAACAGCAACACCAAGTGAATTGTCGTTAACACACTAACCTTTAAATTTGTTCTTTATTTCTGGTGCTAGTTTTTCCACCAAGACTTTATTTTCTTTCCCTGATAGAAAAGTCATCGGATAAAGATAGGTTTGATAACGCGTGGGGCTATAATTTAAGAGTGTATCTTGCCAAGTATTTTCAGTTGCACCAAATTCTAATGCTTGAAATTGGCAAACATGATTGATCTGTGCAATTTTTTCTTGGGTATTAAATAGATGTGCAGATAAATTGCGATACATGGCACGAAAAGAGCACACAAAACCACTTAACCAACCACCGTACCAGCTTCCTAAGGCAAGACCGATGGCAGGGCTTGCGCTAAATGAGGTTGCAAGCATGATTGCCAAGGGGGCAAGCAAAGCACCTGCTAAAAAACCGATTTGAAAATGATACCAGAAGTGTTTTTTATTTTTTGTATTTAGCACAGGCCAGAGGTTGCGACGAACTTCAGATCCGCTCCACTTCCTAACAATTGTTGAGCTAGAAATAAATTTGTGATTCTGACAGGCGTTCTTTACGCGTTCTTCAATAAAACTTGGAGCGACTTTCCCTATATCACCTAGTTCAATTGTAATTTCTAAATGATGTCGATCGCCCATAATAAATCGAATATTTTCTTTTTGATATTCTGTAATAAAATTACCTAGGCTTTGCTCGAAAAGAACTTCGTTTGCATGATCTAAAGCCCTTTCAACCGTGACATAAGATATTTCAGGTAAATTAAAAAAATAACCAAGCCCACCTGTAAAAAAGCTTGGTGTTTTTAGGCTAACATTTACTTTCATTTACTTCACCGTTAATTTATTTTTAAGCTCAGGTGCTACTTTTTCCACCAAGGTCTTGTTTTCTCTGGCTGAAGCAAAGGTCATCGGGTAAAGATAGGTTTGATACCGTGAATAACTTAGGATGCTTTCTTTTAGGGTATCAGCACGCGCACCATACTCGAGTGCTTCTAGTTGGCGTAAGTTATCGATTTTCTCGAGCTTTTCTTTAGTATCAAATAAACTGGCAGTATAATTGAAATACATTCTGCTAAGAGAAAAAATTGAGCCGCAAATTAAAGCACCAAAACAGCCGAAGATAAAAAGTGGGCCCGTAGTTGGAACAATAAACGTTCCTGCTAAATACAAATAGCGAAGCCAAATGACAACCATACCCAGTATTGCACCAAGCGAAGCGCCTTTTTTAAAGTGAGAAACAACATGATTTTTTTGAATGAGTTTTTTTCTATCAGGGTATTCCTTTATGGTAGTTGGCAATCCATCAACCTGAATTTTTAACTTGATTACAAAATTGTATTTATCAGCGCAAAGCGCCAGAGATTGTAATACATTTTTTTTTACTTCACTGTTATTAGTTACTTCTAGCGCAAATTCTAAAGTACAACCATCTCCAAAAATGGTATTAAGTGTGGGTTTTTGAAATTTCTTTAATATATCGTCTAGGTAATTCGAAAACTCATCCGGGCTCCAATTTTCGATATTCGTTACGAATTTAATTTCGGTGTTATATAAAACGGCTGGTAGTTCGACAATATTTCCAAGCCCCAACGTAAGAAAATATGGAGTTTTAAATGTTCCCCGAATTACAATGGCCATTTTGTACCTAATTATAAATAAAGGCAAAAGTCTAACTTTTTGTGTTTAGCATGTCAATATTATTTATTTGAATTGCTTATTTTTGGTGTTATTTACAATGATTTTTTAAGGAAGTAACATAGGGCGTCTTGAGTATATCCTGGCCGTTCAAAATCGCTATTGATAGCCAAGTTTTTCGTAGAAAGATTTCGCCTCTTGAAAATCCATTGTGCACAGCGTTGCCATTGTGCATCCTTTTTCCAGGCCTAATTCAAGTACTTTTTGCATTAAGCGCAATCCTAATCCTTGTTTACGATAAGCAGGATCTACCCAAAGCTGAGCGGTGTATATTGAGCGAAAAATAATAGAACCATTGACTCCGCCAACGATTTCTCCATTACGCCTGGGGATTCGTGCGCTTGGCACCTCGCCTAAAATCGAAATGGTGCCATCCCAGTTATCATTTACCTTCTTTCTTTGCTTTTTTAAGAGCACGTTTTTCTTTGAGATTTAACTTAGGTTCTTTTTTTGTTTTTTTGTCGGATTTTTGTTCTTTATTAGCCATATAGATTCTCCTGGTTAATTAATAGAAACAACCAGGAGTATCATACTACAAGCTAAAAATTTATCTAGCAGATTTTAAAACTCGATAAAAGTTCTAATAAACTGATTTGAGTTCATCAACTAATATTTTTAACCCAGTTATGCTTATTGGGGCTTTATTTTTTTATTTGGCAGGTTTTGCTTATTTTTTTCAGACCAAACACGTCTTCTATCTTTGTTGCGCGCTTCCTCATTATGATGATGATCGCTGCCAGGAGGACCAGGTATTTCATGATGGCTGGGCTTGAGTCCTTGTTCTTTAATTTGATTGGCTGGCCAAACAATACCTTCTTTATCCTGATCTGATCGTTTCTTTTTCATAATAATGCCTTTGTAAGGAAGGATTTTTTTTTATCGGCACAAGCGCTTAGCGTTTTAAGAAAATTTAATTGTTCAGTGATAGGTCGTATTAATCAAATTCCTGCAGCGTCGATAGAATAAACAGGATAATCCTAGGAGAAAAGTTATGTTATTGAGAGCTGTGTTTTTTATCATGATAGGGTTTTATGTTCAAACAATCTACGCTTTGGGATCTCATAAAAATGGCTGTGCACATACTTTTGGTAAGGGATGTCAATTTTCTACTAGTGGGCAGTTAAGTTTTAAAGCCAAAGCCCAAAACAGAGAGATACCGCTTGATATTAATCAATCCATGCAAGGTAAAATGAATCTATATCATAGCCAGGCTAATCATGTGGATTCTGTGCGAGGTAGTTTTATATTGAACAATCAATCTAATAGCAGCGCTATCCTGAATTATCATGTGATTTTAAAAGATAATAAAGGTGCTGTTGCTCAAACAAAAGGTAGCTTTCATCTTAAGCCTGGTCAGCATCAAAAAGTAAAACTCAGCAATATGGTAATATCGAACCAAGATATTAAAAATCTGCGCACCTATGAAATTAAAATAGTTGGCAGTCATTAAAACAGTACCTCTAAAATATGTGCTACTATTAATTATAGGTTAATAACCGCATAATTTTTATTCATTATTCAAGGAGAGGCTATGCATAAGGGAATCATAGGGTTAGTGGTAGGAATAGGGTTAATTTGTGCGCAAGCTTATGCGCATATTGGCAGTGAAAGCAACGCCTTAAACGCAGAAAAACGGCCTATTCCTTCAAAACATTATTATAAACATCAGCGCCATCAGCAGCAATCAGGCCATTATCAACAGCAAAAAGTACATATGAGCCATGATGCACAAGCCATTCACGCTTATAACGCCAATCCTCATCGCAAAAGTAAAGCACGTATCAATAGCATTGCGCCTGATCACAGATAAAAAATATGGGCACGCTTATATGCGTGCCTTTTCCTATCTTGCTTTGGCAGTACTTCATATACTCTTTCCAGTTTACATCCCGAACTTGATTTATATCTAATGGTTTTGCTCCTAAGCACAGATAATATGTAATGATCTTTTTGTTTAATTAAAAATGGAGGCTGCATGAAAAAACAGCACATCAGAACAGCAATGTTAAGCACTATATTTATTGCTCTTTTAGGAATAGGTGTCGATGCCGCCTCGGCCAACGGTAGTGATGGTGGTGGTCGTGGGCATGCAGGTGGCAGAACGGGAGGTGGTAGTCATGACGGTGGGGATGGGGCAGAGCAAAATCATGATAATGATCTGCAATCAGGAGAATGGTCATCGCAAAATCAACGGCGCAATGCCACAAACCTTGATGATGTTGGCATTGGAGAACCTACCGATCCCGATAATGGTTATAATAAAGCCAAGGAATATTTAAGAGAACATCGCTAAAGCAACGGCTAAGCGCTTGCGCCAAGATAAGCAGCTTGTATTTGAGGATCAGCGAGGAGCGTTTGGCCACTACCTGTTAGTTGAATTTGCCCATTTACTAAAACATAAGCGCGATCAGCAAGCATGAGTGCATGATACGCATTTTGTTCCACCAGTAAAATGGTTGTTCCCATTTGGGCAATTTCTTTCAAAATACGAAAAAGTTGATTAACAATTTGCGGTGCCAAACCCAAGCTTGGTTCATCTAAAAGAAATAAAGTAGGGCTGCTCATGAGCGCGCGACCCATCGCTAACATTTGTTGTTCTCCCCCTGATAAGGTGCCTGCCCGTTGATTTTGACGTGCCGCTAAGATAGGAAATAAATCATATACTTTTGCTAAATTTCTTTTTATGTCATCTTTAGGCTTTGTATAAGCGCCCATCAATAGATTTTCTTGTGTGGTCATTTTAACAAAAATACGACGACGCTCAGGAGAGATGGCAATGCCTTGTTTTGCAATTTGATAAGTTTCTAAATGATGAATAGGTTTACCTTGGTAAAGGATCTCTCCCTTTTTAAGGCGTGGTTGGGCAAATATAGTCATTAATAAAGTGCTTTTACCTGCACCATTTGCACCGATTAAAGCAACAATTTCTTTGTGATTTACAGTTAAAGACACATTATGTAAGGCAATAATCGCGCCATAACTCACGCTTACCTGATTAATGGCTAATAAGGGTTCATGCATCATCAGCTATCCCTAAATAAGCTTCTATGACTCGCTGATTGTTTTGTACGTCAGGCGGTGGTCCTTGACAAATAACTTCGCCATGATCAAGCACGATGATATGATCAGAGATAGTCATGACTAAAGACATATCATGTTCAATCAGCAATATGCTAAGAGGCATTGTTTTTCTTAAATTTAAAATAATTTCGCGTAATTCATGGGTTTCATGAGGGTTTAGACCAGCAGCGGGTTCATCTAAACAAAGTAAGGTCGGTTTTGTGCACATGGCCCTTGCAATCTCTAAGTGTCGTTGTTTACCATAAGGAAGTAACCCTGCCAAGCGATTAGCGTCACTGGTTAAATTGAATATTTCAAGCCACATAAAGGCGTGGTTGAGAGCTGCTTTTTCACTTTGTTGAAAAGCCTTGGTATTAAAATATCCGGAAATAAGGTTACGGTTATTATGTCTATATTGTGCAACTAACAGATTTTCAATAACAGTCATTTCGCGAAATAAACGGATATTTTGAAAGGTTCTAGCTATCCCGGCCCGACAAATAAGATGTGAACCACCCCATATTTTATAGTACAAATGAGATAGGAATGTCAGTGGATTTTTTAAGTATTTTATAGGTGAGGTGCCGAGAATTTGGCGAATGTTAATGATTTTTTCTTGTGTGAAAAACAATATTTCGCCTTCATTTGCCGCGTAAAATCCAGTTAAACAGTTAAACAACGTTGTTTTACCAGCACCATTTGGCCCAATTAATGAAGTGATACTGCCTCGTTTCACCAAGAGATCTACTTTATTCAAAGCCAAAATTCCGCTAAAACGGATGGTGAGTGCTTTGACACTCAAAATGTTACTGTTGTTTTGGTTCATTTTGTTTAGGTTGAACATAAGAAAATCGGCTAAACTTGATAAGCCCTTGGGGGCGCCAAATCATCATCATGACCATTAAAGCGCCAAATATTAACATACGATACCCGGAAAATTCTCTCAAAACTTCAGGAAGCAAGGTTAAAATCAAGGCGGCTAGCACTACCCCAAGGTTCGAACCCATGCCACCAAAAACGACAATGGATAAAATCAAGGCAGACTCCATAAAAGTAAAAGAACCGGGGTCGACGAATCCTTCGAGCGCCGCAAAAAAGACGCCCCCCATGCCGCCTATCATCGCACCCAAACTAAAAGCCCAGAGCTTGGTAGAGACATGATAAATCCCCAACGATCGACAGGCAATTTCATCTTCCCGCAATGCTTCAAAAGCTCTACCCAGTGGCATATGCCTGATGCGATTAATTAAATGGAGCGTTAACCCTACCATCATTAAGAGCATGAGATAAAGTACAATATAACGAGCGCCAGCATTTAAGTGGGTCCCAAAAAACATAAATTTAGGAATTTGAACGCCATTGGGTCCACCTGTGAATGAAGCCCAATTATTTATGATTAAGCGTACGATTTCACCAAATCCCAGCGTAACAATGGCAAGATAATCACCATACATTCTAAGCACAGGAAATGCCAATAAGGCACCAAACAATCCAGCCAGCAAAGCCGCAAAAGGGATAGCTAACCAAAATGAAATATGAAGATATTGTGCTCCTAAAGCGAAGGTATAAGCGCCAATCGCATAAAATGCAACGAAGCCTAAATTTAAAAGACCAGCAAGACCAACCACGATATTAAGTCCAAGGCCTAGCAGAATATAAATGAGGCTTAAGATGGCAACGCTTAACCAGTATTTACTGATGATCAAAGGTAAAATACAAGCAATCAAGGCTATCACCCAGATCCATCTTGGATGGGCAGGATGTAGTTTTTCTATGGGAGCTTTTTTTTTAAATTGTTTATTAATAAATGAAACAAGTTGTCTTAGGGTGGGGTTGGTGCTGAGTAATATAAAAAGGAATCGAAGCAAGAATAAAAGACAAAAAAGCCAGGGTAAACGTTGTAATTTCAAATCAACGGTATATCCAGATAGGATAAAACTAACCATAGGGCCTATCATCACAAAACCTAAAGTTGCGACGATAAAACTGTCTTTGAGAGCACGCAGTATCGGGTTAGATTTTTTCAACATCCTTGGTGCCAAGTAAGCCGTTAGGTTTAAAAATTAAGATTAGAATTAAAATGCCAAATGAGAAAACATCCTTGTAATCAACCGAGATAAACGCGGAGAATAACGATTCTGCCATCCCAAGCAGCATACCACCAAGCATGGCTCCAGGAATTGAGCCAATGCCACCAACGACAGCACTTGTAAATGCTTTGATACCGGTTAAAAAGCCTATAGTAAAGTCAAAAGAGCCATAATTTAATGTTACTAAAGTGCCGGCAATGGCTGCTAAACATGAACCAATCACAAACACCAGAGGAATAATTTTATCAGGCGAAACACCAAGCATTGCAGCCATGCTCATATCTTGCTGTGTTGCACGCATGGCTCTGCCTAAACGTGTTTTGGAGATGATTAAAGTCAGTATTCCCATGCACATCACAGCAAAAAGGATTATCAATAATTCCACGTTAGAAATAACCATGCTGCTGTTCAAAATATGAAGGGTTTGATGCCCTTGAATAAGATAAGGAATGGCTTGTGTGCTTGTACCTTGACTAAGACTGACATAATTTTGCAACACAAGTGAAACCCCAATGGCACTGATCAAGGGCGCTAAACGAGAGACTTGTCTTAGTCTGCGATAAGCAACACGTTCAATTGCCCAGCCGTAAATGCCAGTAATAACCATGGTAATAACAAAAGTGATGCTTAAAGTAGTGATTAAGTGATGCAAGCCAAAGAGCGTTATTAATGCAAGAAAAATCGCTGTCAAGTAGGTCGACACCATATAAATATCGCCATGGGCGAAATTAATCATGCCAATGATGCCATAGACCATGGTGTAACCGATAGCGATAAGACCATAAATGGAGCCTAAAATAATGCCATTAATGAGTTGTTGTACAGCATATCCCCAATCCATCATTTTCCTTGCTTTGGCATTAAAGTGAGTCGTTAAGTGTTTTGATTTTGGAGTTGTTGATAGGTTCCTTTGTCATTCCATTCGTAAATCACATAGTCTGCAGTCTTAAGATCACCTTTTTCATCCCAAGATTTTGGACCGACAACCGTTTGAACGCTGTTTTGATGCAACCAATCTGCAAGTTTTTGACCATTCATACTTTTCGTTTCTTTAATTGCTTGAGCAAGAGCTTGCATAGTGGCATAGGTGTAAAGCGTGTAACCTTCAGGATCTATGCCATTTTTTTTGAATTCAGTAATAATGGCTTGGCTATTTTTATTTTGGCGTGGATCTGCACTGAATGTCATATAAACACCTTTAACCATTTGAGGTCCGCCGGCGCTGCTCACAAAATCTTCAGAGACAATGCCATCGCCTGAGATAAAGGGTATCTTACTTCCTTGCTCACGTAACTGTCTTAAAAGTGGCCCAGCCTCCGTGTGTAGGCCACCAAAATAGACTGCATCTGCATTGGCGTTTTTAATTTTGGTGACAAGCGCATTAAAGTCTTTTTCACCTCGCGTCAGACCTTCGTATAAAACAACTTTTGTTCCCATTTTTTCAATGCTAGCTTTCATGGCATCAGCTAATCCTTTGCCATAGGTATCTTTATCGTGGATAACCGCAACTTGTTTTGCCTTGAGTGAGTCGTGCACAAAACGTGCTGCAACCAATCCTTGTTGATCGTCCCTACCACAGGTGCGAAAAATGGTTTTTAAACCACGTTCTGTCACTAATGGATTTGTCGAGCCCGGGGTTATCATCAGTGCTTGTGCATCGGCATAAACTTGCGAAGCTGGGATAGTGGATGATGAACAAAAATGGCCTATGATGGCAGTGACATTGTCTTGATCGACCAAGCGGTGGGCAACACTAACTGCTTGTTTGGGTTCACAAGCATCGTCTGCCTTAATAAGTTCAATTTTATCGCCATTAATGCCGCCTTGAGCGTTAATGTCTTTAGCAGCTTGTTCTGCGCCATACCACATTTGGGTGCCAAAAGCGGCATAAGGCCCTGTAAAAGGTCCGGCAATACCAATTTTGATTGTGTTAGCCATTAAGAGGATTGGGGATGCTAAGCATAGGCTTAGTATAAGTCTAGAAAATAATTTAGACATTTGACATTCCTTGTCTACATTGTTTGAGCAATACTTCTGATTGTAAGTAGGATAATTACGCTAAGCAACTTATACTCTTCTCAGTTTAAATTTAGGCTTTGTTGCCTACGCTTACTCACCCCAGTCATGCACTAATATGTGCACTTCTGGGGATTCGCTCGCTTGGCGCCTCGCCTAAATTTAAACTGGTTCGAGTATGTACTCTTCCCAGTCTACCAGCGCGGTATTTGCACTGAGCGCCTTCGTAAATCGTGCAGCAAAACCAATGCGATGGTGAACATCAGCGGGATAAAGAAAGTTTGAATAACCATATTAAGTAAGGTAGTTACTATCATAATGGTTGTAATATTTGCTCCCAGCGTTGTCAGGATAAGGATGGAGCTTAGTAAAACGGTGAGCGTTAGCGCGATATTCGTTAATAAAGGAATGGTGATAACATAAACAACGTGCCACCAATGTCCCCACACTAAACGATGACTCATAATGAGAGTTTGTAGTACGGTTTGGTTTTCCGTGATGACAAGAATGAAAGAAAACATAAGCGATATAATAAAAATAATCCCAGGGATAATTAAAAGCATGGTGCCGCTGAGAATAATTAAACAATAAAGTATGCCAAGGAGCAGTAACGATATGAGTCTAAATAAAGCATGTTGCAAAGATCCAATAAAATGACTCGGTATTTGATAACTATGACAGAATAAACGAAATAGCAGGGCGCTTAAAACCGTTATTCCTCCCAACCAGCCAATGCTTAAAATACCAATGGTTAGGTGATTAGATAAACCTTCTTTCGATGAGCAAATTGCAATTAAAATTTGCGGTACAAAGATGAAGAGCGTTGCCATTAAGCTATAGGGTACTGAGATCCTAAGTGACTGTGTAAATAAATTATAGCTTTGTTCAAGAATTGCTTGAGCGCTTTGTGGTTCGTTTTTTAGAGTAAGCATACTGATATTACATCTCTTTGTGCTTTCATTTGTTATTATTATTGACTATTTTGGAGGTATTAGCATTATTGCAATTTAAAGTTAATTTATAAACTAATAAGAGTCCATCATGGCTGCATTAACGATCCAGAATTTACAAAAAACTTATCCTAATGGTATTCAAGCAGTAAAAGGGATCTCTTTGGAAGTAGCCCAAGGAGATTTTTTTGGTTTGCTAGGACCTAATGGGGCAGGTAAGTCAACAACCATTGGTATTATTTCTTCGTTAGTTAATAAAACCGCAGGCACTATTTCTGTCTTTGGATATGATTTGGATAAAGAACCAGAAAAAGTGAAAGCACAAATTGGTTTAGTGCCTCAAGAATTTAACATCAATGTATTTGAACGAGTCATAGATGTTTTAATTCAGCAAGCTGGGTACTATGGGATCCCCTATGCTCAAGCCAAAACGCGAGCAGAATATTATTTAAAAAGGCTGGCGCTTTGGGATAAAGCCAAAGAGCCTGTGAGGAATTTATCAGGAGGATTAAAACGCCGCTTATTAATCATTCGGGGGATCTTGCATGAGCCCAAGCTTTTAATCCTAGATGAGCCCACAGCAGGTGTAGATATTGAATTGCGTCGTTCAACATGGGCTTTTTTACAAGAGATAAATGCAAAAGGGACAACCATTATTCTCACCACGCATTATCTCGAAGAGGCAGAAAGTTTATGTAAAAGAATTGCGATTATTAATCATGGTGAGATCATTCAAAATATGCAAGTGAAACAACTCTTGAACTTGCTAGATAAACAAACCATTGTTTTGGATTTACGCCAGCCATTGTCTGTATTGCCTGTGATAGCCGGTTTTGAATTTGTTCAATTGGACAAAGTGACTTTGGAGGTTAGTTTTCATCGAAAAACCCCATTGAATGCACTTTTTATTGGGCTTTCGCAAATGGGCTGCGAAATAACGAGTATGCGTAACAAAACCAATCGTTTAGAAGAATTATTTTTAGATTTAGTTAAATATCATCAAGGAAAGCAAGCGTGATAAGTATCAATTTGGTAGCACTTTACACCTTAACACGAAAAGAAATAATGCGCTTTTTTCGTATATGGACACAAACGCTGTTGCCTTCTCCTATTTCGATGGTTCTTTATTTTGTTATTTTTGGCAGTCTTATCGGTTCTCGTGTTGGGCAAATTGATGGTTACAACTATATTGAATATTTGGCCCCGGGCCTTATTATGATGGCTGTTATCAATAATTCGTTTGCCAATGTTGTTGCTTCTTTTTTTGGGGCTAAATTTCAGAGAAATATTGAGGAAATGTTTGTCTCACCCATGTCAAGCTGGACAATTTTGTTGGGATTTATCCTAGGGGGGATTGCAAGAGGTTGTATTGTTGGATTATTAGTTACCTTAGTTGCACGTTTTTTTACCAAACTACCCGTGTCTCATGCTTGGGTGATTGTGTTGGTGGTTTTAGCCACTGCGATGTTATTTTCCTTAGGTGGTTTAATCAATGCGATATATTCTAAAAAATTCGATGATATTAATATCATTCCTACTTTCGTGCTAACACCCTTAACTTATTTGGGCGGTGTTTTTTATTCCATTCACATGTTACCTTCTTTTTGGCAAAAAATTTCTTACTTTAACCCTATTTTATATATGATTAACGCTTTTCGTTATGGAATGTTAGGAACCTCAGATGTTCCTGTGATGTTGTCTTTGGGGTTCATTTTCCTTGCCAATATATTGTGCTTTGCTGTTGCTTGGAAGTTATTAGAAAAAGGCACTGGCATTAAGGCCTAAATCTTGGTCTTTAGTGAAAGGGGAATAAATAATTTAACCAAGAAGCCATCCTTAACAGTACTTTTCGAATCACAGCAACGTGTTTGGCATGTTTACTATACAACGCCGTTTGACCAAAAGCGCCGCCTGGAAGTTCTTGAGAATATTGTCTAAAAGCAGGATCCGTTATTTCAATAATTACAGGGATGCGCCCTGGTGTATCATTGGGGGAAACATCAATTAAATTGCCGCTTGCGATGACTTGACCCTCTGCTAATACATCGAAGACATAAGTGACTTTGCCAGCAAATATTTTGCCGGGGATCCCATCAAAAGCGACTTCTGCGGCATCCTCTTTTTGCAGGCGTAATAAACTATTTTGTCTAAACCAACCCACATATTTATTTTCTTCATCATGCACAAATACCATCACAGGTCGAAGCGGGAAGGATGCTGCCATCATCCCAGGTCGCAAAATAAGTTGAGTACAATAGCCGTCTGTTGGCGCCCGTACTGTTGTTTGGTTGAGTTCATATTCGGCAACCGCTAATTGTGCGGTTAATTCATCAACGCGTGATTGTGCTTGATCTCTATCTCTAACAGGAGCTGCATTTTTAGCAACCAATTCAATGGCTCTTTTTAGATCAAGTGCTGCCATGTCCAATTGTGCTTTAAGCGCCGCTTTGCGGTTTTTAAAGGGTGTAGCATCAATTTGAAACAGCACATCCCCTTTTTTTAAGGGGACATTGGCTACAGCTGGGACCTCAGTTACCAAGCCACTGACCCCGGGTACAATGGGAGTGGTGACAAAATATTTACGGCCTACCTCTGCATAGGGGTGATTGTAATTCATCACAAAGATAAGTGTGCCAATAAGGGCGATGCCACCGAGGGCTGCGGTCGGAACTGTCCATTTATTAGCAGGGATCCTAAATATTTTAAAAATAATGATACACAAAGCAGTGTAAGTAAGGATAAGCAGCAGATCCATTAGGGGTTGCCTTCTTCTATCTTAGGGATCACAGTCCAGGGAATATCCTTAGACTCCAGTTTGTTAAGACGGGACTGTATGTCCATTACTTGCTGCTTTAACTGGGCAACGGTGTCTGACAGTGCTTCGGTTTCTTTTTCAAACCCCCATCCTCTATCAGGCCTATATAGGGTGGCCCAGATCCAAAGAAAGGGCCAAATCACATGTAAAGTAAATAAACTAACCCAGCCTGCGATATGAATTGCATCTTGTTGAGGATGTTGGCGACCCTTGGCAATGAGATAAGGAATATCATGGATAGCAATGATGCCATAGAAGATCACTATCGCAACAAAAAAGAGTAAACCAAGCGCAAAGTAATCAAGAAACATATTTACCCAACCTTTACCCGAGTTATTTTTAAGCTTAGTGAGAATTTGGTTTCTTGTCAGACTAAAAGAGTGAGATTTATAACTATAGCGTACAGCCAATATTTTTTTCAGCTGCCCTAACTTTGCTTTGCTTACCCTACATTAACGCGTGAAGCATGTGTTATAATCCACCCCCTTCAGGAGAGGTGTCAGAGTGGCCGATTGAGCACGCCTGGAAAGTGTGTGTACGTGATGAGCGTACCGAGGGTTCGAATCCCTCCCTCTCCGCCAATCACATTTAGTTTGCTAGTATTCAACTGTTACAGTGATAGTATCTGAATAAGCCCCAACAGCAACATTTTGCAAAGCAGGGATCTTGCCATAAACTGTATAGTTTCTCGTTACTGAAAGTAGTGACAGAATGTAAGCATCTGAAACAATAACGGTACTACCTGAACCATCGCCCCAAACCTGAGCATAAGTAGCACTGGTATAAAGATTATAATTTAAATTGTTTGCGCCGCTTTTCAAGGTTCGTGCGCTAAAATTCCCACTACTGCCAGAGTTTAATTTTATATTATAAGAAACATTCAGTCCGGCAACCAAGGCGGAACAAGTGACTTGTACATTTCCAGTCGTTGTGGTTTGCGTGCCATTTTGTACATGATAATTCCCAAATACCAACGGTTGCGATGCCACAGAACAAGTGCAATTTAAACCAATGCAGCTTGCAAAAGCCGGTACGGATAACACAGCGAATAAGCAAATCAAGAAGCTTTTTAATAAGTTGAAAAGCACATGATATCTCCCAAATCAGTAATTGCATTCTTTTTAAGTGGTGTACGTATATGGAAGGCACAAGCACCTTCAGTAGATTTGACTTCTCCAACTAAGGTGGTGCCAGTCACAGCAGTAAAGAAGTAACCATTTTCGCCTATAAAATAGGTTTGAGAATCACCATAGATGTGAACAGTGGCGCCTGCAATAAGGGGTTTCCTGGTTTCATTAACAAGTCGCATGCTTAAGTTGTAGACAGATTGTACAGGGAATCTGGCAAGGATACCGCTGCGATAATAGGGGATAACATCAAGTTCTGTTGTACCAATTTGAGCGGTTAAAGGAAGATCAGTAGGTTCTATGGCAATTTTGTTTCTTTGATATGCCAGTGAGTTTGGAACCAATAAAACACCTTCATGATTGGTACGACCAATACAAGTATTACGATCATAAACGCAGACATTCTCATAGCCTGGGACTTCAACTAAAGTGAAGCTATTATAAACATTTCGAGAGAGCAAGGTATGATCGGCAAAATGGATAATCCCGCCGCTCGCTTGGGCTAAATAATTACTATAATCTGAAAATTTTACAACGCCTGCTGTGTAAGTTCCATAATCATTTTGATAAGTAAATGAAGCTTGAGCTTCTTGAGGTTGATGATGCGACGCGAATAAGTTGTATCCATAGCCATTGCCCAAAGGAACATTTTTGATGAGTTGCAAACTTTGGCTACTCTGGCGAGATTGTTGCTGACTTACCGTAAGGCTGTTATCATGAGGTAAACCACACACTATCGATAATACCATTTGATCATGATGGTGATGGTGAAAATCAGTAATAGCGCCTAATAGTAAATACACATTGGTGAAGAGATTTTTACTATAGCTCACTGTCATCAAATCAGTATTAAAAAGTTCTTGTACGCTGCTAAAGTCATCAAAAATAACAGGATAACGATTTTTAATTCGTGTATAGCTGATACCAAACGATCCATATTTAGCTGATGCATAACTTAAGTAGCTTTTCAGACGTAACATTGGCGGTTGTTGGCTGATAAAACCTAACTGCGTAAATGTTTTACTAGTAGAAATTAATTGAGCGCCAAAGCTTAAACTGGGCGTAATTCTTCTTAATCCAAAAAGTGCTAAAGATCCTATTCCTAAATCACTGTGACTGGTTGCAAGAGAGAATGACGCCACCAACGCATTCTGCCATAAATAATTGCTAGAAATTCCAAAAGTTTGTTGACGAGAGAGTAATTCTCCATGCCATCCTGCCGTCCAATTTTCTTGCAAACCTTGGCTATAGCTACCAACGGCAACTAAATCACTGTAATGAAAACTATCTATGCCAAAGTCATCACGAATAAATCCTAATTCATAAGAGAAATCACTTAAGGCAGGTTTTAATAATTGCTCGCTAGCATAATAGGGGATCAATACTTCTTGGCGTAGGCCATTATTTTGATTGACGAGCTTTATGGTGCCTTCTCCAGTTACCACCGGCATTTCATAAACCGTGAAAGGTCCGCTTTCTATGTTTTGAGTAAAGCGAAGTGTATCATTCACAAAAATATCAAGTGTGCTTGGAACAATGGCTTCTCCTGAAATCGTAGGCAATGGGAAGGTAATAAAATAAGGTTGCGTGCTAAAATTAGTTGCCCACTGAACGCCTGCAAAATGAACTTGTCCAGCCCAGATGCTACTACCACTGATTGAATCACCAAAACGCCAAGATGTTAATTTTTCTGGTTGATCAAGTGTCCAAGTAGTATCAAGACGGATTAAATTGTTATCGCTAATATTTTTATTGGCGATAAAATCACTGGTTCCTACGCCAAATTGATTAAAATGACCTAATTCAGTGAAAGCTGCAAAATTTGTTTCTGAAATTAAGTTATTATGTTGTAAAGAGAGTGAGTAGTTTGCAAAGGCGCCGGGATGTTGTGGTCTGATGGTGCCAATTTCTTCACGAGGTTGCAAGTAGATGGTTGTCTTAGGAAGATATTGCGTTGGGATATCAAGAAATAATGACAAATTCTCTTGATCAAAGTGATATTTAATTTCCTTAACCCAATCCAATTGATAAAACGCTTTGTGTTCATAAAATAAGGGCTCGTTATCCGGAATGGATAAATGCCACGCTCTTAAGTCAACACTGTGGATCCAAATTTGACGGTCTTTATCTATAAAACAATGAATGATTTGCTTAGTAGCACTTTGATTAATGTAAACTTCTAGTAAATATTTTTGAAAATCAGAGCCACGAGATAAATGTGGAGAAGCAATGCTTGTTGAACAAAAAAATAGAATTAGGCACACGGCTAATGTTGTTTGTTTCCAAACCTTCACAGTTTTTTGTTTGCCTCATCTATGATGTCATTGCCATTGATTTTGGCTTTGATTTTATAATTTGATAGTTGCTTTTCATTTACCGGTAATGTCCATTGAAAGGATTGTCCGGGAAGAATATATTTAAATAATTTAATAGCTGAATTTTGCGCAACATCTTTGTTATCTAATAGCTGCAGTTCATTTATCAACAGATGGCAATTATGATTATTGTACAAACTGACTAAAACCCCTTTTGGCGTGTTGCTTGCTTGCCAAGCATATTGAGTGTGTAATTTTTCTGTCGGTTCAACGAACACTGGTATGCTAATGGTAAGTGCCACATTTAATCCAGGAATATTGCTTTTTTGGGTAACGATTTCTTTTAAAAACAACCTATATGACAATTCCTTTTTGCAAGGTGTTGTGCCAAGGGCGACTCGAATGATTTGATGTGAATGTGGCTCAACAGAAAACAAAGGTGGCACCACTAAGATTTCTTCACTGGGCTGATAAATATCATTGCCATTATTTTGTGTCCAATGCATTAGCTGAGTTTGGATAAGAAGTTTTTGCTCGCCAGGATTGCTTACTTTTAAAGTAGCCATGGGTGCTTGTAAAGAAAGATCAAGTCTCAGCGGTGAAATGCTAATTTCACTGGCGAAAGTTAAAGTACAGAACATCAATAAATAAAATAATTGGCAAATTGTTTTAATCATTTTAGTAGTTAGTTTTTTTACATGAAAGAGAGCTAATAAGATCAAATAGTGGTTTTAAAGAGGTAATGACCTAAAGTCAAGTTAAAAGGGACAACGTTTAGTATGTTACTGTTACAGTGACAGTATCATTGTAAACGCCACTCGGAGAGGTTTGATTCATCGGGATCCGACCATATACTGTAAATGCTTGCAATAACCCGGTACCCGTACTTGCCACAGTGTCTGTGCCAGGCGTGTTTCCCCAATTAGTAGTTCGGCCACTGTCTTGGTAAAGTGCATAATTTAAAGTTTGAGAAGCAGATACTTTGGTTAGTTTGCGATTAGTGACGGTGGCACCTGCACCCGCACCTGCATCAAGGCCGATATTAAATGGCACAGATAAAGTGCAAGTGACATTAATAGTAGAAGTTGAGTCTAAGTTAGAAGGGCTTGTTAGCCCATAATTGCCAAAACCAAGTGGGTTTGCGATGACGGCGCAGTCAGATACCACTGTTGCTGAAACTGCAAGTGAGGTGGTGGAAGTAGCAGCATAAAGCGATGTCCAAAATAAGGATGCGCAAAAAAAGGTTCCAAGATATGCAGCTAGTTTGATCATGACTGTGTTCTCTATGGGTTTATTTAGATTGTTCAAGAATGTATTTCCAAAGTCAATGGTTTAATTAAGATTACTTGAGCGTGCTTTTGAATTTCCAGGTTGCAAGAGAAAGTGTAATCAAAGCAATCACAAGCATTGGCCAAATATTTTTTAGCACTTCCAGGGTGCCCATATTTTTTAAAAAAACACCCTTAATGATCACAAAAAGATGACTAATAGGAATAAGCCAAGTGACTGGTTGTAACCAAGTGGGCATGTTTTCAATGGGAGTAGCAAAGCCCGATAACAGCATCGTTGGCATAATGAAAACAAAGATCCCTAAAGTGGCTTGTTGTTGGGTTTGACATAGTGAAGAAATAAATAGACCAACGCCAATAATAGAGATCACGAATATTATCAAACTTAAATAGAAAAGAAAGAAAGAACCATAAAAAGGGATCTGGTAAATTGACATCGCCAAAATCATGATAAGCGTGCTTTCTAAAACCCCAATGATAATGGCAGGTAACATTTTACCGATTAAAATTTCCCAAGGCTGCAAGGGCGAAACCAATAATTGATCAAAAGTGCCCATTTCTCTTTCTCGAGCTACAGATAAAGCTGTGACTATCAAACCAACGACCATGCTGAGAATGCCGACTAATTGAGGCACAGTATAAAATAAGTAATCTAAGTTTGGGTTAAACCAACTGCGAAAATCAATACTGACTTGACCAAGCGCTTTCACACTAATTTGTTTTTGGATCTCCTCATTGAAGCTTTGAATTATTCGGGAAACATAACCTTCAACAATTTGTGAAGAGTTTGATTTGCGACCATCCAATATTATTTGTGCAAAAGCTTCACTGCCAGAGGCAAGTTGCTGGGAAAAGTTAGATTGAATCGCTAAGGCAACCAAAACGCGTTGATCGTCTATTGTTTTCTTTAATTCTTTAAAAGTATTAACTTCATAAACGTGATTAAAATAGGGAGAACCTTTAATTCTCTGGATCAATTCATGACTGTACCAACCTTTATCTTCATTAAGATACGAAATGGAAATATTGCGAACTTCTAATGTGGCGGCATTGGCAAATAAAATAAGTTGCATGATGGGCGGCATGATAAGAATAATACGGGCCCGCTTGTCTTTTAAAAGCGCAAGGATTTCTTTGATAACGAGGGCTTTAATGCGAAAAAAGATCTTCATTCTAAACTCTTCTTACTTTTTTTTACAACAATAAACAAAAAGAATGCTGCCATCACGCTTAAAGCAAGCATGTTAGGCCAAAGTTCAGACCAAATAACCCCTGCTAAGAAACTTGTTTGTATAATTGAAACAAAATATCTTGCTGGCAGTAAATAAGTAACCGCTTTGATGGCAAGCGGCATGGATTCAATTTCATATAAAAATCCAGATAACATATAAGCAGGCAAAAAGGCTGCATTAATCGCAGCTTGACTGGCAACAAATTGATTTTTGGCGAGCGTGGAAATTAATAACCCTTGACTCAGCCCTGCCAACAGAAAAAGCGCTGTTGATATTGAAAGAATGAAAATGGAACCGACAAAGGGAACATTAAATAAAAAAACTGAAACAGAAACACACAAAAACATCGATAACATGCCAAGCACAAAATAAGGGATAACTTTGCCAAGAATAAGTTCACTAATATGAATGGGAGTAGAAAATAACGCTTCCATCGATCCTCTTTCCCATTCTCTTGCCACCACTAAGGCTGTGAGTAACGTACCGATAAGTGCCATGATAATCGCCATAGAGCCAGGCAAAATGACATTTCTGCTTTTGAGTTCTGGATTAAACCAGACTCTGGGTTCTGTTATAATGGAGGGTAATATTATCCCATTTTGAGAAAATTGATTCATTTGCCAATTGGCAACAACCCCTTGCGCGTAATTTTGCACAAAACTCGCTGTATTGGTTTCACTGCCATCGGCAATAACTTGAATCGGCGATGTTTGTTTGCTTTGAAGTTTTTGCGAAAAATCTTGAGGGATGACGACAAGACCGCGTATTTTGCTGGCGATTAAAGCGGTTGTTAGTTTTTCGCGGTTGGTTTGGCTTGTTACTTGAAAATAGGGCGTGCTTTCAAAGGCTTTGGCAAGATCTCTTGCTTGGGCGGAAGTATCTTCTAATACCAATCCGATTCGGATGTTGTCGTTATCAAGAGAAACACCGTAAGCAAATAAAAAAATCATAATACCAGGCAAAATAATGGCAATGAGCAAAGTGCTTGGATCCCTTAGGGCTTGCAACATTTCTTTATAAGCAAAAGCTATTAATCTTTCTTGGGAAAAAGTACTCATGATACTTTATCCTGCTGCTGTTCAAATTGCTCAATTAAGGCAATAAACGCATCTTCCAGAGTAGGATTGGGCAAGGCATCTGATTGGATTTGCGCTTTTAAACCATCAGGGGTATTCGTCGCGATGTTTTGACCTTTATAAATCAGGGACACTCTATCACAGTATTCTGCTTCATCAAGAAAGTGAGTGGTGATCATGATGGTCACTCCTTTTTGCACCATGCCATTGATATGTGTCCAAAACTCACGTCGTGTTAAAGGATCCACCCCAGAGGTTGGCTCGTCTAAAAATAATACATCTGGTTCGTGCATGAGCGCGCACGATAAGGCAAGTCTTTGCTTAAACCCCAGTGGCAACGTACCTGCGTTGGTGTTAAGGTAAGGTTTTAAATCAAAGATATCAATCATTTGCGAAATTGCTGTTTTTTTTCTTTTACCAATTAAGCCATAGATGCCTGAGAAAAATTCAAGATTTTGTAATACATTAAGATCACTATAAAGCGAAAATTTTTGAGCCATGTAACCAATTTTAGCTCTTGCTTTTGAGCTTGACGTACTTAAATCAATTCCTGAAATGAGTGCTTGGCCATGAGTAGGTTGTAAAAGCCCACATAGCATTTTAAAGGTAGTGGATTTTCCTGCGCCATTTGGCCCAAGTAGACCAAAAATTTCACCACTTTTTATCGTAAAGTTAACATCGTTAACCGCAATGAAACTATCGAACCTTTTACTTAAATTAATTGCCTGAATCACTTCGCTTGTTTTAATTTTTTTATCTTGAATATTTTGAGCCAAAATAGATTCTCGGCTAAATTTGCCACCAAGCATATCGATAAAGGCATCTTCAAAGCGAGGGCTCGTTGGCTTAAGTTGAAGTGTTGGGGAGACAGTTGCGTTTTTTGCAAACAGTAATCTAAGGCTTTTTCCTTGAATAATGCCATCGATAATCTCTTTTCTTTTAAGATATTCTCCAAGGGTTTTTCTTTTATCAGCACAAGCAAGTTGAAAAACCCTATCCTTGACTGTAGCCGTCAAATTTTCAGGTGCGCCCTCAAAGAGAATGTTGCCTTCATTAAGTAATATCACTTGCGAGCATTTTTCAGCTTCATCGAGATAGGCTGTGGACCAAATGACGGTAATGCTTTCTTTACACAGACTTTGAACCATTTGCCATAATTCTCGTCTTGAAATAGGATCAACCCCAACGCTTGGTTCATCTAATAATAAAACAGAGGGTTTACTCAATAAAGCACAAGCTAAACCTAATTTTTGCTTCATTCCGCCGGAAAGTTTGCCAGCAAGCCTGCCCGTAAAAGGTTTAAGAGCGGTAAAATGGAGCATTTTATCAAAAAGATTAGTTCTTTCTTGCAAAGATAATCGTTGCAAGGCAGCATAGAGTTGGAGATTCTCCATTACGGTTAAATCTTCATATAAACCAAATTTTTGTGGCATATACCCAATGATGTCGCACAATTGATTTCGTTGTGTTTTTGAATCTAAACCACAAACGGTGATGTTGCCTTTGGAGGTATTCAAAAGACCACTGATTAACCGTAATAGCGTTGTTTTTCCAGCACCATCAGGCCCAATTAACCCCGTAATTTGGTTAGCATGGATTTTTAAACTGATATTATTTAAGGCAATATTCGGGCAAGCTGGAAATTGCTTGCTAACTTGATTAATATCAATGGCGAAGGGGTTGTTCATTATGAATTTTCAATTGCTGCTTAGTTGGGTTTTGGATGGGTTTTGAGGACAGTGGGATAACAACTGTGACAGGCATGCCTTGGCGAAGATAGCCTTCTTCATCTTGGACAGTGATCCGCAAACGATAAACCAGATCTGTTCTAAGTTCTTTGGTTTCAATATTTTTAGGTGTGAATTCAGCTTGTGGGGAAATAAAGCCAATTTGACCGTGATAAGGTTTATTAGGGGCGCTGTCGGTATAGATTAAGGTATTCATCCCGGGTTTTAGTAAACCAAGATTTTGTTCAGAAACATAAGCTCTCACCCATACGGGATTCACTAAAGATAAAGTGTAAACAGATGTTCCGATAGGCAAAATTGCCCCCGGTTCTTTGATACGGGTTAAAATAACCCCATCATTTGGCGCTCTAAGATCTGTATCTTGCAGATGAGAAAGTGCGGTTGCTAGTTGTGCATTGATAGCTTCAAGTTGCGCGCCACCTGCGGCGATATCTTCGGCTCTATAGCCTTCCTTAATCAATTTTAAGGCTTCTTGGGCTGATTTTAATTGCGCCTGAGCTTCATTGGCTGCGGCATAGGCATCATCGTATTCTTGTTTAGAGGCATATCGTTGTGTTAAGAGATCTTGTTTGCGATTCAAGCTCTTTTTGGCATTTTCATAGGTAACTTGTTTTTCGTTGACTTTAGCAAGTGCTTCTTGGATTTCTTGAGGTCTATTGCCGGTATTGAGCTTTTTAAGATTAGCAAGGGCTGCATCCACTTGGGCTCTTAAGTTTGCAACATCATGCTCAAAAGGAATTTTATCCAAGGTGGCAAGCAGCTCACCTTTCTTAATGCTATCTCCTTCTTCAAATAACATGGTCTCCAAACGACCGCTTACTCTAAATCCAAGATCCACTTGCCGGATATCTACATTGCCATGCAAAGTAAGTTCTTGATTATTCTTATTTTTCTCATAAAAATAGTAACCAATAAAAATGACAGCACCAATCAGTGCTGTCGTAAAAACTAGGAAACTCCATTTTTTTTCAGCCATAGCGTCCATGCTTAGCAAGAATTGTTCTTATGACTTAATTTTAGGAGGTATATTCTTCCTTTGCTTGTGTTTTGTAAAAAAGCCGCTGCAGCTTATCGATGAATACCGCAAAACCTCCGTTGCCGAATACATTAGCGCAGGTAATAACGGGATCGAACAAAATGTATAAGGCCGTAATTAAAGATAGCATCTGAGGGTTAAAACCCAAGTAGTTTTCTAATATTGGGAGCATCACAATAATTCCCCCACCAGGAACAGCAGCAACCGAGAATTTTGCTAAAACAAAGTACAAAGAAAAAATTAGATATTCAGCAAAAGAGGGCGCTTCGATGCCAAAGCTTTTTAAAATAGCAAACGCTAAAATGGGAATAGCAAAGCAATCACCTACTAAGTGAATGTTAACGGTGGCAGGGATCACTGAGCGCGCTATATCAGCATTAGCTGCATTTTTTTCTGTACCAAGTATGGTTAAAGGCATCGCAACAGCACTTGACATGGTGCTAAAGCCTGCAATCGCCGCTGGCAACATATGACGAATGCTTGAAAAAAAGGCGTTGCGCCCATTAATTAAAAAGTACATAAAAATTAAATAGCAAAATTGCGCTAAGCCAATGAGTGCAAAAATAACAGCATAATCTTTAATCAGCATTAAGATAGTGCCATCATGTTCCAATTTTAAGATAAATCCTATGATAAATAGTGGGATAATATAGGTAAGACTCTTTAATGTTTTTTGGATGTATTTATCAAGCATCTTTGCAAATTGTTGTGCTTGAGTAGGGCTGAGATAACTTAGCGTAAAACCAGTCATAATCCCGCCAAACATGGCAACATCATTTGCGATGAATTTTGGCAAAGTAAACTGCCAAAGTGGCGTTAAAGTTGTCGCACTTTGCGGCAAAATAAGGGAAAGATCAAAATGATAAACCCATATTCCCACATAATGGCTAATCGATGTTGAAATGAAATTTGAGCAAAAAACAGCCGCCAAGGTCAATAAAATGAGCTTGCTTGCACGATGTGCAAGCGTGGTCATTACTTTAAACAATAAACCAAAGATAAAAAAGGGTAATAAAGTTATTATCACCGATTTAATGCTTAAGCTGATAGCGTATAGGCCGGATTTAATCTCAAGCGGGACAACATGACCAAAAAGGCAAGAAACAATAATAATGATGAGCAAGAGCAGAGGCATTTTATGAAACATAATTCACCTACGAGTGGTAGTTAAAAAAAAAAGAAAATATAAAGGCGAGTGTGTTTACCGGCGCAGGCCGGTGGTAGTGGTTGTTGTCGTGAAGTAGGAAATGTGTTTCATTCCTTGAAGATAAATCAGCATGCTTTGCATGTCAACGTCATCGATCCTTTAAAATGACCAAATATCTATTTTGTTAAAATACACCCTGGGCGTATAATCCTTTGTTGTAGGTTCACTAATTGATCTAAAGTTTATAACATAGGAGTGCTCTTCTAATGATGAAAACCAACTTACAAGGTATTTTAGCCACATTAGGACTTTCTTGTATGACTTCTTTCGCGCAAGCACATGACTCACCTTTTGATGGTTTTTACCTTGGTGGATCTTTTGGTGGAACCTCAACCAGCGTTGTGCAGGATCAAATTACTGAATTCAGAGTGTTTGATGATAGTAATGATGATTTAGAGGTTTTCACATTTCATATTGATGGCCCAAATGCTTTGAAAACCAGCAATTCCCTCAAAGGAGCGATCTTTGCAGGATATGGTCAAGCTTGGAATCAATTTTATTTTGGCGGAGAAATTTTTGTTGATTTGGCGCGTTATAAAAATTACAACTCTGTAGAGGATGATTTTACGCTTGGTAGTCCCAATGGTATCGTCGGCCAATTCCTTACATATGCCATCGTAACAGGAAATAGCACTCATACAAAATTAAACCAATTTCAGTATGGTTTGGATTTGCGCCCTGGGGTTCTGTTAACACCTACCAGTATGCTCTATGGTAGGGTTGGGTTTGCTATCAATGATCTTGATTTAAATTCTGATTCGTTTGTTTTGGCATCTGATGTTGGTGATATTGAGGGTGGAAGTTTAGCATTAAGCCTATCTGAAGAAAAAGACAAGGTTGCTTGGCGTATTGGGTTGGGTCTTGAGCAAAGCATTTTGCCTTGCTTGAGTTGTAGGCTAGATTATATCTACACTTACTACGGCAAAGCTCGTGTTACAGGTGATGTAACAACATTTGTTAATCCTAGCTTCTTTATAATCCTAGATGATGATACTTTTGTTAAAACCTACAATAATACTGTTATGTTAGGATTAAGCTATTACTTTAAATAGTTCTCTGTTTTGCCCTATGAGTAATAAAACGGCGCTTAATGCGCCGTTCTTTTTAAGGTATTTTAATGCAAGACCATAATTTTTTTCTTCCTGATCTGATCCAGAGTTAAACGATGCTTCAACTACTTTATGGTCTTGGAATTTTTCTAAGTGCATTTTTGCTTTTTTTAATCCAACCGCTGATTGCCAAAGTCATGTTACCTTTGTTTGGGGGGTCTGGTTTTGTCTGGATGGCCACCATTTTATTTTTTCAAGCCGTACTCTTGTTGGGTTATGGCTATGCTTATGTGTTAGCGCATTATTTTTCAGAGCAAAAGCAAGCTTGGATTCATTTATTGTTAATAGGATGTTCGCTCTTTTTTATTCCCATTGCGTTACACGATGCTTTTTCTCAAGATCTTTTACCGCCGTGGGATGTGTTACATTTATTATCCAGCAGTGTGCTGCTACCTTGTGTGATCATTTCAGCTTCAAGTCCTTTATTACAACACTGGTATTGTCAGTTAAAAGACACTCCTTTTCCTTATCGTTTTTATGCTGTTTCAAATGCGGGTTCCTTGCTCGGGTTATTAGGGTACCCCTTTTTAGTTGAGCCACTCTTGGGGTTAACTGTTCAACGCTTGGGATGGTCATTGCTTTATGGTGTTTATCTTTTCTTGTGTGTACTTTGCTTAAGTAAATTATTTAATATTAATCGAATTGAAAAAGTGGCTTCGGTTGTTTTAAAACCCGTCCAATGGAATTATCAACTTAAATGGACCGTGTTGACATTTACCAGCAGCGCCTTGCTTTTATCACTGACGCAATTTTTAGTGCAAAATGTGATGAACTTGCCTTTGTTATGGGTATTACCTCTGTCCTTATACTTAATTTCATACATTGCTACCTTTTCAAAATCAAAACCCTACGATAGAGATTATTGGTCTGTTTCTTTTATTATTTGGTTAATTTTATTTTTGTGGCTGCTTTATAGATCGGAATTAGGGGGGATTAATGCAGTGATTGTGGTTCATGCACTCTTATATTCAGGTTGCATGGTTTGCCACGGAGAGCTCGTTAAGCTTAAACCACCTGCACAAACGCTAACACTTTTCTATTTGTATATTGCTTTGGGCGGCGTTTTAGGCGGGATTTTTTCAAATATTGTGGCGTTGTTATTTTTTGTGAATTGGTGGGACCTTTATGTGCCACTTTTGTTAATTAATGGCATTATTGTTGTTTTTTTATACAAAACTGCTGCTATCAAGTCAAAGTTAGGCTGGAGCTATTTTATCTTGGCCTTGAGTATCATTTCCTTGATGGCACTGATAATGGTGATGGTGAGAAATTTTTATTTTCCAGCACAAAAGTTGGTCGCACAATTTAGAAACCCTTACGGAATGATAAAAGTACTTGATGCGCCAAATGGCGATAGGGCTTTAATGCATGGCATGGTTGTTCATGGCTTACAATTTGCAGCGCCTCGCTCGCAACTACCCAATTCTTATTATGGTTTAACTTCAGGCGCTGGGTTGGCATTTGAATTTTTACGAAATCAAGCAAGACCATTAAAGGTGGGCATTATCGGCCTTGGTGGTGGTGTATTAGCTACTTATGGTCGTGATAAAGATATTTTCACGTTTTATGAAATAGATAAAGACATTAAAACAGTCGCTTTAAACTACTTTACTTTTATAAAGCAATCCAAAGCAAGTATTGATATCCATTTGGGGGATGCACGATTGCTGCTAGAGCATGAAGTTCCACAAAAATTTGATTTGTTAGTGATAGATGCCTTTAATGGTGATGCTATTCCTTCCCATCTATTAACCAAAGAGGCAATGAAAAGTTACCAGCAACATCTTGCCAAAAATGGAATCATTGCTTTTCACACTTCCAATACTTATTTAAACTTGTTACCAGTTACCAAAGCTTTAGCTATTGAAGCTGGGTGTCAGCACTACTGGATTATCAGTGCAAAAAATGCAAACACAGGGCTATTGGAGGCCACATGGGCCTTGATATCTTGTGATTCTGCTTTTGATGTTTGGTTGCAAGCGCGGATCACGATCCATGAAAAACAGTTTACCCCAAGGTTATGGCGTGACGACTTTAGCACGATTTTACCTTTACTCAAGTTAAATTAGCTCTCAATTGACATTAAATAGGATGTTATGCTTTACTTAGCATATTGAAATAAAGGTGCATATCTTCATGTTCTTATATCTTTTCAGCCATCTCCTTTCTACCTGTTGTCAACCCAAGGTTGACACATACACCTAATTAATGCTTTTCTAATATAAATAATTTAAATTTCAAACTTTATTGTTTTATGGGGGCAGTCATTATGCTCAACCGGCGTGGTTACTGGTTTATTGCGATAGCCTTAATTTTAGCTTTTTTTGCGGGCGCTTTGCCCGGGTTGGCCGAACAAAGCCAATCACCATTTCTTATCAAATTTTCTGGTTTTATCATCACTTTTGCTAATGTCGTCTCTGAAGTTTTTGTGCGATTGCTCAAACTTATCAGTTTACCTATGATCAGTTTGTCTTTGCTGGCCACTATTTCCTCAGTAGGAGAACAGTCTCTGACTGGTATTGGCAAGCGCATTGTCACTTATACCATTCTAACTACTGGCATTGCCGCAAGTATCGCTCTTTTGCTGTACGAAACCATTCAACCGGTTATCCTTGAAGTGATTGAGGGAGGGGCTGTTGCGCAAAATCCTTCTTATTTTGAGGAACTATTAAAAGTCATTCCCAGCAATTTAGTGCAACCCTTTCTAGAAGGGAATGTCGTTAGCATTCTGTTACTTTCTTTACTGCTAGGCGTCGGGATAGCAAAATTGCCAGCAGAGCAAAGACAACCCATTAATCAATTATTGCAAAGCTTGTTTCAGATGATGATACAATTGACGCGTTGGATAGTTAGTTTTATGCCGATTGCGGTTTGGGGATTTATGACCTCATTTTTTGTTGAAGTATCCCAAGGCTTGTCGTTCTCCAAACTTGGTTGGTATTTGACTACCATTTTGTCTGCTAATTTAATTCAAGCGATGATTGTATTGCCGCTCTTTCTATGGTGGCATGGGATTTCGCCACTCAAAACTTTCACTAACATGTTGCCAGCACTTTCTTTTGCTTTCTTTTCTAAATCATCGGCGGCTGCGATGCCAACGGCTATCGATTGTGCCGAGCAGAAATTAAATGTTTCTCCAAAAGTGGCCAGATTTAGTTTTCCTTTGTGCACCACCATCAATATGAATGCTTGCGCGGCTTTTATTTTGATCACCGTTATGTTTGTTGCTCAAAGCCAAGGGATGAGTTTTACCCTTAGTGAAAAACTCACTTGGATTTTAATTGCCACCGTTGCTGCGATTGGTAATGCGGGTGTGCCGATGGGGTGCTTCTTTATTGCCAGCGCCTTGTTAAGTACGATGAATTTGCCCTTAACGTTGATGGGGATAATCCTACCGTTTTATGCCTTATTAGATATGTTGGAAAGCGCCATTAATATTTGGTCTGATGCCTGTGTTACTGTGGCCGTTCAACAAAAAACCTTAGTTAATGAAGCCCTTTAATCAAGGGCTAATTCATTATTTGCTTAGCTAAATTATAACTCTTTTACCTAAGTCAATAAAATTGCTTTGCTTAAGTTATGATGTTACCCTACTGCCTGAAATAAATCAGAATTGAGGGTGATATGAAGGAACTTCTTAAGCAATTATATTTGAAAGTAACATCAAAAGAGTCAGTCGCAGCAACGTTATTAAGTTTAATTCTCTTAGCGTTGCTAGTGCCAGCGAGCACTGCTTTGATAGCTTCAAAATTAAGCATGGTAGCAATTAAGCTGTGCGCCAGTATTGTTTTTGGTCCTAGCTTTATTCATTTGGTATATTTACCGCTGAGCAAATTTTTATCGGCGAGAATTAAGCCTCAATATCGACAATTTAACGAAGCAGATAACCAGCTGATTGAGGCTTGCCAAGGCGGCGATCTCAAAAGTGTTAAGCAGGCTTTAAAGAATGGGGCTTATGTAAACTGTCGCTTTGATGGCAAAACACCCTTACATTATGCTTGCGATCAACAAGGTATTGGTTTTCAACGAATTGCTGGCATCTTATTGGCTCATGGAGCAGATGCATTGGCAAAAGATAAATATGGTTTGATCCCACTACATTATGCAGCAAGGCATGCTAACCATGAAATGTTTGATCTCTTTAAAGACATTAAAGTGCCCTCATTATCTTCGCCCTCTATTTTCGATTATCCTAAACCTGGTTTAAAATTAGAAGCCCAAGGGATAGGTGAAACGCCTTTGGTAATGGTTATTCAAGCCTATGACCACAAAGTTTCTGCGGAAAGAAAAAAAGCAGCAGTAAATAAATTAATTGCATTGGGCGCAAATCTCAATATTCGCTGTGAAATACACATGAGCACTACGAGTGAGTGGTATGCTGATCTTATTTCGCCATTGGGTGTTTGTATTAGAAAAACCTTGGAATTACTTTGTGATCATACATACGATAATAATGCTAACGATTTGACAAGAGCTAAAGCAATGATGGAACTTTGCAAGATCTTAATGGAAAATGGTGCTAATCCTATGGCGCAAAGACGAATTTATCAAAAAAGCGGTGGAAAATACGAATATTATAAAACAGCTGAGATGCTAGATAGTATTGACGCAAATAATTTCGGTCTGATGATTCGTGGAAATGAATTTAAAGAGCTCAAGGGAGCTATAGAAAAAGCGGCTCAAACGCAAAATACTGAATATAATGCCAAAGATTTTGCTAATGCAAATACCGAAGAAGAGATTGCTGCTGCAATTGAAGAAACAGCGATATTTCATAAATTAGGCGCAAAGAACGCTTTCATTAAGCTGGCCAATGTCTTTTTAGAAAGTGATCCTGTTAATATGGCAGGACTGGAAACAGTATTAAACTACCTTACGGTGCAAGATAGAGGTTATGCACATATTCATAACATTCTTGCTAATCAATATTTTCAATCAGCAGGTGCTGTATTTGATGAAGCTTTCAAAGAGGCCAATAGCTCAAATAGTTCGTTGAGAAATCATTTTAAACGGGATGTTAGTTTGTTGAAGGATTCTAAACAACAAAAAGAAGTCAATGAATATCGTAAATTGTGTTTAAAGCATTGCTTAATGGGTTTATTAACTCAAGAAAGAGAAGGCAAGTCAAAAATTGCTGCGATTCAATTGTTGAATAAGTTATTAACAATGAGCATAAAAGAGTGGAGCTTGGAAACGCTAGAAATTAGTGAAAATGAGATGAACTCACAAGACGATGTGATGGGTTGGATTGCTGAAAAATTGATTGAAATCACGCAATTTAAAGCGCAAGCGCATCATGGAAAAAATACATCGTCTGAGCCAGGAAAGACCTATTTGCCATCACAGGGACAATTAAACGCAGATAAAGCAGTTGCAATGAATAATAATGCTGCTACAAAAGAAAATAGCAATTCGATAGTAAACAATAGAGTGGGTCTCTAGAAAATAACGTTATATTTCTTAAAAAAAGCAATTCAGACATTTCAAAATGTTTGGATTGCTTTTCTTAGTTCAGCAAAGGCATGCTCTTTCGCTTGATTGCGTTCTTTGCCGTTCAACGCAAGCACTTTTTTACAATGCTTAATTTCTAATTCCTTAAATTTAAGTAGCAAAGGACGAGGAACGTGATTTTCCATGTCTTTGAGAGGGTTAATAAAAGTCTCAACCGAGTTGGTACTAAAGTTTTTAGTTAATTGAGCCAATTGTTCATCGCAAGCACTTCGAGCCTCAATGCATCGTGCTGAATTTTGTATATATCGAACAATCGTTGCTTTTAATGCAACACTAAAATAATAAAGCCCAAATAAAGCTGACGTAATAGCCAAACCTGAAAAGAGCGATATTGCCCCAATCGCCGCCTTTGTCGCCAGGATAGTGCCTGCTTTTAGTAATGACGCCGCAATGATATAACTAATTAAAGTAAGGCTTGCGAATGTTGTAAGATAAATTAATTTTAACCAAGCTTTGTGAGTTGTACCAAGCGATTGATTTGCTTCAGGTGGCTGTTTTTCAAGTGGCTGAGGGGATGGTGATTTATCAACCTTGAGCGCAATAATGTTGTTCGTAACATTGGCTAATTTTTTTTGTTTGCTAAGCGTTCTATCGCACCATTTTTTGCCTGCTTTCGCAATTAAGGCCTTAGGAAAAGAGGAGATATAATTGCCAGCGCAGCGAATCGCTTTTAAATTGCGACAATGGCTAAGCGATTCAGGTAACGTCTTCAAAGCGTTTTGACTACAACGTAATTCCTTCAATCTCTGGCAATTACCTAGCGATTCGGGTAACGCTTCCAGATTGTTTTGACTACAGTCTAATTGGTTCAATGCCTGGCAGTTACCCAGGGATTCTGGTAAGTTTTTCAGACGGTTTTGGTTACAATATAATTTCGTCAATGCCTGGCAGTTACCAAGAGATTCGGGTAATGTTTGCAGTTGATTATTCCCGCAATGGATACTATCCAATTGTTGGAAAGTACCCAAAAAATCAGGCAACGCTTGCAGTTGATTGTAGCAGCAAGCGATAGAAACCAGCGCTTGACAATGAGCCAAAGATGCGGGCAGTGTTTGCAGTTGGCAATCATTACAATCCAACTCTTGTAGCATTTGGAAATTACCAAAATATTCAGGCAAAATTTGTAGTTTGCTGCCTATAATTGATAGCTCTTCCATGTTTCGGCATTCGCCAAGAGATTCAGGTAATGACCTAAGTTCATTTAGTCCGCAGCGAAGGGTCGCTAGATTTTTCAATTGACCAAGCGACTTTGGCAAGGCTTGCAACTGGTTGTTTTCACAATCCAATGATTTGAGCGCTTTGCAATTGGTAAGAGACTCCGGTAAATCTTTTAGTTTGTTATCACCACAATCTAAGTCGCTAAGATTTTGAAATTTGCCAATAAATTCTGGCAATTCTCGCAGTTGGTTGGATTGAATGTTTAAATCCTCTAATGCTAAACAATTGCTAAGAGACTGTGGCAAGCATTCCAAGAGATTAGATAGACAGTGAAACGCTTGTAATGCGAGGCACCGATTGCCAAGCCCTTCTGGCAAGGATCGCAATTTATTGTTACTGCAATCGATTGTTCGCACTTTTTTCCAAAAATCTTGATATTTGCGAATAGTAAATAAGCTTTCTGGAATTCTTGTAATTTGTTTGCTATTAAGATCGAGTTTTGTGCTCTTCAAGTTGATAGACATTGTGATTAATCTAGCGTTTA